>NZ_JBHVWY010000025.1:0-16955 GCF_042882005.1 Kribbella sp. NPDC058245
CCCGCCGACCGGCAACCTTGCGGCCGGACACCCGGTCACGGCGACCACCGTGAACCAGACCTACGTCGCGAGCAACAGCGTCGACGGGAACTCCGGCAGCTACTGGGAGAGCGCGAACAACGCCTGGCCGCAGTCGCTGACCGTCGACCTCGGCAGCAACCAGAACGTGAAGCGGCTGGCACTCAAACTCCCGCCGACCTGGGGTTCGCGCAACCAGACCATCGAGGTACTCGGCAGCACCAACAACACGTCGTACAGCCAGCTCGCCGGTGCCGCCAGCCGCACCTTCGACCCTGGCTCCGGCAACACGGCTACCATCACGCTGCCGAACGTCGTCAACACCCGCTGGGTCCGGCTGACCTTCACCGCCAACACCGGCTGGCCGGCCGCTCAGCTCTCCGAGTACGAGGTGTACGCCTCCTGACAGATGGATACGTCCGCGATACCCCTCGCCTCGTAGCATCGGGGTATGCGGGTGCTGATCGTGGAAGACGAGCCGGACATGGCCGAGGCCATTCGGGACGGGCTGCGGCTGGAGGCGATCGCGGCCGACATCGCCGGTGACGGTGATACCGCGCTCGAGCTACTGAGCCTGCACACCTACGACATCGCCGTACTGGATCGGGACATCCCGGGGCCCTCGGGTGACGAGGTCGCGGCCAGCATCGTTGCCTCCGGCAGCGGAATGCCGATATTGATGCTGACCGCGGCCGACCGGCTGACGGACAAGGCGTCCGGGTTCGAGCTCGGCGCGGACGACTATCTGACCAAGCCGTTCGCGTTACAGGAGCTCGTCCTCCGGCTCCGGGCGCTCGACCGGCGGCGGGTGCACAACCGGCCGCCGGTCTGGGAGATCGCCGGGCTGAAGCTGGATCCGTTCCGCCGCGAGGTCTACCGGGACGGCCGGTACGTCGCTCTCACGCGCAAGCAGTTCGCCGTACTGGAGGTGCTGGTCGCGGCCGGCGGTGGCGTGATCAGCGCCGAGGAGTTGCTGGCCAAGGCGTGGGACCAGAACGCCGACCCGTTCACCAACGCCGTCCGGATCACGGTCTCCACGCTGCGCAAGCGGCTCGGGGAGCCGTGGTTGATCACCACCGTGCCTGGCGTCGGCTATCGCATCGGCACCGAGGATGAGTAGGGCACCCGGGCTGAGTGTCCGCTGGAAACTCACCCTCAGTTATGCCGGCCTCGTGATGGTGGCCGGCATCCTGCTGATCGCGGCCATCGCGCTGGCGTTCCGGCTGACCGCACCGGACGGTGTCGTGATCACCGTGCGGTATCCCTACTACGAGGGCATCGTGCGACGGTTCCTGCCGGCCGCCTGCGTGACGCTGGTGCTCCTGCTGATCTTCGGGCTCGTCGGTGGCTGGATCCTGGCCGGGCGGATGCTGGCGCCGGTGGCGCTGATCACGCAGGCCACCCGGCTCGCCACGACCGGATCGTTGTCCCATCGCGTCGAGATGCCCGGCCGCAGCGACGAGTTCCGCGAGCTGGCCGACAGCTTCGACGCGATGCTCGCGCAGCTCGAAGCGCACGTCGCCGAGCAACGCAGGTTCGCTGCGAACGCCTCCCATGAACTGCGGACTCCGCTGGCGATCACGCAGGCCATGCTGGACGTGGCGCGCAAGGATCCGGATCGCCCGACCGACGAGCTCGTCGACCGCCTGCATGCTGTCAACGCCCGGGCGATCGATCTCACCGAGGCGCTGCTCTTGCTCAGCCGGACCGAGCAGGGTTCCTTCACGCCGGAGGTCGTCGACCTGTCCCTGATCGCCGAGGAGGCCGCCGAGACCCTGCTGCCGCTCGCCGAAGAGCACGATGTCCTCCTGGAGACCTCCGGTGACCTGGCCTGCACCAGCGGATCGCGTGCTCTCTTGCTGCAGCTGACCACGAACCTTGTGCACAACGCGATCGTGCACAACCTCTCCGAGGGCGGCATCGTGCAGATCGAGGTCGCCGAGTGGCCGCAGGCGGTCCTTCTGACGGTCGAGAACACCGGCGAACAGATCAGCCCGGAGCTGCTCGCGACGCTCACCGAACCGTTCCAGCGGGGGAACGAACGCATCCGTAGCGATCACGGCGGCGTCGGCCTCGGCCTGGCCATCGTCAAGCGGATCACCCAGGTCCACAACGGGACCCTCAGCCTGATGGCCCGCCCCGACGGCGGCCTCCGCGTCACTGTGGAGCTGCCTCGCGCCGGAACCACGACGACCGCCCGCTCTGATTGACGTAACCGCGGCGCTCGTAGAAGACATGAGCCTCCGTACGACGATCTGAGCTGCTCAGCTCGATCCGCAGACAACCGTGCTCCGCCGCGAACTCCTCGGCAGCGGTCATCAACTGACTGCCAATGCCCTGGCCCCGAGCCTCCTCGGCGACCACCAGGGCCACGATGCGAGCCCACGATCCGGGTCGCTCGAAGTACGGACCCACGTGGACGGCGACCACACCGAGAATGTTGCCACCGGCATCGGCCACGTACGCCGTACTGGTCGGATCTGCTTGCCAGTCGTGGATCCGGGCGGCGGTGTCCTGGTCGGGATAGCCCAGCTGGCCGAGCAGGTCGTTGATGGCTGCGGCGTCGGCAGGTCGGGCGATCCGGATCATGCGATCGGGAAGTCGAAGTAGCTGTCCGGGTAGGGCTCGTTCTTCAGCGTGTAGTGCCACCATTCGTAGTCGTAGCGCTGGAAGCCGCTCGCCTCCATGACGCGCTCGAGCTGGCGCCGGTTGTGCGCCTCGGTGGCACTGATACCGGCGGCTCCGTGATGGGAGATCGAGTCCATCAGGTCATGATCGCCGCCCATCGGGGCCAGCTCGCCGGTGTCGAGGTGGAAGAGCGTCAGGTCGACTGTGCTGCCACGGCTGTGTCCCGAGCGAGCTGACACGTAGCCCTGGTCGAACATCTCGGTGCGGTCGATGTTCGGGTAGTGCCGCGACTTCGTGCGGTTGTCCTCTGGCTCGTTTGCCCAGCGCTGGAAGCGATTCACCGCACTCTGCGGTCGGTAGGCGTCCCAGATCAGCAGGCCGAAGCCGAGGGCGGCCGCGACCTCCCGCCCGTCGGTCAGGGCTTCGGCCAAGGCTTTGGTGCCGACGATCCGGTTGGTGAAGTAGCCGTCGACCGGCCGGCCGGTGAAGTTGTCCCAGGTCGCGTACTTGGCGTCCCACCGGATCCCCGAGACGAACTCGTCCAGGTACCCGAAGTCCGCCTTCATCGTCCCTCCAGCGCGAGCGCCACCGCCCGGTCGATCACGTCGCCGAGCGTCAGTCCGGCCGCCGCCATCATCCGCGGATACCGGCTGTACGACGTGAGGCCGGGCATGGTGTTGACCTCGTTGAGCACGACCGTTCCGTCCTCGGTGAGGAACATGTCCACCCGCGCCAGCCCACGGCAGCCCAGCGCCCGGTAGATCGCCATCGCGGTCTCCTGGACGAGCTTGCGGGCGTCGTCCGAGATCTGAGCGGGTACGACGGGCGTCGAGTTCTCGGAACCGTCCTCGGGCGAGTCCTCCTGGTGGATCCGGAAGAATCCGTGCGTCAGCGTGATGTGGTCGAGCTCGCCGGTCGTCAACTCGCCGGCGTTCCCCAGGACGGCACAGCCGATCTCGCTGCCGACGACACCGGCCTCGATCAGCACCTTGGCGTCGTACTGGCGGGCGGTGGCCAGTGCGGCGGGCAGTTCGTCGGGGCTGGTGACCTTGCTGACGCCGAACGACGATCCCGAGCGGGCAGGCTTCACGAAGACCGGACTGGGGAGTTGTTCAGGAAGAGTGTCTTCGGTCCAGAAGGTCGGTACGGCGATCCCGGCGCTGCGCGCGACGGTGTAGGCCAGGGACTTGTCCATGCACACGGCTGAGCTCTGGATGTCGCAGCCGACGTAGGGGAGTCCGGAGAGCTCGAGCAGCCCCTGGATCGCGCCGTCCTCGCCGTACTTCCCATGCAGGACAGGCAGTACGACGTCCACCCGGATGGTCTCGTGGCGGTCCTGATCCAGCACGAGCAGTCCCGGCTTGCTGCGGTCCGGCGACAGGATCGCCGGCCGGCCCGAGCCGAAGGACGGGCCGTCGCAGAGCTCCCAGGCACCGCTCTCGGTGATACCGATCCAGATCGGGTCGTACTTGGCCGGATCGAGGTGCTTGGCAACCTCCTGCGCCGACTTCACCGAGACGGGGTGCTCCTCGCCGGCGCCCCCGAACAGAATGCCCAGCTTCATATCCATTCCCGCTTCCTCGACTCGTGCTTCAGACAGTTGATGATGGAGTTCTCGACCGTGTCGCTCAGGGCGTGGTCGGTGTAATAAGCGGTGTGCGGGCTGACGATCACGTTCGGCAGCTTCTGCAACCGCAGCAACAGATGACTCTCGATCGGCTTGTCCCGCCGATCTGCGTAGAAGATGCCTTCTTCGCCTTCCAGTACGTCGAGGGCCGCGCCGCCCAGTCGCCCGCTCTCCAGCGCCGGTACGAGTGCCTCGGTGTCGAGCAGCGCACCGCGTCCGGTGTTCACGACGAACGCGCCGTACCGGAGCTGCTCGATCCGTTCGCGATCGAGGAGATGGTGGGTTTCCGCGGTGAGCGGTGTGTGCAGGGTGACGATGTCGCTCACGCGGAACAGCTCGTCGAGCGGCACGTAGTCGGCCGACGTCTTCGGGCAGTTGTCGTAGGCAACGACCTGGCAGCCGAACCCGCGCAGCCGGTCCATCACCGCGGCGCCGATCCGGCCGGTACCGATCACGCCGACGACGAGATCACGCAGTTCGCGGCCACGAGCGGAGGTCAGCCGGTAGTCGTGCAGATCGGTACGGCGGATGGTGGCCTTCGCGTTGCGGAGGGCCATCAGCATCAGCATCACCGTGTAGTCGGCGACGCTGTCGGGGGAGTAAGCGACGTTCTGGACGGAGATGCCGATCGTGTCCGCGTAGTCCACGTCGACATGGTTGTAGCCGATACTGCGGGTCGAGATGTAGCTGACGCCGGCGCGGCCGAGTGCCAGCAGGGTGGAGTTCGTGATCCGGGCCTTGTGGCCGACGCTGATGCATCGGCCCGATACCAGATCGATGGTGGCCTCGGTGACGGCGGCCGGAGTGGTCGTCACCACGACCCCGAAGCGGGCCGCCATCTCACGGAACAGGACAGCCTCGTCCGGTTCGCAGCCGTAGACCGTGATTCCCGGTCCTGGTTCGCTGTAGGTCATGCCCCACAGTTAAGAGATCCAGCGGTTGTAGCTGCGTATCCGGTTTTTCATATGCTCAGGAAACGAAACCGGCCGGGACCCGATGTGCGGGGCCCGGCCGGGAGTGGTTCGGGTTCGGCTCAGGTGTGCGGGTTGTCGCGGTACTCGACCTCGCACTTCAGCGAGCTCTCGAGGATGACACAGACCTGGATGCCGGCCTTGACGATGTTCGAGGTGGTGTTCAGCTCCTTGCCGGAGTAGGGCCCCCAGTCGGCGCTGTCGCATCCACCGTCGTCCACGTGCCAGTCGCCCTTGGCGTACGTCCCGTTGCTGAGCAGCGCGTAGGCCCGAGCCTCGACGTTGTAGCCGTCACCGGGGCAGGTGTCGTTGACGATCCAGTTGTTGTACACGACCTGCCGTGCGGAGGTGAAGTCGAGGTCGGCGTAGCTCGAGCCGCCGGAGTCACCGCCGGACGGGTAGGTGGCGGCGTGCACGTAGACGTGACCGTCCTCGGCCATCGCGGGGCTGAGACCGACGCTCAGCAGCGCGGCCGAGGCCACGGCGATACCGAACGCTCTGGTGGGGATGCGCATAACAGACTCCTTGTCACTGGGCGGCCGCTGTCCGGTAAAGGACAGCGGCCTCATGCTCACCGTGACCGGAGTGGGATGTCTCGGTTTCCGGTCGAATCCGGTCAGGGCCGATCACGCGGACAGCGCGGCCAATTGGGTCGCCACCGCGTTCGCCTCGGGAGTCTTCAGGCGGTCGAAGATCTCCAGCGCCTGGTGGAGTTCGGACTGGGCCGCCTGCGGGTCACCGAGCAGCACGAGAGCGCGGGCGCAGCCTTGGTGGCTGCGCGCCTGTTCGTACGGGTCGCCGACCTCGGTCGAGATCGCCAGCGCGGCCCGGTGCCGGTCCAGCGCGACCGCGGCCGATCCCGCCGTACCGGCGACGGTGCCGGACTCGTTCAGGGCCAGCGCTTCGGCGTCGCGGTTGCCCAGCTCGCCGGCGATCCGCAGCGCGAGCTCCAACCGTGCTTGCGCCGGTTCGAGAGCGCCGAGGGCCGACAGGGCGCGGCCGAGGGTGATGAGGGCGTACGCCTCGCCGGTGCGGTTCGCGGTCTCGCGGGCGATCACGATCGCCTGTTCGGCGTCGGCTCGAGCCTGGTCGTGACGGCCGAGGCTCAGGTTCACCCCGGCCCGGCTGTTCAGGGCGCGGCCCTCGGTCACCCGGTCACCGGTCTCGCGCAGCATCGAGAGGCATTCCTGCACGCGTTCGTACGCCTCGTCGTACCGGCCTAGTCGTTCGGCCAGGTGGACGACGTTGTGCAGGGCGTGCGCGGTCGCCACGTCGGAGTCGATCGCGGACGCAATGTCGATCGACTGCAGGTAGTTCGTGTATGCCTCCTCGTAGGCGCCGACGCGCTCGAGCACCAGACCGAGATTGATCAGGGCGCGGATGTGGTCACGGTGGTCACCGCAGGTGGAGGCGAGCGAGAGTGCCTCGGCGTAGACCTCTCGCGCCTCGCCGAAGCGGCCGAGCCGCCAGTAGACGACGCCCAGACTGCTCAGCGCACGTCCGCGCCGCTCTCGTGGCGCTGAGCGGGCGGCGGCTGCATGCAGCACCTCGCCGTCGGCGTAGTGACCGGCATCGTCGAGGTAGCGATAGAGGATCGACGAGAGATCGGCTGCGTGATCGGACAGGTTCTGCTCGGCGGCGCTCAGCCCGCAGGCGACCAGATTGACCCGCTCGGCGTCGAGCCAGGCCAAGGCTGCCTCGCGGTCCTTCGGCACAACCGTGCCCGGCTCCACGTGCGGACGCCAATCCGCTTCGTACGGCGCGTAGACGGACATCGCGGTCGCAGCCATCGCCCGGTAGTGATCGGCCAGCCGGGTGAAGGCGGCCCGACGAGCACTCGCGGGATCCTCGTCGCTGCCACGTCTGGCGGCGTACACCCGGACCAGATCGTGCATCTCGAACCGGCCGGGGGAGCGCTGCTGCAAGAGACTCCCGGCCAGCAGATCCCCCAACAGGACTGAAGTCTCGGCCTCGTCGGCGCCGGCCAGCACAGCCGCGGCGGAGGTGTCGAAGTCGGCGCCTGGGTGGAGCGCCAACATCCTGAGCAGGGTGCGGTGAGCAGCCGGAAGACTGCCGTCCGATTGCGCGAGAGCGATCTCGACAGCATCGTCCAGACACAATGTCCGTTCGCGCTCGACCAGCCGCTCCAGGTGGTCGGACAGACTCCAAGATGGAGTGGCACCGATCCTGCCGGCGACCAGGGCGAGCGCGAGCGGTAACTGCCCGACTTGTACGGCGATGCGCTCGGCCGTCGCCGGATCCGCACTCACGCGGGCAGACCCGATCGCCTTCCGCAGCAACTCGTCGGATTCGGCCGGGGTGAAGGCGCAGAGCTGCAACCGCACCGCACCAGGCAGCTCGAGTCGCCGTCGACTCGTCACCAGTACGACGCTGCCGGGTACGCCGGGCAGCAGCGGCAAGACCTGCTCAGCCGACGCGGCGTTGTCGAGCAGGATCACCGATCGCTTACCCGCAAGCGCCTCGCCGAACCTCGCCGTACGGGAGCTGGGTGGGGCACCGCGGACGGCGAGCACGCGCAGAAAAGCCTCGAGTACGGCGCCAGGGTCGGCCGGCTGACGCGGATCGAAGCCGCGCAGGTTGACCGCGAGCACTTGGTCGACGCCATCCATCAGATGCGCCAGGTGCACGATCAGCCGGGTCTTGCCGACGCCTGGCATCCCGTCGACCGCGATCAGCACCGGCTCCGGCTGACCGTTCACCCAGGGCCGCAGCCGCGCCAACGCGTCCGCGCGCCCGGTGAAGGCCTCCAGATCATCCGGAAGTCGATCGGTCACGTTCACTACGGCCGCATCCGAGGCGGCTCCGCACACCAGTTGATAAGCCTGCCGCCACGCGAGTACGACCCGCTCATCAGCGTCTCCGATCAACGCCCGTACGACGTCGACCACCAGCTCGACGTCCAGCCGACTCCGGCCAGGCTGCAGGCACCGATAGACCGTGTCGTACGCCGGTATCTCGCACACACCGCGCGCGGTCCGGCTCCGGACGATCCGCCGATGCAGTTCGCGGTAGGACACCCCGGACCAGACCCGCAACTCCCGCAACCGCGCCCCGAACTCGGTCAGCCCGGCGACGCCGTCCGGTCCCGGCCTTGCGCTTCCCGCCACCGCGTGCCTCCCCATGGTCCCCCCGGCCCTGCTCGCCGAGCGAGGTTAACGCCCCAGGTGCCCACAACGCGACGTCTTGACCGTTACCCGGAGGCAGAATCCGGGGAACCGGCCGCGCGATGCCGGACACAGGCGGGTATGAGGACAAAGCTGGGGGTGGCGGTGAGCGACAGCCCGGGCCCGGAGCCGTCGCCGGACCGCGAACTGTGGGCGCGACTGAGAGTCAACGACGAGGGGGCGCTGAGCGAGCTGTTCCATCGCCACCGTGACTCCGTGTACAACTTCGCATTCCGGCGGACGAGTTCGTGGTCGAGCGCGGAGGACGTCGTGCAGGCGACCTTCACGGCGCTGTGGCGGCGGGCCGCCGAGGATCGGCTCGACGAATTGACTCTGGACAGCGCCCGACCGGTGATTCTCCGGATCGCCACCTACGAGTGCACGAACCTGATCCGGTCGATGCGCCGGTTACGCGCGTTGCGGGACCGGCTCCGGACCGCGGTCCGCGGCGACGCCGTACCGGATCATTCCGCAGCTGCCGCAGCGAACGTCGACTCCGAACGCGCGATGCGTGAACTCCGCGCGGTCCTGGCCACCATCCCGGCCGCCCAGCGTGACGTGATCGAACTCGTCGCCTGGTCCGGCTGCTCGATGGCCGAAGCCGGCGTGGTCCTCGGTATCCCCGAAGGCACGGTCAAGTCCCGGCTCGCCCGTGCGCGCCGCCGCTTGGCCGGCCGACTCGATCTTCAGATTTTGGAGGGCCTGTCATGACCAGGCAACCACCCGCGGAACGCACCCTGCCCGACCCCGAGCGGGTCCTGCGGCGGATCCTGTCCGAACACCAGCCAGTACGGCGACGTACAGGCTGGCTGGTTCCCGCCATCGCGGCCGGCGCGGTCGCGGCGATCGTGACCGCGGCCCTGCTCGTCCCGCCCGCACTGCGGTCCGGCGACCAGGACGTGAAACCAGCGGCCACCCCGTCACAGTCGGCCGACATCGACATCGACATCGACCTGGGCCCGCTGTCGCAGGCCGAGATCGACGCTGTCCTGAAGCGCTGCTGGTTCTGGAACGGCACCATGCAGAAGATCCTGCACGCCTCGAAGATCAGGACCGGCTGGGGCGACGAGGATTGGACCTTGGCGATGATCGGACACGGCGATGGCGGCAACGGAGTCCCACCTGGGGACGATCGGCTGACCGGGTGCTCCGGCCGTCCGAAGGGCCCGGCCGAAACGACGCCGAGCGACACGGGATTCCGCTTGGAGCCCTTCTTCGCGGATGTGGGGCCGATGCGGTACGACGACAGCTTCCGGCCGGACGAGGGCGCCCAGCTCAATCTGACCCACGGCAAGGTCGCCTCGTCCACGTGGGTCAAGGTCCCCGCCACCGTGCAGCGCACCCGGCAACGCATCGTCTACGACGCTGCGCACACGTCGCCGTGGTTCTCCAGCAAGGCCGTCGACGGGCTGACCTACGTGCAGGCCTGGCTGGACTGGAACAACTCCATGGATTCCCGGAAGGTCCGCCTGGAGACTCAGTTCCTGAACGCGGCCGGAGAGCCGGTGCGTATCCCCGGCTCCAACGGTCTGACCAGTACGTCGAGCGTCTGGCTCGGGGTGCGCAAATGACGAGGCTGCGTCGTGCCGGACTGGTTGTACTGGTCAGCGCGCTGGCCGTTCCGTGGGGCCTTGGTACCGCGGAGGCGGCGGATCGCAAGCCCTTGCCTGGCACCGAGACACACGTGGTCACGTTGATCACGGGTGATCAGGTGGTGCTGGCGGATGGACACAACCCGGCGCTCAAGGCCGGGCCGGGTCGGCGCAACGTCGCGTTCAGCACGAAGCGCGTGCACGGACGGCTGAGCGTCGTACCGGCTGATGCGCAGCCGCTGGTTGACGCCGGTCGGCTGGACCCGCGGTTGTTCGACATCACCGGACTGATCGCGGCCGGGTACGACGATGCGCACAGCGCGTCGATCCCAGTCCTGCTTACGCGTCCGGCTCAGCAGTCCCGCGCCGTAGCGGGGCTGGC
Organism: Kribbella sp. NPDC058245; assembly: GCF_042882005.1. NCBI lineage: Bacteria > Bacillati > Actinomycetota > Actinomycetes > Propionibacteriales > Kribbellaceae > Kribbella > Kribbella sp. NPDC058245. The sequence continues at coordinate 10,404 of NZ_JBHVWY010000025.1, forward strand.
CGGGGCGCGGCAACTCCCGGCGGGGATCACGGCCGGGACGGTCAGCAAGGCTTCGGCGGGTACGTTCCTGGCCGGCCTTCGGCCGTCCGGCGCGCGGTTGGCCGGTGGGGTGGACAAGGTCTGGCTGGATGGCAAGCGGGCGGTGACTCTGGACCAGTCGGTGCCGCAGATCGGTGCGCCGAAGGCATGGGCGGCTGGGTTCGACGGAGCCGGCGTGAAGGTCGCCGTACTGGACACCGGGATCGACACCACGCATCCGGATCTGGCCGGTCAGGTGGTCGGGTCACAGAACTTCGTCGACGACAGCACGGGTGACCCGGTCGGGCACGGTACGCACGTCGCCTCGATCATCGCGGGGACTGCAGCAGCCTCCGACGGCAAGTACCACGGCGTCGCTTCGGGCGCCCGGTTGTACGACGGGAAGGTCTGTGCGGTCTGGGGCTGCCAGGAGTCCTCGATCCTGGCCGGCATGCAGTGGGCGGCGACCGAGGTCAAGGCGCAGGTCATCAACCTGAGCCTCGGCGGTCCGGACACTCCTGACGTCGATCCGTTGGAGGAGGCTGTCAATGCCCTCACCGCATCGACCGGTGCACTGTTTGTGGTTGCCGCTGGCAACAGTGGTCCGAAGGCCGGAACGATCGAATCGCCCGGTAGCGCGGACGCGGCGCTGACGGTCGGATCGGTCGACAAGCAGGACGGTATCGCCGGGGACAGCAGCCGCGGCCCGCGGATCGGGGACGGCGCGCTCAAGCCGGACATCACCGCACCTGGCGTCGACATCGTTGCCGCCCGGTCGAAGGACGCCGTCATCGGTGACCCGGTCGGCGATGACTACCTGCGTTTGTCCGGTACGTCGATGGCCACGCCGCATGTGGCCGGTTCAGCCGCGATCCTCGCTCAGCAACACCCGGACTGGAAGGCGGCCGAGTTGAAGTCCGCCTTGATGGCGTCGGCCCATTCGGTCGCGGGCCAGAGCGTCTTCGACCAAGGGGCGGGCCGGGTCGACGTCGGCCGGGCGATCGGACAGAACGTCGTACCGGAGCCGAGCGGTCTGTCGTTCGGTCTCGCGCAGTGGCCGCACACCGATGACGCGCCGATGTCCAAGGACGTTGCCTTCCGCAACTACGGGTCGGCGACGGTGACGCTCACTCTGCAAGCGGAGCTCACTGGGCCGGACGGTACGGCGGCTCCGGCCGGAGCTCTTGGAGTCACGCCGGGCAGCCTCACGATCCCGGCCGGTGGTACGGCGACGGCGTCTGTCACCTCGGCGACGAATCACTCCGGGCCGGACGGCCGGTACAGCGGCCGGTTGACCGCGTCGGCGACCGGCGTCTCGGTCGTGCTACCGATCGGGCTGGAGAAGGAGGCGGAGTCCTACGATCTCACCATCAAGAACCTCGGACCTGACGGTCAACCGTTTGCTGCCGGCAACGATATCTGGGCGGCCGGGCAGGATCTGGCCACGTCGGTCACCGATGAGAGTGGGACCGTCAGGCTGCGGCTGCCCAAGGACGACTACACGATCAGCGGCGATCAGTTCCACGGCGACAGCGCGCCGTACTCGTACTACGCCCTGATGCGGCCGGTCGTGCGGCTGACGCAGGACACCGCCGTCGTACTGGATGCACGCGCTGCGCGCCCATTGCGAGCCACGGTTCCGCAGCCGGATGCCGGGTCGATCATGACGGTGGCGCAGTACAACTGGACTTCGCCAGACGGACAGCGTCAGATGCAGGGTGAGTTCGGAGCACTTGGACCGAATGTCACGGTCTACACGGCAGGTAGTGGACCTGCACTGCCGGCCAAGGAGTTCACGACGGTGGTCAGCTCACGCGTGGGCCGGCCGGGTGTAGACGGTTCCGCAACGGACACGCCGTACCTGTACGGGCTGATCGATCTGGTGCCGGGGAGGTTCCCCACCGGGTTCCAGCGGACGGTCAAGGACCGGGACCTGGCCGAGATCTCGCAGACCTACGCCAACGCCGCTGACACCAGCTTGTACGTGCACACGATGGGTATGCGCGGCGGGTTCACTCCGTCGTACCCGCTGGTGTCGCTGACCGCGCCGCGGGTGCTTGTTGAGCACCTCGAGGCCGGCCCGGCAACGTGGAACCAGCCGGTGTGGGAGATGGCGGGAGGGGACGTCGTCGCCAACCTGCAGGCCGACGAGCCTTGGTACGGCGCGACGTACCAAGCCGGGCAGAAGTATTGCCAGCGCTGGAACGCAGCGGTGGCCGGGCCGGCCAGGGCGGGGGTCTATCGCTCGGCGGAGTTGATGGCTGTCGCGTTCATGGCCCACTCCGACGCGGACGGACACTTCGGCGGTACGGCGGTCGATACCGGCGGCAGCAAGCTCTACCGGGACGGCGCGCTGGTCGCGAGTTCGGAGGCCTACGGCTCGATCGAGGTACCCGGTCAGCCGGCCGAGCGCGCGCCGTACCGGTTCGAATCGTCGATGACACGGCCGTCGATCTCGCCGCTGTCGGATCGGGTCGACTACACCGCGACCTTCACGTCGGCAGGCTCCGAGGAATCACGTCCGCTGCCGACCGTGCGGTATGCGCCGGACGTCGACCTGCAGAACGCGGTGACGTGGAAGCCGGTCACGGTCCTGCCGGTCACACCATCGAGTGCGGTCAGCACGATCCGGGTCGAGTTCTCCACCGACGGCGGTACGACGTGGCGCGCAGCGTCGCTCGGCCGTCCCGACCGCAACGGCACCTACCGCGCCACGTTCGCCACGCCACACACCGCGAAGACAGTGTCGTTGCGCACAACCCTGACCGCCACCGACGGAACGGCCGTCACCCAGACCACGGCCAACGCCTACCGACAGCGGTGAGGGCGAGCATTCAGTCGGGGTAGCACCGGCCTCCCTGGTTACTCAGCGTTGGCGCCGGGTACGAGCCGCCGTACCGAAGTGGACGTTTGAAACGGTGAGGGGGCGGGCGGATGGCGACTGATTTCCAGCGGCGCAAGGTTGCCGGGGTGTTCGGGGCGATGGATGCCGACAGCAACGGGTATCTCGAGGAGGCCGACTTCGAGGCGCGGACCGAGCACAAGCAGGTCGTCTATGCCTGGAAGGGTTCCGACGACGGCATCGAGGAGGTCTTCGGGAAGCTCGACCTGAACGGCGACGGTCAGCTGTCGCGCAAGGAGTTCCGCGAGCTGTGGTCGGGCTTCTGGCGCGACGACGACCAGGAGTCGCCGTCGCAATGGATCTTCGGACCGTACTGAGACTGCACCAGTGGCGCCACGGTTGGTGCCCTGAACTGGGAGCGCTTCCAAGACATTGAATGGGAATTGAACAGATAGCTAGCGGGGCGGTTGATAGGAGCTTGGGAGCGCTTCCAGAAAAGTAGCTCGCACGGAGGCCGTTGGGAAGAGGCCGACGCATTGACAGCGCGTTCGTGAGTGGTCCAGCATTCCGGCAACGCCACGGTTCGTGCCGGATGACCTTCACTCAGAGAGGGCGCCGGAATGTTCGTACTCAAGACGCTGACAGCTGCCATCCTCACGGCCGCGTTCGTGCTGCCCGCGACACCCGCAGCCGCAGCGAGTCCCATCAGTCTGACCAGCGGGTTCTACGTGAACCCCGATTCCCTACCCGCCGCGTGGGCCCGGAACAATGCGGGCGACGCCCGGGCCGCGCGGATCCAGAGTTCGATCGGGTCCAAGCCGATCGCGCGCTGGTTCGGCAACGACAGCACCATCGGTACCACGGTCGCGAGCTACACCGGCGCGGCGGACGGTCAGGACAAGCTGCCCGTCCTGGTCGCGTACAACATCCCCAACCGCGATATCTGCGCCGGCCACTCTGGTGGTGGGGCCGGCACAGCGGCGGCGTACCGGACCTGGATCTCCAGCTTCGCCGCGGGGATCGGCTCCAAGCCCGCGGTCGTCATCATCGAGCCGGATGCGCTCAACGGCATGGACTGTCTGACGCAGGCGCAGAAGGACGAGCGGCTCGGCATGCTGCTCTACGCCACGCAGATGTTCCAGCAGAAGTCTCCCAACACCTACGCCTACCTCGACGCGGGCAACCCCGGCTGGACCGCCGCGTCCACGATCGCCTACCGCCTGGGCCAAGCCGGTATCGCCAACATCCGGGGCTTCGCGGTCAACGTGTCGAACTTCTACTACACCAGCGAGTCCGTCACCTACGCCAACTCACTCAACAGCTTCCTCGGTACGGCGAAGCCGTTCGTGATCGACACCAGCCGCAACGGCAAAGGTCATGGCGACGGCTGGTGCAACCCGCCGACCCGCAAACTCGGCGTACCGGCACAGACCGGCGGTGGCGCCGAAATGCTCCTCTGGATCAAGACTCCCGGCGTCTCTGATGGTCCTTGCGGAACGGCACCCGGAACCCCGGCCGGCCAGTTCAACCCCGACCTGGCGGTACGCCTCATCGACGGCACCTAACAACCCGGTACGTCGTACAGCGTTGTGACCCTTGATCGGCCAGTATGGGGAGAGGACATCGATCAAGGAGGATCGCCATGGCAGACCGGGTGACACAGTGGCAGAAGCTCGCCGTCGCTGGAGCCGTGGTGATCCTCCTGGCCGGGTGCTCCGGCGAGAAGCCTGACGCCGTACCGACCCCGAGTGGACCGGCGACCCAGAGCACCCCCACCCCGACGGTCACCAGCACCCAGCCTCCGACCACGACGACGCCTACCACGGCGCCCACACCGAGCCTGCCCCCCAAGCCCCCGCTGTCACCGACCCCCTCAACGCCGGTACGGCGGACCTTCCGCTACCAACCGGCCTGGCCCTTCAGCTCCGAGGTCCGCGCGGCCGAGTGGCAACGGTCGTACCGCAGCGGCGGCCATCAGCCGTGGCACCTCGACGCGGGGCAGACGGCGTTGTCGTTCACCCAGGGGTTCCTCGGTTTCAAGGACATCAAGCTCGTCACCTCCCGCAGCGTCCGCGGCGATGAGGCCTACGTCGGCGTCGGCTACCAGATCAGTACCGGCCGGAGGTTCACCGCGGCCGTCCTCCACCTGGTCAAGCTAGGCCAAGGAACCGACGCCCCCTGGGAGGTCGTCGGCACGCGCGACTCCGACCTCTCCGTCACCACCCCCCGCTATGGCATCAAGGCCGCGTCCCCCTTGACCGTCGGCGGCCGCATCACCGGCGTCGACGAGGCCATCCGCCTCGAAGTCCGCCAAGCCTCGTCATCTGGCGTCCTCGGCACCCTCTGCTGCGTCGCCGCCGGCGGCGAGCGCAGCCCCTGGACCGGCCGAGTCACCTTCCGCGGAGCCTCCGACCCGGCCCTCGTCGTCATCGCCTCAGCCGGCGGCCACAACCAACGAACCGAGCGCTTCGCCATCACCGCCCTCCGCCGCTAGTTGCCCAAGGCACCTACCGCGTGGCGGCCGGCGAGGTCCGGAAATGAGGGGATCTCTGCTCAAGTTGCTGGGGCGGCTCCGCTCAAAATTTGGGCTCTCCTGCTCGATGTGTGGGTGACGCCGGCGTTGCCGGGGCTGCGGCCGCTGCGGCGCCTGAGTGGGATCTGCCGGTTGCGTACACACCGACTGTTGATACGCCTACCAGCCGCCCCTTTTCGGCGCCTCTGTCACGCTGCAGCACGCCCGCTCCGTCCGCGTACTAACAGTCGGTCTGTACAGCCCGATCACCGAAGCGCCCTATTTTCGCGCCCCCAAGCCCGTCACCCACGCAACTGAGAACCCGCCGGCGTCGTTCCCGGACCGCAACCACAACCCGCCGGCCGGCCAGCCAGCCCGCCAGCAACGGTGAACCCGCGAGGCTTCTTTTCCGACCGCAACCAGAGCCCGTCAGCCCTAGGCAACGTGTACCGCGGTCGCCGACCGGACCATCCCCCTCAGCCCACCGCATCGCCTAGCCACCCGTCTTTTGATCGGCCGACGCCAACCTCAGCCACAGCGCGACGTGGCCGGCCGAGTCGCTCACCTGGCCCGCCGCGCGACCTCGACCGCCTCCGGCGGTCGACTGAAAGCTTCGCGCGCGCCAAGCAGATGGCTGAGGGGGATGGCGAGGTCGGCGACCGAGGTACACGTTGCCTGGGCTTCCGGGCTGTGGCTGAGGTACGTGATGCCCGGAGCTTGCGCTATCGGTGAGTTTTGCGGGTCCAGGCGACGAAAAACTCACCGACAACCGCACCCGTCCACCGCACGCACTCCCACCCCACGAACCCACGATCGCCGGACCGCCCCCCAACCCCGTAAGCCACCTTGTGCACCCCTCAACCACGCGGCGCCGGTCGAAGTGGTTGAGCCGTGCTCAAGGTCGGGTGGCGGGGTCACTTTGTGCACCCCTCGACCAGGTGAGGCCGGTCGAAGTGGTTGAGCCGTGCTCAAGGTCGGGTGGCGGGGTCACTTTGTGCACCCCTCGACCAGGTGAGGCCGGTCGGAGTGGTTGAGCCGTGCTCAAGGTCGGGTGGCGGGGTCACTTTGTGCACCCCTCGACCAGGTGAGGCCGGTCGGAGTGGTTGAGCCGTGCTCAAGGTCGGGTGGCGGGGTCACTTTGTGCACCCCTCGACCACGTGACGCTGGTCGGAGTGGTTGA
>NZ_JBHVWY010000025.1:17055-17309 GCF_042882005.1 Kribbella sp. NPDC058245
GTGCTCAAGGTCGGGTGGCGGGGTCACTTTGTGCACCCCTCGACCACGTGACGCTGGTCGGAGTGGTTGAGCCGTGCTCAAGGTCGGGTGGCGGGAGCACATTGACCGGAGATCCCCTCAAATGTCGCCAGGCTGTCCGTGGCATCGCGCCCCCGCGGCTCCCCGCGGCGGCTCTGTGCCGCGCCCCGATGATTCCGCCTAACGTCCGAAGGGCCGCACGCCCGCCCTCCGATCGTTCGGACGTTAGCGCGGTG
>NZ_JBHVWY010000025.1:17405-92584 GCF_042882005.1 Kribbella sp. NPDC058245
GGTGTCGCCCTTAACGTCCGAAGGGGCGCACGCCGGCCCTCCGATCGTTCGGACGTTAGCGCGGTGTCGCCCTTAACGTCCGAAGGGGCGCACGCCGGCCCTCCGATCGTTCGGACGTTAGCGCGGTGTCGCCCTTAACGTCCGAAGGGGCGCACGCCCGCCCTCCGATCGTTCGGACGTTAGCGCGGCGTCGCCCTTAACGTCCGAAGGGGCGCACGCCGGCCCTCCGATCGTTCGGACGTTGTGGGCCGCAGTCCTCACATCGGCGACACAGTTCGGCAATCGGCGGGCAACGTGCGCGGGTGATCCTGGCGGCATGGAATCGTTGCGTACGGCGCTCGTGGGTGGGGAAGCGTGTGAGGTGTGCGGGCGGCTGCCGCATCCGCGGCGGTTGCGGTTGACGGTGGCCAAGCTGCTGGCCGTGTTCCCGGTGGAGTTCGCGTTGCATGCGGCCGTGCTGGCGCTGCATCCGCCGTACATCGTGGCTGTCGCTGTGCTCGTAGTCACGACGACAGTGCTGGTGATCTGGGTGGTGGAGCCTTCGGCGATGCGGTTCCTGCGGAGCTGGCTGCATGCGCCGCAGGTGCGGGCGACCAGCGGCGTTGATGGCTTGTGGCGGATTCGGGTGACCGTGCCGGACAAGGTGGGGTCGCTCGAGCGCGTGACCCATCAGTTGGCCGCGGTGGACGCGAACATCCTCGGCCTGCACGTTCACACGGTTGAGGATGGCGTCCGGGACGAGCTAGTGGTGTCGGCGCCCGACTCGGTCCGGTCGGGTGCGCTGACGGCCGCGGTCGAGGAGGCGGGCGGGTATGACGTCCAGGTCTGGTCGACGACAGCTCTCGCGCTGATGGATGGGCAGACCAAGGCGCTGAGCTTGGCCGCGCGAGTGGTCGGCGACCCGACAGAGCTGCCGCACGCGGTCGCCGAACTCCTCGGTGCGCAGCTGGTGACCGATCGTGTCCTGCTCGCCGGGCCGCTGCCGGCGGATGGAACACTCCTGAAGATCCCGTCGCCCTGGGCCGGCATGTTCGCCTTCACTCGCCCCGGCGAGCCCTTCACTCCAGCCGAGTCCGCGCGCGCCCACCGCCTCGCGCAGCTCGCCGAACTCGCCTCCCGCACCCCGGCCGCTCAGTAGCCAGCGGGCGGGCAGACTCCCAGCGCCGTGGTCTCCTGCCACCACTTGTGGCCGGAGACAGGAAGTCGGGGCTGGAGACCTCAAGCCACAGGTCTCCAGCCAACACAAGGTGTCTCGTGCCACCAGTGGTGGCGCGAGCGGTCAGTTGGCTAGCGTTTGCGCAGGGGGCGGCGGGAGCGTTTGGTGCGCGGGGTGTCGAAGGTGACTTCGATGGTTTCGGCGGCCTTGTGGCGCTGGGCCTTGGCGTACATGGCGTAGGCGCGATGGTCGGCAGGAGTCAGGTCGGCGACCGAGTCGTTGAAGAGGGCCAGCAGTGACCGCGGGTAGAGCTGGTGGGCGATCACCGAGTTGAGCTCGGCGCCGATCACGGCGATCACGGCCGCGGCGTAGATGAGCCCGATCAGTCCGAGGGTCAGCGCGAAGACGCTGTTCACCGCGCTGGCCTTGGCCAGTACGTCGGTGACGTAGACGCCACCCAGCCGCTCGAGCAGGTGCCAGCCGACCGCGGTGAAGAAGGCCCCCGGGACGATCTGCCGGAAGGCGGGCCGTGGCCTGGTCGCCGGGCGCAGGCACAGGGTCAGCATCGCGGTGAGCACCAGGATCGAGCCGATCGAGACCAGCCACGCCAGCTTGTCGGTGACGATCCCGGCCAGCGAGGCCTGGCTACCGGCGAGGACGGTCAACGTGGCGAAGCTGAGCACGGTGAGACCGGCTAGCGACAGCAGCGCCCCGGACCGCAACCGACCCCGGAACGGATTGGGCCGCCCGTTGCGGGGCGTGCCCCAGGTGACGTTGACCGCGTTCTGCACCGCCTGGCCGAGCCCGATGATGCCGTACAGGGCGGTGATCGTGCCGACGATCACGGCCGGCGTACTGCCTTGCAGTCCCTGCGGGGTCGCCAGCTGGGTGCCGACGATCGGGAACTCCTTGAGCGCCGACTGCAGGACGGCCTTCTGCAGCTCTTCGTTGCCCTGGAGGACGAACCCGAGCACGGACGAGGAGATCAGCAGCAGCGGGAAGATCGCGGCGAACGCGTAGTAGGTGATGATGACGGCGAGGTAGCTGCCCTGGTCGTCGAAGAACTTGTACACCACGGCGAGCGGGAACCCGAGCCGCCGATGCCGCCGCTGCGCAGCATCCAGCCGCCCCAAAGTGCTCACACCCCTACGGTACGGTCTCCGTCCGTGACCCTACGCGTCGGGCCCGACCGGCGACGCGCGGTAGGTAGGGTCTTGGGTGGAGGTGGACGACCTTGCCGAAACCCAACATTCTGCTCATCGTCTCCGACGATCACGGCTATGCGGACCGCTCGACGCTGGGCCTGCATCCCGAGGTGAGGACTCCGGCCCTCGATCGGCTCGCGGCCGAGGGGGTGAGTTGCACGGACGCCTACGTGACGGCGCCGATCTGCAGCCCCTCGCGCGCCGCGATCATCTCGGGGCGGTACCAACAGCGGTGGGGAGCCGAGTGGTTCGAGTCGTCGTCGTTCCCGCCGGACGACGTACCGTCGCTGGCCGAGCGGCTGAAGGACGAGGGGTATCGGACCGGGTACTTCGGCAAGGTGCACTACGGCGGTGAGGACATCGGGGACCGGGCCTGTCCGCCACATCATGGGTTCGAGACGACGCTCTACGGACTGGCCGGTCAGTCCTTCGGCCGGCTGAACTACCTGCACCACTCACAGGAGGCACAGGCCGAGTACGGCGATCCGGCGGCGGTCCACATGGCAGTCCAGCCGCTGTTGTCGGGTGACGAGCCGGTCGAGCATGAGGGCTTCCTCACCGCCGAGATCGGTCGCCGGGCTGCCGCCTTTATCAACGAGGAGGCGGAACGGCCGTACTTCTGCATGGTGGCGTTCAACGCGGTGCACAACTTCTGCTGGCAGTTGCCGGACGAGGAGCTCGAGGCCAGGAACCTGCCGAAGTTCACCGACTGGACTCCTGACACCGGACAGACCTTCGGCGACTGGTACGACGACGCGATCGTGCCGAACCTTCCGCACGGCCGCGAGTATTACCTCGCGCAACTGGAACTCATGGATGCGGAGATCGGGAAGCTGCTCGCCACGATCGACAACGGCGAGGATGCCGGGAACACGATCGTCGTCTACGTCACCGACAACGGTGGCTCGACCTGCAACTTCGGTGACAACACTCCCTTGCGCGGTACCAAGTACACGCTGTGGGAGGGCGGCATCCGGATCCCCATGCTGTGGCGGTGGCCCGACGTTCTCCCGGCCGGGCAGACCTGCGCCAGCCTGCTCAGCACCTTGGACTTGGTACCGACGCTCACGGCCGCGGCTGGCGCCGTACCGGGCATCACCGACGGCATCGACGCTCTGTCTGCGCTGCGCGGAGCCGGGCCGGGGCACTCGGCGTTGCATTGGGATTGCGGGTTCCAATGGGCAGTCCGCGACTCCGACTGGAAGCTGAGCTGGGTCGACGACACCGAGGAGGCTCGGCACCTGCAGGCCTACGAGCACGCACCGATGGGCAAGGGCCTGTTCCTCGCGAACCTTGCCGACGATGTCTCCGAGCAGCGTAACCTGCTCGACTCCGAACCGGAGATCGCCGCCCGCCTGTCGACGCTCCACCAGGAGTGGCGCGCGGAGATCGACGTACCGGAATGACGAACCGCTCCGACCTGCAGGTGCAGGTCGGAGCGGCCGGGTTTCAGGTCAGGAGGACGGGCCCCAGACGATGGGGCTCGTGCCGAACTGGCTGGGTGAGGTGAGTGGCAGGGTGACGGAGGATGCGGCTCCGGGGGAGCGGCTGATGGCGAACTGGCCGTAGTTCAGGTTGGCCTGCTGCTGCGGGGTAGGCGCCATCGGGATGTGGAAGTTCGACGGCGTCTGGCTGGACAGGACGACCTGCAGCCGGTAGCCGGCCGGGATCAGGGTGAAGTTCGGCAGGACCGAGATGTCGACCTTCACGGTCTCGGTCGGGGTCAGGAACTGCTGGCTGGCCTGGGTGAACGGGTGACTGGCTTTGATCAGGGCGTTGCCGTCGCCGTACCAGCTCTTGCTGGTGTCGAGCTGGCGGAGGCTGGCCAGTTGGGTGCCGTCGGCAAGCTTTGTCGCGAAGCCGTACGGGTTGACCAGGTTGACCGTCGCGGTCACCTGCGCGTCCTTCGTGGTGGATTTGAGGTACGTCGTCACGTTGATCGGACCGTCGAGCACCTTCGGTTCGGTGAAGGCGGGGCTGTTGTAGGTCGCCGGGAACCAGGGGGCCGACCAGTAGATGGTGTCAGCGCCGGCCACGGTGGGCTGGTTCGCGGTCAGGGTCCCGCCGGTGTTCAGGTAGTACGACTCGGTGCGCAGGGACGGGGGCCACGCAGCGGAGTCGACCCACTTGGCTTGCTGGTTCTGGAAGAGGTGCAGCGGCGTGGTCGTGTCGGCCATGCCGGTCGGCTTGCCCTTGAGCCAGGTGTCGAACCATTCCTTGCGGATGTTGGCCAGTACGTCGCCCGACACGTTCGCACCGTGGGTCCACGGGCCGACGATCGCCTGGTACCGGCCGGTGACCGGCTGCCCGGCCTTGATCGGCGCGGTCAGCGGCCGGCCGTAGTAGGCGTTCTGGCCGGCGACGTAAGCACCGATGTTGCCCGCCGGGAAGAGATCGTTCCAGCCGGACTCCGACAGTGCGGGGATGCCGTTGGCAACGATCTTCGGCATCAACTGCTCGATGCTGAGGCTGTTCCAGTAGTCGTTGTTGTAGGAGCGCGGTCCACCGGTCTTCAGGTCGTTGACCGTCTGCTGGATCGGCTCGTTCTGCGCGTTGGACTGCGGGCCACGCGGGATGACCGTGGCGACCTGCGGGACGAACTGGGACGGGATACCGCCGGCCGCCGCGAGGTCTTCGTAGGACGACGAGTCCGTGCAGAACGGCGCTATCGCCTTCAGTGCGGAGTTCGGGCCGACGGCCGCGGCGGTGTACCACTGGTTCACGCCGAGGTAGGAGCAGCCGTCCAGGCCGACGGTACCGGCCGAGCCGTCCAGGGTGCGGGCGGCCCAGTTCACCAGGACAGCACCGTCCTTACCCTGCCGCTCGCCGAACCAGTCCAGCTGGCCACCGGAGGTTCCGGTGCCACGGACGGCGGAGACGACGTAGATGTAGCCACGCTTGACGAAGTAGTCACCTGCCGTGGTCGGGTCCATCAGTTGGGTGCCGTACGGGTTCTGGCTCACCAGCACCGGGAAGGTCCCTGGTGCACGCTGTCCGGTGGCGGGGTTGGTCGGGTAGACGATCTGGACGGAGATGGCGACGCCGTCATCCATCGTGACGGTCGCGGTGACCGGCGTACTGCGGCCGTAGGTTTCGGGTTCCGGTTGCGGGGTCCAGGCGGTCGCCGCGGTCTGGCTTGCGACGGCGGGTGGTGCGACGACCGGTGCCAGTGCGAACACCAGCGCTCCGGTCAGTGCGAGCAGACGTTTCCTCACTTCGAACTCCCTTGCTCCAGCGGGGGCGGGACAACTAGCTACATTGCGCGGAATCGGCCGAGAGCCCAGGCACGGTCACCTGGTTCGGCGATGAGATCGACGGGTTTGCCGTCGACCAACAGCTCGAGCGGCTCGATCAGGCCGTCGGCGACGGCCTCGTCCCAGGCCTGCGTGGGGCCGACGCCCCACGGATACCAGGGGACGAGATCGTCGACGACGACCAGACCGTCGGGTTTGGCGAGCCGGGCGGCGTTGCGGATATCGGCGGTGGCGACCTCGTACTCATGGCCGCCGTCGACGAAGACCAGGTCGAACTTTCCGGCCTCGTACGCCGGAAGGGTGGTGAGCGAGTTGCCGATGATCAACTCGTGCCGGCCGGGGTAGTTCTGGTCGACGTACTCCTTGGCGAGCACGACCGCATGCCGCTGGTCCAGCTCGAAGGAGACCACGGTGACGTCGGGTGAACTCTCCAGGAAGGCGATGCTGGAGAAGCCGACATTGAACCCGACCTCGGCGATCCGCAGCGCTCCGGTCCGGACGGTGACCTCTTGCAGGTACGTCGCCTCCTCGACGCTGGCTCCACCTTCGTAGAGCCGACCGCCGTTGCTGCGGACGTGTTCGTACACGTCCCACATGAGCCGTTCGATGCGGCTCATCTCGACATCGGGTTGCATGGTTGTCCTTCCTGTGCCAAGAGCTGGGCGGCTTGGGCGGCACCGCCGGCAGCCAGGTACGACTGCTGGATCCGGGCCGCGTTGCGGGCGTACTGGGGACGGGTGAGCACCGATGTGATCGCTTCACGCAGGTCGTCGGCGCCGGCGCGGTCGAACCGGACGCGGACCCCCGCGCCCGCGGTGACGACTTGCTGGGCGAGCATCGACTGGTCGTCGCGGATCGGTGCGACCACCAGCGGTACGCCGGCGTGCAGGCTCTCGCTGACGGTGTTCTGACCGCCGTGACAGACCACGACCGCGGCCCGCTGCAGGAGTTCGACCTGCGGGATCCGTTCGACCACGACGACGTCGGCGTGCGGCAGGTGTCCGGCGACGACGCCTTGGACCTCGGGCATCGAGGCCAGCGCGGCGACGCCTTCGGCGAGGAATCGCCGTCCGGCCTCGGCATTCGCCGTACCGAGGGTGATCACGACTAGTGGTCGATCGTCGAGCCGGTCCCAGGGGAAGTCGACCTTGGGCGGCTCGGCCATCGGCGTACCGACGTACTGGACTGTGAGGTTTGGCGACGGTGGTCCGGCGAGTTCCTGAGTGGTGAAGGCGAGGATGAGATGCGGTGAGAACCTCAGGTCGAGCGCCGGTACGTCGTTCTGTCGGCACAGCTCGTGGAGGAGTTCGGTGATCCAGGCATCGATCTTGGGGAACGCGGGTTCCGCGAGTTCGGTCGAGGTCGACGCGGAAGTTGCCCACGGCAACCCCAGGCCGGCCGCCACCACTGCACCCGCGAAGGCTTGCTGGTCGGCAACCACCACATGTGGAGCGAACTTGTCGACTGCGGCGCGGACGCCCGGGACCATCTCGTGGGCCAGCGGGATCAGGTAGGTCTCCCAGAGGTACTTCAGCGCGGCGAACCCACGGAGGTTGGCCGGGCGCAGATCGACATCGAACGGACGCGCGTCGCCGGCCGGATAGACCGGGCCCGAACCGACGAGCTCCGAAGTGGTCGGCTCGGGACCGCACCAGGCGACCTCATGGCCGTCCGCGCGCAACGCCGTCGCCACTGCCCGCAAGGGGGTGACGTGGCCGGTGAGCGGCGGGACCACGAGCAGGAACCTCATGCGGCTTGCCGTCCGATCCAACGCAGTACCAGCTCGCGTACTTCGCGGTGCCGTTCGACCAGCACCGAGTGCCCCTGGCCGTCGAAGACGTGCAGCTCTCCGTTGGGCAGTGTTGTCGTCAGGGCCTCGAGATCGTCGGACTGGTAGCCGTGGCTACCCAGGATGTTCAGTACCGGGCACTCGATGGAGGCGAGGTCGTCGAGGCTGAGCAAGGGACCGAGCGGCACCTCCTGCGCCATGTTGGTGGACATGATCCGGTCGGCCGCCTGCCGGGCGAGCCGCCGGTGGTGGGCGCTGAAGTTCGCCTCGATCCAGTCGTAGCTCTCCTCCTGCGCGAGGAACTCGATCGTGTAGCCGAGGATCTGGGTCATCTTGTCCGCCCACAGCTCGGTGGCCGGCTCGGACTCGATACAGACGATGCTGCGCACCTTGCCCGGATAGGCGGCGGCGTAGCTGAAGGCGAGCGTGCCGCCGAAGCTGTTGCCGACCAGGTGCACCTGGTCGACGTCGAGCTGGCTGAGCAGGTCGTGCAGGTCGGCCACGAAGTCGGCGATCGTGTAGCCGCTGATCGGCCGCTCGGTCTTGCCATGGCCGCGCAGGTCGTAGCTGATCACGTTGATCCCCGCGGCCGCGACCGGCGGCGCCAGGGTCAGGTAGAAGCTCGCCAGGCTGTCCGTGCCCATGCCGTGCAGGAACACGACCGTCTGTTCGCCGTCGGCCTGGACGAGCTGGACGTTGGTGCTCAACCCGTTGACCATCATCGTGGGCATCGGCCTCAGCCCCGCTGCGCGAGCCGGTCGGAGACGAACGTCGCGATGGCGCCGACCGTCAGTTCGATGACCTCGTCGAGATCCTTCTGCGCCAGGTGCTCGGCGAGATTCACATCCGGGCCGAAGTGCTCGGCGAGGATGCCCGCGAACGTGACAAGGTCGATGCTCTGCAGCCCAAGCTCCTCGTGGAACGTGCTGTCCGGAGTGATCTCCAGGTCCAGCAGGTCGAGGTCGCCCACCAACGGGGCGAGCAGCTCGGCAACGGTGTCGAACACGATGAGGCTAGTGGTCATGCGGGGCTCCCGAGGGGTGTCGCCAGGGCGTGGGCGCTGTTGCTGTCGGAGGTGACAGTGATGGACAGGGGTGGCAGGGTCCGGCCCTGCAGGCCGGACACGTTCTTCTCGTCGTCGTGCACGTGGAGCTCGGCCGGATAGATCGGCTCGCCGATCAAGGCCCGTACGGCGTCTTTGATCGCGATGCGGCGGAGTAGCCAGCCGCGTTGTTCGCGGGGTGGGCAGGTCGCGTACGCCGTTCGTTCGGCTCGGTTCAGGTAGACACCCGCGTAGAACTCGCGGGCCGCGAGACTCGGCCAGCGGTCGGTGACTGACGCCGTACCGTCTGGATGCATTGTGGATAAGCGATTGCGGTCCGGGTACGTGTAGACGCGGTGGGCGGATCGGTCGCAGGGGAAGCGGACGTCGCGCCAGCTGTCAACCCGTGCCAGGACTTGGCCGTCCTGGATCAGGTGGGCGGTCATTTCTAGGAGGTCTGGTTCGGCGCGGATCTCGGCGACGCACTCGACCTCGACTCCGGGCTCTGGTTCGGGGGCGTACCAGGTGACCCGCTTGATGCCGCGAGGGAAGGCGAGCAGGTTGTCGGTCTCGTTCGCGAGCATCCAGCACCCAAGCAGCTGGCCGACGTTGTCGAGCAGGGCGCCGGGTGCCGGTGGGACGACCAGCCGGCCTCGGATGTGGTTGCGGCCGATGCCATGCAGTACGGCGAGACCCCGGTACGCCGGTCCGTGGAACATCTCGCGGTAGGTATAGATCTCGGCCGCTGTGTGGGGCGGTTGGGTCTCGGTCGCGGTGATGACGGGGGCGGGCGGAGCGACCGGGTAGGACGGCGCGATCTTGACGGTCATCTGGGCGTACGAGCCGAGGTCGACGCGGACTTGACCGTCCTCACGATTCATGGCGACCTTGACCGTCGTGGCGGGTTCGGCGAGTAGCCAGCGCGCGAAGGTGGCGTCTTGGATGCCGATGGCAACAGTTCCCGGCCAGGCCTTCTCGACCTGGCGGCAGGCGATGTCGACGAGCGCGGTCGCGGGAACGACCGGCCAGTAGTCGGATTCGTCCGGCCAGCCGTCACGCTGCCGGAAGAACCGGTGGTCGCGCAGGTAGGGCATCGCTGTCAGCGAGACCTCCACCGTGGTCTCGGCGGTGCGGTTGCCCGCGTACGCCGCGATGACGCTCGCGGCGCTGCGGCGAGTCTCAGCCAGGAGCGCGGTGAACTCGGCGACGATCTCGTCGGAGACCCCGGCGGGCAGATCCACCATGGGTTCGAGCAGCCCGCGCGCGTTCGCCGGCAACGACAGCAGGGCGTTTGAGGTGTTGAGGCGGACGGTCCGCGGCTCCAGTACGTCGAACTGGGGCTGGGCGCCCTCGACCCAGAGCGCTGTCGCGACTCGGCGGAGCTGACTCAGTCCGGAGCGGAAGCCGGAGGCGGCCCCGATGACGAGGTGTTCGGCCTCCTGCAGGGTGTCGCTGACGAACGACCCGAGCTGGCCGGCCCCGACCTGGACGAAGACGCGGAAGCTGTCGTCGTACAGGGTCTTGATGAGTTCGCGGAAGCGGACCTTGCGGACGAGGTGGGTGAGGTACAGGTCGCGGATCGCTTGCGGGTCGGTCGGGTACGGCGCGACAGTGGTGGCTGACCACACGGGGAGCTGGCCGGGGTGGAAGTCGAGGTCCTGGATGAGGCTGGCGAACGGCTTCAGGTGTGGGGTGAGGAACGGGGTATGGAAGCCGGATCGGAACGGCAGGGTTCTGGCGATCACGCCCGCGCCGCGGCAGGTCTCGGCGAGCTGCTGGATGGCGTCTGGGGTTCCGCACGCGATCGTCTGCTGGGGAGCGTTGTCGTGCGACAGGACGACGTTGAGGCCGGAGTAGAGCGGTTCGGCGATGTCGGGGGAGCAGCCGAGCACGAGGAACTCCGTGTTGGGCACGGTGAAGCCGTCTGGCCAGTAGCGGTCGACTAGGTCCTTGGCCGGGCCGCTGTCATACATGCCCGCGACCTGCATCGCGGTCCACTCGCCGACGCTGTGACCTGCTAGTGCACCGGGAGTGATGCCGAGGCGGTCGAGGGCGTCGTTGAGGAGCATGCCTACGTGGGTGACGCTCTCGGCGTGGTCGAGGAGTGTCTCGGTCGACCAGTGCGGTGCGGGTCGGCCGAACTGGCGAGCGACGTCCGCACAGTTCGGCGTACTGTCGCCTTCCAGTCCTGGGAACAGGAAGGCCGTCTTCGCGTCGGTTGCCTGGAGCAATGGCTCGGTGGTGCACCAGATGTCCTTGGCGCCGCGCCAGGGCTTGCCCTCGGCAACGACCTTCGCGGCGACCCGGCGGGCCAGGGCGAGGGTTGATTCGGTGGGTCCGACGATGCCGATCCGGAACCGGCCGCTGCCCTCGGTGGTGCGGGGGCGGTCGAGCAGGTCGAGGAGTTCGTCGCCGGTCTGTGCCGCGATCCGCAGGATGCGTTCGGGCTCGTGGACCTGCACGCGGCGCTTGGGTGCGTGATCGGCCTCCTCCAGTACGACGTGCGCGTTCACGCCACCGAACCCGAAGGCGTTCACCGCTGCGCGCCGCGGCCAGTCGGTCTCCCAGTCCTCGGCCGCACTGATGGTGCGGAACCGCGTGGTCTCGACGAGGGGATTGGGGTCCTCGCAGTGCAAGGTCGGCGGCAGCGTGCGGTGGTGCAAGGCGAGAGCGACCTTGACCAGTCCCGCGATCCCTGCGGTCGGCAGGGTGTGGCCGATCATCGACTTGACCGAACCGATCACCGGGCGCGGCCCGTCGTCGGCGGGTCCGAAGACCTCCGTCAGCGTGGCGAGTTCGGCGGCGTCACCGGCCTTGGTCGCGGTGCCGTGTGCTTCAAGCAGGCCGATTGAGGTGGGATCGAGGTCGGCCGCCGACCAGGCCCGCTGCAGGGCGAGGACCTGGCCGGCAACCGACGGACTGAGGAGGCTCGCACCCTTGCCGTCGCTGGAGGTGCCCGAGCCACGGAGAACGGCGTACACGCGGTCGCCGTTGGCGCGGGCGTCGTCGAGGCGCTTGAGCATGACGATCGCGGTGCCCTCCCCGATCAGGAGACCGTCGGCGTCCTTGGACAGCGGGCTGATCCGCTGGCTCGGCGACAGGGCACCGATCTGGGTGAACATCGACCAGAGGGTGTCGTCGTGCGTGTGGTGGACACCGCCCGCCAGTACGACGTCGCACCGGCGCCTGATGAGCTCGCTGATCGCCTGGTCGACGGCAACGAGTGAGGACGCGCAGGCGGCGTCGACTGTGTACGCCGGTCCGAACAGGTCGAGGCGGTTGGCGATCCGGGAGGCGGCGAGGTTGGGGACCAGGCCGATGGCGGTCTGGGCGCGGAACTCACCGAGCGGCTCGAGGAGCGCCGTACGCAACCGGTCGAGTACCTCGGGGCCGGCAGACGGGACGAGTTCCTGCACGGTGCGGGTGATCTGGCGGACCGTGCGGACTCGCTGGTCGAACCGCAGCAGGCCGGGGGAGAGGTAGCCGCCGCGGCCGAGGATGACGCCGACCTTCGACCGGTCGCCGAGGCGGTCGAACCCGCCCGCGTCCTCGATCGCGGCCACGGCGGTCGCGAGCGCGGCGAGCTGGTCGGGTTCCATCCCGTCGACATCGGTGGGTGGGATGCCGAAGCCGAGTGGATCGAAGTCGACGGTGTCCGAGACGAAGCCGCCCCGACGGCCGTGGGTCTGGTCGGGCGCCGTACCGGTGGTGCCGTGGAAGCTCGGGTCCCAGCGGGCAGCCGGTACGTCGGTGATGGCGTCGGTGCCGGTGATGATGTTCTGCCAGTACTGGCCGGTGTTGGCCGCGCCGGGGAGGAGAACGCCCATCCCGACGATGGCGACCGGCTCCTGGCTCACCACAGCGATGCCGTGTACAGCACGGCACTCACGTCGGGGGATCCGTAGGCGAGCTCCCGGAGCAGGGCGGCGGTGCCTTCCTCGGGATCGATCAGCGCGACATTGCGGCGCTCGTATTCGCGTGCCAGCTCTGGGGTGACCATGCCGCTGTGGTCGTCGGCCGGTGCCCACGGTCCCCAGTGCACGGTGAGGGCGCGGCCGTTCCAGCGGGTGGCGAGGTCTTCCAGAGCGTCGTTGGCGGCGGCGTAGTCGGTCTGACCGCGGTTGCCGAGGACCGCGGAGATACTGCCGAAGAAGGTGATGAAGGCCGGCTGGATCTTCTCCTCGGTGAGTGCCGTGAGCAACGTGTTCGCGCCGGTGACCTTGGTCTCGAAGACTGTGCGGAACGAGGTGTCGTCCTTGAGCGCCATCAGCTTGTCGTCGATGACACCCGCGGCGTAGACGACGCCGTCGATGCGGCCGTGCCGGGTGACGACGTCCTTGACCAGCTGGTGCACGGCTTCGCTGTCCTGTACGTCGACGCCCTGGTACCCGGCCTGGCCACCGGCCGCCTTGATCTGGTCAAGTGTGCGGCCGATCTCGCGTTGGGCCAGGACGGTTCTGACGTGGCGCTCGATGTCCGCGATGGAACCGCCGCGGGCGATCAGCGTCTCCCGGATGGCTTGCGGGTCGTCGGGGAGGGCGGCGTCGTCGTGGTCCATCGGCCAGGGGGTACGGCCGGCGAGCTCGATCCGGGATCCGTTGGCGGCGAGGGCGATCGCCGTACGGGCGGTGATGCCGCGGGCGCCACCGACGAGGAGTACGACGGAGTCCGCGTCGAGGCCGATCGCCTGGAGCTCGCCGCTGCCAGGGCCGGCGCCCGAGTGAGCCAGTGAGCCAAGCTCTTCGTTGACCGGTACGTCGGTCCATCGGCCGTCATCGTTGTGGTGGGCAACAACCACGTCGTCCGCGGTGCGAGCTTCCGCCAGAACGATCTCGGCAGGGTGGTCGAGGTTGTCGAGCAGGACGAGGCGGGTGATCGCGTCCCGTTCTAGCGCTGCCGCTCGGAACAGGCCGCGGAGTCCGTCGCTCGTGGTCGCAACCGCCAGGAAGGTTCCACGAGCGGCCTTCAGCTGGCTGAACAGTCGCGGTGCGGGTGACTCGCCGGTGTCGGTCAGCGCGTCGAGCGAGACGACGAGATCGGCGTCAGCCCCCTCAACCGCTGTTGCCCCAGCACCGGTCAGCCGTTCACGAATGGATTCGGCGAGGTCATCCGGCCCCAACACGGTGAACGTCGTACCGTGCAGGCTCGTCCCTTCAGCCGGTGGGCAAGCCTTCGCCCGCGAAACATACCGCCGCGGCGCACCCCCTCCCACAACGTCCGAAGACACGCGGGCGCCCGTCTCCGGTCCTTCGGACGTTGCGAGGGCGGGATCCACAGCGTCCGAAGACACGCGGGCGCCCGTCTCCGGTTCTTCGGACGTTGTGGGGGTGAGGAGGAGTTCGAGTTGGGTGACGAGGCCGTTGGCGGTGCGTTGGCGGACCAGGAGGTCGGTGCTGTCGACGGCGGTCAGGCCTAGCTTGGTGAGGCCTAGTTTTGTCAGGAGCGTGCCGGCGATTTCGGTGCGTTTGATGGAGTCGATGGAGAGATCGGCTTCGAGGTCGAGATCGCCTTGGATCATGCTGGCGGGGAAGCCTGTGCGATCACTGATCACGGCGAGGACCGTGGCGCGGACGTCGGTGGCGACGGCTTCCGCCACCGGTTCTTCGACGACTGTCAGTTCCTGCACCGGTACGACGACCACGGCCGGGGCGGGGATGGGTTCAGACGGGCGGGGTGCGGCGGGCGCCGTACCGAGGTAGCCGAGCATGACGTCGCGTTGGCCGGCGACGAATTCGCGGCTGGTGCGGAGGAACTCGACGATCACCTGATCGCGCTGGGCCGGCTCGTTCATGATGGACCTCGGGATCTGCTGGGCGGGAGTGAGTCCGTTGGTGGGGATCTGTCCGTTCGGCTGGCGGACGACGGCACCGTTGACCGTCCACACATCCGTGCGGGGTTCGGGTGGGGTCGGGCGGCCGCGGAAGAGGCGGTCGGTGTCGACCGGGACGCCGGCCTTGGCGAGTGCGCCGAGGGTGGTCAGGAATCCGTTCAGGCCGGGTTCGCAGGCCAGGACCTGGTGTGGGCGGTCGCCAAGGATCTCGCCGGTCAGCCGCGACAGCACCCGGCCGGGCCCGACCTCCAGGAAGATCCGGGCCCCGGCGGCGTACATGTCCTCGATCTGGTCGACGAAGCGCACCGCGGACGGGATCTGCAGCGCGAGCTCCTCGCGGACCGAGCCAGCCTCGTACTGCTTGCTTGTGCGGTTCGACCACACCGGCAACGCCGGATCCTGGATCGGCGCGTCCCGCAGCGTCTTCGCGAACAGGTCGCCGGCCTCGGCAACGAGCGGGCTATGGAAGGCACACGACACCGGGATCCGCTTGGCCGCGATGCCGCGCGTGCGGAGGTGAGCAACGCTGTGGTCGATGGCGGACACGCTGCCGGAGATGACGATCTGCTCGGGTGCGTTGTGGTTCGCCACCACAACATCCAGACCAGCAAGGGTTTCGGCCACGTCGTCATACCGAG
Source organism: Kribbella sp. NPDC058245 (assembly GCF_042882005.1). Classification (NCBI taxonomy): domain Bacteria; kingdom Bacillati; phylum Actinomycetota; class Actinomycetes; order Propionibacteriales; family Kribbellaceae; genus Kribbella; species Kribbella sp. NPDC058245. Next base: position 32,320 of record NZ_JBHVWY010000025.1, read on the forward strand.
CCCGTACGGCGGCCATCGCGCCGGAAGGCATTCCCGCGATCGCCTCGGCCCGGGCCCGGCTCAGCTCGACCAGCGTCGCGGTGTCGAACGCACCGGCCACTGACAACGCGACCAGTTCGCCATAGCTGTGCCCGGCCAGGAAGTCGGGCCTAACGCCAAGCTCGGCCAGCAGCCCGCACACCGCGGACTCGACCAACCCAAGCGCGGGCTGGGCCACGCGGGTATCGGTCACTGCCTCGTTCTGTGCCGTGATGCGCGCATCGTCGAATGCGCGCGGCGGGAACACCGCCGACACCAGGTCAGGGTGCGACCGCATGCTGTCCGCGAGATCCGGGAAGTGCACGAACAACTCGGCGAGCATGCCCGTGCGCTGACTCCCTTGACCGGGGAACAGAAACGCGAGTTTGCCCGGCGTCGTCTCGCCAACAGTGATCGCGGGTAGCTCAGCCTTCCAGTCCCGCAACGCATGCGCGCGGTCCGGCGAGATCGGTCCCGGCGCGAGGACAGCGTGGAAGTTCGTCCCACCGAACCCGAACGCGCTCACCCCAGCCAGACCGTGCAGGCCGGGCGCCGGTCGGGCCGTTGTAGAGAAGGTGAACGGACTGCGGTCGGCATCCCAGGCGGTGTTCGGCGAATCGAGGTGCAGCGTCGGCGGTACCACCTCGTGCCAGAGCGCGAGCGTCGCCTTGATCAGTCCGGCCAGCCCGGCCGCGCACTTCGTATGGCCGATCTGGCTCTTCACCGACCCCAGCGCGATCGACCCTGGTTGGGCGCCCGCGTCGGTGAAGAACTCGGTCAGCGTCCGCAGCTCGGTCGCGTCACCGACCACAGTCCCGGTTCCGTGCGCCTCGACCAGGCAGACCTCGGCAGGCGATACACCGGCGTCTTCGTACGCGCGTTCCAACGCCCGCCGCTGTCCTTCCGGCCGCGGTGCGGTCAGCCCGAGCGCTTTCCCATCACTCGCAGCCCCGACTCCCTTGATCACGCCGTACACGCGGTCGCCGTCGCGTTCCGCATCAGTACGGCGCTTAAGCACCAGACAGGCAACACCTTCGCCGAGCGCGATCCCGTCCGCCGAGGCGTCGAACGGCCGGCAGCGGCCGGTCGGCGACAACGCGCCGGCGGAGGTGAAGTTCAGGTAGTCGTTGATGCCGTTGTGCAGGTCGACCGCGCCGCACAGCACCATCGAACTGCTGCCGGACCGCAGTTCCTTGACCGCGATGTCCAGTGCAGCCAGCGACGAGGCGCAGGCCGCGTCCACCGTGTAGTTTGCGCCGCGGAGATCGAGGCGGTTGGCGATCCGGCCGGAGATGACGTTGGCGAGCGTGCCGGGGAAGGAGTCCTCGGTCAGCTCAGGCAGTTGGCCGAGCAACTCCGCGGGCACCTCACCCAAGTAGCTTGGCAGCAGGGCTCGCAGCACCTCAGCGTTGGCGAGGTCGCTGCCAGCCTCCGCACCGAAGAGCACGCTGGTGCGTTCACGGTCGAACGGACGCTCGTCGTACCCGGCATCGGCGAGTGCACGGCGCGCGGTCTCCAGCGACACCAGTTGCGCCGGGTCGATGCTGGCCATCGACGTGGGTGGGATGCCGTAGGCCAGCGGGTCGAACTCGACCGCCGGCAGGAACCCTCCCCAGCGCGATGTCGACTGGTCGGCATAGATGGTGGAGTCCCAGCGGTCCGTCGGGACCTCGGTGACCGAGTCCACGCCGTTCAGGATGTTCGACCAGAACGCGGGCAGGTCGGGTGCACCGGCGAACGTGCAGGCGATGCCGACGATCGCGATGTCCCGGCTCTCGGCAGCGACCGGTTGGCGCGGCACCCGAGTGCGCAGCAGCTCGGCGGCGCCGTCGGTGACCGCGGTATGGAGGTCGGCGATCGTCGTACGGGCGTCGCGCAGGACCGAGACCTGGCCGGCCATGTACAGGCCCTGGTCGAGCTGGGCGTCGGCGTCCACGCTGACCAGCTGGGCGCCTTCGCGAGTGAGGCCTTTGGAGGCGATCCGGAGCCGGCCGGTGTTGAGCTCCTCGAGCTGTTGCCAGGCTTCCTGCCGCGGTACGTCCGCGAGTTCACTCTTGAGCGCCTCGAACTGCGTGGTGTACGGACTGGGCAGGCAGCGTGTGCTGTGCCCCGGCGCGGTCTCCAGGGTCACCGTCGCCTCAGCCTGGATCGCCTGCTCCTGGAACAGTTCAGTGATCGCTCCAGTGGTGACCGCTTCGCGGGTGAACAGGTAGGCGGTCCCCATCAGTACGCCGATGCCTGCGCCGGCCGTCGCCAGATCCGCGGCGGCGGCCGCGACGATCGCGGCGGAGCGCGCGTCATGGATGCCGCCAGCGAACAGGATCTCCAGGCCAGGCCCATGTCCCTGCAGTACGTCGAGCTGCTGCTCCCACAGCGCGAAGCTGGACCGCGGACCCACATGCCCGCCACACTCAGCGCCCTCGAACACGAACCGCTTGATCCCCGCATCGAGGAACTGCTGCAGCAGGATCGGCGACGGCACGTGCATGTACGTCGCGATGCCCTGGGCCTCCAACGCCTTGGCCTGAGCCAGCTTCCCACCGGCGAGCAACGCACACCGCGGCTTCGCAGCCAGTACGGCGGACAGCTGCTCCCCACGCTTATTGGCGTCGATGAACCCGAGCAGCCCGGCGCCCCACGGCCGGTCGCCGAGCGCGTGAGCAGTCTTCGCGAGCAGGTCAGTGGTCTGTACGCCGTTCGAGGTCGCCACCGCGACAAACGGGAATCCGCCGTGTTCGGCAACTGCCGCGGCGAAGGCGGGCTGATCGCTGACCCGCGTCATCGGGCCCTGCGCGATCGGCAGCGCGCTACCCAGTGTGCGGCAGAGCGGTACGCCTTGGTCGGCCTGTATTGGGAGATCGTCGACCGCGGCACGCAGGGAGCGGATCGCGGATTCGGTGGTGCGGTAGCGCTGCGCGAAGAGGGGAGCGAGTGACGAGTCCGGCAGCGACTGACGCCGTACCGAAGTTGCCTCGGGCAACAGCGCGAGCTGTTCATCGATCAGTACGCCGGCCGCTCCGCCCGCGACGGCTCCGACCGCCGTGCGGGGGCCGATGCCGGTCGCCCAGACGGGGACCTGGTCGCCGTACAGGTCGAGGAGTTGTTGCAGCAGGACGAAGGCCGACAGCTCCGCAGCGACCGCGACCAGGCCGATCGCTCCAAGCTCGACAGCCTGCGCTGCCTGCTGCACCGAGGCCACCTCAGCCAGCATCGGCAGGCCCGTTGCAGGTGACGCAATCCCTTGCAGGGTTAGCGAAACGCCGCAGTCTCGGATGACCTCGGACGGGATCGCGCGGCCGGTCGGCACGCGGACGCCGTACGGAAATCCGCGCAGCCGGGCGGTCGCCCGGGTCAGTTCGGCGGCGGTGCCGGACCCGGGCAGGTCGAGCACGGGGAACCCGCCGCCACGGGCGATGGCGGTGAGCTGCTGGGGGCTTGGGCTGAGCCCCAGGATTCTCGCCGGAAAGATGTCCCTCACTGGGCGTACCTCCTTGTTCACCGGCAGCAACATCCGGTCGAGAGCAAGGAGAACGCAGAGGACCTGAGAAATGCAATAGGGGGAAGCGTTAATTTCTCGCACCCTCTCCATCTGGAGATATGGGTTCGGCGACGCTTTGGGTATACATGTCAACTACCTGTAACCGGCACCTGGAGCTACCTGGAGCGGCTGTGGATCTGGTAGGACGCGTTGTCGTGGTGACCGGCGCCGCGCGGGGGATCGGCGCCGCGTTGGCCTGCCGGTTCGCTGCCGAAGGAGCCGCCGGAGTGGTGGTCTCCGACCTGGATCTGGAGGCCGCCGAAGAGGTTGCCGCCGGCATCGTTGCCCAGGGCGGCGGTGCGGTCGCGGTCCGGGCCGACGTCTCCTCGAAGGATGATCTGAAGGGTCTCGTGCTGGCCGCCAAGGAGCACTTCGGCACGGTCGATCTCTTCTGCTCGAACGCGGGCGTTGCCTACGGCACCGGTGTGCATGCCTCCGGCGACCAATGGGCGCGATCGTGGGAAATCAACGTGCTGCAACACGTGTACGCCGCTCAGTTGGTGGTGCCCGCGATGGCGCGTCGCGGTGATGGCTATCTGCTGATCACCGCGTCCGCGGCGGGGCTGCTCGGTGCGCCGGGCGATGCGCCGTACTCGGTGAGCAAGCATGCGGTGGTCGGGCTGGCCGAGTGGCTCGCCCTGACGTATCGTCCGAAGGGCATCAAGGTCAGTGCGTTGTGCCCACTCGGGGTGCGGACCGCGCTGCTCGAACCTGCCGTGCTGGCTGGTCATCCGGCCGCACTGGCGATCGCTGCGCAGGCCCCGATGATCGAGCCGGCCGAGGTCGCGGAGGCCGCCGTACAAGGGATTCGGAACGAGGACTTCCTGATCCTGCCGCACGAGTCGGTCCGCGAGCGGTATGCGCGCAAGGCCCAGGATCCTGGCCAGTGGATCGACGAGATGATCGCAGAAGGGCACTGAGCATGGAGTTTCGCAGAGTGGGCGCGAGCGGGCTCGCGGTGAGTGAGGTTGCCTACGGCAACTGGCTGAACCACGATGCCGACTGCGTTCAGGCAGCGCTCGACGCCGGGATCACGACCTTCCACACCGCTGCGGCGTGGGGCGCGGGAGCCGCGGAGGAGAGTCTGGCGGCGGCCCTCGCGAGTGCGCCTCGCGATGATCTTGTCCTGTGTACAGGGGTTTTCTGGCCGGAAGGCGCCGGGCCGAACGGTGCCGGTCTGAGCCGGAAGCACTTGGTGAAGTCGTTGCATGGCTCGCTTCGCCGCCTCGACACCGACTACATCGACATCTATCAGTTGCTGCGGTTCGACTACCAGACACCGCTCGAGGAGACCTTCCTCGCGCTGTCCGACCTGGTCAGGCAAGGCAAGATCCTGTACGTCGGCACCTCGGAGTGGAACGCCGAACAGCTGCAACGTGCTGGGGCGCTGGCCGAGAAGTACGACGTACCGTTCGTGGTCAACGAGCCGCACTACTCGATGTTGTGGCGAGTGGCGGAGTCCCAGGTGATGCCGGTCTGCGATCGGCTGGGCATCGGGCAGTTCGCCTCGGTTCCGCTCGCGCAGGGCGTGCTCACCGGCAAGTACGGTGACGGTCAGATTCCGCCTGATTCACGGGCTGCGGGCAACTATGTTCAGCAGCTGATGATCCGCGGCCTGCTCGTGCCTGGCGTGGTGGATCGCGTTGAGTTGTTGCGTGGCGTGGCTGAAGACGTTGGGCTGACGATGGCGCAGCTTGCGGTCGCTTGGACGCTACAGCACGACAGCGTGGCCTCTGCTGTGGTCGGCGCGAGTTCGCCTGCCCAGGTGGCGGAGAACGCCAAGGCTGCTGGGGTCAAGCTCGATCTGGACGTGCTCACGCGCATCGACCAGTTGCTGGGCGGCGCGATTCAGACTGACCCGCGACTGACCTGGTCGCCGCCGGCCGGCCTCGGCTAACCCTCGCGGACCAAGCGATCCGCGAGCCGGAGCAGGATCGTCAGCTCCTCTTCGGTGGCAACCTCGAAGAGGTTCCGGCGGACCGATCGGGTGTGGACGGCATCGGTCGCCTCGAGCGCGTCACGCCCTTGCGTCGTGAGCATCACCAGCATCGACTTGTCATCGAGAAGCTGGCGCTGGATCAAGCCCTTGGCCTGCATCCGGGTGAGCTGCCGGGACAGCCGGCTCTTCGACCAGTACATGGTGTCGGCCAGCCGCTGCTGACCGATCGACGCGCCGGCCTCCTTGATGTGCATCAGCACGCTGTGCTCGGCCTGCGACACGTCGGAGACCTCTCGGACGTCCAGGGAAACCCGGTACCGCAACAGGTCGGCGATCTTGAGAGCAGAGCGCCAGATTTCCATTTCCTGGGCAGTCAGATGGTCGTCCACGACGACAACTCTGCGGGAAAGTGGCTTACATGTAAACCATTCAGTCATGTAAACCATCAGTCATGTAAACCACTCAGTCAGCTCAACGGATCAAGGGTCCGGAGTCCATGACGTCCTGGCCGGCATGAGCACATCGTTCCGTACGGCGCTGGCTGTCGTCGAGTACGTCCTGCTGCGCACCACGGGCCTGCAGTTCCGCGTCACCGACGAACCAGGCGAGACCTGGCTGCGGCCCGCCCTGGAACGCTCCGCCGTCTGGCCCGTCTGGCCCGAGTGCCCCGACCACCCCAATGCCCACCCACTCCGCCCAGTCGCGAAAGGCGATCAGGCGCTGTGGGTCTGCCACCACGCCGTGCAGACCACCGGAGACCTCGTACCCGCCGCCGCCGAATCGGGCCGGGCGGTCGCCGAGATCGGCCAGCTCCGGTGAACGCGTGCTGCCACCGGTCCGCTCGGCTCCCGTCGGTCGCGTACTCCAACTCCAGCACGCCGGACGGCCGCAGGTCAGTTGACGGAGGGCATGCCGGATGACTCGGACCCACGGTGGGCTCCGAGTCGTGACCTGGGACAGGTCGTGCGTGCGGATGCGACTGGCCGTTCCGCGCGGTCGTGGGCGGCCAACGACCGGGGCGGGTGGTGTCTACGGTTCGGCTGCTGGGGTGGCGTCGGTCGCCCAGGGATCGGTAAAGCCGGGCACCATCGCCCTCAAGTGGGCGCTGAAGGCCTCGCGAGCGGCGGCCAGTTCCGGACTGGGTAGGTGACTGGCGGCAGGAAGTCGAGCCGCCTGCTCGCGCATCAGGTTGCTGCTGGCACCGACAACCCCGCCCCTGCGGTCAACCCCGCCAGTGTCGGCAGACGTCAGCCCGCCAAGTCCTCCGACTCCGCCCCTGTGGTCAACCCCGCCAGTGTCGGCAGACGTCAGCCCGCCAAGTCCTCCGACTCCGCCCCTGTGGTCAACCACGCCAGTGTCGGCAGACGTCAGCCCGCCAAGTCCTCCGACTCCGGCGCTGTGGGCAGGCGTGAGCCCGTCAGCGCCTGTGCTCGGGGCAGGTGTGGCCCAGTTGATGATGGCGGCTAGGTCGGCGAGTGCTGTGGGGCTGGTGCGGGGTGGTGGGTCGGCCCAGTCGGGGCGGGTGACGTGGACTTCGCCGCCGGTGATGGAGATGGCCCATTGGCCGTTATGGACTGCGCGGTGGTGGGCGGCGCAGAGCAGGACGAGGTTGTGGAGGCTGGTGGGGCCGCCGTCGGCCCAATAGATGACGTGGTGGGCGTGACACATCCACGGTGGCGCCTTACACACGACGCAACCTTTGTCGCGCTTGTTGAGTGCGCGGCGGAGGTACCGGTTGACGAAGCGCTGTTCGGTGCCGACGTCCAGCGGTTGGGAATCGCCACCGAGCACGATGGGCAGGATCGCGGCGTCACAGGCGAGCAGCCGCACCGCTGAGGCTGACAGGTTGCCTCCGAACACCATTTCTCCGACCGCAGCAGACGACCCGGACCCATCAGGCGCGCTGTCGGCGCCGCGGAAGGCTTCCGGGGTGTTGGCGAGGACGGCGTTTTTGAGGTCGTTGAAGTCGATGGTGACGGTGATGTGCGGTACGCCGGGGTGGTCGGGGTTGCCTGCGGCGGCGTCCAGGATCCCTTTGAAGGCGTCGACCTGGCGAACGTCAAGCGGCCGCGGGTCGCGTTGTCCGTCGATCGTCTTGTGCGGTTTGGCTCCTGTGTGGATCTGGGTCAGCAACTGTTCGCCGCTGGCACCGGCTACGAACCCTGAGAACTTGACCCCGCCGTCGACCTGCCGCAGCCGCAGCGACTCCTTCGCGCGCGCCTCGTCCTCAGCCGGCTCAGCGCCATCGGTATCCAGCCGCGCCAGAACCTCCAGACCGAACTTGGCCAGTTCACGGGGATTGGAGATCCGGGCGGCCTCGACCATCTGCTCCTCGGCGACCTCCAGCACGTCGACCGGAACCGAGGCGGGTGCCTTCTCCAGGGTGGTGACGATCACCTTGGCCAGCGCCGGACCCAGAACCGCCGGATGTGACGGATCGGTGGGGTCGGGCAGCGCGTCCACCACTGCCGGGTACTTGCCGAGGGCGGCAGAATACTTGAGGTCTTTGCGGACGTCGCCGGGGTTGAGCCGGTATCGCTGTGACACGAGTTCGACGGTGTCGCGGGCGCCGAGTTCTTGGGCGGTGCCCGTCTCGTCCAGCCGCCCCGTGAGCTGCAGTTCGTAGGTGTTCAGCAGGGCCTTGGCGGCGTGCACGTTGTCGAGGTTGGTCAGCAGTTCGCTGCCACTCTGCATGCACACCGGGCGCATCGCCAAGATCTCCATACCGAAAAGCATAGCCACGCCCACCGACAGTTTCCGGCCCCAGAACCCCTTATTTACAACGGATGTGTGGGCTGTTGCTGTGGGCTGATTGCCCGTTCAACTTGCCCACACTTCTCGATGACGTTAGCCGGTACTTTTTCGTCACCTGGACCCGAAAAGTTTCCGGCTAGCGCAAGACCCCCTCGAACATCACTCACCTCGGCCACAGCCCGGAAGCCCAGGCAACGTGCACACTGGTCGCTGACCTCGCCATCCCCCTCAGCCATCTACCTGCGCGCCCGAAGGCTTCAGTGGCCGCCGCCAGGTGGCCGAACGCGCGCCCGCAACTGGGGGCTTGAACAAGAAATGGTGAGTGTGGACAGGTCATAGCTTGTTCACGCCCCCCACAGGGGGTGCACACCCCTCGACACGCGGTCAGTCATCCAGCCGAGCAGACGGGTTGGGCTGCCGGGCGCGTTACTTGGTGCTTTTTCGTCACCTGGTCCCGAAAGATCACCAATTAGCGCAAGACCCCCGAGCATCACGCACCTCAGCCACAGCCCGGAAACTCAGGCAACGTGCACCTCGGTCGCCGACCGCGCCATCCCCCTCAGCCATCTACTGGGCGCGCCCGAAGGTTCCAGTCGACCGCCGCCAGGTGGTCGAGTCCCCTGCAAGCCAGGTAGGCGACTCGGCCGGCTATGTCTCGCTGTGGCTGAGCATGTCTGCGGCCGATTAAAGACGGGGTGGCTGGGCGCGGCGGTGGCTGAGGGGGATGGCGAGGCCGCGACCGGGGCTCACCCTTGCCTGTGGCTGACGGGCTACGGTTGCGGTTCAGGAAAGGCGCCGCGACCGGGTTCACGTTGCCTGAGGTTGACGTGCCACTGCCACTATCGGCGCACCAGGGGTATCCGAACCGCACTGGCCGGTACTTACCTCACGTATGGCGCCGGGTGAACGACCTCGACGGGGTCGTGGCCGTGAGCAACGATCTCGCGCTGCTTCCTGTCGACCGGCGCCGGCGTCGTTCTCACGAGTACGGCGCCGGTCGCGGTCAGCACGGTTCTGCACACCTTGACGTTGGTGTGGTGCGGAACCTCAGTCGCAGGTGTCGCAGATGCCGCTGGCGGGCGTCTGCAGGTTGCACTTCGGGCAGGCCTTGATCGGCCGCTCGGCGATCGCCGCCTTGCGAGCGCGGGCCCGCGCGGCGCCGAGCTTGGCCGGGATCATCGCGCTGCCGCCGTCGGAGGGCAGGTTGGTGGCCTCGAAGTGGCGGTAGGCGGCGAGCCGCTCGTGGGAGGCGTGGGCGTCGGGGTCGGCCGGGGTCTCACCGGTGGCGGCGCCGACGATCGCGGCGTAGCCCTCGAAGACACTTTCGTCGGGGTTGACGGCGAGCGCCGGCAGCATCGGCTCACCGCGGCGCAGGTTCTCCGCGTACACCTCGGCGAGCGTGCCGCCGATCCACAGCTTGGGCAGCTGCTTCGTCCGGATACCGGTGAGCTCCTGCACGCCGACGGCGAGGTCCTTGAGCTGCACCACGGACTGGTACTTCTTCGCGGCGACCAGCAGCAGCTCACGCGCTGCGACAGCCCACTCGACCCGGGCGGCGGCGACTCCGATATCGGAAACCTCACGCCAAGCGCGCTCTTCTACATCCGGCAGTTCACGGTCTGATGTGGCGACATCGAAGATAGACACCTTCGAACCCTACGGGCCCGCGGCCAATAGGCGAAACCGCAGCGTGTGAGATCAGTCCTGCCGAGGCAGCAATTGGGCCTTCAGCGAGACGCGCGCCCGGCTGATCCTGGACTTCACAGTGCCCACCGGTACGCCGACCTGGTCGGCGATCTCGTCGTAACTGAGCTCGTAGATGTCCCGAAGAACGACCGAAGTGACAGTCTCGGGCAGATCGGTCTCCAGGTGCTCCAGCGCGTCGAGCAGATCCAGCCGGGTGCCCGCCACGACGCTCGTCGTACGGGGGTCGGGGCGGTCGTACTGCGCCGGGCGATCGTCGTCGTGCCAGGTCGCCGGGTTCTCGATGGCGCGGCGCTTGAGCCGTCGGTAGGTCTCGCGGGCGGCGTTCGACGCGACCACGTGGACCCAGGTGCTGAACCGGCTGCGGCCGGAGAAGGTATCAATCTTGGTGGCGATCGCCAGCAGCGCGTCCTGACACGCATCCTCGGCATCAGCGCGATGCGGCAATACGCGCTGGCAGATCCGCATCACCTGCGGCTGCACCTGCCGGATCAACTCGTCCAGCACGGTGGAGTCCTGGGCAGCGCGCCGAGCCAGTTCGTCGAGCGCGTCCGCATCGTTCGGCATGCCGTCGACGATAATGGTCGCCATGGTTCAGCCCTCTCATTTCGGTCGCTACGCCGTGATCCGGCGGTTGGGCGGTGGTGGTTTCGCCGCGGTCTGGCTGGTCCGGGACGAGGAGCTCGACGCTCAGGTCGCGGTCAAGGTGCTGGCCGAGCACTGGGTCGACGACCTCGACGTACGGCGTCGCTTCGTCGAGGAAGGGCGGTTCCTGCGGAAGGTGGAGTCGCCGTACGTGGTGGGTGTCCATGACATCGGCACCACGGATGACGACCGGCCCTACCTGGTGCTCACCTATGCCGACCGCGGCACGTTGGCCGACCGGATCAAGGCCGGACCGCTTCCGTTGGCCGACACCGTGAGCGTGATCGAGGACGTCAGCGCGGGATTGCAGGAGCTGCACGACCGCGGCGTACTGCATCGGGATGTGAAGCCGGAGAACGTGCTCTTCCGCAGTACGCCGACCGGTGAGCGGGCCATGCTCGGTGATCTCGGTCTGGGTAAGTCGCTCGAGGCGGTTTCGCGAGTGACCATGCCAGGCGGTACGCCGGCCTACGTCGCCCCCGAGCAGGTGCGTGGCGACGTACTCGACCCACGAGCCGACCTCTATGCGCTGGCCGCGGTCACCTACGCCGCGCTCGCCGGGAAGCCGCCGTACGGGGCGACGACTCTTGCTGCGGTCCTGGCCGTTGACGGGCCGCCGGAGCCGCTGCTGGCTGTTCCGGCGGCAGTGAACGAGGTCATTCGGCGTGGGCTGAGCAAGGACCGTGATCAGCGGTGGCCCGACGTACGGTCCTTTGCCGATGCACTGCGGTCGGCTGCGGAGACCGAGGAACCGAAGCGCCGGTTCACGCTCAACCCCTGGGTGGCGGCCACGGTCGCGGCCGCGCTGCTGGGTGGTGCCAGTGGCTACCTGGGGTGGCAGTACGGCGTCCAGCGCCAGTGGGTGCAGGTGGTGGATCAACAGCAGGGCCTCTCGGTGAAGCTTCCGCGGGACTGGACGGACAATCGGGCCGGAGGCGGTTGGCGGCCCGCTGGTGCGACCAGTGATCTGCCGGCGCTGCTGGTGAGTGCAGACAACACTGCTTGGAGCGACGCCGCTCAGAAGATCCCGGGCGTCTTCGTCGGGGTGCTGCCGCAGGGGGAGCGGCCCGCGGCGAGCACGCTCCCCGGCCCGGATGGCTGTACGGCGACTCCCGTGCGGGTCGAGGATGCCGAGACCGCCACCGCGACGTACGCCGGCTGCCCGGCCGGAATGACGACGTACGAGCGGGTGCGGCAGTTCAGCGGATCGCTGGTGCGGATCCAGGTGCGAGCCGAGGACGCGGCCCAGGCTCAGCAGGTCCTCGACTCGGTGAACTACCTGCCGAGGAAGTAGGGCCGGGTGTCGTCGGTGCCCTGCTTGAGCGGAGTGGCCAGCTCGCAGGTGCCGTCCTTCGGCGCGCAGCGGGCGATCGCGGTCTTGCCGCCTTGCTCGGCCAGCACCAGGACGTGGTCGGCGTCTTCCATCACGGTCGAGATGATCGCGACCTTGGAACCGCCCGACCACTCACGGATCGGCTTGCCGGTCCGCAGGTCGAGGCCGGCGAACAGGCCGTCGCCATACCCGTCCCGGTACGCCGGTCCGCCGAGCGCGAAGGTGCTCCCGCCGAGGATCTCGTCCACGCCGTAGTCACACGTGCCCCAGGTCTTGGCCGCGGACGCGAGGTCGACGAGCGTGGTGCAGCTGCCGTCGTTGGTGGTCGAGTCGATCGAGGCCGCGAGCTCAAGGTTCGAGGAGACCGCGGAGGGCGCCGAGACGCCGTTGATCGTCTTCGGCGCGTCGTCGCCGGCGATCCACTTGTACAGCGTCTGCTTGTTGTTCTTGTTCAGCGCGCTGAAGTAGATCTCGCTGCCCTGGACGGCGTGCACGATAGGTCCGTGCTCACCGGTGCGCGGCAGCGAGTACGTCTCGCCGCTGGAGTTCTCACGCCAGACCAGCGTGAAGCGCGGCAGCTCGGTGCCATCCGCTGCGGTGGGCTGGACGGCGTACGCGCTGGTGGTGCGATCGGTGCCGGAGCGCACTGACGCAACGTTCTTGACGGTCGCGCCGCGGGTGCCCTTGGTCCAGGTGGTCAGCGAGCCGATGCCGCTGTCGTTCGGGCTGTGCAGAACGAGCGCGTCGGCGGTGCTGGCGCGGGCGACGGTCCAAACCGGGCCGTCCGAGGCCGGCAGGGTGAACTTGGTCGAGCCGAAGTGCACGGTCCGGCCGTCGAGGTACGACGTCTTCGGTGCTGCACCCTGCTTGAGCTTCGTCAGGTCGAGGGTGAGCTTGACTGCGCTGCTGCTGGGCGTGGTCCCCGGGGGCTTGCTAGGCGTCGTGGACGATTTCGACGGCGTGCTGGTGGCGCTGTTGATCGGCTTGAGGGTGCCGTCGCCCGAGGCCGCCGCGAGCGTGGGCGTCTGCTGTGCGGCGACGATCGCTCCCGCCACGACAGCGGCGACCGAAACGCTCGCCACCAGGCCGGCCAGCTTGATACTCCGATTCATCATGTCCTCCGGAAATTCGTGCTCAGTGTGTCGTACTGGAGGGCTTAGATGGGCGGCCGACACGTTCGGTTCACGACGCTGGGAACTTTTCGCTGCGAGACTGGACGGATGCCAGCCAAATTGAAGTTGGGTAAGTCACTCGCCCTAGTGCTTATCGCCGCTGGTCTGTCGGCTGGTCAGTCGACCGCGTCCGCGGTGCCGGACGGACCGCGGGACGTGATCGTCCAGTTGTTCGAGTGGAACTGGAAGTCGGTCGGCCGCGAGTGCGGTGCATTCCTCGGGCCGCACGGGTACGGCGCCGTACAGGTCTCGCCGCCGCAGGAGCACGTCGTCCTGCCGGGGCAGGGGTATCCGTGGTGGCAGGACTATCAGCCGGTCAGCTACAAGATCGACAACACCCGGCGGGGGACGCGCGCTGAGTTCGTGGCGATGGTGAACAGCTGTCATGCGGCCGGAGTGAAGGTGTACGTCGACGCTGTCATCAACCATATGACCGGTGGCTCGTCGGGTGGAGCGGGGAGTGCGGGGTCGTCGTACACGCATTACAACTACCCGGGGCTGTACCAGACGCAGGACTTCCATCACTGCGGTCGCAACGGGAACGACGACATCGTCAACTACGGCGACCGCTACGAGGTGCAGAACTGTGAGCTCGTCGATCTCGCGGACCTGGCCACCGACACGGACTACGTGCGCGGCCGGATCGCGGCGTACCTGAACGATCTGCAGTCCATCGGGGTCGACGGCTTCCGGCTGGATGCGTCGAAGCACATGCCGGCCGCGGACATCGCCGCGATCAAGGCGCGGCTGTCGCGACCGGCGTACCTGTATCAAGAGGTGATCTACGGTGCGGGGGAGCCGGTCACGCCGGACGAGTACGTCGGGAACGGTGACGTGCACGAGTTCCGTTACGGCCAGGATCTGGCCAAGATCTTCAACAACGAGCGACTCGCGTATCTGAAGACCTTCGGGTCACCACTGCCGTCGGACAAGGCCGTCGTCTTCACCGACAACCACGACACCCAACGCGGCACCGGCGTCCTTACCTTCCGCGACAACGGCCGGTACGCGCTCGCCAATGCCTTCATGTTGGCCTGGACCTACGGAACCCCCACGGTCATGTCGAGCTACGAGTACACCTCGAACGACCAGGGCCCGCCGTCCGCCGCCGACGGCCGCACCACCGACACCACCTGCTTCACCAACCGCTGGCGCTGCGAACACGAATGGCGCGTCATCGCCAACATGGTTGCCTTCCGCAACGTTGCCCGCGGCACCGCCGTCACCGAATGGTGGGACAACGGCAACGACGCGATCGCCTTCGGTCGCGGTACCAAGGGCTACCTCGTGCTGAACGACGAAGGCTCGGCCCTGACCGGTCGGAGCTTCCACACCAACCTCGCGGCGGGCGTCTACTGCGACGTCTTCCACGGCGACTTCACGCCCGGCAGTTGCACCGGCCCGACGTACACGGTTGACGCCAACGGCTGGTTCCGCGCCGACGTCGCGGCCGGGGACGGTCTGGCGCTGCATGCGGCCGCCAAAGTCAGCTGAGTACATGAGGAACCCGGTAGTGGGTACTGTCCTGCGGTGATGCGTGCAGGTGAGGTGGTCGGCGGCCGGTACCGGATCGTCGCGGCGATCGGTCGTGGCGGGATGGGCGACGTCTACCGCGCTGTCGACGAGGTCCTGCAGCGTGAAGTGGCGTTGAAGTTGGTCCGTCCCGTGCCGATGACACTGATGGCGGTCGAGCGCTTCCGGCGAGAGGCGCGGGCGATCGCACAGATCCGCGATCCACACGTCGTCGCGGCGTACGACTTCGGCGACGACGGTGAGTCGTCGTACCTGGCCATGGAGCTGAGCTGTGGTTGCTCAGTGGGGGAGGAGCTCCGAGAGAGCGGCCCCTTCGAACCGGCTCGAGCCCTGTACGTCGTACGGCAGGCTGCGGCTGGTCTGGCCGCGGCACATCGCGAGGGCGTCGTCCACCGCGACATCAAGCCCGACAATCTCCTCCTGGCCGACAACGACCTGGTCAAGATCGCCGACTTCGGCATCGCCCGCTTCCTCACCGACGCCACCACAACCATGACGTCGAGCGGCCAGATCGTCGGCACCAGCCACTTCCTGTCGCCCGAAGCAGCCCTCGGCCGTCCAGTCGGACCGCCCTCCGACATCTACGCCCTCGGCTGCGTCCTCTACCAACTGGTCACCGGCCGCCCACCCTTCACGGCCGACGAACCAGCCGCCGTCATGTACCAACACGTAGAGCGCGACCCAGTACCACCGAGCGACCTCCGCCCCGAGTTAGCGGGCCCCGTCGAAGACCTGATCCTCTGGATGCTCACCAAGGACCCCGCCGCCCGCCCCACCGCCGTACAGGTCGCCTCCGGAACCGCGCCCGCCTCCAGCCGCACGACAACAGTCCTCCCGGTGCGCAGGCGCACCCGCAAGGTCCTCATCCCCGCTGCTCTCGCAGTGTTAGCTGCCTCGGTCGGGATCGGGTTTGCTCTGCACGCTCAAGACGTCCAGGCCCCGGCCACCGACAACCTCGTTCCCTCGCAGGCGCCGTCGACTCCTGCGCACCCCAGAACGTCCCAGCCGCCGACCGCGGTCGTCGCCCGACCATCGAGCACCGTCAAGGTCGCCGCCACCGCACCCCCGCGATCCACGCCGAAGACGACCGCCGCCAAGCCGGGCAAAACCCCGAAACCCGCCAAAACCCCCAAGCCCAAAAATCCCAAGAAACCCAAGCCCTGAGAGCTACTCGCGCCAGCCCGTGAGGTGTACGGCCTTCGCGGTTTCGACGCGGAAGCCCAGGTGGATGGTGGTTTGCTGACCGGCCTCGAGGTCCAGTTGCCAGGTGAGGAGGCCTAGGTCGGTGGTTTCGGTGGGGTCGGGGGTGGCGGTGAGGGGTTTGACGGTGATGTCGTGGTCGCGGGGGACGGGGAGCTGGTCGAGGACGGTGATGTGGGCTGTGCGGGGGGTGTGGTTCTCGATCTTGGTCTCGTACTCGACTTCGCGGCGGCGGGTGGAACCGAGGGTCGCTTTGGTGGCGGTGCGGCGGGTTAGTTCGCGTTCGACGCGGATGCGGTCGTCGAGGCCGAGGGCGAGTTCTACTTCTTCGCCGGGGGCCCAGAGGGGGAGGGCGGCGGAGCCTACGAAGTCGGCGTCGTGGAAGACGGCGGCTTTGCCGGCGGGGAGGGTGTGGGTGCCGGAGTTCACGACGGTGGCTCGGAGGTGGACGTCGGTGGAGCGGACCGGAGCGGTGATGTAGTCGAGCTTGGTCTCGAGCTCGATGGCGGCGATCGTCGCGCGGTGGGCGGCGCCGTCGGCGGGTACGGCGACTGGGCGGGGCGGGGTGTAGGTGGCGGCGGTGAGGCCTTGCTCGACAGTTGCGGCGACCTCTCGGAAGGAGGCGCCGGGGGCCGGCATGCCGCCGTAGGCGGCTTCGGCGCGTCCGCCTGCCATCGCGAAGGCGGCCGGAGCGGCCGGGGCGACGGGGACCGGCGGGTGGTAACGGTCGAGGTACCAGGGATCGAGCTCGGGCACCTTCGCGTTCACCGCGGGGCGGGCGGTCGAGAGCGTGAGCTCGCACTCGGGCCAGTCCTCGCCGGTGTGCTGCGTGATCACGCCGAACCAGTTCAGCGTCAGCCGGTCCTCCGCGACGCGGACGTCGTACGTGCTCGTCCACCCGGCACCGGGGACGACATAGGAGAGCTCGATCTCCACCTCTGCCTCGTCGTCGACCGCGAGGTCGACGCCCACCGAGCGGCGATCCGGCACCCGCTGCTGGGAGACCTCGGCAAGCCGTCGCTCGACTGCAGCAAGCCGCTCCGAGGCTTCCTCCTGCTGAGCTGCGAGCTCGCGTCGCTTCGCCCGTACGGCGGTCAGCCGCACCGCCAGCGAATCCGTGAACTCGCCCAAGTCGGCGGCCTCCGAACCGGACGCGAGTGACCGGGCGAAGGTCCCACCGGCCCGCTGTCCCAACCGGCTCAGGAACGCGTCGAGCTGCGCCTGGACCTCATCGGCATCGGCGAGCTCCGCCACCTCGTTCTCGGCCGCGCGGCGCTCGCGCTCCAGCTCAGCCACCGCCGCGTCCGGCGCCTGCGCGTGATGCCGCATCGCGACGTCAACGCCCAGCACCGTGGCCGGTCCACGACCGGACACCCGGACGGAGTCCTCCTGCAACCCCAGCGGCAGCGAGTCGACGTACACGGTCTGATCGCCGGCAGGCAGCGTGAGCCGACCGCGGCGGGTGACCCGCGCGCGGTCGGGGTAGACGGCGACGGCGACGATCGGAGCATCCAGGACCAGCACAGTGAGTTCGGTCATGCCCCGACAGTAGTCCGGGCCGGATCCACGAGGACCCGGCCCGGACGCACTAGTTGACGGTGATCTTGTCGACCTCGATCGTGAGGCCCTTGACGAGTGGCGTGGAGGTCCCGGTCGTCACCGAGCCGGTTCCCTTCTGCACACCCTTGATGTTCATCGAGTACGTCATCGAACCGCCCGGCGCACCCGGCGTACTGGCGACCCGGTAGTCCTCGACCGGCGCACCGGTGATCTGGCTACCCGCCGTACCGTCCGCGTTCTCGGCGCCGACAGTCAGCCCGTACGACGGACCTGGGTCGCCCGGCAGATTCGCCTGATCGTAGGCGTAGGTGATGTCCTCGGTACCATCGACGCCGATCCATTGCTGGAACACCTTCTGGCTGGTCGTCCCGAACAGGTTCACCCGCCACTCGACGACGAGCCACGTGCTCACCCCGTCGGTCAGGGTCCCTACGTAGACACCGGGAGTTCCGTTGCCGTCCAGGTCGGTCCAGTACGGCGCGAGCACGTTGTTCGGCCGTGCCGGGTCGGGCAGGGTCTGCGGCGCGAACTGGACGTCGTCGTTGCTCGACGTTCCACCCGCGACCGTGTACCCGTTGGAGACCACGCCGAGCCGGTTGTAGGTCTGCCCGGCGAACACGTACGGCGGAACGTTGAAGTTCAGCGCCTGTTCGTCGCCGATCGGTGTCGCTGGGATGCCGAGCGAGTCCAGCGGGATGTAGCCGGCCAGCGATCCCGGCCCGATCACCGGTTTGTCGGGCTGGCGGGCGGCCAGCGTCGCTGTCTTGGTCGCGATCTGGGTACCGATCTTGGTCGCACCCGTCACGCTGTTGAGCCGCAGCTGCGAGCTCAGCGTGCTGAGCGCAGTCACGTCCGTGGTCTGCAGACTGTTGTTCTGCACGGTCACGGTGCAGGTCGACTGACCGGTGTTCCGGGCGATCGTGCTCGGCGTACAGGTCTGGTCGATCGGCACGATGCCTTCCTGGCGGAAGAACGCGACCGGCAGGTGCAGGGCACGGTTGCCGCCGGCCTGCTTCAGGTTGACCTGGCCGAAGTACTGGCCGTCGGGCAGGTCAGGTGCGGTGATCGCAATCGTCAGCTTCTGCGTCTTACCGGGCTTCACAGAGAACCCGCCCGGTATCACGGTGATGTTCGCGCCGGCGACGGTCGTCCCGCTGGCGGTGAAGTTGAGCGTCTGGTTCGTGACGTTCTTGACGATCCGCGTGGCCGTGATCAGGCCCGGCATGGTGGGTGCGTTGACCGACGGCAGGTTGAGGTCGATCCGGTTCAAGGAATCCGCTGCTGCGGCTGCGTAGTTCGCAGCGGTCTCATCCATCGTCAGACCGGGGTCGCCGGCCTTGGTCAGGTCGATGCGGCCGCCGCCGTAGTCGAACGGGTCGGCCTGCGTGGTCCGGTCGGGCTTCTTGACCGTCGTCTTGCCGGTGGTCTCCAGCGCGGACTTGACCTGGCCGGGTGTCCACGACGGGTGCAGCGCGAACAGGAGTGCGGCCGCGCCGGCGACGTGCGGCGAAGACATCGACGTACCGGCGATCACCTGGTACAGATTCCCAGGCGGTCCTTCGGTCGGGGACTCGGGAGTCGGCGTCTGGCCGGCAAGGATGTGCAGACCGGGCGCGGTGACGTCCGGCTTGAGGAAGTCACCACCAGGACCACGCGACGAGAACGACGTCATCACGTCGCCCTGCCAGGTGGTCTTCGTGCCCTGCGTGAACGTCGCGGTGGTCCCCGGGTGCGCCGCGAGGAACGCAAGCAGCACGTCCGCATCGGGCTTCTCGAGCTGCGCGGCCGGCAGCCAGTGGTTGTCGGTGAAGGTGTCGGACGGGAACGTCGCGTTGTACATCAGCATGCCGACAGCGCCGCCCTGCTTGACGTTGAAGCCCTTCATCACCCGGCCCGGCGTGAACCGACAGGCCACGATCTTGCCGGCGAAGACGCCCGCAGGCGCCGGAGTGTTGCACGTCGCGTCGCTGTAACCAGGCGAAGACCCAGCCAGTACGACGGGAGTCGGCGTACTGATTCCCGGCGTGATCGAGATGCCGGAGACCGTGGCAGTCGCACCACCATCGGCCAACGTGATCGTCGAACGGAAGGTCCGGCTCTGGGTCGAGGCCGCAACCGTGGTCACCCACGGGCTGCGGTGATCAGTGGTGTTCGCACCCGGACCGGAGTTGCCGGCCGAGGCGGCGACGAACACGCCAGCCGCATACGCGTCGAGGAACGCGAGCTCGACCGGGTCGCTGTACGGATCGCTACCGCCGGAGATCGAGAAGTTGATCACCCGGACGCCATCCAGGATGGCGCGCGCAACGGCCGCCGCCGAGTCGGACGGGAAGCAGCCCCCGGCGCCACAGACCTTGTAGACCGAGATCGCCGCGGCCGGAGCAATGCCGCGGATCGCGCCGCGATCGATACCCAGCGGGTTCGCGTGCGCGACCGGTCCACCGGCCGACGTCGTCGACGTGTGCGTGCCGTGACCGTTGGAGTCGCGGGCGGAGTTGGGGTAGGTGTCGCCGCCGATGACCGCGTTGTAGGTGTCGAGGAACGGCCGGCCGCCGATCAGCTTGCGGTTACACACGAACGGATCGCTCGCCGGGGTCAGCGGGTTGTCGCCGAAGTTGCACACGCGCGGCGTGCCGTCGGCGGTCGCCGGAGGCGCGGGCAGAGTGCCAGGATCGGCGTACGACGGATGCTCCGGCCACGAGCCGGTGTCGAGGATGCCGACGATCACGCCCTTCCCCGACGACGCCGAGCCGCCGAGCTGGTTGTAGATCGTCGGGGCGCCGATGAACTCGCCGCTCGAATCCGTCAGCAGTTGCTGGGGATTGTCCTGCTGGACCGCGGCCACGCCGGGGAGCTTCAGCAGATCACGGGCCTGGTTCGCCGGCACGCTGAGCGCGAGACCGCCGTACACGGTGCGCAGTCTCTGGCCGGCCCGGGCGCTCGGAAGCTTGCTCTGCAAGGCGTTGAGGAAGTCGTTCTCGATCGTGGTGACATGCTTGAGGTACTTGGTGGCGTTCGCGCCCTTGGGATCCAGGCGCTTGCCGGTGACCGCCGGGCTGGTGCCGGGCAGGCCCTTCAGGCCGCCGCGGTACGCGGCGAGCGAGTCGTAGTCGAGCTTGACGACCACGCGGACCTGTTTGGCCGACGTACTGTTGATCAGCGCGGGATCGCTCTTGGCGAGCTGACCGCTCGGCGACTTGGCCCCGTTGACCGTGCTGGCGACCTGCAGCGGAGTCGCGGTCCAGGTCCGGCCGCCAGGTGGTGGGTCGGCCGCTACGGCTCCGGATGGTGACAACGTGGCGGCGAACAACAGACCGGCGGACAATCCGGCCGTGACGGTGCGTCTTCTGTGAACTGGTGACCTCATGCGGTGGCCTCCCGTGAATGACGCCGACACCGCGGGCAATGCACAGCGGACCCCCAGGCCGCCGCGCCCCGAGCCCCCCTCGGTACGGCGTACCGGCCGGCACCCCCACGGTGCCTGCCTGAGCCGAATCTAAGCCCTAACGCAGTCATCGGGAAGTGCAGGCCGGCGCTGACCTTTCAGCCGGTCATCAGGGTCAGGGGATGCTGACGCCGAAGTCGCGGTTGGCGGTGGCGAAGTCCTGGAAGCCGATGCGGGCACCGGCGGTGCGGGTGGTGGTGCCGTTGGCGATCAGGCCGGCGTCACCGTAGGAGTACATCGGACCGCCGGAGTCGCCGCCGCGGGCAGCGGGCTGGCCGTCCATCTGCTCGCCCTCGACGAGGTCTTCGCGGTCGTTGTAGAAGAACAGGACCTTGATGTTGCAGACCGGTCCGCCGATCTCGCCGGCGCTGGTCTGGCCGCCCTGGCAGAGGAACTGGCCGACGTAGACGTGACCCCAGTAGGGGGCGTTCTGGACAAGGTTGTCAGTGCTGTTGCCGACGTACAGCTGGAAGTCGACGGCGTTGGTCGGGATCAGCGCGATGTCGTGGTCGGCGTTCTTGGCGCCCATGGTGCCGATGAACTCACCTTGCCGGTCGGCGAACACCTGACCCGGCGAACCACAGTGGCCGGCCGTGAGGATGTACGGGCGGCCCTGGGCATCCTTCACGCCGAAGCCCGTCGTACAGATGGCACCGGCGGACTGGTTCCACAGCCCAGCACCACCGATCCACGGCGACCAGTCGTCATCGCGTGATGTCGGCTTCAGCGGCGCTTCCGCCACAACCCGCACCGGTACGCCGGTGCGCTGCTGCAGCGTCTGCCCCAGCGCGCCGGCCGCCTTCTGGTACGACGGGCTGACGCCCAGCACCAGGCCGCTGCCGTCGCCCGGGTTCTTGATCGCGTCGATGCCATTGCTGGGGTTCTGTTGCTGCCACGCCTCGATCGACTTGGCAGCCTGATCGAGTTCGGCTTGAGAATGGACGGCGCTGGCGATCCGCACGGGCGCAGTGCGTCCGGCGGACACGACCGCCTGCCGGATCCGGTCCGGCGGCGTCCCTTTCCACCAGAGCACCACGGAGTCCTCGGTCAGCACGAGACCGGCGAACCCGGGCAGCCCGGCCTTCTCGGCGACGGCGGCCACTTGGTCAGCGGCCTCGACCAGCGGCCGTTGCGCCAGCATCTGGCGCTCGGCCGGAGTCATCGTCTGGGCGACGGTTCTCGCCGGCGACGGGGTGTACTCGGCGGCTTGGGACGGCCCGGTGGTCAAGGCGGTCAGGAGGGCGACAGCGGTGATGGCGATACCCGCTGCACGAACACGATCAGGTGATCTGCGCATAGCAAGTCCTCACACTTGGGGCGGTGTGCGGCCCACTGTGATCAGTCCGCTACAGACTGTCAATACATCGTTGTCATCCTGCCCTGGCCGGTACCGGCCGTTGCCCTTTTTGCCTAGTTCTTGACGACTTCGCGCGAGAATTGCCCCATGGACCTCACTAACTGGCTGACCGCTTGATGCGCGTTCTGTTGCGGGTCAAGCCGGGCGCTTCCCGGACTGCTGTCGGCGGCCGGTACGACGGTCCGTCGGGTCCGGCATTGGTTGTCGCGGTGGCCGCTCGCGCGGTCGAGGGGCAGGCGACGAAGGCCGTGCTCGAAGCGGTCGCCACCGCCTTCGACGTACGGCGCTCGGCCGTCACCCTCGTGCGCGGCGCGACCAGCCGGGACAAGCTGGTCGAGCTCGACGGTGACGATGTGGCACTGCAGGCGAGGCTGGCCGAACTACTCGGCTGATCCGTGGAACTCTTCGGGTGTTTGTGCCAGAAATCCCTGTCTGTGCTGGGCGAACTCCGCTTGGCGATGGACCTTCAGAGGGTGGAGTTCCATCCCCGGGATCGCCCCAGTAAGCGTTTGCCGAAAACTCTTCCCAGCCAGAGATCGGAGGTGTTAGCGTCCCCTCGCTGTGCGTGAGGACGCGCTCTGACTGGGGAGGACGCCATGGGCTGGATTCAGGATTATCAGCCGGCCGGACCGTTGTGGCTGTCGGCGTTGCTGGCCGCGTTGCCGGTGTTCGTCCTGCTGATCGCCCTCGGCATCGTCCGGCTCTCGGCGCCGGTCTCGGCCGCCTTGTCGTTGCTCACGGCACTGATTGTTGCTCTGGTCATCTACGGGATGCCGGTCAAGCTGGCCTTCGATTCGGCCGCGATGGGTGTCGTGTTCGGAGTGTGGTCGGTGGCCTGGATCGCCTTCCATGCCGTGTACTTCCACAACGTCACCGTGGCGACCGGCCGGTTCGAACAGATCAAGGCCGTGCTGGCCGGGTTCAGCGAGGACCGCAGACTCCAGGCGTTGCTGATCGCCTTCGGATTCGGTGCATTGCTGGAAGGCGTTGCTGGTGGCGGATCGCCGATCGCGATCACCGCCGCGATGATGGCGGCGCTCGGGTTCCCGCCGATCCGCGCAGTGGTGCTGGCGCTGCTGGCCAACACTGCACCGGTGGCCTTCGGTGGTCTCGGCAACCCGCTCATCGTGCTCGGCCGACTGACCGCGCCGATCCTTGGCATGGAGCAGGGACAGGCCACTGACTTGTACTCCGCCATGGTGGGTCGGCAGGTTCCCTTCCTCGCGCTGATCGTGCCTGCGTTCCTGGTGATCGTCATGGCTGGTTGGAAGCGGATGCTCGAGGTGTGGCCCGCCGTACTGACGACAGGCTTCACATTCGCCCTCATGCAGTACGTGACATCGAACTTCATCAGCCCGAGCCTCGTCGACGTGATCGCGGCACTCGCGGCGATGGGTTCACTCTGGGCCCTCACGCGCTTCTGGCAGCCTGCCACCGTCTGGCGCTTCGACAACGAGTCTGAGCCCACCCAGGAAACAGTCACCCCGCAAACCGGCGCGCTGCACGCATGGACGCCGTACGTGATCCTGATCGTCGCGATCTTCCTGTCCCGGATCGGCTCGATCATCAAGGGCCTGCCGACCTGGCTCGACCTCAGCGCCGTGCTGCACAAGGCCGACTGGAAGTTCAACTGGCCAGGCCTGCACAACCACGTCATCCAACACGCGCCGATCACCCCCAAAGACACCCCGTACGCCGCGACTCTGACCATCGACTGGCTGTTCTCACCAGGCACGGTCGCCCTGATCGCCGCGATCATCGCCGGCCTCGCCATGAGCGCCGGCCCCGGACTCCTGGTCGCCACCTACCGCAAAACGCTGTACCAGATGCGCTGGGCCTTGCTGACGATCTTCATGATCCTCGGCATCGCCTTCGTCATGAACTACTCCGGCGCCACCCAAACCCTCGGCCTCGCCCTGGCCACGACCGGCGTACTGTTCCCGCTCTTCTCGGCGTACATCGGCTGGCTCGGCGTCTTCCTGACCGGCTCCGACGCCTCAGCCAACAGCCTCTTCGGCCCCATGCAGGTCATCTCCGCCCAGCAACTGCACATCAGCCCGATCCTCGCCGGCGCCACCAACACCGCCGGCGGCGTCATGGCCAAAATGATCTCCCCCCAGAACCTGGCCATCGGCGCCACCGCCATCGGCCAAGGCGGCAAAGAAGGCCAGCTCCTCCGCATGACCTTCTGGTGGTCAGTCATCCTCGCCTTCGTCGTAGGCCTGATAGCCCTCCTCCAAGCCACCGTCCTCACCTGGATGATCCCCGGCTGACCGCCGGTCGAGGCTGTGTAGGTGATGCCCGAGGTTTGCGCTACGGGTGAGATTTTCGGGTCCAGGCGACGAAAAACTCACCACTAACGCGCCCAGCAGCCACCCGTCTGCTCGGGGTGGATGACTGGCCGCGTGTCGGGGGTGTGCACCCCCTGTGGTGGGCGTGAACAAGCTATGACCTGTCCACACTCACCATTTCTTGTTCAAGCCCCCGGTGGTTGGCGCGGCTCGGCCGCCTGGCGGCGGTCGACTGAAGCCTTCGGGCGCGGCGGGTAGCTGGCTGAGGGGGATGGTGCGGTCGGCGACCAGGCTGGGCGTTGCCTGAGCTTCCGGGCTGTGGCTAAGGCACGGGACGCTCAGACCTTTGCGCTACGGGTGAGTTCTTCAGGTCCAGGCGACGAAAAACTCACCAGTAACGCACCCAGCAGCCACCCGTCTGTTCGGCTGGACGACTGGCCGCGTGTCGAGGGGTGCACCCCCTGTGGGGGGCGTGAACAAGCTATGACCTGTCCACACTCACCATTTCTTGTTCAAGCCCCCGGTGGTTGGCGCGGCTCGGCCGCCGATGGCGGCGGCCACTGAAGCCTTCGGGCGCGGCAGGTAGCTGGCTGAGGGGGATGGTGCGGTCGGCGACCTGGCTGGGCGTTGCCTGGGCTTCCGGGCTGTGGCTGAGGTACGTGATGTTCGAGGGGTCTTGCGCTAATTGGTGACTTTTCGGGTCCAGGTGACGAAAAAGTACCGGATAACGTCATGGGCAGGTGTGGGCAAGTTGAACGGGCAATCAGCCCACAAAACTGCCCACACATCCGTTGTAAATAAGGGCTTCTCGGCTCGGAAACTGTCGGTGGGCGTGGCTATGCTTTTCGGTATGGAGATCTTGGCGATGCGCCCGGTGTGCATGCAGAGTGGCAGCGAACTGCTGACCAACCTCGACAACGTGCACGCCGCCAAGGCCCTGCTGAACACCTATGAACTGCAGCTCACGGGGCGGCTGGACGAGATGGGCACCGCCCAAGAACTCGGCGCCCGCGACACCGTCGAACTCGTGTCACAGCGGTACCGGCTCAACCCCGGCGACGTCCGCAAAGACCTCAAGTTCTCTGGCGCCCTCGGCAAGTACCCGGCCGTGGTGGACGCGCTGCCCGACCCCACCGACCCGGCCCATCCGGCGGTCCTGGATCCTGCGCTGGCCAAGGTGATCGTCACGACCCTGGAGAAGGCACCCGCCTCGGTCCCGGTCGACGTACTCGAGGTCGCCGAACAGCAGATGGTCAATGCTGCCCGGATCTCCAACCCGCGCGAACTCACCAAGTTCGGTCAGGAGGTCCTGGCGCGACTGGACACCGACGGTGCTGAACCCGCCGAGGACGAGGCCCGTGCGAAAGAATCGCTGCGGGTGCGGCAGGTCGACGGCGGGGTCAAGTTCTCGGGGTTCGTGGCCGGTGCCAGCGGCGAACAGTTGCTCACCCAGATCCACGCCGGCGCCAAACCGCACAAGACGATCGACGGAGAACGCGACCCGCGGCCGCTGGAGGTTCGCCAGGTCGACTCCTTCAAGGGGATCCTGGACGCCGCCGCAGGCAACCCGGACCATCCGGGAGTACCCCACATCACCGTCACCATCGACTTCAACGACCTCAAAACCCACCTCGGCACAGTCACCGAAGCCGCCGCCACCAACACCCCCGCACCCACCCCGACCGGCGGGACCGGGTCGACAAGTGCGCCCGGTCCGACTGGTACACCCAGCACAACCGACAGCGCGAACGCGGCCGGTACGTCGCATAGGCCCGGCACGCCCAACACGACAGCTGAGGCGGGCGCGACCGGTACGACGGACCCGGTCGGCATGGCCGGCACGACGGGCGCAGTCGGTTCACCGGATGGTGTGGGTGCGCTCGGATCGTCGGGTGCGGTCGGTGAAATGGTGTTCGGAGGCAACCTGTCCGCCTCAGCGGTGCGGCTGCTGGCCTGTGACGCCGCGATCCTGCCCATCGTTCTCGGCGGCGACTCCCAGCCGCTGGATGTCGGCACCGAGCAACGGTTCGTGAACAGATACCTCCGCCGGGCCTTGAACAAACGCGACAAAGGCTGCGTCGTGTGCAAGGCACCACCGTGGATGTGCCACGCCCACCACCTGATCCACTGGGCCGACGGCGGCCCCACCAGCCTCCACAACCTCGCCCTGCTCTGCGCCGCCCACCACCGCGCCGTCCACAACGGCCAATGGGCCATCTCCATCACCAGCGACGGGGTAGTCGAGGTGACACGTCCAGCCTGGGCCGACCCACCCCTAACCGCCCCCGCTGACCTGGCCGCGGTCTTTGCCTGGGCCACCCCTGCCCACAGTCACAACAACAACGACCCCACCGCGAACAGCGCGAGCGCCAGCACGGGCAGCGCCGATGCCCGTGTGGGCAGGCCCGGTGTTAGTAGCAACCCGGTGCACTGGCCGCCCGACCGGCTCCCCACCGCCAGTACCGTGCCCGACCCGGAGTTGGCCGCTGCCCGCGAAGCCTTCCGAGAGCGGCTGATCTCGCTGACTCCCAATTACCGTGATCCCTGGGCCGATGCCAGTCCCGCAGCGGCAACGTAAACCACACCCGCCCCGGTCACTGCCCGCCCACCACCTCGCGGAACCCTCAGCCACGCCCGCGTGGCTGACCCCTGTAGGTCACGACCCGGAACCCACTGCGGGGCCGGGTCAGGCGGCGACTGCGACTGCAGTGGCCACCGGCTGCGGACGCGGGCTGCGGCGTACGGGAGTTGGAGCGCGCGACCGACGGGAGCTGGCGGACCAGTCCGTGTACAGGTGGACCTGGGTGTACTGGACCGAAGCGCGCCGGGGTGGAGAGATGTCCGCTGGCTCGTGGGGTGCCCCGCAGAGGCGGGGTGGTTAGGGGCCGCCGTCGGCGTCACTGGGGCGGACACCGCGCTAACGTCCGAAAACTCGCCGGGCGTCGTCGCCGATTCCTCGGACGTTGATGGTCAGTACGGGGTTGTAGGCGAGCGCTGTTGCAAGGCGGCGTCTGTCCCGAGGCGCAACCACAGCCCGCGAGCCCGAGGCAACGCGAAGCCGGTCGCCGACCGCACCGCCCACCTCAGCCACGGCGTCGCCCAGCCATCCGTCTTTGATCGGCCGCAGCAGACCTCAGCCACAAGCAGACGTTGCTGGCCGAGTCGCTTACCCCAGCGGTCGTGCCACCCGACCGCCAAACGGCCTCGACTGAACCTCCGAGCCAAGCCGGTGAAGGTGGTGGCGCCTCAGGCAGGTTGAGTGCTTGGGGGAATTCGGGCGGATGTCGCGTTAGCGTCCGAAGACTCGCGGGGCGTGGTCGGCGATTCCTCGGACGTTAGTCGGTCAGCAAGCCGTGGGGGCAGCGCCTCAACTTGCAGGTTGTTGCAGGTTCTCCGACTGGCAGCTGGGGGTATCGACCTGGCAAGCTGCACCGGTCGGAGGGGGAGAGATGCAGAAGTTCCTGTTGCGTGCGCCGAGTTGGGTGATCGCGCTGCTGTTCGGTGGGCTGTTCGCCCTGATGTGCGTCGTCGTCGGCGCGTTCGATGACGAGTCTTGGCGCTTCATGACAATCATGGCGGTCGCTGGTGGGGTGATCCTGGGTCCGTTGATTGCGTTGGCGACCCGGAAGCAGCGTCGCGAGCAGTTGCAGGCTTTCGAGCAGGTGCCGGAGGAGGAGTGGAAGCAGGTACGGCGGGCCGCGTGGAAGGGGCCGGTGCCGAGCGATCCGCGGATCCGGGCGGCCGCGCTCGAGCTCACGACGAAGTTCTACACCCGGGCGCACCGCCTCCGGTGGCTGTTCTTCATCGTGTTCGGTCTGAACCTCGTGCTCCAGATCGTGTCGTTGGCGTTCGGAGGCAGTCGCTGGACCATCGTCACGATCGTCTGCTTCGCGATCGTGATCGTCCTGCAGTGGTACAACCTTCGCCGCGCGAAAGCGCGGATCGAGCTGCTGCGATGATGGGGGCATGGTTGCCGAGAAGCAGGCAGGGACCGCGTCCGTCGGGCGGCGGGTGGTGCAGGGGCTGATCGACCGGTTGTTGTCGGTGGCAACGGGATTCGTGCTGGCCATCCCGGTGGTGATCGTGTTGCAGAAGCTGGGTGTGGCGGCGGATCCGGTCGCTCAGGCGGCTGCGGGGACGTGGGTCGGCGGGCTTGTGGTGGCGGCAGTCCTGAACGAGGTCGTCCTGCCATCGCGGACCGGCGGTTCCACGCTGGGGATGCGGATGACGCGGTTGAAGGTGATCCGGCTCGACGGGTCGGCACCGGGCGTCACGCACTACCTGATCCGGTATGTGCTCTGGGTGGTGGACGGGCTGGTCTGGGCCGTCGTCGCGCTCGTGGTGATCTTGTGTACGCCGCACCGGCAGCGGGTGGGTGATCTCGCGGCCGGCACGATTGTGGTGTCAGCCGACGAGGTGGTTCTCCCAGGCCCAGATGGCGAGCTCGGTGCGGTTGCGCAGACCGAGCTTGCGCTGGGCGCTCGCGAGGTGCGACTTGACGGTCGAGAGTGAGACGACCAGTTCGTCGCTGATCTCGTTGTTGGTGCGACCGCGGGCTACAGCCCGTACGACGTCGGCCTCCCGCTCGGTGAGCGGATGGGCGGCCGGTTCGATCGGTGCCGAGCGGGTGAAGTGTTCGAGCAGCCGGGTCGTGACCGACGGTGAGACCAGGGACTCTCCGTGCGCCGCTGCCTCGACCGCCTCGATGAGCAGGCCGGGGCCGGCGTCCTTGACCAGGAATCCACAGGCGCCGGCGCGCAGAGCGGCGTACACGTTCTCGTCGATGTCGTAGGTGGT
The DNA here is from genome assembly GCF_042882005.1 of Kribbella sp. NPDC058245. NCBI lineage: Bacteria > Bacillati > Actinomycetota > Actinomycetes > Propionibacteriales > Kribbellaceae > Kribbella > Kribbella sp. NPDC058245. Next base: position 61,606 of record NZ_JBHVWY010000025.1, read on the forward strand.
GACGACTACCACGCGCAGCGGCTCGACGACCTCGGGACCGGCGAGCAGCCTGGTCGCCTGCAGGCCGTCGATGAGCGGCATCCGGATGTCCATCAGTACGACGTCCGGCCGCAGCTCCCGGGCGACCCGGACGGCCTCCTCGCCGTCGGCTGCCTCGCCCACGACCTCGTTGCCCGCCGACTCGAGGATCAGCCGGAATCCCCGCCGTACCATCGCCTGGTCGTCGGCCAAGACCACCCGCACCATCAGCTCTCCCATCCAACCTGCACGACTATCCGACCGGCTCGACTAGCCAACCGGCTCGACTATCCGACCGGCTCAACTATCCGACCGGCAGGGAAGCGACGACCTGCCACTGATCGCCGTCGACCGGACCGGCTGTCAACGTACCGCCGATCCGCTCCGCGCGTTCGGTCATGCCGGTCAAGCCGTACCCGTTTCCGCGCACAGCATCCGCCATCAGCTGGTTGACGACCCGAACCACCAACACGCGAAGCACTCCACGAGTCTCGACGGCCGCCTCGATGACGATCGCCGACTCCGGTACGGCGTACCGGCGGGCGTTGGTGACCGCCTCGACCACGATCCGGTGTGCGGCGTCGACGACCGGCTTCGGCAGCCGGAGATCCGCGGCGTGGATGCGGATCCGCGGGTCGACCCCACGTGCGTCGACCAGCCGCGGGACGAGCGCGACGCCGTCCGTAGCGTCGGCCTCCGGGTCGGTGCGCAGCATGCCGACGACCCGGCGCATCTCGGTCAGCGCCTCGAGACCCGCCTGCTCGATCTCGGCGTACACCTCGGTGTCGACATCCTTGCCCGCGGCAACTCGTGCACCTTGGGCGAGGACCGTCATACCGGTCACGTGGTGGGCGACGAAGTCGTGGAGTTCGCGCGCGAGCGCCAGCCGTTCGGAGCTGCGCGCGGTCTCGGCGGCAGCCTCGGCCCGGCCGGTCGCGTCGCGCAACACGAGCCCGGTGCCGACACTGCCACCCCACAACAGCGCAGCCGGTACGGCGAGCAGCGCCCACGAGGTGGTCGGTCCGAACCGAAGCAGGGGAGCGGTGGTCATCGCAACCCCGCTGAGCAGGACGAGCGGAACGATCGTGCGTGCCGCCGCGCGATGGCAGGCTGCACCGCAGAGGATCGCGAGCGCGAGCACTTCGGTCACCGGCGGCTGGGCCCGAATCGATTCGCCGAGCTGATCCGCCAGCACAGTGAGCGCGGTGACGAGCAACGACGCCCCGGCGACAATTGCCGTCAGCAACTTCACCCGATCGAAGCGACGACGCAGTACGGCGAGTGCTGCCGCGCCGAGCCCGATCGCCGGCGTGAGCGCGGTGAACAACCCCGCCAGCAGGCCGGGCTGCGCCGGCGGCGTCACCAGCACGATCACTGTGTCCGCCGCGATGGCCAGTGCCAAGGCGACGATCTCCAGGATCATCGGAGTCCGCGGGTTCACGAACACCAGCATGCCTGCTCCCCCCAGGCCCCGGCGAACGCCACCACGCACCGCCGGGGCCGTTCCGGACATCAGCCCTGCTGGTTGCGCCGACGGAGCAACTTCTTCAGCCCGAACGCCGACTGGAACAGCATCACCAGCCCGCAGACCGCGATGATGGCGAACAACACCGTCTGGCCGGTGCCGAGCCCGCCCCGCGTCAGCTCCACCCCGCTCCAGACCAGCAGCAGCCCAGCCGCCGCCAGGGTGAGATATCCCGTGCCGAGGTTCCTCGGCGTGAATTGGTACCAGGGCTCGTCGGCGGGCCAGGTCGGTTTCTCGTTCATGGTTCCTCCTTGTCGTTACTCACGACGCTAAGCGTGCTCAGCGCCGCGCGACTCGACCACCAGAACGAACCTGCCCGACCCACCTAGTACTTCTGGCCACCCTCCTAGGTCAGCCCCAGCACGGTTCAGCGGAAGGCGGGCGGCCCGCCGTACAAGGCTCTGCGGGCGGCATCGGGATCGGCGAAGAAGTTCGGGACCTGATCCTCCGTGTCGTAGTGGCGATGGAAGACCGGTGTCTGTGAGCCGGAGACCGGCGGCACGATCCAGGTCCAGTCGGCCGGACATTTCCGGCCTGCTCGCTCCTCCCGCTCGAGGTGGACCAGGAACCGGCGGGACTCGGTGTGGTGATCAGTGATGCTCACACCGTTTGCCTGGAAGGAGTGCAGCACAGCGCGGTTGAGCTCGATCAAGGCCCGGTCCCGCCACAGCGTTGCTTCGCTCGAGGTGTCGAGACCCATGCGCGCTGCGACCTCAGGGACCAACGCATAGCGGTCGCTGTCGCCAAGGTTGCGGGCGCCGATCTCGGTTCCCATGTACCAACCGTTGAAGGGCGCAGCCGGGTAAGAGACACCGCCGATGTCGAGGCGGTTGTTGCTGATCACCGGTACGGCGTGCCACCGCAGCCCGAGGTCGGCGAACCACGCAAGCTCGGGATGCTCGAGCGCAACCTCGTGCACGGCGGACCCGGGCAACTGGAACAGCCGTGGTCCCTCCTCGACCGTCTCCACCACGAGGGGGAGTACGTCGAACGATCCCGGCCGATCGGGCGGTTGCCAGCCGCGCTGGATGAGCTCGCTGGTGAACTCCCGATAGCGCGGGTCGCCGACGACATGACCGTCCGGAAGGTCATAACCGGCGTACCGGATCAGTTGCTCGTTCCAGATCCGGGGGGCCGGCCGCGTCGGCGTCTCGGGAGCGAACACGCTGATCATCGGCCGGATCTTCCCGCCGTTGTGGGCGGTGCGCAGATGGTCGAAGCAGTGCGCGGCGACGGTCCCGGCATCGGAGACCGCCCGCAGGTCGCGGACCTGCAGGCTTTGCCAGTAGAGCCTGCCGATACAGCGCGCGTTGTTGCGCCAGGCGACCCGTGCGCCGAAGACCAGCTCTTCCGGCGTCTGCCAGTAGGTCCCGGTTCGCTCGATCTCGCGCATCACCGCGACGATCCGCGGTCCCAGTGACTCGGCCGGGTGCGTCTCGGCCTGGAAGAGCAGCAGGAACTCTTCGGCCGCGGCCTGAACCAGTGCGATGTCGGCGCTGTCGAGGCGTGGTTCGGGAGCGGGCCGGGGCACGGCGTGATCGCGCCTCGCCCGGACCCGTCCCGGACCTGCTGAAGCCAGTCGGCCGGTGCGCGGGGCCTTCCGCCAAGCCAGGCTCATGGCTCAGGCCGAGCCGGGGGAAGTCGGCGTGCTGCCGAGCTGTTCGACCTCACTGGCGAACGAGGCGACGATCGACTGCATCTGTGCCTGGGCATGCTGCGCGTACGTCCGGACCTCTTCGCCGGCCGTGTCCATGGCCGCCGCGACAATCTTGCGCTCGTGTTCGCGGGCATGACCGATCCGCTCGCGGGCATCCCGGCTGACGTCCTGCACCATCTCCTCGACCACGAGCTGGGCCTGGCTGAACATCTGCACGACCTGCTCGTTCACCCGGCTGCCGGCCTGCTCGTGGTGCTCGATCTCCGCCCGCAGCCGCTGTGCCTCCGCGCGCCCGCGCTGCAGCTCGGCCAGCAGCCGTTCGTTGCGTGCCTGCGCTTCCCTGAGGTCGTGCTCGGCGGTCTGCACCTGATCAGCCAGCAGATCGAGGTATCCGTAGACTTTGGCGGCGTCGAGCCCGCGCATCTTCCGCCGAAAGGCTTCGGACCGGATCGATTGCGGTGTTTGGTACGGCGAGCTGTGGTGGCGGTGCTTGATCGTCACTGGATGTCTCCTGACCTGGCCCGTCGGCATGCTCGCCCGCGGCCGCGTAGTAGAAGTGCTCGTACCTGATGTGCTCGGGCTGCATACCGGCCGCGGCCAGTTGCTCCAGCGTGTGCGCGACCATCTGCGGGCCGCCGCACACCATCGCCGTCCGCCCGAACAGATGCTGCCGGGCCGCGACCGTGCCGACCTTCCCGCGGGTGCCGGGATAGGACATGTCGTCGGACACGACCTCGGTGTAGTCGAACCACGGTCGCGTCCGAGCGACCTCGCGCAACCGCGGGCGATCGTAGAGATGCCACGGCATCCGGACCCCGTGCAGCAGGTGGACCATCGGCCCGATTCCCTCCCGCTGCCACTCCAGATCGATCTCTTCCAGTACGGCGAGCAGTGGCGCGAGACCGGTTCCTCCCGCGACCAGCAGGAGATCCTTCGGGTCCCCATCCCGCCGCGTGAGCCGCTCGCCGACCGGTGCGCCCAGCTTCACGACGTCACCGGCCTTCAGCGACCGCACCACCGCCGGACTCACCTGGCCGCCGTCGATCTGCTGGACGTGCAGATCGATCGAGCCGTCCGGACGCGGAGCGTTGGCCGGACTGAAGTACCGCCACTGCCGTGGTCGTTGCGGGATCTCCATCGAGATCGACTGGCCGGGCCGGTACCGGAACGGGCTCCGGGGCCGCACGGTGAGCAGCGTGAGGTCCATCGTCCGCCGCTCGGCCACGAGCACCTCGGCGTCCCACCAGTCCGGGCTGGTCTCCGACGACGTCTCCGCGGCCTCGACCATCAACCGCGCGACGACCTGGTACGCCGCCGTCCAGTCCGCGGCCAGGTCCGCGTCCCAGGCGTTTCCGAGGAAGTGCATCAGCGTCGCGCACAGGGATGCCCCCACCGCGTCGTAGTGCGCAGCCTGTACGGCGTACTTGCGGTGGTCGCGCCCGAGGTGACGCAGGAACGGTGCGTCCTTGTCGAGCTGGTCGGCGTGACTGACGATCCGGCCGAGCGCACCGACGAACTTGTCGCGCTGGTGCGACATCGAGAGCGGAAACATCGGCCGCACCTCGGGATGCGAGACGAACAGATGCGAGTAGAAGTAGAGCGGTACCTGCTCTCCGTGCTTGGTGACCTGGTCCCAACTGTCTTGCAGGGCGTGCGCATCCATCGGGTGCAGGTTCCCTCCCGATCCAATCCCCGAGTCTTGCGGTCCTTCGATCCCTCCGAGATACCCCCGGCCCAGCAGGCCGAAACCGGTGAATCGGACCCAATAGTCTCGAAAATCACCACGGGGCGAAACCCTTTGCACACAATAAAAACGCTTGTTCGAACACCGCCGTCCCAGCTGCGGCGGCCCCGATCGTAGACCCGTCCGTGCTGTACTGGCTACCCTTCGTACCCATCGTTGCTGGTAGCAACTAAATTCGCCGCTGCCCCCTGCCAGTCCGGAAACTCGAACGTGAAGCCTGCCTCCAGAAGCCGGCCCGGTACGACGTGCCGGCTCTTGAGCAGCAGCTCGGTGTCCGAGCGTAGGGCGAATGCCCCTAGCTCTGTCATCCATTTGGCCGACGGCAGTCCGATCGGCATCCCGACTGCTCGCCGGAGCGCGCGAACGAAGTCGCGCTGGGGGAGCGGATGGGGTGCCGCCAGATTCACTGGACCGCTAAGCTCGTTGTCCAGAAGGAAAGTCAGCGCACGGGCCATGTCGGTCTCGTGTAGCCAGGATATGTATTGACGCCCGCCCGCGATCGGCCCGCCCAGTCCGAGCTTCGCCATCCGTCGCAAGATGTCGAACGCCCCGCCGCGATCCGGCGACATCACGATCGCCGTCCGCAGCGCCACCTTCCGAGTGTTCGGCGTACGGGCCTGTTCTTGTGCTGCCTCCCACGCGGTGGCGATGTCGACGCTGTATTTCCAGTACGCCGGTACGCCGGGCTCGGCGCCTCCGAGTGTGCCCGTTTCGTCGTGGGCGGCGCCGTACGTGTGGGCGTAGATCGTGGCCGTGCTCATCTGCATCCAGACACGCGGAGGCGCACTCGCGGCTGCGATCGCCTCGCCGACGACGCGGGCCGAGTCGACTCGCGAATCCATCATCTCCTGCAGATTCGCCGGGGTGTAACGGCAACTGACGCTCCGGCCGGCGAGGTTGATCACCGCGTCAGCGCCGTCGAGTTCTGCTGCCCACGGGCCGAGCGTCCGCCCGTCCCAACGCACCTCTGAGGATCGGCCGATCACCACGACCTCATGACCTTGGCCTGCGAAGTACCGGCTCAGAAACGATCCGATGTGGCCGGTCCCACCGGGCAGCACGATTTTCACAAGTCGACGGTAACAGCAGAGTTGAACACGTTCAAATCTGCTGGAGCAGCTGGTCGCGGACCGCCATGGTGGTGGCGGAGGGATCGGGGCCGGTGGTGAGGAAGAGTGTGTTGAGCGGCGGCAGTTCGGGTTCGGCGAGCAGCACGAGCTCGCCGGTCCGCAGGGGCTCGGCGCAGAGGTAGGTGGGCAGGACCGTTGCCCCGGCGCCCGCCAGAGCGGTGGCCAGTGCGCCACGGAGATCGGGAACCACGACATCCGGCGTACGGGTGAGTCGGGTGTTGAAGACCGTGCGCCAGTAGCGGCGGATGATCGGCGCCTCGTCCGCATACGCGATGAGCGGGATGGTGTTCAGGCGGTCTGCAGAGTTGGCCCAGCGGGGCACGGCGACCAGTGCGAAGGTCTCGTCGTAGAACGGAACCGCACGCAGGCCGGGTAGGCGTGGCCGGGTTGAACTGATGACGAGGTCGAGGCTGCGGGCCTGGAGGCGGTCGAGCAGGCCGTCAGGTAGTCCGAATGTCGTCCGCACCTGGAGACCAGCGGCGATCTGCCCGGCGAGTGCTGGGAGTACCTGGTGGGAGAGGAAATCCGAGGGGCCGCCGAGGTGAACAGTGGTCTCGGCGGGATCGTCGAGCTCGGCGCGCAGCAAACCCTGCAGGGTGTCGATCGGGTCGGCGATGCGGCGGGCGAGCTCGTTGCCGGCGCTGGTCGGGCGGACGCCGCGAGGCAACCGGTCGAAGAGCGGATGGCCGAGTTGGCGTTCGAGACTCTTGAGCTGCGCAGTCACCGTCGGCTGGGACAGGCCGAGGGACTGCGCGCCGCCGGTGATCGAGCCGGCCCGGTGGACGGCGAGGAAGGTGCGGAGCAGGTCGAGCGACACATCAGCAATCTTATGCCTTCCTCCAGGCATGCCTATTGGTCTTTGATGCCTGGTAGCGGCAGGATCGAGACATGACACGCGTACTGATTGCTCTCACCAGCCACTCCGAGCTGGGCGATACCGGCCGGGCGACCGGCTTCTACGTTTCCGAGGCGGCCGAGCCCTGGGAGGTCTTCACGGAGGCCGGCTTCGACGTCGACCTCGTCTCGGTCAAGGGCGGCCGCCCGCCGGCTGACGGCGTGGACGAGGCCGACCCGACCCAGCAGAAGTTCCTGGCGAACGTCGACCTCGACCACACCCCGGTTGCGGCCGACCTGGATGCCTCGGCGTACGACGCCGTCCTCTTCGCAGGTGGTCACGGGACGATGTGGGACTTCCCGCACGCCGACGACCTCCTGAAGCTCGCCGCCGACATCTACGAGCGCGGCGGTGTCGTCGCGGCCGTTTGCCACGGTCCGTCTGCCCTGGTCAACCTCAAGCTGTCCGACGGCACCTACCTCGTCGACGGCAAGAACGTGGCCGGTTTCACCAACGCCGAAGAAGAGGCCGTTGGCCTGACCGACGTCGTGCCGTTCCTGCTGGCAGACAAGCTCACGTCACGCGGCGCCATCCACCACGCAGCGGAGAACTGGTCCGCCCAGTCAGTCGTCGACGGCCGTCTGGTCACCGGCCAGAACCCCCAGTCGGCTCAGCTCACCGGCCAGAACGTCGCCGCACTGCTGGCCACCAAGTAAGCAGCTAGCTCAGAGCTTCTTGTCAGCGGGGCGGCCAGGCGGTGGGGTCGAAGATGCCTAGCGAGTAGGCGCGGGCGATCAGGGCGACGCGGTTCGGTACGCGGAAGCGATCGAGCAGGCGGTTGAGGTGGTAGTTGACGCCGTCCGCGGTAAGGCCGAGCTGGTGTGCTGCTTGCGCCGAGGTGGCGCCGCCGGCGGTGAGGCGGAGGACGGCGAGCTCGCGTTCGGACAGCTCCGGTACGTCGGCGCTCTCGATCGGTGTGGTCACCAGCGTCAGCAGCAGCACCGTCGGGCTCTGGTTGGTCAGCACCTGAATCGTCAGGATGCCGGTGCCGCCCGACCAGCGAACCGCGAGATCACCGCGGCGGCGGCGACGGGTGCGCAGGCTGCCGAGAACGCGTTCGTACTCGTGCACGTCCTTCGGCTCCAGCAGGTCGTCGACCACACGCGACCGGAGCTTCATCGGCGTCGTACCGAGCAGTTGGGCGAAAGCTGGGTTGACGTCGACCAGTACGCCGTCGCCCAGGCAGAGGCCGGTCGGCGTCGGGAGCCGGTCCAGCAGGGTCATGAATCTGTTGCGCCACGCGGCTGCATCGTCCATTTGCTACTAAATCTAGTAGCTCCATTCGCTCACTGTGCGTCGGGGTGGGTCGACGCTGGAGGTAGGACATCGAGCGAAGGAGCCTGTGATGACGAACACCGCCGACACGATCGATACGACCGGGATGCCGCACCCACCCGGCCGGGTCCCGGTCGTCGGTGATCTCGTCGCGGCGACCAGCCAGACCCCGATCCAGGACAACACCCGGCTCGCGCGCGAGCTCGGGCCGATCTTCAGCAAGCGGTTCTTCGGTCGCGACGTGGTGATCGTCTCCGGTGCGGACCTGGTCGCCGAGCTGTCGGACGACACCCGTTTCGCCAAGCACGTCGCGCCGGCCCTGGACCGGATCCGCGGCGTCGCGGGCGACGGTCTGTTCACGGCGTACAACGACGAGCCGAACTGGCAGCTCGCTCACGACATCCTGCTGCCGGCCTTCGCGCTACAGTCGATCCGCAGTTACCACCCCGCGATGCTGGAGGTGGCGAACCGCCTGATCGCGGCCTGGGACGGCGCCGCGGCGGACAGCCGATCCGTTGGGGTCACCGACGACATGACCCGGTTGACGCTGGACACGATCGGCCTGACCGGGTTCAACTACGACTTCGGATCATTCGAGACCGCAGAGCCGCACCCGTTCGTGGAGGCGATGGTTCGGGCGCTGGCGCATGCGCAGGCCAAGAGCCGCGAGGTGCCGTGGATCGGCCCGGTACTGAACCGCGGCGCCGACGCGCAGTTCGCCAAGGACTCCGAGTTCATGGCGAGCGTGGTCGATGAGGTGGTGCGCGCACGGAAGGACAGCGGCGACACCTCGACCGGCGACCTGCTCGGGCTGATGCTGAACGCGCCGCACCCGGAGTCGGGGGAGCGGCTCGACGAGATCAACATCCGCAACCAGGTCATCACGTTCCTGATCGCCGGTCACGAGACGACGTCCGGCGCCTTGTCGTTCGCGCTGTACTACCTGGCGAAGAACCCAGCCGTCCTGCAGTTGGCCCAGGCCGAGGTCGACGCGCTCTGGGGTGCTGACACCGATCCGCAGCCGACGTTCGAGGACATCGGCAAGCTTCGCTACGTCCGCCAGATCCTGAACGAGGCCCTGCGGTTGTGGCCGACCGCCGGTGCCTTTGTGCGCGAGGCCGTCGTCGACACGACGCTCGGCGGGAAGTACCCCATGCGGAAGGGACAGTGGCTCGTCGTACTGGCTCCGGCTCTGCACCGCGACCCGGTGTGGGGTGACAACGTCGAGGCGTTCGACCCGTCGCGCTTCAGCCCCGAGCAGGTCAAGGCGCGGCCGGTGCACGCCTTCAAGCCGTTCGGCACCGGCGAGCGCGCCTGCATCGGGCGCCAGTTCGCGCTGCACGAGGCGACGCTGTTGCTCGGTCTGCTCATCCACCGCTACCGGCTGCGCGACGACGCCGACTACCAGCTCAAGGTCAAGGAGACGCTGACTCTCAAGCCAGAAGGCTTCGAGCTCAAGCTGGTACGGCGTACTGCCGCGGAGCGCGTGGTCGTCGAGGCACCCGCTGTGGTTGAGGCGGCCGGTCGCGTGGCCGGTCGGGCGAAGGCCGGGACTGGGCTGACGGTGTTGCATGGGTCTAACCTCGGCACCTGCCGGGCGCTCGCGCGGCAACTCGGTGACGAGAGTGAAGACCGCGGCTTCACCGCTAGCACCGGATCGCTGGACAGCGCGGTTGGCGCGTTGCCGACCGACCGGCCCGTGCTGATCGTGGCGGCGTCGTACAACGGCAAGCCGACCGATGACGCCGCGGCGTTCGTCGACTGGCTCGAGACCGGTCCGGATCTGACCGGCGTCCGGTACGGCGTTCTCGGCATCGGCGACCGGAACTGGGCGGCGACGTACCAGGTTGTTCCCACGCTGATCGACGACCGGATGGCCGAGCTTGGCGCGGTCCGCTTCGTCGACCGTGGTGAGTCAGACGCCTCCGGTGATCTCGACGGGGACATCGAGACCTGGACGACCTCCTGGTGGAACCAGGTGCTGGCCGAGTACGGCGACGGCGGAGCGCGTCCCGAGGAGCCGACCGATCGCCTGTACGACGTTCGCGTGCTGACCGGTCCGATCACGGCGGCCCTGGATGCGCGGTACGAGGTGGAGCCGATGACCGTGCTCGCCAACTCCGAATTGGTTGCCGTTGACAACCCACTGGGCCGCTCGAAGCGGTACCTGCGGATTCGGTTGCCGGAGGGAACGACGTACCGGACTGGCGACCACCTGACCGTCGTACCGGACAACCCGGCCGATCTCGTCGACCGGGTCGCGGCGCGGTTCGGGCTCGACCTCGATCTCGTGGTGGCGGTCAGTGCACGACACAAGACCCGCCGAGCGCTCCCGGTCGACCGACCGGTGACGATCCGGCAGCTGCTCACGCACTTCACCGAGCTGCAGAACCCGGCCACCGCGGCCCAGGTCGCGATCCTTGCCGAGAGCAACCCTTGCCCGCCCGAACGGCACGCTCTCGAAGCGCTGTCGCCGGAGGACGTTGCCGGTCGCAGTGTGCTCGACCTGCTGGAGGAATACCGAGCCTGCGGTCTGTCGGCGGCCGACTTCCTGGAGCTGCTGCTTCCGATCCAGCCCCGGCACTACTCGATCTCCTCGTCGTCGATCAGCAGCCCGGGCGAGGTCGAGCTGATCGTCGGCGTACTGTCCGGACCGGCGACCAGCGGGCGCGGAACCTTCCGCGGCATCTCGTCGTACTACCTGGCCGAGATCGAGCCGGGGGATCAGATCCGCGCTCGGGTCGAGCCGGCCCGCGAGGCGTTCCGGGCGCCGGCGGCCGACGTACCGGTGATCATGGTCGGAGCCGGGACCGGGATCGCGCCGTTCCGCGGGTTCATCGGCGACCGGTTGGCGCGCGGTGGTGAGCAGGCCGAGGCACTGTGCTTCTTCGGTGCTCGGCACCCGGAGGTGGACTACGTGCACCGAGACGAGTTCGAAGCGGCCGAACGCGCCGGAGCCGTCTCGATGCGACCGGCCTTCTCCCGAGCCGACGGACAGTATGTCCAGGACCGGATCCGGGCCGATGGCAACGATGTGTGGCGGCTGCTCGACCAGGGCGCGCGGATCTACGTCTGCGGCGACGGCCGGGGGATGGCGCCGGCCGTCCGCGCAGCCTTCATCGCGATCTACCAGGAGCAGACCGGTGCCGACTTAGCCGCCGCCGATGCCTGGCTGCAGGACCTGCTCAGCACCGATCGCTACCTCGAAGACGTCTGGGCAGGCTGAGGCCGGGCTCAGGTAGTCCTGGCGATATGGCGCCACGAAGGTTCGCGTCAGCTGGCACCTGACCGGCGGCAATAACGGCTACTGGGCCATCGACGGAACGAAGCTGAGCACCCTCTGATCAGGAGGTTCGCTGGGCGATGACGACGGCGTTGCTGAGATAGACCTTGCCATTCCAGTCTTCGCAGGTGATGAGGACCAAGCGGCCCTGGACCGTCTGATCGAAGACGCGTGCCGCGCTCTTCGCCAGGGCCTGCTTGCGGTACGTCGTGACGGTCGTGACGCGATAGCTGAGGTCGCCGCGACTCGTGGTCACGCTGACGGTGTCGCCCGGCTGGAGCTGTTCGAGGTTGTCGAACGCGCCGCCGCCGGTGTGCACGGTGTGGCCTGTGATGACCGCAGAACCGAGGCGTGCTCCCGGTTGAGCCCCACCGGACCACCAGCCCAGCTTCCGCGGGTTCGACGGCGGGATCAGCGCCCCTTGTTCAGTGGCGATTCCCAGTACGGCGGCTGATACCTGCAAGCGTGGAATGGTCAGCCGCACGGGCTTACCCGGTCGGGCAACTGGCTGGCGGGTCGGCGTTGGGCGGACGGTCCGAGTGGTAGCTGGTGGCGCGTGGTGTGGGACCGGTGGGGTTGTCGTCGCGGTGATGTCGGGAGCGGTCGTGGCGGGAGCGGCGGCGCCGGCTCGGTCGCCGAACTGCAGGTAGCCGCCGACGACAGCGAGGGCGACACCGGCCAGAGCGATCGACCCTCCCCACCGAAGTGGGGCGGGTCGACCGCGGCGCCGGGCTTTCCTCACCTCAGCTACTGTGCCGTCCTCGTCGCCTGAGGACAATCGCGGCTCCTGCAGCGAGGAGCAGACCGCCGGCCACGAGCAGACCGCCACCGAGGAGCGATGAGGGACCGCTGTCGGCTGGGCGACTAGCTGGATCGCCGCCGAGGCCTGCATCGACCGCCGTCGGCACACCCGGTGACGGCGAGTCCGTCGTCACGCGCGTAGTGGTCGGACTGGTCGACGTGCTGTGCCCGCCGGTGGTCGTCGGAACTGAACTGGTCGGGGTGGTCGCAGGGGTCGTGACCGGCGTACTGGGGGGAGTCGAGGGTGGGGTGCTCGGCGGGGTGCTCGGGGGAGTGCTCGGGGGAGTGCTGGGCGGGGTCGACGGGGGAGTGCTGGGCGGGGTTGTGGGCGGGGTGGTCGGCGGGGTGCAACCCTCGACCCAGAAGACCTTGTGCTTGGTGTCGGCGCCGATGGAACCCTCGGCGTGCACGGTGATCTTCACGTGGTAGCCCTGCTGCGGATGCGGCTGACCGGTGAACGACAAGGTGTAGGTCACCTTGGCATCCAGGTCATTCCCGCCGCCGGCGGGATCCTCGCCGATGAAGGGAGTCAGGTCACCGGAATCCACGTGCAGACCGCCGTTCGCGGTCGGTGCCTGGTCCGCGAACTGCACGGTCGCGTGCAGGTCGCCCTCGTCGTAGTTGTAGAACTCGACCACGAACGTGCAGCCCTGATGCGGGTTGTTGTCCGGCGGGCCGCTCTGGATGTCGGCGCCCTCGATCTTGATCGTGCCGTTGTTGCCGGGGGCTTGGGGGCCTGCGGCAACCATCGGGGGATCGGCCGACGCGAACGCGGGCACGGTCAGCGCGGCCGCGCCGGACAACAACGACAACGCCCCGGCCGCAGCGGTGAGACCGCCCAGCCGGGACCGGCGACCTGCCAAAGCGACCATGCTGGGCCTCGATTCGGAAAGAAGTCTCAGCAGCAGTATGCGCGCTTCGTTGCCATAGACAACAACTCAGAGTAACGATTTGGGGAGCGAATAGGGGGAAATCGCTCACTGTTCGTGAATGACAGCAGCCGCTCCGTGACTGCCGGAGCGGCTGCCGCTCACCGGGGTCAGGCGCGGTAGGCCGTCCACATGTTGCTGATCCGGGTGCTCTGACCCGGGGTGAACTGGGTGTAGCAGGAGTCGTAGGAGTAGTCCATGTAGTTGTGGATCGGGTCGAGACCCGGCAGCGAGCAGGAGTCCCGGCCTTCGGGGCAGCCGTTGGTCGAGCTGCTCTGGGCGGGAGTGTCCGCGACCTCGTCGTTCGTGCTCGTGCAGCCGCCCTGGAACGTGTGGTAGAGCCCGAACCAGTGGCCGGCCTCGTGGGTGGCGGTCTCACCGAGGTTGTAGTTGGTCGCCGTACCGCCGGGCAGAGAGGTGTACTGGACCCGGATTCCGTCGATCCCGGGGTTCTGGGCGTAGTCCCACGGGAAGGTCGCGATGCCGAGGTAGGCGAAGTCGACCAGCCAGATGTTCAGGGCGTTCTTGCCGCCCTTGCGGGTCTGCTTGCGGTACGTGCTGCTCTGCTTGTCCTTGTGCCAGTTGTTGTTGTTGTAGCGGAACGTGCCGGCCAGTGTGAAGGTGAAGCCGGTGTTCGCCGCGGACGACGACTCCTGGCCGCCGAACGTCTTGTTCAGTACGGCGATCTGCTGCGTGATCTGGGAGTCCGTGACGTCACCGTTGCCGGCGGCATCGCGCATCACGTTGATGTACACCGGGACGGTCGCCGCGGCCAGCGCGCCCTTCGGCACGGCCAGTCCACGAGCCGCCTTCGCCTTCAGCAGTTGGGCGGTCTGGGCCTCGATGGACTTCTGTTCGGCGACGCTGATGTCACGCGTGTCCGGGCCGTGGCCGCCCTTGGCGGACGCGCCGGCCGGCGGGACGAAGCAGTCGCTTGCTGGGCCTGCCGGCGCTTTGGCCGTGGCCTGAACACCCACCGGGCTGAAGACAAGCGCCGCGCCGGTCAGGACGACGGCCAGCGCACGGGGACGGGGGATGAGAGATCGCATAGGGGGTGCGCTCCTCCGGATCGGGCCGCGTTGGGCGGGCGGCCGGTTGACCGGAATCCTGCGATGCAAACGCCTGATGCGGAAGCGATTGGTGCGGGATTCCGGCAATCCGAGGGAAAACCTTCGGTGCCCGGACGGCCATTTCACCCCAACGCTGGCTTGATTTCTGATCCCCCCTCAAAGCCGGGGAAATCCTTCACAGCAAGGCATTCCGGTCCTGTCGGGGCGGCGGTACGGTCGCCCGATGACGGATGCGACGGCACCACACAGCCCGATCGACGAGCTCTCCGAACGCTTCCTCGCGAGCCATGCGGAGCTGTCGCCCGCCGCCGCGACGCTGATGGGGATGCAGGGGTACGACGACAAGCTGCCGGACCGGTCGCCGGCCGGCTTCGAGGCGCTGATCGACCTGCACCGGACGACGATCGCCGCAGCGCGGGCCGTCGAGGTCTCGTCGTCCCGGGAGGAGACGGCCAAGGACGCTTTGCTGGAGCGGATCGAACTCGGGCTGGAACGCTACGAGGCCGGCGTCCCGCAGTACGAACTGAACGGCATCTCGTGTGTCCCGGTCGAGCTTCGCGCGGTCTTCGATCTGATGCCGACTGCGACTCCCGAGGACTGGGAGCGGCTTGGCGCCCGGCTGAGTCAAGTCGGTACGACGCTCGACGGGTACCGCGAGACGCTATTGCAGCAGGCCGCGGCGGGCCGGGTCTCGGCGGCGCGGCAGGTGAAGGTGCTGGCGGATCGGATTGCCAGCTGGACCGGTGCCGAGGGCAACGACTACTTCGTTGGATTGACGGCGAAGGCGCCGGGCTCGGCGATCGAGGCGGCGGCAGTCGAGGCCAGTAAGGCGTTTGGGCAGTTCGGTGACTGGCTGACCACCGAATTGTTGCCGAAGGCGCCGAACCGGGATGCGGTTGGCCGCGAGGTGTACCAGCTTGCTTCCCGCGATCACATCGGTGCGGCCCTCGATCTGGAGGAGGCGTATGCCTGGGGCTGGCAGGAGCTGGCCCGGATCGAGCGCGAGATGCAGACCATTGCCGCCGCGCTGAACGACGGTGACCGCAGTATCCCGGCGCTGGCCGCCGTACTGGATCAGGATCCGGCCCGCAAGATCCATGGCAAGGAGGCGTTCCGCGACTGGATGCAGGAGCTCGCGGACAGCGCTGTCCAGGAGTTGGGCGGCAAGCACTTCGACATCCCGGCCGAGATCGGCCGCATCGAATGCATGATCGCGCCGACCTCGGAGGGTGTCATCTACTACACGCCGCCGAGTGAGGACCTGACCACCCGGCCGGGCCAGATGTGGTGGGCAGTGCCGCCCGGCATCGAGGACTTCGCCACCTGGCGCGAGGTCACCACCGTCTACCACGAAGGCGTTCCCGGCCATCACCTCCAGATCGGTCAGACGATGCTGCGAGCCGACCTGCTGAACCGCTGGCAGCGCGTCGGCTGCTGGGTCTCCGGTCACGGTGAAGGCTGGGGCCTGTACGCCGAACGTTTGATGGAGGAGCTCGGCTATCTCGATGAGCCGGGAGTGCGGTTCGGCATGCTGGACGCCCAAGGCTTTCGCTCGGCCCGGGTGATCGTCGACATCGGCATGCACCTCGAACTGGAGATCCCTCGAGACAATCCGTTCGGGTTCCATCCGGGATCGACGTGGAATGCCGAGCTGGGGTTCGAGTTCTTGCGGGCGCACTCGCGGATGGAGACCGAGTTCCTGCAGGCCGAGCTGAATCGCTATCTCGGCTGGCCCGGCCAAGCGCCGTCGTACAAGCTCGGCGAGCGCATCTGGCTGCAGGCGCGCGACGAGGCCAAGCAACGGCACGGCGCCGACTTCGACCTCCGCACCTTCCACCGCGACGCCCTCAACCTCGGATCCCTGGGACTCGATCCGCTGCGGCGCGCCCTCGCGCGGCTCTGATTCAGAAGATGTAAAAGGCGGTGACGGCGGTGGGGAGCAGGCCTACGAGGAGCCAGGCAGCGTAGGACGGCCGGAAGCGGCGGAAGATGGCGAGGATGCCGGCCGCGGTGAGCAGGCCGATCACGCCGGACATGATCCAGAGGCCGACGCCGCGGCCGAAGTCGTCGGCTGCGACGCCGATGCTGTAGACGGCCAAGGTGATCGCGGGGACGCTGCCGACGTGGAAGAGGATGACGGAGGCGACCCAGCGCTGGACCGTCTCGATGTTCATCGGCTTCGGTGTCCGCCGGCGCCGGATCGGGCGTCGCTCGGTCTGATCGATCATCGTCGCTCCCAGTTGCTTAGTGTGCTAATCATTAGTCTACATAAAGTTGCTACACTCAGCGTATGGAAGCGACGGAGATCACGCCGGGGGAGAACCCGCTGGCGCTCGAGCATCAGGTCTGTTTCGCCCTCGCGGTCGCGGCCCGGACGGTGATCGCGCTGTATCGCCCGGTCCTCGAGCCGATGGGCCTGACCCACCCGCAGTATCTCGTGATGCTCGCGCTCTGGGAGCACGAGCCGGTCTCGGTGAAGGACCTCTCCGGCATGCTCCAACTGGAACCCGCGACCCTGTCGCCGCTGCTCAAGCGCCTCGAGTCGGCCGGCCTCCTGCATCGCAATCGCTCCACCACCGACGAGCGTTCCCTGGCTGTCGCCCTGACTCCGGAAGGCCGAGAGCTTCGCAAGCAAGCGCTTGAGGTCCCTCCGGCCATCGTCGAGCGCCTGGGCATGGACGTCGATGACCTGATGGATCTCCACGCTCGCCTCACGACGGTGATCGCCGCGGCGACCAGCCCTCGCTGATCTGGAGTCTCTTTCTTGCAGTAATCGATCTCGATATTGCGTAGATGTGTCGACGGCGTTACGGTCTCGCCAGCGCTGCAGTCCCTTCCGGACTGCGACATCGACTATCCGCCCTTTGTCGAGAGAGAGCTGCGCATGTTCCGGTCAAACACATCGTGGAGTGGACGCGCCCGCCTCGGCGTGCTCGCCGCTTGTGGCGCGCTGGTCGCCGCCAGTCTGTCCGTCCTGGCCACCGCGCCCGCGTGGGCCGCCGCCTCCGGCGGGGTCGGTGCAACCCTGCCGTACGTCGAAGTGCAGGCGGAGAACGCGTCGACCAACGGCACGGTCATCGGCCCGAGCGCCGAGTACAACACGCTCGCCGCGGAGGCGTCGTACCGCAAAGCAGTGACGTTGCAGGGGAGCGGCAAGTACGTCGAGTTCACGACGCCCGTGGCGACGAACTCGATCGTCTTCCGCTACAGCATTCCGGACGGCGGGGGCGGCTCGGTCTACACGCCGCAACTGTCCCTGTATGTGAACGGGACCAAGCAGCCGAACTTCACGCTGACGAACGCGTACAGCTGGTACTACGGCGGCTATCCGTTCACGAACACGCCGGGCAGCAACCCGCACCACTTCTACGACGAGGCGCACCGGCTGTTCCCGACGACCTATCCGGCCGGTACGAAGTTCCGGGTGCAGGTCGACGCCGAGGACACGGCTTCGTCGTACACGATCGACTTCGCCGACTTCGAGAATGTCGCGGGTGCGCTGACCCAGCCGGCCGGTTCGGTCTCGGTGACGAGTACGGGCGCGGACGCGACGGGCGCTGCGGACTCCACGGCTGCGTTCAACTCGGCGATGACCCAGGCGGGCTCTGGTGGCACCGTCTGGATTCCGGCGGGGACGTTCAAGATCCCGGGGCACCTGATCCTGAACAACATCACCTTCAAGGGTGCGGGCATGTGGCACTCGACTGTGGTCGGTGCGGCGCCGGGCTTCTACGGCAACTATGCGCCCAACGCGAGCAGTGGCGTACACCTGTCGGACTTCGCCATCTTCGGTGACGTCCAGGAGCGCAACGACGGCGCACAGGTGAACGGCATCGGCGGCGCGCTGAACAACTCCACCGTGGACCGGGTATGGATCGAGCACGAGAAGGTCGGCGCCTGGATGGACGGCCCGTTCACCAACCTGGTCTTCAGCGGGATGCGGATCCGCAACGTGACGGCCGACGGGGTGAACTTCCACAACGGCGTCACCAACTCCAAGGTCACCAACAGCGATCTGCGCAACCTCGGCGACGACGGCCTCGCGACCTGGGCGGAGCAGAACGCCGACGCGAACGACTCGTTCGACCACAACACGGTGCAGTACCCGATCCTTGCCAACGGCATCGCCATCTACGGCGGCCACGACAACTTCGTCACCGACAACCGGGTGATCGATGCCGGCCTCACCCAGGGTGGCGCGATCCACGTCGCGCAGCGGTTCGGCTCGACAACGCTCGGGCGGACCGACGTACTGCGCAACACGATCATCCGGTCCGGGGGACTGGACCCGAACTGGAACTTCGGGGTCGGGGCGCTGTGGTTCGACGCGCGTGACGGTGCGATGACCGGGCTGACCAACGTCGACAACATCCTGATCCAGCAGAGCCCGTTCGAGGCGATCCAGTTCGTGTCGGGCTCGAACATCACCAACGTCAAGATCAACAACGCGACGATCCAGAACACCGGGACCTGGGTGGTCCAGGAGCAGGTCGGCGGCTCGGCGACCATCACCAACAGCACCGCCACCGGAACCCAGGCGCCCGGACCGATCTACAACTGTGGCGTCGGCTTCACACTCACCGACGGCGGCGGTAACTCGGGCATCTTCGCCCCGGCGCAGTGCTCGAACATCACCTCGCCCGCGTTCCCGCCGTACCTGCCGGACAACGGTTCGTCGATCTCGGTCAGTCCGTCCGCCGTCGGCTTCGGCTCGGTCGCGACCGGTACGACGAGTGCGGCGCAGGCGGTCACCGTCACGAACAGCGGTACGGCGGCAGCGCCGGTCGGCTCTGTCGCGGTCACCGGTGACTACGCCCAGACCAACAACTGCGGTACCAGCATCGCGGCTGGCGGCTCCTGCACGGTCAATGTCACCTTCAGCCCCACGGCGGCAGGCACCCGGGCGGGCAACCTGACGGTCACCGCGGCCGGGGTCACCAGCACGGTCCCGCTCTCCGGCACGGGTGTTGCGCCCGGACCGATCCTCAACGCGAACCCGAGCAGCCTGTCCTTCGCAGACACACTGGTGGGCAGCTCCTCGGCGACTCAAGCGGTCACAGTGACCAACTCCGGTACGGCGTCCGCCACCGTGTCTGGTGTAGCGACCACGGGCGACTACAGCCAGACGAACAACTGCACGACTCTCGCCGTCGGGGCCTCCTGCACGGTCACCGTCACCTTCCGTCCGACCGCGTCGGGAACACGTGCCGGTGGCGTGACGGTGACCAGCAACGCCAACAACAGCCCGACGTCGATCTCCCTGACCGGTAGCGGCGTCGGGACCGACACGAACCTTGCCCTCGGCAAGCCGGCTACCGCGAGCAGCCAGGTCAACGGCACGCAGGCAGCCAGTACGGCGACCGACGGCGACGCGAACACCTACTGGGAGAGCGTCAACAACGCCTTCCCGCAGTGGTTGCAGGTCGATCTCGGAGCAGCGCGCAGCATCGGCAAGGTGACGCTGAAGCTTCCGCCGTCGTCGGCGTGGGGTACGCGCACGCAGACCCTGTCGGTCCAGGCAAGCACCGACGGATCCTCCTTCAGCACGCCGGTAGCGTCCGCGACGTACACGTTCACCTCGCCCGCCAACGTCGTGAACATCACCGTTCCGGCGACCAACGCCCGCTACGTGCGGGTCAACATCACCGGCAACAGCGGTTGGCCGGCCGGGCAGGTGTCGGAGTTCGAGGTGTACCCGAGTGGCGGGTCGCCGATCAACACCCCGACCTTGAGTACGAGCCCGTCCTCGCTCACCTTCGCGTCACAAGCGCTCAACACGACCAGCCCGGCCCAGGCGGTCACGGTCACCAACACCGGCAGCCTGGCCGCTACGGTCTCCAGCGTCACGGCCACCGGCGACTACACGCAGACCAACAACTGCAGCAGCATCGCGGTCAACGCCTCGTGCACGGTCAACGTCAGCTTCCGCCCGACCGCGTCCGGGACCCGCGCCGGGACGGTGACGATCAACAGCAACGCGACCAACAGCCCGACCACTGTCGCCCTCTCCGGTACCGGCGCTGGTGGCACGAGCACCAATCTCGCGGCGGGCAAGCCCACTAGCGAGTCCAGCCACAACGACGTGTACCAGTCGTCCAACGCGACGGATGGCAACCAAGCGACGTACTGGGAGAGTTCCAACAACGCCTTCCCGCAATGGGTGCAGGTCGACCTCGGTACTGCCAGCAGTGCGAGCCGGATCGTCTTGCAGCTGCCGGCCGGCTGGGGAGCGCGTACCGAAACCCTGTCCGTCCTCGGCAGCACCGACGGATCCAGCTTCAGCACTCTGGCCGGATCCGCGGGCTACTCCTTCGCCCCGGGCAGCAACAACACGGTGACCATCACCTTCCCGGCCACCACCCAGCGCTACTTCCGCCTGAACATCACCGCGAACACTGGCTGGATCGCCGGCCAGATCTCCGAGTTCCAGGTCTGGAACTCCTAGCCACCACCACGACGGCCGGTACGACGCTCTCGTCGTACCGGCCGTTCTTGCTGTCATGGCCCGATCGGGCAGACCTGAGGCGGGAACGCCAGCCACCTTGACTCGCCTTCGCCGTACCCCGAGGGTGAAGAGACGGAGACCCATCGACTCGAACCGCCAACGAATCAAGGGAAAACCATGTCCCGAGGCCTGACTCGAACGCGACGATCGGCGATGGTGGCCAGTGCGCTGCTGCTGTCGATGACCATCGCCCTCATTCCTTCTGCAGCTCGGGGCGTACTGCCCGCCGCGGCTCAACAGATCACCGCGGTGGCGCACCCTCGCATCGCCCTGGACACCACCAGTCTTGCGTCGCTGCGGCAACGAGCGCAGGCGAACGACCCGGCCTGGACCGCGCTGAAGCAGAAGTGCGAGGGGTATGTCCTCGGCACTGTGGAATGGCCGGACGGCAATGCCGATCCGGGCGGCAACAACATCGGCTCGGGCTACCAGGGCGAGGACTACTTCCCGGCCATCACCAACCTCGGCCTCTGCTACCGCGTCGCGCAGACCGTCGACCCCGCCCGCGCCCCGGCGTACGGTGCGAAGGGCGTCGAGGTCCTCGTCCACATGAGCGCACCCGCGGGCGACCCGCATGCGCCGGATCCGCTCTACGACGACGGCTACGGCATCCGCTTCTACGGAGTCGGCATGGCCATCGGGTTCGATTGGCTGTACGACGCTCTGGCGCCTGCCGACCGGACTCGCGTGTACACGGCCGTCGACCGCTGGGTGGATGCGTACGAGGCCGGCGGGTACGGCCTGGACCACCCGCAAGGCAACTACTATGCCGGCTACTACGCGACCAAGGCCGTTGCTGCACTGGCGACCGAGGGCGATGACCCGCGAGCGCCTGCGCAGTGGACCGATTTCCTCGACCGTGTGCACGGCCAGGTCATCCAGCCCTACTACGCCGCCAACCTCACCGGCGGCGGTTGGCCCGAGGGCCAGAACTACGGCCCACTGGCCACCTTCAACATGACGCTGCCGGTCCTCGCGGCCAAGACGGCGAAAGGCATCGACCTCGTGAACGCCGCGGCGCCGTACAAGTTCCCGTCGGGGATGGCGTCCTGGTACATGTACAACGTCTGGCCGAGCCTGCAGCGGGTCGACGACCGCGGCACCATGCGCGTCCTGGGTGAACCGGCTCCGGCCTCGGTGAAGCTGGTCACCCAACTCGCCGGCATGTTGCCGACCTGGTCGGACCCGCTCGCGCCCGCCTTCCACCGCTTCGCCCGCGACGTGCGGGCGGCCAACCCGGGAGCGACTCCGGCCGCGGCGCTGTGGAGCGACTTCCTCTTCTGGGATCCGGCCGCGCCGGAGGCCGACTACAAGACGAGCCCGCTCGCGTCGTTCGCGCCCGGGATGGAGATGGGTTCGGTCCGTTCGTCCTGGGAGACCGGGGCGGTCTGGGGATCGCTCAACGCCGGTCCGTACACCGGCAACCCCGACAACAGCGAGCAGCTCTTCGACGCCGGCAGCCTGGCCGTTGCCCGCGGCAACCGCCCGTTCCTGGTCAACGCGACCGGTCAGTTGTTCCGTGGCAGCGTGAAGCCCGACGACTTCGTCTACAACGACAACTTCGGCTCATCGTCGACCCGTGGGCTCTACAACGTCTTCCTCACCGACACTCCGACCCCGACCGGGCAGACCACGCAGACCAGGGCTGACGGCTCCCGCACCAAGATGGGCGCGTTCGACCAGACAGCCGACTATGCCTTCATGCGCGCATCCCAACTGGAGGACATGTATCCGCGTGGCAGTGCAGCCAAGACGATCTCGTCGTGGAGTCGTGACGTGGTCTACCTCCGACCCAACCTGTTCGTCGTCTACGACCGGACCACGACCACGAGCCCGAGTGTCGGCCAGACGATGCGCTTCCACTTCGCTGGTACGCCGGCCCGGGTGGCTGACCCTTCCACCGGAGTGAGCCGGTACGACATCGGCAGTGGAACGACCTACGCGGGATCCGTCAGCAGTCTCCTGCCCGCAGGTCACACGGAACAGGTGACTCCCACCATCTTCGGTGGCAGTGACGTGTCCCGGATCGACGTGAAACCAGGCCCGGCCGCAGCGGACAACCGCTGGCTGACCGTTGTCGACGCTGCCGCCGCACCAGGCGACGCTGCGCAGGCAACCCGGCTATCGGTAGCTGATGGCAACGTTCTCGCCGGTGCTGTCACAGGCACCTTCTTGCAATCATCGGGCGGCAACTACGCCGTGCTGAATGGCACCGCGGCGGCGGGCACCACGGTCTCGACGCCGATCCGGTACCACCTGCCGGCCGGCAACACCCGCAGCATCGTCACCGACCTGGCCCCGAACACGACGTACGCGGTGACGACGACCGCTGACGCGACCGGTGTGATCGTCGAGATCACCGCCGGTTCCGGTCCGCGAACCAGCGCGGCCGGTGTCCTCAGCTTCACCGGCGGTCCGCCCGCGGGCGACACCTGCCAGACCTCGCCGGGCGGTGGCGCGTTCGTCGCGAAGGCATTCCCGGCTCAGTCCGGCTCGTTCGCCGCCAGCTGGAACGTCACTCCCGGTACGGCGGCCGTGGACGGCGCGGTCGGTCTGTCCAAAGGTTCGGCGACGAAGTGGTCTGACCTGGCCGCCATCGTCCGCTTCGGCCCCGACGGAACAGTCGACGCCCGCAACGGTTCGACGTACCCGGTGTCCTCTGTGCACTATCAGGCCGGCATCGCCTACAAGGTGCGGGTCCAGGTGGACGTGGCCGCGCACACCTACTCCGCCTGGCTGCAACCGCCCGGTGGAGCGGAGGTCGTCGTTGCCCAGGGCTATCAGTTCAGGACTGAGCAGCAGGCCGTGACCAGCCTCGACAACTCCATGGTCGTCAGCGACGGAGGGCAACTCCAAGCCTGCACCTTCACCGTCAGCTGAGTGGAGCAGGGGATTCGGCGTGGGGGATGAGGAGGGTAGGGCGGCCGGAGCCGTCGGCGCGGACGGACCAGATGTCCGCGTCGGCGGGGCCGTGCGGGATGGCGTAGGCGATCGTGCTGGCGTCGAGCCAGGTGGGCTGGTCGTCGACGGTGCGGCTTTCGGCCAGGGGAGTTCTGGTGCCGGTGGCCAGGTCGAGGACGGTCAGCCGCCAGCCTTTCGCGGGGTTGTCGTCGATCGCTGACTTGAAGGCGATCCGGCGGCCGTCGGGGGAGAGCGACGGGCACTCGACGTTCTCGGTGATGGTGTGCACGGTCTTCGCGGCGATGTCGCCCTCGACCAGGTAGCGATGGCCGGCGGTCGACATCGTGGCGTAGAAGCGGTTGTCGTCGGCGGTGAAGGTGATGCCCCAGAAGTTGAGGTCGGCGGCCTGGTAGGGATGACCGTTCAGTGTCACCGACAGGAACTCCAGCGAGTCGACCATGTCCTGCGTCTGCAGGTCGATCAGTCCGGACCGAGTGGAGAACCGGCCGTTGTTGTAGGAGTCGCCCGCGACGAACACGGTCCACGCCGCCATCCGCCCGTCCGCGGAGACGCGGGTGCGATTCGGGATGCCGACGAGCGGAATCGCCTTCTGTACTTGGAGATTTCGGTCCAGGAAGGCGACCTGGTACGTCGTCAGCGCGCCGTCTGGCCGTAGACACGTGCCGGTGCCGCCGGCGGCGTAGACCCGCAGGCAGCTCAGCGGCGAGACGTCGCGCGGGCCGCCCGGATCGTCTTTCGCGACCAGGGCGAGACGGCCTTTGCTGCCAGCCGCCGTACTGCGGAACATGATGCGCGGTCCGGTCAGGGTCAGTCCGCTCGCCGCGGCGACCGGCGTACGGTCGGCTGTTGTCGTGTAGATGCCATAGATGACGGCGACAGCGGCCAGCAGGATCGCTCCGAGGATCGCTCCGAGGACCCGGCGGGTCATGCGGGTTGCTCCGCGCTCTTTGGGATGCCACGGAGCAGCAGGGCGACTATGAAGACGGCTGCCACGACGAGTACGGCGGCGATGCGGCTCGCGCTCGCTGGTCCCCATACGGTCCAGGCCAGCCCGAACAGGACGGACGAGCCGACGTAGGCCAGCGCTTGTCCGGTCTGGATGAGTGCGATGCCCGTCGTACGGGTGCCTTCAGGAAGGAGCGGTCCGGCCAGTGCCATCAGTACGCCGTCTGTGGAGGCATAGAAGAAGCCGTAGAGACCCAGTACGACGACCAGCAACGGCCAACCGCGGACCGGACCGAACAGCAGCAGGTAGACGAGCACCAGTGCGGTGTAGCCGCCGAGGACCACCTTCAGCCGGCCGATCTTGTCCGCCAGGATGCCCAGCGGCGTGGCGAGCAGGAGGTACGACAGGTTGGTTCCCACGGCCAGCAGCGGGAACCAGGCGATACTCAGGTCCTCTCGCCGCTGGAGGAGCAGGTAGACGAAGCCGTCGCCGATGGTGACCGTTCCGGCAACACATGCGGCCAGGACCAGCCGCCGTACGGGCGCTCGGCGCAGCAGGTCGCGGAGCGCCGAGGGTGCGACGGTGCTTTTCGGCGGTTGCTTGTCACGGTGGTCGCGGACGAAGAGCACCAGCAACAGAACACCGAACGCGGCGATGCAGAAGCTGGTGACGAACACCGCGTCATAGGCCTGCGCGGTCGCGGCCAGCACACCGACCGCGACCAACGGTCCGGCGAAGGCCCCGACCGTGTCCATCATCCGGTGAACGCCGAACGCGCGGCCGTACTGCTGCGGTGGAGTGGAGAGAGTGATCAGCGCGTCGCGTGGAGCCGTCCGGAGACCCTTGCCGGTGCGGTCGATCGCGATCACCGCGCCGATCGCGCCGACGGAGCTGCCCACCGCGAGCATGCCGAGCTTCGCCACGGCCGACAAGCCATAGCCGAACCCTGCAACGGCTTTGCGCCGCTGCGACCGGTCCGCGATGTACCCGCCGACCAGCCGTAACAGCGCGGTCGCCCCGGTGTACGTGCCGTCGACCACGCCGTACAGGGCTGGGCTCAGGTGCAGGCCGATCATCAGGTACACCGGCAGGATCGCGGTCACCATCTCCGACGAGATGTCGGTGACCAGGCTGACCGCGCCGAGCGCGAGGACGTTGCCGCTGACGAGGAAGAGGCCGCGTCCGCGCGCGGTGCGCGGTCGATCGACCGTGGACAGGTACACCGGTCAGTTCCAGATGTTGGTGATCTCCGCCGCCGAGTTGAGGTGGGGCAGACCGTAGGAGCTCTCGAGGGTGCTGAGCACGTTGTAGTGGTTGATCTGGTTGGAGAAGGTGCCGACCTGGGTGTGCGCGCCGACGAACGCGGTGAAGATGTGGTTCGACGACCCGCCGTTGTCCTCGTCGAAGGTGATGACGAGCAGGCTGTTGTGCGTCTTGGCCCAGGTCGCGTACGCCGTCAGGTTGTTCTTCAGCCAGGTGTCACCGGTGCCGACCGAACAGTCGTGCATGTCGCTGCACATGTTCGGCGTCACGAACGAGACGGTCGGCAGGCTCGCGTAGTTCGCCGAGCTCGGGAAGTCGCTGTACCGCAGGTTGCTCGCCGTCGGCACGTTGCTGAAGTTCACCCAGCTGTTGTGCTTGCGCTGGTACTGGCCGCTCGAGCAGCCCGTGTACGCGGCGGACGGCATGCTCTCGGAGTACCCCTTGAAGGTCTTGCCGGCCGCGATCAGCTGCTTGCCGAGGTTGTCGGTGCTGAACGTGTGCGGGCAGCTGTCGCTGGTCATGCCCTGCGTCGACCCGGAGAAGATCGCCGCGTAGTTGGGCTGGCTCGGGTGCGTGACGCCGTACGCCTGGGTGAACTTCGCGCCCTGGCCGGCCAGGCTGTTGAAGGTCGGCGCACTGGAGCTGCCGTTGATCTGCGAGTAGGCGTGGTTCTCGAACATCACCACGACGATGTGATCGAAGGCGGGCACTGCTGCCACCGCTTGCGCACTCGGTGGCCTGTCGACGATCGCGACCACCGACGCGGCGACGACCGCCGCTCCCAAAACGATCCCCGCAACGCGTTTCCGGCTCACGATGTGTCCTCCCAGGACTGGCTGTGCTCGGGCCGTCACCCATTGTGGGAGTGACGGCCGGACACCACCAGGCCTGGCAGGTGTGGGATAGGTGAACAGCGGGTCATTGCTCAGTTGCTTGTGTTTGCCTAGTTGTAGGCGGTGCTCAGTTGTATGTAGAGGTCACGTGGTAGACCCTGCCTCCCCAGCCGTCGTCGGGGAACGAGTCCGCGACCCGGACGTAGCCCGCCTTGCCCGGCCCGAGGTACGGCGTGAGGTCGAACGTCCGGGCGGCCTTGTTCTCACCGTCGTGGAACGGCTGAGTCTCGGTGGCGACCGTGGTCCACGTCTGCCCGTCACCGCTCGCCTGAACCACGAACTCGTTGTCGATCGTCAGCGTCGCGGACGCCGTGGTTGCATCGGACGGGAACGGGAAGCGGTAGATGAAGTACGAGTGACCGTCCGCGAACCGGTTCTGGACCCCGTTGCTCTGTGAACCGTCTGCGTCCCACAACCACGGGGTCTCCGCCGCCGTACCGGTGTCGAAGTCGGCCGTGTGCGCGATCACGATGTCGGACCGGGTGCTGAAGGACAGTCGTGATCCGGACGTCGCGGTCGCAGTCACCGAGTAGCGGCCATCCGGCGTACCGGCTGGAATGGTCACGTCGAGCTCCACCGACGCTTGCACCGGTACGGCGCTTCCTCGCGGCCGAAGGGTCACGTTCGACCGTGCCGGGGTGATCGTCCAGCCAGCGGGGCCCGAGGAGCGAACCGCCACGGGGAGCCGCTCGCCGGCCGGTCCGGTGGCTTGGAGACCTACCCGCACCTTCACGTGGGTCGTGCTACCGGTCGCGGGCATGATCACTGGCAGGGCCGGGTCGGTGGTCGCTGACAGGGAGCGGACCGGTGGCGGTGACGGTACGGCGGCGATCAGGGCGCTGAGCGCGCTGGCCTGAGTACGCCAGTCGTAGGCGTTGGGATGGTCAGCGTTCGTGAGGCCGGACCACCGCTCGCCGAGCCGGTCGGACGCGTCCCGGTCGTTGTCCCAGATGGTCGCTGCCTGCCGAGTGACGAAGTCGGCGTACCGGTGGTTGTGGGTGGTGTCGGCGAGGTCCATCCAGTACCGCTGGAAGATGCCCTTGAACTGCTTGCCGTTGTCGTCACAGGTGCGATCCGGCGCATCGCAGTACTCGGTCAGGATCCCGCCCGGGGCGAGCCCCGTCGGGGCCATGGCGGCGTCGGCCAATCGCCGTACCGTGGTCAGGAGCTTCGGATCGCGAGTCGCCCGCCAGAGCTCGAGGCCGGCGCCGATCGCCAGGCCCTGGTTGTAGGTCCAGACCGTGTCGCCGTTGCTCTTGCAGTCGCTCGTCAGACCGTCGTTGACCAGGCCGGCGCTGTTGATCATGCCGCTGGCGGTGAACCAGCTCCAGCCTTCCTGTGCGCGGCCGAGCCAGTGCTTGTCACGAGGCAGTCGATTGTGCAGCTCGGCGGTGAGCCGGATCCAGAGTCCGTTGGTGACGGCGTTCTTGTAGGTGCGTTCGCCGTTCCACCAGACTCCGCCGCCGCAGGAACTCGGGTCCCAGTAACCCTCCACGTACTCCGCGATCGTGACCGCCATGTCGAGGTACTTGCGGTTCTTGGTGAGGTCGTACGCCTGGATCCAGGTCAGCCCCCACCACTCGGAGTCGTCGATGGCGCGGCTGGTGAAGTTGCCGAGCAGCGGATCCCCGGAGAGGTATCCCGCCGGGAACACGCCCTTGTCCTTCTCGAAGGTGTTGTCCAGCTGGGGCAGATAGCGCCGGTCGCCAGTGCGCTCCATGTAGTCGCCGATGGTCTGCAGGGCGACCGCCGAGTTCCACCAGCTCGATGGGAACCAGGCCTTGACCGGCTCGTACGAGCCCATCAGCTCGTCAGCGGCAACCCTGGCCTTTGCAACGGCCGTCGAACCGCCGTCAGGACCCGGATCGGCGCCGGCCGATGGTGGCGGGGTCAGTGCCGCGGCCACCAGGACCGCGCCGGCTATCAGTACCTGCAGCATGCGGGCGGAACGCATCACGACCATGATCTCCTCGACTGCTGGAAACGTTTCGGTTGTATCGTCGGTAGGCCCGACAACGATGTCAATGCCCTAGGGCAACCGGAGTGGTCGTCAGGTGAGCGCTTCGGTCTCGATGCGGTGCATGGCCTGCGAGAAGGCAGGAACGGACCGCAGATCGAACGTGCCGGAGCTGTAGTCCGTCATCTGGTGCCACTCCTGGTCCGCCACGTAGTAGACGTGCGGGCTGACTTGTCCCGGTGACTCGGAGTAGAAGCAGGTTGCCATCCTCGCCATCGCCATGAAGGCATGGACCACCATGGGATCCCGCATCACGTGCACAAGCAACATGTCGCGCGCGGGCATCGCCACCAGACACCCGAACGGAGGATTCTCGACGTGCAGCGATTCGCGCAGCACGGTATCGAGGACGAGAGCCCGCGAGGCCGTGAACATGCCACCGGAGAGCATCGCGATCTCAGTGCCCGGAACCTGCACGTACTCAACGGTGTCCGTGAGCCGCCGAAGGTTCGCCAGGCCGATCCGGTTGATCTCCGACCAGGAGAGGCCGAGCGATCCGACGTCGAAATGCATGGCCACCGCTCGCCCGGTGTAGGTAGCCGGCGCTGTCAGTAGACCCGGCACGAGTGTGGGCACCCGCCCCGCCCAGTCGGGATTGATAGAAGACGCGTCGACCAGCCGAAGGTAGAGCTCATTCTCCAGATCCTCCGGAATCGCCGGCCGCTCACCACCAGGGCCCATCTGATCGAAATGCGCCGCCACCGCGGCGCGCCACTGCTGCCGCGGCAACCCACCCACCGTCCGGGCCAGATTCGCCAGCCCGGCAGTCATCCCCTCACCCTCGACCGGCAGCAGCGCACCCACACCGTCGTACCGCATCGGAAACCCGCGGTCCGAAGCCGCACGCTCCGCCAGCCTCACCAGCCGGTCGACCTGCCTCATCGTGAGCGGCCGCAACACCGGATGCGGCTGCTCTCCGCCGGGTTCCCGACGCCGATGGCCGCCCGAGCAGCCCTTGTCCTTCCCGCCAGCACTCATCGAGCACCTCCTTTGCCCAAGAACATATGGACTTCGAGCCGCCCAAAACCGACAACTTCGCAATCTGTGGATAACTCCGCCCCGCAACCTCCAGACAGCCACCGAGGACGCCCTCTCCCGAACCGGACCCACAGCCCGTCAATCCTTCCCGAACCGCAAACCAAAGCGTGAGGATTCCGACAGTTGCTGAGAGCCCCCTTTCCCGAACCGCAACCACAGCCCGTCAGTCCAAGCAACGTGAACCCGATCCCGGCGACTTCCCGGACCGCAACCAAAGCCCGTCAACCCCAGGCAACGTGAATCCGGTCGCGGCCTCGCCATCCCCCTCAGCCACCGCCGCGCCCAGCCACCCCGTCTTTAATCGGCCGCAGCCATGCCCAGCCGCAGCGGACCGTTCCCGGCCGAGTCGCCTATCTGGCTCGCAGGGACTCGACCACCTCCGGCGGTCGACTGAAACCTTCGGGCGCGCCAAGTAGATGGCTGGGGTGGATGGTGCGGTCGGCGACCGAGGTGCACGTTGCTTGGGCTTCCGGGCTGTGGCTGAGGTGCATGACGCCCGGAGTTTGCGCTATGGGTGAGTTTTCGGGTCCAGGCGACGAAAACTCACCGACTAACGCACCCGGCAACCACCCGTCTGAGGCGGGGTGGATGACTGGCCGCGTGTCGGGGGTGTGCACCCCCTGTGGTGGGCGTGAACAAGCTATGACCTGTCCACACTCACCATTTCTTGTTCAAGCCCCCGGTGGTTGGCGCGGCTCGACCACCTGGCGGCGGTCGACTGGAACCTTCGGGCGCGCCCAGTAGATGGCTGAGGGGGATGGCGAGGTCAGCGACCAGGGTGCACGTTGCCTGGGGCTGACGGGCTGTGGCTGAGGTGCGTGATGCTCGAGGGGGTCTTGCGCTAGTCGGAAACTTTTCGGGTCCAGGTGACGAAAAAGTACCGGATAACGTCATGGGCAGTGTGGGCAAGTTGAATGGGCAATCAGCCCACAGCAACAGCCCACACATCCGTTGTAAATAAGGGGTTCTCGGCCCGGAAACTGTCGGTGGGCGTGGCTATGCTTTTCGGTATGGAGATCTTGGCGATGCGCCCGGTGTGCATGCAGAGTGGCAGCGAACTGCTGACCA
>NZ_JBHVWY010000026.1:0-295 GCF_042882005.1 Kribbella sp. NPDC058245
CACCTCATACCCACGCGCAACCGGCATCGGACAACACCTTCCTTCAGGCGTTGCTTCGACCGATGGACTCCGCCCAGCACATTGAGCGGATATCCCCTGAAATGCCCAACGACAGGCGGGGTCGGGAGGAAGCGGTGGGCAGGACGCGGTGGGCAGGAAGCGGTGGGCAGGACGCGGTGGGCAGGAAGCGGTGGGCAGGAAGCGGTGGGCAGGAAGCGGTGGGCAGGACGCGGTGGGCAGGAAGCGGTGGGCAGGAAGCGGTGGGCAGGAAGCGGTGGGCAGGAAGCGGTGGGCA
>NZ_JBHVWY010000026.1:395-75202 GCF_042882005.1 Kribbella sp. NPDC058245
GGAAGCGGTGGGCAGGAAGCGGTGGGCAGGAAGCGGTGGGCAGGAAGCGGTGGGCAGGAAGCGGTGGGCAGGAAGCGGTGGGCAGGAAGCGGTGGGCAGGAAGCGGTGGCGCGACGCGGTGGGCGGGGAAGCGGTGGGCGGGGGAGCGGGTGGGCGGGGAGCGGGACTGACCTGGATCGGCGGGGAGATGGCCCCGGCCCTGATTGCGCTGACGGTACGACGGCCGTCGGGGGTGAGGTCAGAGGTGGGGGGAGTAGGCGAAGAGGCCGGGGTCGGGGGCGGTGATGAGGGCGGTCGACCAGGCGTTGGGGCCGGTTGGCTGGTAGGCGATCCACAGGGAGTTGGTGGCGGGGTAGGTGCCGACCGGGATGGTCTCTGTTTGGGTGGTGCCGTAGGTGACGTGGCTGGTGCTCCGCACGTCGACTCGCGAGGTGACCGTCACGGGGTGGTCGGTCAGGTTGTAGAAGTAGCTGGTCGCATGCCACTCGTAGTACGCGCCGTAGTCGAAGCCCTGTTCGGTCAGGCACACCTTCACGCCGAGCGTGGTTCCGATCTTGAAGTCGTTGCAGAGGGTTCGGTAGGGGTAGGCGGGATCAGCGTGCGCGACCGTTGCCGCCGTCCCCGAGATAAGGGCCGTTAGCAACCAAGGCAGCGCGATCCGGCGCAGCAGTTTTCTCATGGCACCACTGCAACGCTGGGCGTTCCCGCCGACAAGAGTTGTCGCTGGACCGCACCCGATCGCACCGCTATCCCTGCCTGAACAGACGGACCCCGTACGCCGAGTTGCGGCGTACGGGGTCCGGTGTTGGTACTGGACTCAGTCCTCGTCGGATTTGCCGGAGTCGAGGTTGGTTTTGATGAGGTCCATGACGGTGGAGTCGGCGAGGGTGGTGACGTCGCCTACCTCGCGGTTCTCGGCGACATCGCGGAGGAGACGGCGCATGATCTTGCCGGAGCGGGTCTTGGGGAGTTCGGCGACGACCATGATCTGGCGGGGCTTGGCGATCGGGCCGATCTCCTTGGCGACGTGGTTGCGGAGCTCCTGGACCACGTCGGGGCCGCCGTCGCCGGCTTCGGTGCGGAGGATGACGAAGGCGGCGATGGCCTGGCCGGTGGTCGGGTCGGAGGCGCCGACGACGGCGGCTTCGGCGACCTTCGGGTGTGAGACCAGGGCGGACTCGATCTCGGTGGTGGACAGGCGGTGGCCGGACACGTTCATCACGTCGTCGACGCGGCCGAGCAGCCAGATGTCGCCGTCCTCGTCCTTCTTGGCGCCGTCACCGGCGAAGTAGACGCCCGGCCAGCGCGACCAGTACGTGTCCTTGAAGCGCTGGTCGTCGCCCCACAGGGTGCGCAGCATGGCCGGCCACGGCTTGTCGATGATCAGGTAGCCGCCCGAGCCGTTCGGTACCGGCTTGCCGGCATCGTCGACGACGTCCACGCTGACACCGGGGATCGCCTTCATCGCGGCGCCCGGCTTGCCGGCCGTGACGCCGGGGAGCGGGGAGATCATGTGCATCCCGGTCTCGGTCTGCCACCAGGTGTCGACGACCGGCGCGTTGTTACCGCCGATGTTCTCCCGGTACCAGATGTAGGCCTCGGGGTTGATCGGCTCGCCGACCGACCCGATCACGCGCAGGGTGGAGAGGTCGAACTTCTCCGGGATCTCCTTGCCCCACTTCATGAACGTGCGGATCGCGGTCGGAGCGCAGTACAGGATCGAGACCTTGTACTTCTGCACGATCTCCCACCAACGGCCCTGGTGCGGGGTGTCCGGAGTGCCTTCGTACAGGACGGACGTGGTCGCGTTCGCGAGAGCGCCGTACACGATGTAGCTGTGGCCGGTGACCCAGCCGATGTCGGCGGCGGTCCAGTAGACGTCGGTCTCCGGCTTGAGGTCGAAGACGCCCCACTGCGTGTACGACGTACCGACCAGGTAGCCGCCGGTCGTGTGCAGGATGCCCTTCGGCTTGCCGGTGCTGCCGGACGTGTACATCACGTAGAGCGGGTGCTCGGCGTCGAAGGCCTCGGGGGTGTGCTCAGTCGACTGCTTGCCGACGAAGTCCTCCCACCAGAGGTCGCGGCCCTCGACCATGGCGGTCTCCTGGCCGGTCCGCTTCACGACGACCACGTTGCGGACGTCGGGGCAGTCCACCAGCGCCGCGTCGACCGCGGGCTTCAGCGCCGCCGGCGCGCCCCGGCGGTAGCCGCCGTCGGAGGTGATCACGACGCGCGCGTCGCAGTCGATGATCCGGTCCTTCAGCGCCTCGGCCGAGAACCCGCCGAAGATGACCGTGTGCGGGGCGCCGATCCGGGCGCAGGCGAGCATCGCGACCACGGTCTCGGGGATCATCGGCATGTAGATGGCGACGATGTCACCGGCCTGGACGTTCAGCTCGAGCAGCGCGTTGGCGGCCTGGCTGACCTGGTCCTTGAGCTGGGCGTAGGTGATCTCGCGGGTGTCGCCGGGCTCACCCTCGAAGTAGTAGGCGACCTTGTCGCCGAGCCCGTTCTCCACGTGCCGGTCGACGCAGTTGTACGCCGCGTTCAACTTGCCGTCGGCGTACCACTTGGCGAACGGCGGGTTGCTCCAGTCCAGCGTCTCGGTCGGCTCGACGGTCCAGGTGATCCGCTTGGCCTGCTCGGCCCAGAACCCCTCGAAGTCGGCCTCGGCCCGCTCGTACGCGTCCGCCTTCAGGTTCGCGTTCGCCGCCAGCTCGGCCGGCGGCTCGAACCGACGCTCCTCGTGCATCAGGTTCGACAGGGCTTCGGACTGCGATGAATCTTCGTTCGGCACGTCGACGACTCCTCCTCGTAGCTTCGGCGCGTCGCAGCGCCCGCCCCCTTTCTACCAATGCAAACCCGCGCGCGGAACCTTGGTATCGCCCAGCAGTACTCCTCCTGCGCCGAACAGAACGACCAGTACGACGGGTGGTCTGACCGGCCGCTATTTGTCTGGACGGGCGTCCAGGAGCTCGTCCCAGTGGTCGGCGGTCCAGTCGCACAGGATGTAGAGCTGCTTGAGCAGGCCGTGGCCGAGATCGGTGAGCTCGTAGGTGACCCGCCTGTCTTGCGCCGTACGACGGACAAAACCGTCTCGCTCGAGTGCGCGGAGGGACTGGGTGAGCACCTTCGGGGTGACGCGAGCCAGCGGAACGCGGAGTTCGGAGAAGCGGCGAGGGCCGTCCTCCAGGCAGCGGATTACCAGGGCTGCCCACTTGTCCGGGCCGATCCGGAACGGGAGCAGCGTCGACGGGCAGATCTCCTCGAACATGTCCGCGCGCAGTGCCTCCATGCCATTCAGGGTATCCAGCTGGTAACCAGGGTCCTGGCTACTTTCGGCGGCATGAGCAGAATCATGGTGATCGGCGCCCGCGGGCGCGCAGGAAAAGCAGCGGTCTCCGAGGCGGTGGCACGCGGTCACGAGGTGACTGCGGTCGCGCGTTCCGGAGGCGATGGGCTGGTCGACGGCGACGTGACGGATGCGCGGCGGATTGCCGAACTGGCGGCCGGGCACGACGCGGTGATCGCGAGCGTCTACGACAGCGGCCCTTCGTTCTTCAGTGACGCGAGTGAGGCGTTGGTCGACGGGTTGACCAAGGCAGGGGTCGAGCGGCTGGTGTGGGTCGGGCTGGCATCGATCCTGCCGACCGCGGACGGTCCTCTCCTGATGGACACCGCCGGCTACCCGAGCGAGTACCGGTCGTTTTATCTGATGCACCAGGCAGCGCTGAACACCCTGCAGGCCTCAGCGCTCGACTGGGTTTCCGTCGCGCCCGCCGGCGACTTCAACCACGCTGCGCCGGCCCGAGTGGGCAGCTATCGGGTCGCTCCGGCTGATGCGAGCGAGCTGATCTCGTACGCCGATCTCGCGATCGCGCTCGTGGACGAGGTAGACCGCCCGCGGCACCACCGCTCGGCGTACGGGGTAGTTGCGGGGCAAGTGGTCTAGTTCGGATGCTCGCCGACACCCCGGATCGGCGGTAAGTTCGCGCGCATGACCGGGGCATCGGAGTACCTGCGAGAGGCGTTGGCGATCGCACACCGCGCGGCGGAGACCCAGCTCGGCGCGATCGAGGTCGCCGCCTCGCTGGTGGTCGACGCGCTCAGTGATGGTCACCGGTTCTGGGTCTTCGGGACAGGGCACAGCCACCTGATCGCGGAGGAGCTGTACGGGCGGGCCGGCGGACTGGCCGACGTACGGGCGGTTCTCGAACCGGGGCTGATGCTGCACGAGGGGCTGACGAAGAGTTCGCTGCTCGAACGGCTGCCCGGGCTGGCCGACGTACTGCTGGAGATCAACGACATCGCGGCGGGCGACGTCGTACTGATCGCCTCCAACTCCGGACGAAACGCCGTACCGGTCGAGTTCGCCCTGGGCGTGCGAGCCCGCGGCGCGCACGTCATCGCCCTCACCTCGCTGGCTCACAGCACAGCCGTCACCTCCCGAGCCCCCGGCGGCCAACGCCTCTTCGAGACCGCCGACGTGGTGATCGACAACTGCGGCATCCCCGGCGACGCCCTGATCGCCGTCGACACCACCCCCGAGCGAACCGGCGCCACCTCCACCCTGGTCGGCGCCCTCCTCGTCCAAGCCCTGACAGTAGAAATCGTCAGCCGCCTGGAAAAGCCCACCATCCTCCGCAGCCTGAACGCCTAACCTTTCCCGCGCTGCGTACCCCGCCCCACCGCGACCGGCATTTCGCTGGCTAGGCACTCAAATTGGGGGTTGTACACCCTTAACCACGGTGCTGAACCCCCAAGCGCGGTGGCTAGCCAGCCAAATCGGGGGTGGGCGGGGGAACGCGGGGGCTAGGTGGCTCGGTAGGCGACTGTTATGTCGTAGCGGTCGGAGCGGTAGGTGCTGCGGCCGAATTCGATGACTTCGCCGGAGGCGGTGCGGGGGGCTGAGGTGATGATGAGGCAGGGGGTGGTTGGGGGGATCTCCAGCAGCTCTGCGTCGTCGCCTTCGGGTGGGGCGGCGACGATGGAGGCGGAGACCATGCCCAGGGCTACGCCCCAGCGTTCGGCGAGGACGCCGTACAGGGAGTTTTCGGCGAGGTCTACCTCGTCCAGGCCGGGGTAGCGGCGCAGCGAGAGGGCTGTGCGCTCGATGGCCATGGGTTCGCCGTCGGCGGTGCGGAGGCGGACCAGGTGCAGGACGGGAGTGCCGATGGGCTCTTCGAGCTCGCGGGCCAGTACGTCGTCGGCTGCGCCGACCCGGTGCTCGAGGACGCGGGCTCCGGGGGTGATGCCGCGGTTGACCATGTCCTGGCTGAAGGAGGAGGCCAGCATGCGCGAGGGGCGGGGTTCGGCGACGAAGGTGCCGCCGCCGGGGCGACGGGCGGCCAGGCCTTCGGCGACCACGCGGTCGACCTCTTGGCGGACCGTCATCCGGGCCACGCCGAAGCGCTCGGCGAGGACGCGCTCCGAGGGGAGCACGGTACCGACGGCCAGCGAACGGGTGAGGTTCTCCAGGATCTCGCGAATCTGGTCACCCTTGGGCCGGTCGGGCCGCAGCTCCGTGGGGAGATCGGCGAGGTCGCCGGGGTTGTTCCGTGGGCGGGCCATGAGCTCAGTATCCCTGGGAATGTGGCCGGCAAACCAGTTGCCGGGGGCGCTGACCGCGAACGTCGTACCGAACGAACGGGTGCTTGCGGACAACCGCGACGGCGTTGACGCGGTGGACCATGACAGCCCGACTGTAACCGCTGCCACCGACTCACGGCCAGTGACGAGTCAGGGGTAGTTTTAACGTTATGCGTCGCGCACAGTTCGTGAACGAAAGTGGATCGAACGGCGAGTGGAAGCGGCAGGGGAACCGGTTCACCGACCGGATCAGCCGCGCTTCGGACTCGTCCCCAGGTGAGGGGCCGGACAGCGAGGGCCGCTGGCCGGTCGAGGCCGGGCGGTACCGGCTGGTCGTCAGCCTCGCCTGCCCGTGGGCTCATCGGTCGGTGATCGTCCGGCGATTGCTCGGGCTCGAGGATGCGATCGGCCTGGCCGTGGTCGACCCGGTCCGGGACGAGAAGGGCTGGCGGTTCACCCTCGACCCTGAAGACCGGGACCCGGTGCTCGGCATCCAGTACCTGTCCGAGGCCTACCTGCGCACCGACCCGTCGTACGACGGCCGCGTCACGGTGCCCGCGATCGTCGACACCCTGACCGGTCTGGTCGTCACCAACGACTACCCGCAGATCACGCTGGACCTGTCGACCGAGTGGACGGATCACCACAAACCCGACGCACCGCAACTGATCCCCGAAGATCGCGCCGAGATGGATCAGCTGATCGAGGAGATCTACCGCGACGTGAACAACGGCGTCTACCGCTGCGGGTTCGCGACCGGGCAGGAGGCCTACGAGGCGGCGTACGACGCTTTGTTCGCCCGGCTCGACGTGCTCGAGGACAGACTGCAGGGCCGTGACTACCTGCTCGGCGACACGCTCAGCGAGGCCGACGTGCGGTTGTTCACCACGCTCGTGCGCTTCGATGCGGTGTATCACGGCCACTTCAAGTGCAACCGCAACAAGCTGACCGAGTCCCCCAATCTCTGGGCCTACGCCCGTCGGCTCTACCAGCAGCCGGGCTTCGGCGAGACGGTCGACTTCGACCAGATCAAGCGGCACTACTACGTGACCCACAACACCATCAACCCGACCGGAATCGTGCCGAAGGGCCCGGAGGCGAGCGTCTGGACTCGGTAGACTGACTACTGGGTGTGCCGGGAAGTCTGGTCGGCGATGAGTCGACCGACCCCAAATGCCGAAGGGCCCCTCATGAGCACCCGACGCGTCTTTCCCAACCTGCTCGACCGCGAGCGGACGTTCATCGCGGACACACTGCGGGCCGAGACGACCGGCGGCTTGCTGCTGCTCGGTGCCGCGATCGTCGCACTGATCTGGGCGAACTCGCCTTGGCAGGACGCGTACGACCACTTACGGGAGTTCCAGCTCGGCCCGCTGACCGTCGAGTCCTGGGCGTCGGACGGCGCGTTGACGTTGTTCTTCTACCTGGCCGGGGTCGAGCTGAAGCGTGAGCTCGTGGTCGGGTCGTTGTCCAAGCTCAGCGAGGCCGTCGTACCGGTGGTCGCGGCGATCTCCGGAATGGTGCTTCCGGCAATCATCTATGTGGTCGTGAACCTCGCGGCGAAGGACGGCAAGCCGGGCGGCTGGGCGGTGCCGACGGCAACGGATATCGCGTTCGCACTGGCGGTGCTCGCGATCGTCGGCTCGTCGCTGCCGAACGCCCTGCGCGCCTTCCTGCTCACCCTCGCGGTCGTCGACGACTTCGGCGCGATCCTGGTGATCGCGGTGTTCTTCTCGCACGGTTTCCACCTGATCCCGCTGCTGCTCTCGATCGCGCTGATCGCGGTCTGGTTCGTTGCCCAGCGCTACCGAATCCGTACGCCGTTCCTGTACGTGCCGGTCGCGATCGGGGCCTGGTGGTTCATGCACGAGTCCGGGATTCACGCGACGATCGCCGGGGTCGCGCTCGGCCTGGTCACCCGCGTGGTGGCGGACAAGGGCGAGGAGCACGCACCGGCCGAGCGGATCGAGCACCGGCTTCGGCCGTGGTCTGCGGGAGTCGCCGTACCGTTGTTCGCGTTGTTCGCGGCCGGGGTGACCTTGGGCGGCGGCGTCATCGGGCACTTGGTGACCGATCCGGTCGCGATCGGGATCGCCGCCGGGCTGCTCGTCGGCAAGGCGATCGGGGTATTCGGCGGGTCCTGGTTGACCGCGCGGTTCACCCGGGCCGAGCTCAACTCCGACCTGGAGTGGCGCGACGTCGGCGCCGTGTCCGTGCTGGCCGGGATCGGGTTCACGGTGTCGCTGCTGATCGCGCAACTCGCCTTCGCCGGTGACATCGCCCAGGTCGAGCGCGCGAAGGCCGCCGTACTGATCTCATCCGTGCTGGCCGCGATCTTCGCCTCGGTTCTGTTGTTCCGCCGCAATCGTGTGTATGCCGACTAGTGCTCCACGTCGGATGTTGTTCGAGTGATTGCGGTGTTCAGGTGCGTGCATCGGTGTGCCGGAGGGGCGGCCTCGATGCTTTTCCATCGTGGCTGTTCCTCCGGTGCGGCGAGGTGCGTGCCTGGGCGCCGGAAGCGCCGAAGAACTTCCGGCGCGGAGCACTTCGTTACGCGGGGGTACCGGTAGTGTCGGGGCACGGACGCACGGAAGGAGCACCATGAGCGGGGACGAGCCCACGGTCGGCCAACTGGTGGCCAAGGCGAGCAAGGACCTGTCCGACCTGGTCCGCAGCGAGGTCGAGCTGGCCAAGACCGAGCTCAAGAAGACCGCTGTCTCGGCCGGGACCGGTGTCGGGATGTTCGGCGCCGCGGGCTTCCTGGGGTTGCTCGCGATCATCCTGCTGTCCATCGCGCTGGGCTACGCCTTCGTGGCGATCGGCCTGCACCCGGCGCTGGCGTTCGTCGCCGCCGCGGTGGTCTACCTGCTGATCGCGGCCGTGCTGGTGCTGCTCGGCAAGCGGGCGCTCGGCAAGGCGAAGGGCCCGGAGCGGGCGATCGAGACCTCCAAGGAGTCGGTCGAGGTCCTCAAGGCGATCGGCAAGGGCGACTGAGCCCGGCGGGTGTCGTCGACCTCCTGGTCGACGGGCCCTGGTCGCACTCGCTGGTGGCGGCCAACGGGGCACGGTTCCACGTCGCCGAGTGCGGAGCGGCCGATGATCCACTCGTCCTGTTCCTGCACGGGTTCCCAGAGTTCTGGTGGGCCTGGCGCCATCAACTGCCGGCCGTCGCGGCCGCTGGGTATCGCGCGGTCGCGATGGACCTTCGCGGGTACGGCGCCAGCGACAAGACTCCTCGTGGTTACGACCCCTATACCGCGGCCGCCGATGTCTCGGGTGTGATCCGCTCGCTCGGCGCAACCGACGCCGTCATCGTCGGACACGGCTGGGGCGGTTTCATCGGCTGGTCGGCCGCCGTACTGGCTCCACGTCAGGTTCGCGCACTGGCGGCCGTGTCGGCCCCACATCCGTTGCTGCTGGCCCGTTCTGGGCAGACGAAGGCATTAGCCCGTACGGCGTGGTTCCAGCTCCCCGTGCTGCCCGAACGACGGTTGCTCGCGCATGACGGCGTACACATTGAGCAGTTGCTGCGCGACTGGTCAGCCCCGGGCGGATCGTTCCCTGACGCCGAGGCGTCGCGGCGGTATCGGGCTGCGTTGCAGGTGTGGCCGGCTCCGCATTGTGCGCTCGAATACCACCGCTGGTTTGCCCGATCACGGTTGCGACCGGACGGTCGGAAGTACTCCGCGCTGATGCGTACGCCAGTCGCCGTACCGGTGCTGCAGATCAACGGCGCTCAGGACCCGGCCGTCTCCCCCACCGCAACGACACCGCCCGAGTTGGTCACAGCGTCGCTGCGGCACGAGGTGATCACCCCTGCGGGCCATTTCCCCCACGAGGAGACGCCGGAGCTGTTCAACGCCCAGCTTCTCGATTGGCTCAGCTGACGACGAGCCTCTCGTAGGTGGTGACCTTCCAGCGGGTGCCGTCGTACACGCTGTGGAGGAGCTCAACCTCCACCACTCGAGACGCGCCCGAGTGGGTGATCGGATGGATCACGATCTGCGCGCTGCTGGAGTCGAAGGATCCGGAGAGGTTCTGCAGACCGTCTTTCCACGTCACCGGGGCAACGTCCTGCAGCGATCGCGTGATCGCCTCCTGCTCGGCCGGCCCCAACTGTGGAATGTGTCCCGGCGTCGGCGCAGGTGGCCGCTTCTTGCCTATCGGGATAGGCACCCCAGTGGAGACCGTCGCACCCCAGGACTTGTGGATTTCCAGCATCTTCCAGCCACCGGCCGGGGCGTGGTCCTGGGCGATCGCCCGGATCGCCTTGGACCAGGCGGCCGCATCCGAGGAGATCGGGAGCCCAGCGGACGCGGTGGGGGTCTGCTCGACAGGAGCGACCGATTCGGTGCCGTGGACGGTGTAGAGCGTGCCGCCAAGCACAGCCAGTACGGCGGCCGCCGCGACCAGGACCGGGATGAGCGGCCGGCGCTTAGTTGCCTTGGGCAAGAGAACGTCGGCCTCGTGGTCGGCGAAGGTTTCACGGAGGAGGTCGCCTAGTTGGTCGTCGGTGAGCTTGGGCATGTCAGTCCTCCTCGGTGGACAGGTGATCGCGCAGGTTGGCGAGCGCTCGGGCAACGTTCGAGCGAACCGTGCCGACGGCGATCCCGAGGATCTCGGCGATCTCGGCGTCGGACAGATCCTCGTAGTACCGGAGCACCAGTACGGCGCGTTGCTGGCGCGGCAGCGTGGTCAGCAACTGCCAGGTGGCGTCCTTCAACGCCTGGCGTGAGCCGATGTCCTCGTCGGACGGTCGTTCGATCGGTTCGGCGAGCGGCAGCTCACGGTTCTTGAGGATCCGCCGCCAGCTGAGGAACTCGTTGACCACCATCGTGCGCAGATAGGCCTCGGGAAACTCCAGACCGCTGATCCGGTCCCACCGGCGATGGGCGCGGGCGAGAACGGTCTGCACCAGGTCTTCCGCGCTGTGCAGGTTGCCGGTCAGCATCAGCCCGAGCCGAACCAGCCGAGGCTGCGTCGCGCGCACCACCTCGTCGTACTGCACTGATCCGTCCATGGTTGCCGTCACACCCCCTGAACGCGGCGACCCGGCGGATCTGCTGCGTTCTACGTGCAGGTTTTTGTGGAGACCTCTTGAGTTGCCGTCGCGCCGTCGCGCGCGTCGTCGGAGACCTGCTCGGCGGTCAGCACGTAGCCGGTGCGGTTGTCCTCGACCGAGGCCGCGAACACCACGCCGTACACGGTGCCCTTGGCCGACAGCAGCGGGCCGCCGGAGTTGCCGGGGCGGACCGAGGCCCAGATCGAGAATGCCTGCCGGGTGACCGTGCGGTCGCCGTAGATGTCCGGGCCGCGCAGTCGCTCCTCGGAGCGGATCCGGGCCGGCTCGGAGTCGAAGGGACCGTTCTCCGGATACCCCAGTACGACGGCCGGGTCGTCGGCCTTGGCGGCGAAGTCGAACTGCAGTGGCTTGATGTCGAGCTTCGGCACGTACAGCACGGCGATGTCGACCTCGGGATCGAACAGGACGACGTTCGCCTCGTAGGACTTGCCGTTCACCTCGACCTGCGGGGAGCCGACTCCGGCGACGACGTGCGCGTTGGTCATCACGCGTTGGGGTGCGTAGACGAAGCCGCTGCCCTCCAGACCGCGGGAGCAGTTGGCCACGCCGGTGACCTTGGCGATTCGGGTGTAGGCCTGCCGAACCAACGGCTGCCGGGCGATCGCGCTGTCCGGCGGCTGCGTGTCGCGGATCCGCTCGGGTACGAACGGGTCGAGGAACCGCGGGAACAGGTCGGTGTTCACCACGTCGTTGAAGGCCTGCAGTGCGTTGTCAGCGCCGCTGGGCAGCACCTGGTCGACCTTGGCGAGCACGGCCGAACCACGGACCGCCGAGGTGACGCTGGGGATCCGGGCACCGCTCACCGCGACACCGAGGACCCAGGAGACGATCAGCACCGAAGCAGCAGCCAGTACGGCGCCGCCGAGCGCGTCGACCGCCTTGACCGGGCTCCACGAGATCTTGTTGCGCAGCCTGGACCCGACCACGGCACCGACCGTGCGGCCGATCGAGGCCAGGATCACCACCAGGACCAGGGCCGCGAACGACACCGAGACGCTCGGCGAGAAGTTGTCGAGCACCCGCG
Organism: Kribbella sp. NPDC058245; assembly: GCF_042882005.1. Taxonomy (NCBI): domain Bacteria; kingdom Bacillati; phylum Actinomycetota; class Actinomycetes; order Propionibacteriales; family Kribbellaceae; genus Kribbella; species Kribbella sp. NPDC058245. The sequence continues at coordinate 12,092 of NZ_JBHVWY010000026.1, forward strand.
GTACGCCCCAGACGCCGATGGCCGCGCCACCGAGCAGCCCGAGCGTTGCGCACGCACCCAGTACGAAGCCTTCGATGTACCCCGAGATCGCCACCAGCACGGTGACGACCACCAGCGCCCAGTCGAGGTTGCTCACTCCACATCCTCCGGATCGTTCCCGCCAAGGTCGTGTTCGATGGCGGTCATCCGCCGGACGTCCGCCGACCGGCTGCCCTCACTCCGCCAGGCCGCTTCCACCAGTCGGTCGGGTAAAGGTACGACGTTCGAGGGGTCCCAGTCGCGCGCCCAGCCGCCGAGCAGCAGCAATTTGTCGAGCAACCCTGCGGTGAAACCCCAGACGAACAGGTCACCGACCAGGAAGGCCGGGCCGGTGAACCCGGAAGGGTGCCGGCAGCTGACCCGGTTGGCCGGGTCGGCGAGCACCGATACGGGGACAGTGTGCACCGAGGCCACCTCGGCCGGATCGACCACGGCCACCGGCGACGGCGTCCGCCACCAGGCCAGCACCGGCGACACGCCGAAGTTGCTGACGGGCACCCAAAGCGCCGGCCAGACCGCGAACGGTACGACGCCGGCCGGCTCGAGGCCGGTCTCCTCCAGCGCCTCCCGGAGCGCCGTCTCGACCACGTTGTCGTCCTCGGGATCGACACCGCCGCCGGGGAACGCGATCTGGCCGGCGTGTTTGCGCAGCGTCCAGGATCGCTCGGTGAGCAGCACCTCGGGGCCGTCGTTGCCTTCGGCAAGCAGGATCAGTACGGCGGAGTTCCGCACCGACGGGTCGTCGGGCGGCAGGAACCTGGACAGCACGTTCGGGTCGACGTCCGCGGAGGCCTTGGCCAACGGGTGCAGCCAGTCCGGGATCTCCACGTTGTTCATTGGCAGGGCCTCGAACGTCACAGTGAAACTCCCAGTTTGTCCTTCACCAGCTGGTCGAGCTGCGCCTGCGACGTGAAGGCACCTTTGTGCACAGTGAATTTACCGTCCTTGTCGACGAACACCGTCACCGGTGGGCCGACGATCCCGAACGTCTTGCGCAGGTGTTTCTCGGAGTCGACCAGATGCGGATAGTCCAGCTCGTGGTCGACCGCGAACTTCACCGCCAGCTCCGCGCGTGGGTCGTCGTAGTCGATCCCGAGAATCTGCAGCTTGCCGGCCGCCTTCTTCTGCAAGGCAGCCAGGTACGGCGCCTCATCCCGGCAGGGCGGGCACCACTGCGCCCACACGTTGATCACCAGCGGCCCCCGCAGATCGGCCAGCCGGATGTCCGGGCCGCCGCCGAGACACGGCAACGTGATGTCGGGCAGCCCGTTGCTCACCGGCGGCCGGGACTGGGTCGGCGGGCACGCGACCAGCTTGTCGGCCCCCGGGACCGCGGTCGGCCCGGCTTCCGGCGTACTGGGTGTTGGTCCACAGCCCGCCAGAACCGTCAGGAGGACGGCGGCCGCCAGTGCACGCCTCACGCGGCCGGGACCTTCACCAGCTTCGCGGCGGACTCGTAGTCGGTCGGACCGGCGCCGTACGAAGGACACCACTGGGCGATCGGGCAGGCGCCGCAGGCGGGCTTCTTGGCGTGACAGCGGCGGCGGCCGTGGAAGATCAGCCGGTGCGACAGCATCGTCCAGTCCTTCTTCGGGAAGAGGGCGCCGATGATGTGCTCGACCTTGACCGGGTCCTCCTCCTCGGTCCAGCCGAACCGGCGGACCAGGCGGCCGAAGTGCGTGTCGACGGTGATCCCGGGGACGCCGAAGGCGTTGCCGAGGACCACGTTCGCCGTCTTGCGGCCGGTGCCGGGGAGCTTCACCAGCTCCTCGAGCTTGCCCGGCACAACTCCGTCGTACTCATCGACGAGAACCTGGCCGAGCTTCATCACGCTGTTGGTCTTGGCGCGGAAGAAGCCGGTCGGCTTGAGGATCGTCTCCATCTCCTCGCGGTCGGCCTCGGCCATCGCCTGGGCCGTCGGGTACTTCGCGAAGAGCGTCGGCGTCACCTTGTTGACCATCACGTCGGTGGTCTGGGCCGACAGGATGGTGGCCACGAGCAACTCGAGCGGATTCGTGAAATCGAGCTCACAGTGAGCGTCCGGATAGGTATCGGTGAGCACTTTGTGCATCTTCCGGGCCCTGCGGACGAGCTGGCTGGACGTCTCTCCGGCGAACACCGGAGCCTTGCGGGGGAGCTTCAGCGTCACCGTCTCCAAGGCCCCGGGAACGGGCAGTACGGCGGTGTCCGCGACACGCTGGGATGGCATGCGGACCAGCCTACGTGCGCCCGCCTACAGAATTCCGCCGGCCGAGCCCGCCGGCTCCGGTACCGACGGCACGACGGCCGTGAGCCGGAACACTTCGGCCGACCGCTCGGTGGTCAGGCTTCCGCCCACGGCCTCCACCCTCGATCTGAGGTTCGCGACTCCGGTCCCGGCACCGGGCACTCCGGTCAGCCCGTCGTTCGTCACGGTGAGCTGCAGGAGCTCGTGACAGCGCTCGAACCTGACCGAGCAGTGCCGTGCGTCGCTGTGCCGCAACACATTGGCGATCGCCTCCCGTACGACGACGGCCAGCACGTGATCGAGTCCAGTGGGAAGCCGGTCGGGAACCGTGTCGACGGTGCCGCTCATCCCGGCCGACCTGAGGATCGACCGAGCCGACGCGACCTCCTCCGCGAGAGTCAGCCCGGAGCCCGGGAGATGGAACTCGTCGATCAGCCGGGCCGACCGCCGGGCCAGCGCCGCGATCTCGTCGAGCTCGCCGACGACGCCGGGATCGGCCGTGGCGAGCTGGGTCCGGGCGAGTTCGGCCTTCAGCAGGAGGGCAGCCAGGCCGGAACTGACCAGGTCGTGCACATCCTTGGCCAACCGCACGCGCTCCTGCGTCCGGGCCATCCAGGCCAGCTCGGCGTGAGCCGCACGGAGCCGCCGGGCCACGCGCGCGAACTCGGCCAGGCAATAGCCGGTCAGTGCGAAGCCGATCGTCGCCACGAAGTAGTAGCTGACCAGCGCCAAAGAATCGCCGAGGCTGAAAACGAAGGCACAGTCCGCGACCGCGATCAGCAGCATGGCGGGGAGGGCGATCCGGACCGGGAGCAGCACAAGCATGGTCGCGGCCAGCATCATCGGCATCCCGATCCAGGCGATGCCTGTGAGCGGTAGCGGCGCGAAGGCGAGGACGGCCTGAAGCGCCAGGGTCGCTCCCCAGCCCCGGGGGCGGACTCCGTTCGCCGGCGGGAGCAGGTGCCGGATCATCAGGGCCAGGCTCACCGCGCCCGCGCCGATCGCGACCACCAGCACGAGCGGTCCGGGTCGATGCACGATCGCGTAGACCACGTCGTACCCGGTCACCAAGGACGAGTGGATGATCACGAGCAGGTTCGCTGTTCTCGGCCGCGTGCGATCTTCCGGCTCGGGCGCGGGTGGACGGCGATAGTCGCCCGCGATATCGCGGGCGTCCGAGAGCGCCGTCCGCGCGCTCAGGATGATCTGCGACAGCTGTTCACGAGCCGCCGCGGGCGACGCGGCCAGGACGCGTCGAGCCTCGTCGGCCAGGTCTGACAGGGCGACCAGCCGGGCCTTGAGCTCGTGCCGGAGATCGTCGCGAAGCTGCTGCGCCTCAGCGGCGACGGCCAGCCGTACCAGCTCCGTCCGGGTGCGGTGCAGGCCGGCGATCGACTCGACGAGCATCGAGATGCCGACCAGCCCGGTACTGGTGATGAGCAGGTTGTTGATCCACCAGAACGTGTCCAGTGCCGACTGGTCGTAGTACCGGCAGAGGGCCGGGATACTCGCGGTCGCCAGTGCGTAAACCAGCCAGGACCACGGTCGTCGCAGGATCAGCACGGCCGACGCCGCGCCGTACCCGATCAGGCCGGCCGCGAAGAACTGCGCCGAGCTCAGCAGGAGCGCCGCCGCCAGGGCGATCGCGAGCTGAGCAGCCAGACTCCACGGTCCGTAGCTGCGGCGGAACTCCCGGAATCGAGGATGGGAGTGCACCAGCTGCAGGACGAACACGGTCGGGACGGCAGCCGCGAGATTGAGGACGAAGTTGCGGTCGAGCGGCCCGTCGATCGTGCCCGGCAGCTCCAGAATCCGGCGGTAGAAAGAGGAGACCAGGAGGCCCACGAGGATCCAGGAGGCTTGGCGTTCCGCCCGCAGACCCTCGAAGTCCTCGGTCAAATCCAGCCCGCGTCGGTGGCGATCCGGACCGCGTCCAGCTGGGTGCGTGCGTTGAGCTTGGCAGTGATCGAACTCAGGTAGTTGCGGACTGTGGCGGTCGAGAGGAACAGGTCGATCGCGATCTGCTTCGCCTCCGCGCCGCCGGCTGCCAGCCGGAGGACCTCGGCCTCGCGGGGAGTCAGCGGGTTCGGGGGGAGCGTGAGTGCCGCGGCGGCAACCTTTGGATCCACTACCCGGATGCCGGCCGCGACCTGCCGGATCGCCTCCGCGAGCGCCTCGGGTGAGACGTCCTTGCTGAGGAAACCACCGGCCTGGGAACTCAGTGCCCGGCGCAGGTTCGCGGGGCTGCCGAACGCGGTCAGGATCAGCGTCCGGCAACTGGGCAGCTGCTCCCGGAGCGCGGCGGCAGCGGCCAGTCCGTCCTGGCCTGGCATCTCGATATCGATCACGGCGACGTCCGGCCGCAACTCGAGCGCCATGGGCACGATCTGGTCGCCGCAGTAGACCTCGGCGACGACTTCGAAGTCGTCGTGCTTCTCGAGCAGGTTCTTGAGGGCGGCCCGGAAGAGCTTCATGTCGTCGGCCAGCAGAACGCGGATCACGAGGCCCCCTTCATGCCGTCCGTCACCCAACGGCTGCATGAGATCTTCACAGGGCAGAAGGTGATCACGTATCTGTTCCCAAGTCCACTCGGACCGCAGACTTTCGGCAGGGATCGTCGAGAGCGGAGACTGCCGAGTGCGCGTACTGATCATGGGTGCCGGGGTGGCCGGCACAGTCGTCGCGCTGGCGGCTCAGAAGGCCGGTCTCGAACCAGTCGTCTACGAGGCTTACCAGGAGAGCGCCGGCCTCGAGCACGGCATCTACCTCGGCGTCGCCGTCAACGGGCTGCACGCACTCCGGGTGGTCGACGCGCACCAGGTGGTCCTGGACGCGGGTTTCCCGTCCGGCCGGATGAGCTTCTTCAGCGGTACCGGCAAGAAGCTCGGCGCGATGGCGATGGGCCCGGTCCTCGACGACGGAACGGTGACCCACACCATCCGGCGCTCCGACCTGTATCGAGGGTTGGCCGCGGAGACCGTACGGCGCGGTATCCGGATCGAGCACGGTAAGCGCCTGACAAGTGCCCGGCCGGTGGTGGGCGGTGGGGTGATCGTCGAGTTCGCCGACGGGACGACCGCCGAAGGCGACGTACTGGTCGGAGCAGACGGCGTTCATTCCGCGACCCGGAAGGTGATCGATCCGGCCAACCCGGGTCCGCGCTACACCGGACTCGGGAACACCGGCGGGTTCAGCCGGGGCGTCGACCTCGACGCCGAGCCCGGTTCGTACGTGATGGTCTGGGGCAAGCGCTGCTTCTTCGGCTACACGGTCAGCCCGGACGGCGAGATCTGGTGGTTCGCCAATCCGCCGAGCAAGGCCGAGCTGGCACCCGGGGAACTGCGGGCGCCTGGGCTTCGTGAGCGGCTGGTTGCCCTGCTGGCGGTCGATCGCACGCCCGGCGCTGCCATCGTCGAAGCGAGTGCCGAGTTCAAGCTGAGCAACCAGTACGACCTGCCTGCTGTCCCGACCTGGAGCCGAGGACCGATGGTGATCGTGGGCGACGCGGCCCACGCGGTCTCACCCGCCTCGGGGCAGGGAGTCTCCTTGGCCTGCGAGGACGCGGTCACGCTCGCCCGGTGCCTGCGAGATGCGGCCGACGTGCCGGCTGCGCTGGCGGCGTACGAACTGGAACGCAGGGAACGGGTTGAGCGGGTCGTCAAGTGGGGCGCTGGCATGAACAACACCAAGAAGCAGGGACCGATGGGACGGATGGTCCGGGACCTGGTTCTCCCGCTGATCCTCAAGAAGGGCGGGAGTCCCGCGGAGCTGGCGAGGATGAACTGGCTGTTCGCCCATCAGTCGGTCTGGTGAGCCGGGTGCGCAGGCTCTGAAGCCGTTCCTGCCAACGGGCGTCCGCAGTCATGACGGCCGTCCCTTCGTGATGCCTTGTTCGGAAGAGGTTCCGCCATGACCACACTCGATGCTCCGACCGCTGTCCGCCGCAGGTGGGCGATCCTCGCCGTGATCCTCGCGGCCGAGATTCTCGACCTGCTCGACTCGACCATCACCAACATCGCCGCACCGACCATCACCCGGGACCTGCGCGGTGGCGACTCGCTGATCCAATGGCTCGGCACGAGCTATGCCCTCGCCCTCGGCGTGCTGCTGGTCGTCGGCGGCCGGCTCGGCGACCGGTTCGGCCGCCGCCGGTTGTTCCTGATCGGCATCACCGGCTTCACGCTGGCCTCGGTCGCCTGCGGGCTCGCCTTCGACCCCACCTCGATCATCGTCGCCCGGCTGATCCAGGGCGCCTTCGGAGCGGTGCTGATCCCCCAGGGCTTCGGCATCCTCGGCGCGGTCTTCCCGCGCGAGGAGATCGGCAAGGCGTTCAGCGCCTTCGGTCCCACGCTCGGATTGTCCGCGGTCGGCGGCCCGATCCTCGCCGGGTTCCTGATCGACGCCGACCTGTTCGGCCTCGGCTGGCGCGCGATGTTCCTGATCAACATCGTGCTCGGCGGCGCCGCCACCGTCGCGGCTGTCCGGCTGCTGCCCCGCGACGACGGCGACCGGGGAGTCTCCGTCGACGGGCTCGGCTCCGGCCTGCTCGGGGTAGCGATGTTCGGTCTGCTGTACGGCCTGATCCAAGGTTCCGGCACCGGCTGGACGGCCGGACCCATCGTCTTCCTGGCCATCGGGGCGATCTTCGCCGGGCTGTTCGCACGGCGCCAGACCACGGCCGCCAATCCGCTCATCAAGCCGTCCCTGCTGAAGAACCGGGGATTCACCTCCGGCCTGCTGCTCGGCGTCGTCTTCTTCGCAGCTGTCGCCGGACTGCTGTACGTCATCTCTCTCTTCCTGCAGAACGGACTCGGCTACTCCCCGCTCCGGACCGCCGCCGTCGGCATGGCCCCGATCGCCGCGGGCATCGTGATCGCCTCGATCTCCTGCTATCAACTGATCGCGAAGCTCGGCCGCAATCTCGTCTTCATCGGCCTGCTGATCACGCTGATCGGCACCGGCGGCCTGTACGCCGCGGTGCACGTCCAGGGTCCTCCCGTCGGAGCCCTTGTCCCGGCGGTCCTCGTGATCGGCCTCGGCATGGGCACCTGCTTCGGGACGATCTACGACGTCACCATGGGCGACACCGACCCGGACGAGGCCGGCAGCGGCAGCGGCTCACTCGCCGCCGTCCAGCAACTCGCCAACGCGATCGGCGCGGCGGCCGTCACCACCGTCTACTTCAAGACCCTCGGCCCGGGCCAGGCCCATGCCGTCAGCACCAGCCTGCTCGTCGTCGCAGGAGTCACCCTCCTGAGTTGCTGCGCGGTCTGGCTGCTCCCCCGAAAAGCCCCTGCCCAGAACCACTGATCCTCAAGGAGCTCGATGATTCTCATCACCGGCGGCCGCGGCGCGGTCGCCAGCCACCTGACCACCTTGCTGACCGCACAGAATCACGCCGTACGGCTGGCGTCATCGGACCCCGGCAAGCTCGACGGCGTCCCGGCCATCAAGCTGGACCTGACCGACCCGACCACCTTCAAGGCCGCTCTGTCCGGCGTCGACTCGGTCTTCCTGTACGCCGAATCCGCGCACATCACCGAGTTCGTCGCCGAGGCCGAAGCCGCCGGCGTACAGCAGGTCGTCATTCTGTCGACTGCGGCGGTCCTCGGCCCGGATGCCGCCAACGACCACCTCGCGAAGTCACACCTGGCGGTCGAGAAGGCGGTCGACGATTCCACTCTCGGTACGACGATCCTGCGGCCCGGTGCCTTCGCGGGCAACGCGAGCGCCTGGGCGTGGCCGATCAAGACCGGCCGGCCGGTGAGCCTGCCGTTCCCCAACGCCCACAGCGATCCCATCCACGAGTACGACGTCGCCGAAGCCGCCTTCACGCTGCTGACCGAGCCACGGTTCCAGCAGCGCGAGTACGTGCTGAGCGGACCTGAGTCGTTGACGTTCGCCGATCAGATCGACCAGCTCTCCGCGGTCATCGGCCGACCCATCGCCATCAACCAGGTGACTCCGGATGAATGGAAGCAGGAGATGGCCGACTACGTCCCCGGGCCGTACGCCGACGCCCTCCTGAACTGGTGGAGGTCCAACGACGGCAAGCCTGTCCGACTGACCGGAACCGTCGACCACCTCACTGGCCACCCCGCTCGCTCCTTCGCCACCTGGGCGCAGGACCACGTCAACGACTTCTGAGACAGGACTCGCATGCGCATTCCTCGCAAGGCTCTGGCCACCATCGCTCTGATCGCGACCGCGGTACCTGCCGCGCCGGCGTTCGCCTACTATCCACCGGCCTACAACGAGAAAAGTCAGTACCTGGCCTGGGACGCACCGGTGGGCTCTCCGCAGGCCTGCGTCCAGCGCACGCTTCGTCTCGCCGCCGGCGACTACGTGTGGTCGGAGTTCGTCAACCACACGTCCGAATGGAAGTCCCGCACCATCTATCTCCGGGACGACACCTACGTCTGGACGACCTGTATCCAGGCCATCGGGAAGTACAACGGCGGCGTCGCGAAGTACGAAGAACTGACCTGGCTCCGGGGCTCGTCGCACAACGAGGCCTCCATCGTCGCCGACGACTATGTGACCGCTTCCGGCTACTACACGGTGGGATCGGAGCTTCTGCCGCTCTTCTGACCCGGCGGGGCCCTCAGCCGGGCTTGACCTGGGTGCGGGCCCACTCGGCCCATTCCTGCTGCATCGCGGCGAGACGCTGACCGTACTCCAGCGCGATCCGGCCGTAGACGGAGAGGCTCGCGTCGTCCCAGTCGATCGCGTCGTCGAGCTTCTTCAACTCGGCGCGCAGCCCGGCCGCCTGCGCGGCCTGCCCGTCGAGGTAGTCGCGCGCTTGCTCGGGAGTGAGGACACCGAGGAAGAAGACCCTGAGCAGGACATCGCTCCGGGTGCGCTGGGGCTCGGTCTCGGTCAGCCACCGGCGGAGCTCCGCCAGGCCGGGTTCGGTCAGCGTGTACTCCTTGCGGCCGCGTGGACCTTGCTCGGACACCACGATCAGGCCGCTGTCCGCGAGTTTGGACAGTTCGCCGTACAGCTGACTCTGGGTGGCCGGCCAGACGTTGGCCAGCGAGGTCTCGAAGGTCTTCAGCAGGTCGTAGCCACTGGCGGGGTGTTCGACCAGCAACCCGAGCAGGGCGTGTCGCAGGCTCATGCAGCACATCCTACTTTCCACTCTTGACATGTCTAGATCGGAGGTTCTATTTTTGACATGTCGAAATTGGAACCTCCGATCCGACCGTCAGTTAGGGAGCACCAGCCTCATGTCGTACTTGCGGACCTTCGCCCCGTGGATCGTCTACGCGATCATCCCGTCCGCCCACTGGAACTGGGCCGCACTGATCGCCCTGGTCCTCTCGATCGGACTGATCGCCCAGCAGACCCGGTCCGGCCGCACGCTCGACGCCCAGATCATCGAGCTCGGCTCAGCCGTCTTCTTCGCCGCCATCACGGTCATCGCGTTCATCACGCCGGACAGCGGGCTGCACCCCTACACGCCGGCGCTGTCGTCGGCCGCGCTCGCCCTGATCGCCGGTGCCTCGCTCGCCGTGCGGAGGCCGTTCACGCTGGGGATCGCCAAGCAGACCACGCCCCGCGAGGTCTGGGGGCAGCCGCTGTTCGTCCGCACCAACGTCATCATCACCACCGTCTGGACCGCGAGCTTCGCCGTCGCCGCGATCGTTCTCGCCACCCTCGCGCACTCCGGCTCGACCACGCGGACCATCGTCCAGATCGCGGCGTTCGTCGTACCGATGATCTTCACCGTGCGCTACGTCGCTCATGTCCAGGCCAAGGCCGCCCAGCTCCGGACCCACTGAAGGAGATCTCGTGCAGACCGCACCCGCACCGCACCTGGCCGGCAACTACGCTCCGGTCGACCAGGAACTCACCGCCTACGACCTGCCGGTGACTGGTCAGATCCCACCCGAGCTGACCGGCTGGTACCTGCGCAACGGCCCCAATCCGCACGACGCGGCCTCCGGCCACTGGTTCTTCGGCGACGGCATGATCCACGGCGTCCGGATCGAGGCCGGGCGAGCGGTGTCCTACCGCAACCGCTGGGTCCGGACATCGACCTTCACCGACGGCGCGAAGGTCAACGACGCCGAAGGAAACCTGGATCTGACGGCAGGCGTCGCGAACACCCACGTCGTCCGGCACGCCGGTCGCACCCTGGCGCTGGTCGAGTCCTCCTACCCCTACGAGCTCACCCGCGAGCTGGACACAGTGGGTGCGTACGACTTCGGCGGCAAGCTGCGGACGGCAATGACCGCCCACCCGAAGACCTGCCCGACGACCGGCGAGCTGCACTTCTTCGGCTACAGCCTGCGGGCACCGTACCTGACCTATCACCGCGCGGATGCGACCGGGGAGCTGGTGATCAGCCGACCGATCGACGTACCGGCCGCCACGATGAACCACGACTTCAACCTCTCCGCCGGCCACGTCGTCTTCATGGACCTGCCGGTGGTCTTCGACCTGGCGGTGGCCAGGTCCGGTGGCGGGATGCCCTTCAGCTGGAACGAGGGGTACGGCGCCAGGCTCGGCGTACTGCGCCGTGACGACCCGTACGGCGAAGTGCGGTGGTTCGCGATCGATCCCTGCTACGTCTTCCACACGCTGAACGCCCATGACCAGATCGGACCGGACGGCCACGAACAGATCGTCCTGCACGTCATGCGATACCCGGAGCTGTTCCGTCAGGACAGCACGATCCCCCAGCAAGCGACGCTGTGGCGCTGGACCATCGACCTGACGACTGGCACCGTGCGCGAGGAGCAATGTCACGATCGCGCCGCCGAGTTCCCCCGCATCGACGACCGGCTGGCCGGGCTGGACACCCGCCACGGCCACGCGACTGTCTCCCGGACGCCTACTGGTGGCGCAGCTTCTGGTGCGCTGCTCCGCTACGACCTGCGCGATGGTGGGGTCACGACGCACGAGTTCGGTCCGGGCCGGACCCCGGGCGAGGCCGCCTTCGTCCCGGCCGACAGCCGTCCTGGCGGTGACGGCTGGCTGATGACCTATGTGTACGACGCCGCCTCCGGCACCAGCGATCTGGTGATTCTCGACGCCACCGACCTGACCGCGCCACCGGTGGCGGCCATCCACCTGCCGGTCCGGGTCCCGTACGGGTTCCACGGCAACTGGCTCGCGGACCGGCTCCAGGCCTGACTTCAGGTGGTCCCGGAGACGCGTTCCCGGGCCGCCGAGACGCGCCGGAGGCGGCCTACGTGGCGTCGCCGACACCGGAGGGGCTACGGTTTTGGGGCGAGCGGGTGGATACGCTCATCTCGCCGGGTGGGGTGATCCCTCCTCCGTAGTCGTGGTCGAAGGTCCTAGGAGGCCCCAAAGTGGATGCCACAGTGATCAAGCAGGCGCCGCTGTTCAGTCAACTCGACGACGAGGCAGCCGACGCGCTGGCCGCGTCGATGACCGAAAGCCGGCTGCGCCGCGGCCAGGTGCTGTTCCACGAGGGCGACTCCGGGGACCGGCTGTTCATCGTCGTCGAGGGCAAGGTCAAGCTCGGCCGCACCTCGGCCGACGGCCGGGAGAACCTGCTGGCGGTGCTCGGCCCGGGCCAGATGTTCGGCGAACTGTCGCTGTTCGACCCCGGACCGCGCTCCTCCACGGTCACCGCCGTCACCGACGCGTCGATGATGTCGCTCACCCACGACGAGCTCCTGCGCTGGCTGGCCGGCCGCCCCGAGGTTGCCCGCGGCCTCCTCCTGCAGCTCGCCTCCCGCCTCCGCAAGGTCTCCGACGTAGTCGCCGACCTCGTGTTCTCCGACGTCCCCGGCCGCGTCGCCAAGGCCCTCCTGGACCTGGCCAGCCGCTTCGGCCGCACCGCCGACGACGGCGTCCACGTCCACCACGACCTCACCCAGGAAGAGCTGGCCCAACTGGTCGGCGCCTCCCGCGAAACGGTCAACAAGGCCCTGGCCGACTTCGCCTCCCGAGGCTGGGTCCGCCTAGAACCCCGCTCCGTAGTCCTCCTGGACGTAGACCGCCTCCAACGCCGAGCCCGCTAACCCCCGCCCGCCCACACCCCGCCGTACCGGCTCCAATTTGGCTGGCTAGGCACCGAAATCAGGGGTTCTGCACTCATAACCACGGTGCAGAACCCCTGATTTGCGTGCTCAGCCAGCCAAATCTGTACGGCGGGAACGGTCCAAGGCCGCGCGGAGAGTTCGGCCGGTGCGGGCCGGTTGATCGAGGTCTGCCCAGGTGGTCCGGACGACGTGCAGGCCGAGGGCCCGGAGCCGGTCCTCGCGGGTCTTCTCCTGGATCAGGACCTCGCGCGAACCGTCGGCGTACTTCATCAGGCCGTCGAACTCGACGACGAGGTTGTAGTCGGGGAAGTAGAAGTCGACCCGTCCGATGAACCCGTCGGCATCCGAGAAGACCACCTGCAGGACGGGAGTCGGCAGGCCCAGTTGATGCATGAGCACCCTGAACCGCGACTCGCCGACCGACTCCGCCAGTGGGTTCGCGAAGGCGAGCGCTGCCCGGATCGTCGGGCTCCCCGGCCAGAATTCGGCCGCCTCGAGCACGCGCAGGAGTTCAGCCTGCGGTACCCGGCCAGTCCGCAGTACGGCGTCCGCGCTCACGACCGCCGCCTCGAACGAACCCGCGGCTGCGGTCTCGACCAGCGCGCGGGCAAGGACCGTGACGGGCAATCCGCCCACCTCGGCGAGGTCCGCCGTACTGAGGAGTGCTCGATGATGTCTGACACCGGCGGCGTGGCCGTTGCGCCAACCGCTCGTCCTCGTCAGCTGGACCTCGGACAGATTCGCTCCCCACACCGGGATGCCATGCATGACCAGAGCGGAGTGATGGCTCACCACGAACGTCCCAGGACGCATCGAGTTCGCCGCGGCGCGGACCGATCGTCGATGGAGCACGAGCTCGCGTTCCCACGGCATCAACTGGCTGAGGTCGGCGCGTTCGGCGTACTGACCATGGCGCACGCGCTGCCACCGACCGTCGCGCAGCCGTTCCTGGACCTGCTCAGGCGTATACCCCGCATCGAGGGCCTGGCGACGGCTGAAGACACCACCTTGCAGGCCGGCAACGGCCGCGAGTACCGGGTTCATCACCCTAGAATCGCCCACCCGCCCCCGCCATGGGGCCCCTCACCGAAACCTGTGGATAACCCCCATTTGGCTGGCTAGGCACTCAAATTGGGGGTTCTCCACCGTGGATATGAGTGCCTAACCCCCGATTTGGCTGGCTAGCCAGCCAAATAGTCGAGTTGGGCGCGGACTGAGCGTTCGGCGGCGGGCCAGAGGGTGGGGTCTACGTCGGCGTAGACGTGGGCCACTACTGCCTCTGGGGTGGTGTGGCCGGCGGCTACGGCTTCGCGGACTTGGGCCAGGCGTTCTTGGCGGTGGTTGAGGTAGTGGGTGAGGACTTTGCCGGGGTCGGTGATGACGGGGCCGTGGCCGGGGAGGAGACGTTCCAGGCCGGCGGCTGAGTTGGCGAAGGCGAGGAGTTTCTCGAGGGAGTCGAGGTAGGGGGCTAGGGCGCCGTCGGGGTGGGCTACGACGGAGGTGCCGCGGCCGAGGACGGTGTCGCCGGTGAGGAGCGAGCCGTCCTGCGGGAGCCAGAAGCAGACTGAGTCGAGGGTGTGGCCGGGGGTGGGGACCACCTCGACGCGGAGGTCGCCGGCGGTGATGACGTCGCCTTCGGCGAGGCCGTGGGCGTGGTCGGTGGGGATGCGGAAGGCGGGGTCGACGGCGCGGACGCCGCAGCCGGCCTGGTTGGCGAACCAGGCGGCGCCTTCGGTGTGGTCGGGGTGTTTGTGCGTGAGCAGTACGACGGCGACGTCACCGGCTGCATCCAGTACGGCGCGGAGGTGGTCCTCCAACTGGGGTCCCGGGTCGACCACGATCGACTGGGTGGCGTCCGGGGCCCGGAGGATCCAGGTGTTGGTGCCCTCGAGCGTCATCGGGCCGGGGTTCGCGGCCAGTACCCGGGTCGCGTAGTCGGTGACACGCTCGATCATGGGGCCTCCTGGACTGGAATGACGAGGGAAGGACTGGAGTCAAAGCCCCATGACCCGCCGCGCGGAGCGTGGCGATGTGCACAGCTCATGAGTTCTCCAGGTAGGCGAGGTCGTCTTCGATGCGCAGGGTCGGCATGATGATCGGGATCTCCCGGTTCCCCGCGGCGGCCAGCGCAGCCGCGACATCGCCGTACGGCGTGAGGTCGGCGCAGCTCAGGTAGGTCGGGGGCAGCATCAGGACCGAGCCGGCGTCGGCGGCCGCGACCGCGTCGGCGGGGCGCATCCAGGCGACCTGGTCGGACTCGCTGGTCACGTCGCGGGTGATCTGGCCGGCGGGGAGGGCTGCGACGAAGAAGGCGGTGTCGTAGCGCTTCGGCTCGAATTCGGGGGTGATCCAGTGCGCCCACGCGCCTAGCAGGTCGGCGCGCAGGACCAGGCCGCGGCCGTGCAGGAAGTCGGCGAAGCCGAGCTCGCGGGATTCGAGGGCGACCCGGTCGGCCTCCCAGTCGTCGCCGCTCGTGTCCGCGACCACGGATGAGGCGGAGGGGCCGGCGAGCAGGACACCGGACTCCTCAAACGTCTCTCGTACGGCGGCAGCGACGTACGCGGAAGCCGTTTCCTCCGAACAGCCCAGCCGGGCGGCGAACCACGAGGGCGGCGGACCGGACCACGAGTCGGCGACGGTTGCGTCGGTCGGGTCGACACGGCCGCCCGGGAAGACCGTCATACCGGCGGCGAAAGCCATCGACTGCTGCCGGCGGAGCAGATAGACCTCAGGCCCGGCGGCGGTGTCGCGGAGCAGGATCACGGTCGACGCAGGGCGGGGCTCGGCGGGCGTCGGGGAGTCGCGGACGTGTGCGAACGCCGCCTCGGCCATCCGGCCGGTCAGCGGTTCCGACCTCAGATCGCGGACCATGTGCGCAGCCTCCAGGTGCTCAGCCCCATTTCACTGGCTAGGCACCGAAATTGGGGGTTCTACACCGTTAACCAGGGTGGAGAACCCCCAAACTCCCTGCCTAGCCAGCCAAATCGCGGTGGGGGCGGGGTCAGACCTCGACGATGAGTTCTACCTCGACGGGGGCGTCGAGGGGGAGGACCGGTACGCCGACCGCGGAGCGGGCGTGCTGGCCGATCTCACCGAAGACCTGGCCGAACAGCTCCGAGGCGCCGTTCGCGACCTGGGGCTGACCGGTGAACTCCGGGGTGGACGCGATGAACGCGACGGCCTTGACGATCCGCTTGATGTTCGCCAGGTCGCCGATCTCGGCCTTGACCGCGGCCAGGGCGTTCAGCGCGCACTGCTGCGCGCACTCGGCCGCGACCTCGGGGGTGACCGCGTCGCCGACCTTGCCGGTGGCGATCAGGGTGCCCTCGCGCAGCGGCAGCTGCCCCGACGTGTAGACGAGGTTGCCGGTCCGGACGGCCGGGACATAGGCGGCGACCGGCTTGGCCACCTCCGGCAGCTTCAGGCCGAGCTCGGCCAGCTTCTCCTCGGGGTGGCTCACTTGGACTCGATCTCCCGTTTGAAGTAGGCGACCAGGTTCTCCGGGTTCATCCCCGGGACGACCTGGACCAGCTCCCAGCCGTCCTGGCCGAAGTTGTCCAGGATCTCCTTGGTCGAGTGGACCAGCAGCGGTGCGGTGAAGTACTCGAACTTCTTCATGAGGGCGACTCTAACGGGAGCGAGCTGTGCATCTACCTTCCCCGCCCCACCGCCCCGGTCGGTGTGCCGTGGGCCACGTCCTACTCTGGACCTTATGGCGCGACTCCACGTGGTGACCGGCAAGGGAGGCACCGGGAAGACGACTGTTGCCGCTGCCATGGCGCTCGCGCTGGCGGGGCAGGGTCAGCGGGTGCTGCTGGTCGAGGTCGAGGGGCGGCAGGGCATCGCCCAGATCTTCGACGTACCACCGCTCCCGTACGTCGAACGCAAGATCGCGACCGGGGTCGGGGGCGGCGAGGTGTTCGCGCTGGCTGTGGACGCCGAGGCCGCGCTGCTGGAGTACCTCGACATGTACTACCACCTCGGTCGTGCCGGGAAGGCGCTCGACAAGGTGGGGGCGATCGACTTCGTCACCACGATCGCACCGGGACTGCGCGACGTCCTGCTGACCGGCAAGGTCTACGAAGCGACGCGCCGCAAGGCACACGGCAAACTCGCGTACGACGCGGTCGTGGTGGACGCACCACCGACCGGCCGGATCGGGTCGTTCCTGAACGTGAACCACGAGGTCGCGAACCTGGCCAAGGTCGGGCCGATCCGGAACCAGGCGGACGCGATCATGGGGATGCTGCGGTCCGATGTGACCCGGATCCATCTGGTCACGCTGCTGGAGGAGATGCCGGTCCAGGAGACGCTGGATGCGGTCGAGCAGCTGGAGGCCCTGGATCTGCGGATCGGGTCGATCGTGGTGAACATGATGCGGCACAGTCCGCTCGATGATGACGCGCTCGCCCTTGCGGTGAAGGAGAAGATCCCCGCGACCGAGTTGACCAAGGGGTTGCGGGCAGCCGGTGTTGCCGTGAGCAAGGAGTTGGTGGCGACGCTGGCCGCCGAGGCCCGGGACCACGCGGTGCGGATCGGGCTGGAGCGCGAGAACCGCGACCGGATAGATGCCCTAGGCAAGCAGGTGACCGAGTTGGCGTTGCAGCCCGAGGGAATCGACCACGGGACGTTGATCGACCTGGCCGAGGAGTTCCGCGGATGACCGCCCTGGATCTGGATGCACTGATCGACGACCCCACGACTCGGATTGTCGTCACCTGTGGGTCGGGTGGAGTAGGGAAGACGACTACGGCGGCGGCGTTGGGGTTGCGGGCTGCTGAGCGGGGGCGGAAGGTCGTCGTACTGACTATTGATCCGGCTCGGCGGTTGGCGCAATCGTTGGGGCTGACCGAGTTGGACAACACCCCGCGGGCGGTGGTCGGGGTGGATGAGGACAACGGCGGCCGGCTGGACGCGATGATGCTGGACATGAAGCGGACCTTCGACGAGGTCGTGCTCGCGCATGCGACGCCGGAGAAGGCCGAGCAGATTCTGGCGAACCCCTTCTATCTGGCGTTGTCGTCGTCGTTCGCGGGGACGCAGGAGTACATGGCGATGGAGAAGCTCGGCCAGCTGCACAAGCAGGCTGAGGCGTCCGGTGATTGGGACCTGATCATCGTGGACACGCCGCCGTCGCGGTCGGCGTTGGACTTCCTGGATGCGCCCGAGCGACTCGCTTCACTCCTCGAGGGGCGTTTCCTGCGGCTGCTGCTGGCGCCGGCGAAGGGACCGTTCCGGTTGATGTCGACGGCCGTGAACATGGCGATGTCGGTGATGAACAAGGTCCTCGGCGCGCAGGTGCTGACCGACGTACAGACATTTGTCGCCGCGTTCGACACGTTGTTCGGTGGGTTCCGGAAGCGCGCGGACAAGACCGTTGCATTGCTGCGTGAACCGCAGACCGCGTTCCTTGTGGTGGCGGCTCCGCAGAACGACGCGCTGCGGGAGGCGTCGTACTTCACGGAGCGGTTGCGCGCGGAGAACATGCCGCTGGCCGGCGTCGTACTGAATCGGGTGACGAACTCGGACGCTACGGATCTGTCGGCCGAGCGGTCGATGGCAGCGGCGGAGAAGCTGGAGGAGGCGGACAAGTCGCCACTGACGGCCGCGCTGCTCCGGCTGCACGCGGACAAGATGCAGCAGGTGGTCGCCGACCACAAGCGCGCCGACCGGTTCAAGCGCGGACACCGCTCGATCCCGACCGTCGAGGTACCGGCCCTCGCCGATGACGTCCACGACCTCTCCGGTCTCCGCCAGATCGGTCAACTCCTCACCGGCTAGGCGGAGCCGCCCTCCATTTCACCCTCAGCGAACGCCGGGGACCCGGGGAATGACCTGGTGGGGGCATTGGTTGAGCCTGTCAGACTCAATCTTTGGATAAGGGTGTGACAGCGTGACCGATACGTTGAATCTTCCGGTTCTGCCGCTGGACGACGTCGTCGTCCTGCCGGGAATGGTCGTGCCGGTCCGCCTCGCCGACAGCGAGGCGCGAGCGGCCATCGATGCCGCACAGGCCTCGGGTGCCGACCAGGTGCTGCTGGTACCGCGGCTGGACGGGAAATATGCGAAGGCCGGAGTACTCGGCGAGATCGAGCAGATCGGCCGGCTGCCGGGCGGAGCCCAGGCAGCAGTGATCCGCGGTACTGCGCGGGTCCTGATCGGCGCCGGGACCACTGGTCCGGGTGCTGCCCTCTGGGTCGGAGCGACCCAGCTACACGAGATCACTGACGCGCGGTCGGCTGAGCTGGCCCGCGATTACAAGTCCCTCACCACGTCCGTGCTGGAGCGCCGTGGCGCCTGGCAGGTCATCGACTCCGTGAAGCAGGTGAACGACCCGGCGGAGCTGTCCGACCTGGCCGGTTACGCGTCATACCTGAGCAACGAGCAGAAATCCGAGCTGCTGGAGAACGCCAACGTCTCCGAGCGGCTGGAGAAGCTGATCGGTTGGGTGAAGGACCACCTGGCCGAGCTCGAGGTCTCCGAGACGATCCAGAAGGACGTCCAGGAGGGTATGGAGAAGCAGCAGCGGGAGTTCCTGCTGCGCCAGCAGATGGCCGCGATCCGCAAGGAGCTGGCCGAGCTGGACGGCAAGGCCGAGTCCGAGGAAGAGGACTACCGCGCTCGCGTCGAGGCTGCTGACCTGCCGGAGCACGTGGCGAAGGCCGCGCTGGCCGAGGTCGACAAGCTCGAGCGGACGTCAGAGCAGTCTCCCGAGGTCGGCTGGATCCGTACCTGGCTGGACACCGTCCTCGAGGTGCCGTGGAACGAGCGCAGCGAGGACAGCTACGACCTGCGCGAGGCACGCGCCGTACTGGATGCGGACCACGCCGGTCTGGATGACGTCAAGGAACGCATCACCGAGTACCTGGCTGTACGGCGTCGCCGTGCGGACCGTGGACTGGGTGTCGTCGGCGGTCGCCGGAGTGGCGCCGTACTGGCTCTGGTCGGGCCTCCTGGCGTGGGTAAGACCTCGCTGGGTGAGTCCGTGGCGCGAGCCATGGGGCGCAAGTTCGTCCGGGTCGCACTGGGTGGCGTCCGGGACGAGGCCGAGATCCGCGGGCACCGGCGTACCTACGTCGGCGCACTGCCGGGCCGGATCGTCCGGGCCATCACCGAGGCGGGTTCGATGAACCCCGTCGTACTGCTGGACGAGATCGACAAGGTGGGTGCGGACTACCGGGGAGACCCGACGGCCGCGCTGCTGGAGGTCCTCGACCCGGCGCAGAACCACACCTTCCGGGACCACTACCTGGAGGTCGAGCTGGACCTGTCCGACGTGGTGTTCCTGGCCACGGCGAACGTGCTGGACTCGATCCCCGGTCCGCTGCTGGACCGGATGGAGCTGGTGCAGCTGGACGGGTACACCGAGGAGGAGAAGGTCACGATCGCCCGTGACCACCTGCTTCCGCGACAGCTGGAGCGGGCGGGCCTGACGGCGGACGAGGTGACGGTCGACGAATCGGCGCTGCGGTTGCTGGCCGGCGAGTACACGCGTGAGGCCGGCGTACGGCAGCTCGAGCGGTCCATCGCCCGGGTGCTGCGGAAGGTGACGTCCAAGATCGCCCTGGGCGAATCGGAGGGCGCGCTGACCATCGGCGACGGTGATCTGAAGGGGTACCTGGGGTCCCCGCGGTTCACACCGGAGTCTGCGGAGCGTACGGCGCTCCCGGGCGTCGCGACTGGACTAGCGGTGACCGGTGCGGGTGGTGACGTGCTCTTCATCGAGGCGTCGCTGGCCGACAAGGAGACCGGTCCGACCGGAGTCACGTTGACCGGGCAGTTGGGTGACGTGATGAAGGAGTCGGCGCAGATCGCCCTGTCGTACCTGCGCTCACACGGTGCGGAGCTGGGGCTCCCGGTCAGCGATCTGGCCGAACGGAACACCCACATCCACGTACCGGCCGGTGCTGTCCCGAAGGATGGACCTTCGGCCGGTGTGACGATGACAACGGCCCTCGCGTCGCTGCTGTCCGGACGGCCGGTCCGTTCGGAGGTCGCGATGACCGGTGAGGTGTCGCTGACCGGGCGGGTCCTCCCGATCGGTGGGGTGAAGCAGAAGCTGCTCGCCGCCCACCGGGCCGGGCTGACCACGATCCTGATCCCGAAGCGCAACGAGCCCGACCTGGACGACGTACCGGAGTCGGTGCTGGCGGAGCTGACCGTTCACCCGGTGAGCGACGTACGGGAAGTGCTGGAGCTGGCGCTGGAACCGGCGCAGGTCGAGGCACGCCAGTACGCCGCCTGAGACCGTCGTACTGATGAGGGCCCGAGCACCTGCTCGGGCCCTCGTTCTTTAGGATGAACTTTGTCCAGAGACAGTGACGCAACTCACATCGCGAGCGGTAACCCAAAATGCCGGTCCCGTAGTCTCTATAACCATGCGCGTCAGGGAGAAGGGCGACCGCGGAGTCGTCCAGTCGGTGGTTCTGTTCCTCGGAGTGAGTGTGCTGTCGGGCGCGCTGGCAGCAGGTCTGGCAATGCCGTTGGCGGGGTTGGCCGGGTTCACGACGGAGAAGACGTCGGAGACCCTGGAAGACCTCCCCCAGCAGTTCGACGAGGTGCCGCTCAAGCAGAAGAGCACCATCCGGGCTGCCGACGGATCCGTGATCGCGACCCTGGCGGACAAGAACCGGGTCCCGGTCAAGCTCAGCCAGATCGCGCCGATCATGCAGAAGGCGATCGTCGCGATCGAGGACGACCGCTTCTACGAGCACGGCGCGCTCGACCTCAAGGGCACGCTGCGTGCGCTCGCGGTGAACCAGACCGAGGGCGCGGTCCAGCAGGGTGGTTCGAGCATCACCCAGCAGTTCATCAAGATGAGCCTGATCGAGAAGGCGAACACCCCGGCCGAGGTCGAGGCCGCGACCGCCGCGACGACCCAGCGCAAGGTCGCCGAGCTGCGGTACGCGATCGCCGCCGAGAAGGAATACTCGAAGAACGAGATCCTCGAGAAGTACCTGAACCTGGCGAACTTCGGCGACGGCGCCTGGGGCATCCAGTCCGCCGCGCAGCACTACTTCCGCGTCGACGCCAAGGACCTCACCCTCGCCCAGTCCGCGATGCTGGCCGGCATGGTGAAGAGCCCGACGGCCTACGACCCGACGAACAACATGAAGCGCTCCAAGGACCGCCGTGACGTGGTCATCCGCCGGATGCTCGAGCTCAAGGTGATCTCGGTCAACCAGGCCAACCTGGCGCTCAAGACCCCGGTCATCGACCCGACGAAGGTCCGCAAGAACCAGATCGGCTGCGCCAACTCGCCGTACCCGTTCTACTGCGAGTACGTCGTCGCGCAACTCAAGGAGAATCCGGCCTTCGGCAAGACTCCGAAAGACCGCGCCAACTATTTGAAGACCGCCGGTCTGACGATCCGCACCTCGCTCGACCCGAAGATCCAGGCGGCCGCCCAGAAGTCGATCGACGAGCACAGCAAGCCCGACGACCAGGCCGTCGCGGCGATCACCGTCGTGCAGCCTGGCACCGGCCTGGTCAAGGCCATGGTGCAGAGCAAGCCCTACGGCGCGAAGAAGAACCAGACTGCGTACAACTACAACGTCGAGAAGTCCTACGCCGGTGGCTTCGGCGGCTTCCAGATCGGTTCGACGATGAAGGCCTTCACGATCGCGGCCGCGATTCAGAAGGGCTTCCCGATCACCCACACGATCCCTTCGCCGAACACGATCGATCTGAGCGGCAAGAAGTTCAGCACCTGCGACGGGACGACCTCGGCGCCCGACTACACGCCGAGCAACTCGACCAAGAACGTTCCGGTGCCGACCATGATCCAGGCGGCGCAGAAGTCCACCAACACCTACTTCCTGCTGCTCTCGCAGCAGACCGGGCTCTGCCCCATCGCGAAGATCGGCGCGAGCCTCGGTCTGAACAACGCCCAGACCGGTGAGCCGCTGGAGCAGGTTCCCTCGATGACCTTGGGCATCGACTACGTGACCCCGCTTCAACTGACCTCGGCGTACGCCGCCTTCGCCGCGCGCGGGAAGTTCTGCACCCCCTGGGTTGTCACCTCCGTTCGAGACGCCGCCGGCAAGCCGGTGAAGGTCCCTGGCGCGAGCTGCAAGCAGGCTCTGGCTCCCGAGGTCGCCGACGGCGTCAACGAGGTCCTGCACCAAGTCATGGAGCCGGGCGGCACCGGTAGCAAGCTGAAATTCGGCAACAGCGACCTGGCCGGTAAGACCGGAACGATCCAGCACGCCAAGGCTGTCTGGTACGCCGGATATTCCAGCACCATGGCCGCTGCCGCAGTCGTCGCCGACGCGTCACCGCCGTACGACGGCCTGATCGGTCAGACCCTGGACGGCCGCGAGATGGGCGACGCCTCAGGCTCCGGTACGGCCGGTCCCCTGTGGGAAACCGCCATGCGCGGAGCCCTCCAAGGCGTTCCGACCTCGCACTTCACCGCACCCGACGACAAGACCCGCAACGGCGACATCAAGGACCTTCCGTACGTCAACGGCATGAACCCCGACGACGCTGCCAACAAGATCCGCCAGGCCGGCTTCGAGGCCCAGATCAGCCCGGACCAGGTCAACTCCGAGGAGTCCGCCGGCACCGTCGCCTACACCGACCCCCGCCGCCGCGACGGCGCCCCGGCCGGTTCCACGGTGACCATCTACGTCTCCAACGGCAACCGGAGCGGCAACAACCAGGGCGACCCCAACGGCGACGGCAACCAAGGCCAGCCCGGTGGCCAGCCCAACGGCGGCGGCACCCCAGGCTGCCAACCCTGGGAACGCAACTACCCCAACTGCTGACAACGCGAAGGGCCTCGTCCGCCACGGACGAGGCCCTTCGTCATCTCAGGCGCCTAGTTGGCGTTTTACTTCGGCGGAGACGGCGCCGCCGTCGGCTTTGCCTTTGACCTTGGGCTGGAGGGCGCCCATGACCTTGCCGATGCCGCGGGGGCCCAGGTCGGCGGCGCCGGTGGCGGCGATGGTTTCGGTGACCAGGGCGGCGATCTCTTCGGCCGTCAGCTGCTCGGGGAGATACTCGGCCAGGATGTCGGCCTCGGCCTGCTCCTTCTCGGCCAGTTCCTCCCGGCCGGCGTCGCGGTAGGCGATGACGGACTCGCGGCGCTTCTTGGCCTCGGACCCGAGGACGTCGAGGATCTCGGCGTCGGAGAGCTCGCGGGCCTCCTTACCGGCGACCTCGGCCTTGGTGACCGCGGTGAGCGCCATCCGCAGGGTGGACTTGCGGATCTCGTCGCGCGCCTTCAGGGCGGCGGTCATGTCGTCGTGGAGGCGCTGTTTCATTCCGGAGTTGGACATAGGAGAGATTGTGGCAGGCTAGAAGAATGGGTTTGCGCAGGATTGCCGGGAACACTCTCAAGGCCACAGCCGCTGTCGGGGCTGTGGGGGCCGCCTGCGTGGCGTATGCGGCGGTGGTCGAGGTGCGGTGGTTCACGCTGCGCAAGGTGACCGTGCCGGTGCTCGCCGAGGGGGCCGCGCCGATCAAGGTGCTGCATCTGTCCGATCTGCACCTGATGCCGACCCAGGAGAAGAAGATCGGCTGGGTCAACGACCTGGCGGCGCTCGAGCCCGACCTGATCGTCAACACCGGCGACAACCTGTCGCACGAGGATTCGGTGCCGCCGTTGCTGCGCGCGCTCGGTGATCTGCTCGATCTGCCCGGGGTGTTCGTGTTCGGCTCCAACGACTACTGGAAGCCGCACTTCAAGAACCCGGGCAAGTACCTGCTGCCCGCCAACAAGCAGCGCCACAAGCCGCACGGCCCGGACCTCCCGTTCGAGGAGATGCGCCGCGCCTTCACCGACGCCGGCTGGGCCGACCTCAACAACGCCAAGACCAGCCTGAAGATCAACGGCCTGCGCCTCGACTTCGCCGGCACCGACGACCCGCACATCAAGCGCGACCGGTACGGCGTGATCGCGGGCGAGGTGGACTCGTCGGCCGATCTCTCGATCGGGGTGACCCACGCGCCGTACCAGCGGGTCCTGAACGCTTTCGTCGACGACGGCTATCCGCTGGTGCTCGCCGGTCACACCCACGGCGGCCAGCTCGCGGTGCCCTTCTACGGCGCTCTGGTGACCAACTGCGACCTCGACGCGTCCCGCGTCAAAGGCCTCTCCACCTGGGGCAGCAACGGCCGTCAGGCAGCTCTCCACGTCTCCGCCGGACTCGGCACCTCGCCGTACGCGCCCGTCCGTTTCGCCTGCCGTCCGGAAGCGACATTGCTCACGTTGGTGCCCCGGGTAAACCCGATTTCGTCCAGCAGCCCGGCGCATGTAAGCTAACGGCGATTCGGGCTGTGGCGCAGCTTGGTAGCGCGCTTCGTTCGGGACGAAGAGGTCGCAGGTTCAAATCCTGTCAGCCCGACCACGAGATGCAGGGTCAGTCACTCCGGTGACTGACCCTCCTTCTTTTTGGGGGACACATGAAGTGGCGGATCGCCGGGCCGATCGTGCTCGGCCTGTGGGTGGCGTGGATCGTCGTACCCATCCTGCTCAGCTTCCTCGACGACTGGAGTGGCTTCCGGATCGTGATGGTGCTGTTCGCGCCGTGGGCCGCAGTGCCGACGCATTGGCGCAAGCGGGTGCCGCTCGGTCGGGTGCTGCAGGGGTTCGGCATCGCGCTGCTGCTCCTGCTCCCCATCGGCGGGATCGCGGGCCACGTCCCCACGTTGGAGTACTTCAAGCTCATCGCGCCCCTCCTCGCCCTGCCACTGGTTTGGCTCTCGAACCGGCAGTGGGTCAAGGCCTTACCCGGTGTGGTCGATACGCTCCCGCCCATGAGCGAGGAGCGCGGGCGAGGTTGAGCGAGCCTGATCACTACGAGGTGCTGAACGTCGAGCGCACGGCCACCGCGGCTGAGATCAAGACCGCGTACCGGAAGCTCGTCCGCCAGGTGCATCCGGACCAGGGTGGCAACGCGGCGCTGTTCCGCGTCGTCCAGGAAGCCTGGAACACGCTCTCGGACCCGGAGCAGCGAGCCGCCTACGATCGCAAACTGGCCGGCGGCCGACCGACAGACGCACCGAAACCGCCACGCCCGGACCCCGAACACTCCAGCCCACCGCCGCCCCAAGGCCCACCAACCGGTACGCCGGACGCGGAGCGCGGGCAGGTCTGGGCAGTCCCCCGGATCGGGCGGTTCACGGTCATCGCGCCGGTGGCGTTGGCCGCCTGGCTGATGGTGGCCGTGGCACCGTTCGTGTACTCGACCTTCTCGGACGGGTTCGACGTCGCGAACACAATCTTTGTAGTGGCATTCGTCGTGGTGGCGTTGCCGCCGCACTGGCAGCGGCGGTTGCCGTTCCGTCGGTGGGTGAGTGGGTGCGGGGCGTTGCTGGCGATCACGCTTCTGGTGATGACCCTGCCGTTCGCCAAGGTGCAGCTCGGCACGATGTCCCGGGCCTGGATCTACGTGCTCGTGGCTGGTCTGCTGGTCGTCCGGATCCTCGGCAGCCGCTGGTCCAAAGCCCGCGAACTCGACCGCGCCCTCGGCCCGGACGCGACGTACGACTCCAACGTGTGGGGCCGCCCGGGCGAGCCGCTGGTGGACGACGGCTACACCGCGCCACTCGCGAGTCCCGACGTACTGCGGCATCGTCAGGCCGCCCAGCTCCTCGAGGCCGTGGTGCTGCAACTCCCGGCGGCCAAGCTGATCCACGGCGCGCGGGTCGACGGCGTACCGGTTGATCACCTGCTGCTCGCGGGCCACCGGCTGGCTGTGATCTCGTCGGTGACCTGGCCGCCCGGCAACTACAGCTTCGACGTCTATGGCTCGGTCCTGCGCAACGGGCAGCCTTTCGCAGGCCACGACACCGCGCTGGCCGGGGTGGTCGAGGCCTGGCGCGCCCGTTCGGCCCGAGGCGTCGAGGTCCGGGGCTACGTCGTCGTCCTCGGCAATGGCCCCATCACCGTCACCGCCGGCCAGGACATCACGTACCTGACCGCGAGCTCGGCCGCGAGCGAGCTGATCACCTGGCTGCAGCCGGACGGCAACCTCATCGACCGGCGGGTGCTGAACGACATCTTGTACCGGGCGCCGCTCGACCTAGGCTGACAAGGTGCCGGACGGCCGGTTCCGGACGACGCCGCCGTACGGGATGCGATCGCAGTCTCCCTCGGGGCGGCCTGATCCGGATACTGTGCGGGCTATGGACGACAAGCCGCCGCTCCCGCCGTTGTTGATCCTGGCGCTGGTCGGGCTGCTTTGCGGCTTCGCCACCATCGGACTGGTGTGGGGCAGCGAGCAGGGGTGTGAGCGGTTCCGCGACACCACGAACTGCGGGGCGCTCGGTCTTCCGCTGCTGGTAGTCATCGTGGTGGTCACGATGGTGCTCGGCGGGATCGCGCTCAACCGGCTCGCGATGCCGCATCCGCGGCTCGTCGCGTTCCTCGGGGTCGCGTTCATGCTGGCCGTCGTCCTCGCCTTCCTGACCGGCAATCTCTCGTCGCCGTGGACCCTTGCTGTGATCCCGGTACTGACCGCGATCACCTTTCTGCTCGCCGACCTCGTCGCCCGACTCCTGGAGCGCGCTGATGCCTGATCTGCCCGTCTACGACTGCCCTCGTACGACGTCCGCCCCGAACCTCGACGGCACCCTGACCGACCCCGCGTGGGAGGTCGCGCCGTGGACGACCGACTTCGTCCAGATCCTCGGCGCGGGCCCGGGACCGCGGTTCCGCACCCAGGCCAAGCTCATGTACGACGACCAGTACCTGTACGTCGGCGGCAAGCTCGAGGAGCCGCACGTCTGGACGACGATGACCGAGCACAACAGCCGGCTCTACTTCGAGAACAACTTCGAGGTGTTCCTCGACCCGGACGGCGACGGCGCGAACTACTACGAGTTCGAGATCAACCCGCTCGGCACGATCTGGGAGCTCACCCTCACCAAGCCGTACGACGAGGGGGGCGAGGCGATCGACCCGACGAACCTGCCCGGGCTGCGGACCGCGATCCACGTCGACGGAACCGTCAACGACCCGTCCGACACCGACACCGGATGGACGGTGGAGCTCGCCATCCCGTGGGCGGACCTCGCCGTACCGACCAAGGGTCAGCCGACCGTGCCCGCAAAGGGTGACGAGTGGCGGATGAACCTGATGCGCTGCCAGTGGCCGCACGACGTGGTGGACGGTGAGTACGTGAAGGGGGCCGAGAGCGAGTTCTGGGTCTGGTCACCGCAGTACGTCGCCAACATGCACTACCCGCC
The DNA here is from genome assembly GCF_042882005.1 of Kribbella sp. NPDC058245. Lineage (NCBI taxonomy): Bacteria > Bacillati > Actinomycetota > Actinomycetes > Propionibacteriales > Kribbellaceae > Kribbella > Kribbella sp. NPDC058245. The sequence continues at coordinate 39,572 of NZ_JBHVWY010000026.1, forward strand.
GCAGTGGGGCGTCCTGCGTTTCTGACGCCACCCGCCTGCGCGCGACTTGGGTCCAGCGGTAACAATGAGCTACGTGGAGTTCGGGGGCGGAGTCGTCAGCGCGGTCGAACGCGCCTGCGAGACCGATCTGAGAACCGCACTCCGTTTGGTTGCCCGCTACTCGGCGTACTGGTGGTCCCGCGGCCTCGAGGACGAGGCGGCCGCAGCGGCCGAGCGAGTGCTCAGCATGCTGGGCCGCTCGGTCCCGGTCGGACTGGACGAGGAGTACCTGCTCGCCGTGCTGCACGGCGCCTCCTCGGCGGAGCAGGAGCAGATCGAGCTGGCCCAGCAGATCGTCGACGCCACGGACGGACCGTTCCGGTACTCCGCGACGGTGCTGCTGTGGTGTCTGGTCTTCGGACCGTTCGAGCCGGTGGACGTGGTTGAGGACGTGCTGAAGCGCAACGAGCACGGCGACGCCTGGACGCGCGCAGCGGTCGAGCTGTGCCGCGGATACCCCGGACTGACCCGAGCGACCGAGGAGGAGGCCGCACAAGCCCTCCGTACGGCGCTGGGCCGGTTCCGGATGCTGGAGGACGCCTGGGGCACGTTCCTGGCGCTCAGTGCGCTCCAGCAGTCTGTGGGCGCGCCACTGGAGCTGACCACGGAGGCGCTCGGGCTGGCGGAACAACTCGGGCTGGACGAGCAGGTCGGCCTACTGCTGTGCCGACGCGGAGACCTGTACCGAGTCCAGGACAAGCTGGACGCGGCCCGCCACGACTACAGCATGGCGCTGGTGCTCGGTGAGCGGGCTGAGCTGCCAGAGACGGTCGCAGCGGCCCACATCGGGCTCGCCCGGGCCGCCCGGTGCTGTGGGCACGTTCAAACGGCCCACGCCCACCTGGCCGCCGTACTGGAGCTGACCGACCTCGAGGACGCCCACTATGAGGCGCGTCACGAGTTGGAGGCACTGCAGCAGGTGTCGGCGACGGCTTAGAGTCGTCGCCATGGACAAGACCTACGAGTCGCCGCAGGCCGCGGTCGCCGACATCGAGGACGGCGCGAGCCTCGCGGTCGGCGGTTTCGGGCTGTGTGGCAATCCCATGCACCTGATCAGCGCCCTGCACGAGAAGGGGGTGAGCGGGCTCAGCGTGGTGTCGAACAACTGCGGCGTCGACGACTGGGGCCTGGGCATCCTGCTCGCGGACAAGCGGATCGCGAAGATGACCTCGTCGTACGTCGGCGAGAACAAGGAGTTCGCGCGGCAGTTCCTGTCCGGTGAGCTGGAGGTCGAGCTGACCCCGCAGGGCACGCTGGCCGAGAAGCTGCGCGCCGGCGGCTGCGGGATCGCGGCCTTCTTCACGCTGGCCGGCGTCGGGACGCAGGTCGCGGAGGGTGGGCTGCCGCAGAAGTACAACACCGACGGCTCGGTCGCGAAGGCCTCGGAGCCGAAGGAGACCCGCGAGATCAACGGTACGACGTACGTCCTCGAGGACTCGATCACGACCGACTTCGGGCTGGTGCACGCGCTGCGTGGTGACACCCACGGGAACCTGGTGTTCGACCGGAGTGCCCGGAACTTCAACCCGCTGGCCGCGATGGCCGGCCGGGTCACGATCGCGACGGTCGAGGAACTGGTCCAGCCTGGTGAACTGGATCCGGACTCGATCCACCTGCCGGGCGTCTACGTCCAGCGAGTGGTTGCCGTCGGCAAGGACATTGAGAAGCGCATCGAGAAGCGCACTGTGCAACCTGCTCTGAAGGAGGCCTGAGATGCCGTTGACGCGTGAGCAGATGGCGGCACGGGCCGCGAGCGAGCTCGAGGACGGCTCGTACGTGAACCTCGGGATCGGGCTGCCGACGCTGGTCCCCAACTACATCCCGGACGGCGTCACCGTCGTACTGCAGTCGGAGAACGGCATCCTCGGTGTCGGGCCCTACCCGCTCGACGGCGACGAGGACCCGGACCTGATCAACGCCGGCAAGGAGACCGTGACGACCCTGCCGGGGGCGAGCTTCTTCGACTCGTCGCTGTCGTTCGGGATGATCCGCGGCGGCGCGATCGACGCCGCGATCCTCGGGGCGATGCAGGTGTCGGCGACCGGTGACCTGTCGAACTGGATGATCCCCGGCAAGATGGTCAAGGGCATGGGCGGGGCGATGGATCTCGTGCACGGCGCCAAGAAGGTGATCGTGCTGATGGAGCACGTCGCCAAGGACGGTTCGCACAAGATCCTCACCGAGTGCGACCTGCCGTACACCGGGCGCGGAGTGGTCGACCGCATCATCACCGACCTCGCCGTACTGGACATCACCGATGACGGGCTGAAGCTGGTCGAGCTGGCCGATGGGGTGACCTTCGAGGAGCTGCAGGAGAAGACCGGGGCTCCGATAAGTCATTAGATCTGGGGACGCGACGGAGTAGTCGACACGGCGAGCCTTGGACTCACAACGAGTTCGAGGAGGCCGGACCATGAAGTACCTGGATCGAGCACTGTGCAGCATGCGGCACCTGGACGTGCAGTGTTCCGTGCTGCCGACCGACGGACCGTACGCCGAGGCGAAGGAGTACTGCCTCAGCGTCCGGCCCGAGGTCGACCGCGACGCCGAGTGGCGGAACGCACCTGTCGGGACGGACGAAAGTCGGGTATGACGGGTGGGTGGAGCTGGATGTGTTGGTGGTGGGCGGAGCTGGGGTCGACACGATCGTGCGGGTGCCGGGGCTGGAACTGGGCGCTCGGGAGACGGTGTGGGTCGAGCCCATCGAGACGTACGTCGGGCATACCGGGCATGGGGTTGCGTTGGGGTGTCACCTGCTCGGGATGCAGGCTGGGCTGGCGGATGTGATCGGGGAGGACGACGAGGGGTTCCGGATCCGGCAGTTGTACTGGGATCTGCAGATGCCGTTGCACTTCGTGGAGCATCCGAACGGGACGCGGCGGTCGGTCAATCTGGTGACGCCGGACGGGGAGCGGCTCGCGTTCTACGACGGGCGGCATCCGGCCGGGATGCGCGTCGACCCGGAGCTGTGGCGACCGGCGATCGCCGACGCCCGGCACGTGCATGTCTCGATCATGGATTTCGCTCGGGATGCCCTGCCCGATGCGTTGGCCGCGGGCCGCACGATCTCCACCGACCTGCACGACTGGGACGGGAAGGACGACTACCACCGGGATTTCGCCACCTCGGCGGACATCGTGTTCGTCTCGGCCAGTTCGCTGCCGGATGACGCTGTGAGTTGGATCTTTGAGCACGGGCGCGCGCAGGCGGTCGTCGTACTGGCTGGTGCCAGTGGGAGTTATCTGCATCTCCCGGGGAAGCCGCCGCGGCACATCCCGGCGCTGAAACTCGCCGACCGGCCAGTCGTCGACACGAACGGCGCCGGCGACGCCTACGTCGCAGCGTTCCTGGCGCGCTGGCTCGACGGAGTCGGCTGGTACGACGCCGCGCAGGCCGGGACCATCGCCGGCGCCTGGGCCTGCGGCTCGGCGGGCACCCACACCGACCTGATCACCGCCGAAGAACTCGCCGCCCGCAGCGCGAGCAAATAGATCTGCGGACCGCCCCCCACTCACTAAGTACCTCGGACGGCGGTTTCCGAGCGACGGCTGAGCGTGGCGGGGCGGGCGCCACGGAGGTTGGTGAGTGTTGGCGGTCCGGGTTCAGCCTCGGGTCATGGGTGGGTGGAGGGTCGAGGCGTCGCCGCGGTGGAAGAGTTGGGCGGGGCGGCCGCCGTCGCGGGTGGTCGTGGCGCCGGCGGGTTCCACGAAGCCGGGGGTTTTGGTGACCTTGCGGTGGAAGTTGCGGGGGTCGAGCGGGGTGCCCCAGACCGCCTCGTAGATGGCCCGGAGCTCGGAGATGGTGAATTCCGGCGGACAGAAGACCGCGGCGAGTGGGGAGTACTCGAGTTTGGCGCGGGCGCGTTCGACGGCGTCGCTCAGGATCTGGTGGTGGTCGAAGGCCAGGCGGGCGGGGTCGGCCAGCAAGGCATCGGCGGGGACCCAGCGCGCGGACTCGGCGTCGGTGCCTGCAACCGGGGCGGGCAGGTCGGGGACCAGAGCCAGGTAAGCAACGCTGACGACGCGACCGCGGGGATCGCGGGTGGGAGCGCCGTACGTGGCGACCTGCTCGAGGTGAATGCGGTCGGTGGCCAGGCCGGTCTCTTCGGTCAGCTCGCGGCGCGCGGTGGTCTCCAGGTCCTCGTCCTCGCGGACGAAACCGCCGGGAAGGGCCCAGCGACCCCGGTACGGCGCGATGCCGCGGCGGATGAGCAGCACCTGGAGGGCATTCTCGCGGACGGTCAGGATGACCAGGTCAGTCGCCAGGCCCAGCGGCACGAAGTCCATACCGACCACTCTAATCGTCACCTTGACGAGAAGTCACTCCCTCCCTTATCGTCAAAGTGACGACAAGGGAGAACGAACGACATGGCAGACATCACGAGGTTCCGCTTCATCAGCCACCTGCGGGCCAACCCGACCACCCACGTGCGGCATCTGCGCAACGGGAAGCTCGCGCACGACGGCGCCGGGCAGGCGTTCTGGTTCCGGGCCCTGAACTCCTCGCTGAGCGAGATCCCGATCGACGACCGTGAGCAGCCGCTGCTGTTCCACGGGCGGACGCAGGACTTCCAGGACGTGGCGGTGCAGGCGACCGTCACCTACCGGGTGGTCGATCCGGGGCTGGCCGCGACCCGGCTGGACTTCGGGATCGACCCCGACACGGGGATGTGGCGAGCCACACCGCTTGAGCAGTTGGGCGGGTTGCTGACCGAGCTGGCACAGCAGACCGCGCTCGACCTGCTCGCCCGGATGACCCTGACCGAGGCACTGTCCGAGGGCATGACCGAGCTGCGCCGGGCCTGCGGGACCGGGCTGCGGGAGGACCAGCGGCTGACCGGGCTCGGGATCGGCGTCGAGGATGTCCGCGTGGTCGCCGTACGGGCCGAGCGTGATGTGGAGAAGGCGCTGCAGACACCCACCCGCGAGATGGTTCAGCAGGCGGCGGACAAGGCGACGTACGAACGGCGTGCGATGGCAGTTGAGCGCGAGCGTTCGATCGCGGAGAACGAGCTGCAGAACCAGATCGAGCTCGCCCGTCGCGAGGAGCAGTTGGTCAACCAGCGCGGGCAGAACGAGCGCATGCGCGCGACCGAGGCCGCGGCCGCCGGTCAGATCGAGACGCAGGCGGCCGCGAGCCGGCAGCGCGCGATGGCAGAGGCCGAGGCGGATGCGAAGCGAGTCATCGGCGCAGCCGAGGCAGCGGCGGAGCAGGCGATGCTGGAGGCGTACGCCGAGCTCGACCAAGGCACGATTCTCGCGCTGGCGATCAAGCAGGGTGCACTGCCGGAGATCGGCACGCTCAACCTCACCCCCGACCTCATCACTCCGCTCCTGTCGAAGCTGACGGCCTGACATGCCACTTCCACCGAGGGCGGTGATCGTGCATCGGGCGACCGAGCTCACCGAGCTGGTCGCCCACCACGGCACTCGCCAGCAGGCGGGGTTCTTCCTGGCGGGCCGCGGGCGGGATCTGGCAGAGCTCGATGAGCGGCATCGGGCTCAGCAGGAGGCGTTGGCAACCGTGTCTGCGGCCGTCCCGCTGGACTGGCGGCGAGCTGTTGCCGAGCGCAACGATCTGGACCGGTTCGTGTTCGGACCCGAGGACGTGGTGATCGCGGTCGGGCAGGACGGGCTGGTGGCGAACGCCGCCAAGTACCTGGACGGCCAACCCGTGATCGGGATCAATCCGGAGCCGGCGCGCAATCCCGGCGTACTGGTTCCGCACGAACCAGCGGCGATCACCGAACTGCTCGCCGTACCGAACGTCGCTGCGCGGACCATGGTCGCGGCGTCGACCGACGACGGTCAGCAGCTGATCGCGCTCAACGAGGTGTACGTCGGCCACCGGACCCACCAGTCCGCGCGGTACTGGCTGGGGTCCGAACGGCAGTCATCGTCAGGCATCCTCGTCGGCACCGGCACCGGCTCGACCGGGTGGTGCCGCTCAGCCTGGCAAGAACGCCACAGCCCGCTCACCCTCCCAACACCCATCGACCCAGCCCTGTGCTGGTTCGTCCGCGAAGCCTGGCCCTCACCAGCAACCGGAACCACCAACACCGAGGGCCTCCTCAAGGCACCCGACGCGTTGACGATCACGGCCGAGTCCGACCTGGTCGTCTTCGGCGACGGCATGGAATCCGACACCCTCACCCTCACCTGGGGCCAACGCCTCGAGATCACCGTCGCCCCCGTCAAACTCCACCTGGTGGTGTGAAGTATTACCCGTGCGTGTGCGTCCGGTGACCAGTTGAGACGAGATGTGTGCTGACAACGATGGTCATCCGTGCTTAAGGTGCAGACCAATACCACGGCCCTATTCGAGGGAGGGCCGTCGTGCCTTGCCCACCGCCCATAGGGGAGAGACACGCATGCGCAGAACTCCGTTCCGTACCGGAACGATCCTGCTTGCTGCGGCCGCGTTGATTCCGGCCGCGAGTCTGACCGCGGCCGCCCGGCCTTCCGCGGACGCCGCCAAACCACCGACCAGGCCGTTCGTCCAGGGGACGCAGACGGTCGCGGCGTACGACTACGACAACGCGATCCACGAGCGGATCGCGGTCGACGTCCCGCACACGGACAACGACGAGGACGGCAAGACCGACCAGATCACCGTCGACATCATCCGCCCGGGTGAGGCCGCGCAGGCCGGGATCGACGTACCGGTCATCATCCAGGCCTCGCCGTACTACGCCGGCGACCCGGCGAACTACTTCGACTCCAACGGCATCCGGCAGGTCTACGGCAGCTGGCTGGACAACTACTTCGTGCCGCGCGGGTACGCCGTCGCGTTCGTCGACATGCCGGGGACGAACCGTTCCACCGGCTGTACCGACGTCGGCGGCGACTTCGAGGTGCAGGGCACCAAGGCGGTCATCGACTGGCTGAACAACCGGGTGCCGGGCTACAACCCGGACGGCAGCAAGGCGAAGGCCGACTGGTCCACCGGCAAGGCCGGCATGATCGGTACGTCGTGGAACGGGACGATCGCGAATTCCGTGGCCAGCACCGGTGTCCGTGGCCTGGAGACGATCGTTCCGATCGCGGCGATCTCCAGCTGGTACGACTACACCCGCAGCTTCGGGGTGCCGTTCTACGACGCGTACATGGAGTTCCTGTACGACTACGTCAGCAACGACAAGACCCCGCGCTGTGTCGCACTGACCGACGAGGTCGAGCAGGACTCCGACACCCGGACCGGTAGCTACAGCAAGTTCTGGGACCCGCGGAACTACCGGCTGGACGCGAGCAAGGTGCACGCCTCCGTGTTCGCGATCCACGGTCTGGACGACGAGAACGTGAAGACCCGGCAGTTCGGCGAGTGGTGGGACGAGATCGCCAAGCGCAACGTGCCGCGGAAGATCTTCCTGCACCAGGGCGTGCACCTGGACGGGTTCAGCTTCCGGGACGCGTACGTCGACCAACTGCACCCGTGGTTCGACTACTGGCTGCAGGGCCTGAAGAACGACGTGATGAAGCAGCCGCAGGCGACCATCATGCGTGAGGACGGCAGCTACACGACCGAGGCCAAGTGGCCGGCGGCCGGGGCCAAGCAGACCAAGCTCAACCTCGGAAAGGCCGACGGTGCAAAGGCCGGCGGCCTGTCGATCGCGGCCGCCACGGGTGACCCGGTCAGCTTCACGGGTACGGACAAGGAGTCCACGGACACCGTCGTACTGGATCCGACCACGCCGAAGCCCGACCGTGCAGTGTTCCTCAGCGACACGCTCGACAAGGCGGTCCGGATCAGCGGCACCGGCAAGGTGACCGTCCGGGTGAAGTCGAACCGCGCCGCGGCCGGTATCAAGGCTCGCGTCGTCGACTACGGTACGGCGACCCGCTACACCAACGTGACGAGCGTTCCGAACACCCCGGTCTGCTGGGGTGACGGCAACGCGCTCGACACCGGTTGCTACAACAAGACCCAGATCAATACGGCGGTCTCGGACGCGGCCGTCGTCATCCGCACGCTCGCGGACGTCGGGCACTACAAGTCGCTGAACCGCAAGGAGTCGCTGCAGTCGGGCAAGTGGTACGACCTGACGTTCGAGCTGAACGCCGACGACATCGTCTTCGCCGCCGGTCACCGGCTCGGCCTCGTCCTGACGGTCGAACCCGACAACCCGTCGATCCCGTTCACGGGTGCCACCCTCACCCTGGACCCGACCCGCTCGTCCCTGACCCTCCCGCTCACCGGCTACACCCAGTCGCTGGCGACCGCAGGAGCCCCGCAGGCACGCGTCATCGCGAGCGACCTCGCCCAGCCGGAACCCGAGAAGGACCCGGTCAAGCTCATGCAGCAGATGGTCGAAGCCTCCCGCTGATCCCCCATTTGGCTGGCTAGGCACTGATATTGGGGGTTCTGCACCGTTAACCACGGTGTAGAACCCCCGATTTGGCTGCCTAGCCAGGGAAATCGGGGACTACAGCTCGGAGTAGGCCTTGACGAGGGTTTGGGAGTCGTGTTCCCAGTTGAGCTCGTCGGCGGCTTCGCGGACGCCGGCGGTGTAGACCGGGTAGCTCTCGATCAGAGCCCGTACGGCGGCCGTCAGCGAAGCGGGATCACCAGGCGTGTAGAGCGTTCCGAGTTGATGCGACGACACGACCGACCGCAGCTCGGGCAGGTCGGCCGCAACCACCGGTACGCCGGCTCTGACCGCGTGGAAGAGTTTGTTCGGCAACGCCAGCCGGTGGTTCTCGCAGGTGTTGGTCAGCGTGACCAGCGAGATGCCGTACGAGCGCAGGGTCTCGTCGACCTCGTCGATCGAGCGCTCGGCCACGACCTCGACCGGCCCCAGATCCAAGCGATAGTTGGGATCCACCGAGCCCATCAGCACGGTGCGAAACGGCTCCAGCTGACGCGCGGCCCCGACCACGGTGGGCAGGTCACGACCCGCGCCCACGCGACCGGCGTACAGGAGTCCCTCGGGTCGCTCCAGCGGCGGCGGGACGAAGTTGGCCTTCGGGAACGTGTTCCGGATGACGCGGACATCGGTGAGGCCGCGGTCGCGCAGCCGAACGGCAATGCCGTCGGAGACGGTGAAAACGACCCGTGCCTTCGCAGCCAGCTCAGCCTCGAACCTCCGGCCCTTTGCGCGCCAGAACGGCGTCGGCCGGCCCGGCAGCGCACGGTCGAACCACAGCTCATGGCTGTCGTAGACCAGGATCGCCTGCCACTTCTCGGCGTACTCCGCGGCCAGCTCGAGCGTGTTGAAGTCATGAGCGTGTACGACGTCGAACGGGCCGGCCGCAGCCACCTTCGGCGACGCAGCGAGCCGCCACTGCTTCTCGGTCCGCAGCCGGTGCTCCGGCAGCAGCAGCCAGCGCCCGAAGCGCTTGGCCAGCACCTTCGGCCCACGCCGCCCGTGCCCGACCGCCAGTCCGCCGCCACCGGCGCGCAGCCCGGAGGAGCGCGACACCGACTCGACCGTGATCTTCGGGCCGATCTCGAAGCCCTCGGGCACGTCCCGCCCGATGATGTGAATCGTGTGCCCAGCATCCGCCAGCGCGGTTGCCTCGCGAAGGATTCGCGAGTCCCCGGCGATCGGAGACTGCGCAATCATCAATACCCGCATGTCACCTGCCACCGAGGAAAGGTAGCAGCGCTTCGACTGCTCTGCGTCCATCGTGCAGTTCCCGAACGTAAGCAGCCCCGCCGTCGGCCAGCTTCCGCGACGTCTCCCGATCGCTCACCAGGCGCTCGATCACCGCACCAAGGTCACTCGGAGTGGCCTCCGCGATCGGCAGCTCAGCGGGCAGCAGCGCGCGCACGCGGTCCGCCACGTGACCCACAGTGACCCGCCCGGCCGCCATCGCCTCACACGCCAGTACGCCGTACGAGCCGAGCATCAGCTGGTCGACCACCAGATCGGCGTCCTTCACCAGCGCAGCCAGCTCGGAGTGCCGCACCCCCTCGACGCGCTGGTACTTGATCACCCCACGCGCGTCCAGGTCGGTCAGCACCGGGTCGACGTACGCCGAGCCCTTTAGAGCGCTACTGGACGGCGCATGCAGCACGACTGGCACCGCCCGCTCCAGCACCGGCCGGTCCGACGCCAGAGCGTTCACATCGACGGTCAGCGGCAGCCACGTCCCGTTGTCGACGAACTCCAGCAGGTCCGGGGTGGTCACGAACACAGGGCCGTCGTACGACGACAGATGCCGCCGCAGTACGTCGTTCGCAGCCTGCAGCCGGCGAGTGAAGTCGTCATCCGGGTCCTGGAACGGCGAGTGCTCGAACAGCTGTCGATGCCTGGCCGGATCGCGGATTTCCGAGCCATGGAAGACCAAACCGTGCCGGATGCCTGCCCTGTCCAGCATCGGTACGTCGCTCGTCCACATCTGCCCGGGGAGCTGGCCGAACATCGGCCGGCCCGCTTCGAACAGCACATGGGTGACTTCGGCCAATGCCCAAGCTGTGAGGTCGAGCTGCCAACGCAGATCGCCCTTGTATTGCTCAGCTGTGGCAGTGCGATGAGCAGGGAACTCGAACTTCGCACCGGTGGTGTTGAGCGTCTCAACAGCCAGCCCGGGCACCGCCTGCTCCAGAGCCTGAGCCCACAACCAGGCCTGCCCAGCACTGTTCACCGGTCCGATCAGCAGGCGCCGCGCATGCGCCCGACTGCGCGCCGGAGCGGCCTCCCCATGGTCTGCACCGGCGTCTTGGGAGGCGACCTTCAGCACTCGCTTCTGCAGCTTCGCTCGGGCGGCAGCACGGTTGGCGACGCCAAGCATCGCAGCATCCTGTGCGTACACGACATCCGGCTGGAGGCGGTCGATCAGCCCACCGAAGGTGAGCTCCAGCATCTGTGCCTTCGAAGCACTCGCCCTTGGATCGATCTTCAGCACTTTCAACCAGGCGCGTCGGAGCAACTGCTCGACTCTGCCAACCCGGCCGTGGGCCAGGTCGGTCTTGAGGTCGGCCAACGCGACCTTGTGCCTGTCACCGACCTGCGGTTCCCGGAGCGGGACGCGAAAAACCAGAGCGCCGTCGACAAGTTCCTTCGACGACTCCCTGGTAGCCGAGGGCCCGAGCACAGTCACCTGTGCCCGGGCTCCGGCGAGTCTTGCTGCCCCCTCGTGAGTGGTGCTGCTGAGCAGCACCACCCGCAGGTCGGGCTGGGTCACTGCCGGACGGACCTTCCGATCACGATGCGACGGACACCGGCCCACTTGGCGGCGTCGGTCTTGTCGCGGCCGTCCACGAGCACCGTGACGCCCGGGAGGTCGGCCGGCGACAGCTCGGCGTACTCGGCGTGGTCGGCCTGCAGCACCGCCGCGTCCACCGGCGTGCCCAGCGTGTACGGCGTGAAGCCGAGCCCGGTGAGCTCCTCGTCGGTGTACATCGGGTCGTGCACGAAGACCTCGGCGCCGCGGCCCTTCAGCGCGTCGACGGCCGGGAAGACGCCGGAGAACGCGGTCTCCTTGACGCCACCGCGGTACGACGCACCGAGGACGACGACCTTGGCACCCTTGAGGTCGCCGAAGGCACCCTCGAGCAGGCCGATGGTGTAGTCCGGCATGCCGGCGTTCGCCTCGCGGGCGGCGCGGACGACGGTCGCGTCCGGGTCGGTGTACAGGTAGAGCCGCGGGTAGACCGGGATGCAGTGACCGCCGACGGCGATGCCGGGACGGTGGATGTGGCTGTAGGGCTGCGAGTTCGACGCGTCGATCACCTGGGTGACGTCGATGCCGTTCTGGCCGGCGAACCGGGCGAACTGGTTCGCCAGGCCGATGTTGACGTCGCGGTAGGTGGTCTCGGCCAGCTTCGCCAGCTCGGCGGCCTCGGCGGAACCGAGGTCCCAGACGCCGTTGCCACGCTCGAGATCCGGGCGCTCGTCGAAGTCGAGGACGGCCTCGTAGAACTCGGTGGCGCGCTTGGCGCCCTCGTCGGACAGACCGCCGATGAGCTTCGGGTACTTGCGCAGGTCCGCGAAGACGCGGCCGGTGAGCACGCGCTCCGGGGAGAACACCAGGTGGAAGTCGGTGCCCTCGGTCAGGCCGGAGATCTCCTCCAGCATCGGCTTCCACCGGTTCCGGGTGGTGCCGACCGGCAGCGTGGTCTCGTAGGAGACCAGGGTGCCCGGGGTGAGGTGCTCGGCCAGCGAACGAGTCGCGTTCTCCATCCAGCCGAACTCCGGCTCGCCGGTCTTCTCGTCGACGAACAACGGCACCACGATCACGACGGCGTCGCTGTTCGGGATGGCGTCGGCGTAGTCGGTGGTCGCCCGCAGGCGGCCGTCGGCCACGGTCTCGGCGAGCAGCTCCTGCAGGTGGTCCTCACCCGGGAACGGCTCCTGGCCGGCGTTCACCAGCTCGACGAACTTCTCGTTGATGTCGACACCGACGACCTGGTGCCCCTTCGAGGCGAACTGGACCGCCAACGGCAGACCGATCTTGCCCAAGGCAATTACACTGACGCGCACTCTGACTCCACTAGATAGTGATTCTTCAACGGGAGCCTCGTAGCTTGAGTTCCAGCGGGTGCTCGACGAACTTGTAGAGCAGCCACGAGGCGAGGATCGAGACGGCGCCGACACCGGCGTACCAGGTCAGGTTGAGCCAGGAGACAGCTTCGCTGTGTCCGTGCAGTTCCCTGATCGCGTACAGCACGGTGGCATGCACCAGATAGAAGGAGTACGACCACTGGCCGAGTGCGACCAGCGGCTTGCTCCGGAGAAGGGACCGGCCACCGCGCAGGTCCCGGGCAGCGACGACCAGGATCAGAAAGCCGTAGAGGAGGGTGAGAATCTCCTTCTGCAGCAGGCTGATCTCGGTTCCGAACGGCACCTTGCCCGGGTGCCGGAACGTATAGGTGAGAACGATCAGCCCGACGCCGATCGCGAGATAGCCGAGCCAGGCCGGCAGCCGGGTGGTCCAGCCCGATCGCAACGCGATGGCGATCGCGATCCCGACCACGAACGCGGTCGCGTGCAGCAACGGTGGCGGCAGCGTCGGCAGGTCGGCCCAGTGGTACTGCGTCAACCGGTACCCGCCCGAGATGACGATCGCGGCTGCGGCGACGATCAACGCACCGGCCAGCTTCAGCCGGGCCGTGATGCGCTGCAGGAACGGGAAGAACGCGTAGAAGAACATCTCGATCGACAACGTCCAGGACGCCGGATTCCCGCCGTACAGGATGTCGGGGTTGTTCGACCAGCCGTTCAGCAGGAACAGCGACAGCACGATCGCGGTGATCGAGACCGGCTTGATCCAGAACATGTTCTCCGGCGGGTCGAACCGGTAGAACACGACGATCGCCGGGATCAGCGCGACCACGTGGGCCGGGACGATCCGGGCGAACCGGCGGCGGTAGAACGTGCCGGCCACCGTCCCGGGCCGGGTCGACCAGGTGAGTACGAAACCCGAGAGCACGAAGAAGAACGTCACCCCGGAGGTGCCGAGCTTCAGGAACTCGCGGATCGGCAGCGGGGCCAGATTCCCCATGTGGTGGGTGAAGACGAAGAACGCCGCCCACCACCGCAGACCGGTCAGGGACTCAATACGGGTAGCTGCCGAGGGCGAGGCCGCCGCCGGCCCAGAAACCTCCTGGGCGGGCGACTGCACCACGTCCTCGGCAGCCATCGACATGTTCTACTCGGCGAGCGTTGCGACCACGCGACCGGCCGCGTGACCGTCGCCGTACGGCATCGGGCGCTCGCCCGTCGGGGCCGTCCGAGCAGCCAGCTCGGGCAGCTTGCTCACGTCGGAGGTCAGCACGTTCCAGCCGGACTCGACGGTCTCGACCCACTCGGTCTCGGGCCGCAGCGTGGTGCAGACGCGGCCGAGCAGGAAGGCCTCCTTCTGCAGACCACCGGAGTCGGTGACGACACCGGCCGAACCGATGACGGCCTGAACCATCTCCGGGTAGGCCAGCGGCTCGCGGACGTGCAGCGAACCGTCCGGACGCTCCAGCTTGATGCCGTGCTCCGCACACTTGGCGACCAGGCGCGGGTGCGCCAGCAGGACCACCGGGCGCCCGACGTTGGCCAGGCCCTCGATGATGCCGGCCAGGTGCTCCGGGTCATCGGTGTTGTCCGGCCGGTGGATCGTCGCGACCAGGTACTCGCCCTGCTTGAACGGCAGGTCGAGCGGCTGGTCCTTGACGGCGTCCCGGACCCGGAAGCAGACGTCGGTCATGACGTCGCCGACCAGCCGGGACTTGTCCTTCAGGCCCTCGTTGGCCAGGTGATCCATCGCCACCTGGGTCGGGGCGAGCAGGATGTCCGACGCGTGGTCGGTCAGCACCCGGTTGTGCTCCTCCGGCATCCGCCGGTTGAACGACCGCAGACCGGCCTCCAGGTGCGCGACCGGGAGGTGCATCTTCACTGCCGACAGCGCGCCGGCCAGTGTCGAGTTGGTGTCGCCGTAAACGAGCACCCAGTCCGGCCGGTGCTCATCCAGTACGGCGTCCATCGCGGACAGCATCGCGCCGGTCTGCACACCGTGGCTACCGGAGCCGATGCCCAGGTGGACATCCGGCGCCGGGATCTTCAGGTCGGCGAAGAACACGTCGGACATGTTCTTGTCGTAGTGCTGACCGGTGTGCACGATCACGTGCTCGTGGTCGGTCGCCGCGAACGCCTCGGCGATCGGGGCGAGCTTCACGAACTGGGGACGCGCCCCGACAACACTCAGGACCTTCACGACGCGGCGACCTTGATGGTGCGATCCTCGGCGGCCGACTGGATGACGGCCTCGGCGACGGCAACGGTGGTCAGACCCTGCTGCAGCGTGACGATGTCGGCGTCCTTGCCCAGGACGGCGTCCCGGAAGGCCTCGTGCTCGGTGCGCAGCGGCTCGGGCTTGCTGATCGCGTAGCGGATCATGTCGCCCTCGCTGACACCACGGAAGTGCGCGACGTCGTCCCACGCGGTGGCGACCGTGCCGTTGGCGTGGAAGGTCAGGTCGGCGGTCAGGGTGTCGGCGATGAAGGCGCCCTTCTCACCGGTGACGACGGTGAGCCGCTCCTTCATCGGGGACAGCCAGTTGACCAGGTGGCTGGTGACGGTGCCGTCGGCCAGCTTGCCGGTGACAGCGATCAGGTCCTCGTACTCGCGGCCGGACTTGTGCGCGCTCTGCGCGGACACGGTCACGAACGGGGACTGGGTCACCCAGGCGGTCAGGTCGATGTCGTGCGTCGCCAGGTCCAGCACGACGCCGACGTCGGCGATGCGGGCCGGGAACGGGCCCTGCCGGCGCGTGGTGATCTGGTAGATGTCGCCCAGCTCGCCGGCCTCGAGGCGGACCCGCAGCGCCTGCAGCGCCGGGTTGTACCGCTCGATGTGACCGACCGCGCCGACCAGGCCGGCCGCCTCGAACGCCTTGGCGATCTCGGTCGCCTCGGCCGAGGAACCGGCCAGCGGCTTCTCGATCATCGCGTGCACGCCGGCCTCGGCCAGCGCCTTGGCGATCTCCGCGTGGTACTGGGTCGGCACCGCGACCATGCAGTAGTCGATGCCTTCGGCAATCAACTGCTCGATGGTGGAGTGCACCGGACGACCGCCGGCGACACCGAACTTGTCACCGCCCGGGTCCGCGACGGCGACCAGGTCGACGCCGTCCAGGGAAGCCAGCACGCGGCCGTGGTGACGCCCCATCATGCCGAGGCCGATCAGGCCTGCCCTCAGGTTCGCCATCTCACGCACCAGCCTTCGCCACGGTGTTCACCGCGGCCACGATCCGGTTCAGGTCGTCCTCGGACAAGGACGGGTGGACCGGCAGCGAGAGCACCTCGGCCGCGGCCTTCTCGGTCTCCGGCAGGTCCAGCTCGCGCTTGAACGAGGGAAGCCGGTGGTTCGGGATCGGGTAGTAGACGCCGCAGCCGACGCCGTACTCGGTGCGCAGCGCGTTCGCGAAACCGTCCCGGTCCTCGGTGACGCGGATCGTGTACTGGTGGTAGACGTGGCTGGCCTCGTCGGCCACCGCGGGGACGCCGACACCGGCGAGGTTCGCGTCCAGGAAGGCCGCGTTCTCCTGCCGCTGCTTGGTCCAGCCGCCGACCTTGGTCAGCTGCACGCGACCGATCGCGGCGTGCAGGTCGGTCATCCGGTTGTTCAGGCCGACGACCTCGTTCTCGTACTGCTTGAGCATGCCCTGGTTGCGGTAGAGCCGCATCTGGCGCTCGAGGTGCTCGTTCGCGACCGAGTTCATGCCGCCCTCACCGGACGTCATGTTCTTGGTCGGGTAGAGGCTGAACATGGCGAAGTCGCCGAAGGTGCCGACCGGAGCGCCGTTCCAGGTCGCGCCGTGCGCCTGCGCGGCGTCCTCGTAGATCGCGATGCCGTGCTTGTCCGCGATCGCCTGCAGCGCGGTCATGTTGGCCGGGTGGCCGAACAGGTGCACCGGCATGACGGCCTTGGTCTTCTCGGTGATCGCGGCCTCGACAGCGGCCGGGTCCAGGCAGAAGTACGTCGGCTCGATATCGACGAAGACCGGGGTCGCACCGGTCAGCGCGACGCTGTTCGCCGTAGCGGCGAAGGTGAAGGACGGGACGATGACCTCGTCACCCGGTCCGACCCCCGTGGCCAGCAGGCCGAGGTGGAGACCCGACGTGCCCGAGTTCGTCGCGACGCACGCACGGCCGGAGACCAGCGCTGCGCCGAACTCCTGCTCGAACGCCGCCACCTCAGGACCCTGGGCGAGCATGCCGGACTGCATGACACGGTCGACAGCCTCGCGCTCCTCCTTCCCGATGATCGGCTTCGCGGCCGGAATCGGCTGCACCATCAGTTCTCCTCCTGTGCTTCATCGGCCGGCCGCAGCCGTCCGTCGGTTTCGATGTAGAGCTCGCCCGTGTTCGGGCATTTCCACTCGCCGTCCCCGACAGCGAGCAGCGGTACGCCGGCCTTGCCGACCCACTTGAGGTGGCGCGCCGGGACCCCGGCGACCAGCGAGAAGTCCGGCACGTCCTTGACCACGACGGCACCGGCGGCGACAGTCGCCCAGCGGCCGACGGTGACCGGGGCCACGCAGGTGCTGCGCGCACCGAGCGAGCAGCCTTCCTTCAGCGTCACGCCGATCGGCTCCCAGTCGTGCGCGGACTTCGGTGACCCGTCCGGGTTCACCGCGCGCGGGAAGTAGTCGTTGGTCAGCACCACGGCCGGGCCGATGAAGACGCCGTCCTCGAGCGAGGCCGGCTCGTACACCAGCGCGTAGTTCTGGATCTTGCAGTTGTCGCCGATCTGGACCCCGGTCCCGACATAGGCGCCGCGGCCGACGATGCAGTTCTTCCCCAGCACCGCGTTCTCGCGGACCTGGGCCAGGTGCCAGACCGACGATCCGTCGCCGATCTGGGCGCGCTCGTCGACGTCGGCCGACGGGGCGATGCGGGTGGTCACAGGGTCTCCTTAACAGTCAGCCAGTGGCTGAGAACTTCGGCTGCGCGACGACCGTCGTGCAGCCCCGCCACGAACCCGGGCCCGGCCGCCGCCTGCGCGGCCGCGCTCCCGGTATCAGCGACGAGATCGCTGACGACGTCACCCAGCGTGTCGTCGTCCGCCTCCACGATCGGTACCTCTCGCCCAGCCAGACTACGCACCTGCGCGCGTAGCTCCGAACCGACGTACGAGACGACGATCCGCCCCGCCGCCAGCGCCTCGACCGCGGCGACGCCGTACAGGCCGATTCCCAGCTGGTCTACAACGATGTCAGCGGCGCCGATCACGCTCGGCATCTCCGCGTGCGGTACGCCGGTGATGCGCCGGTACTCGATCAGGCCGCGCTCGTGCAGCCCGGTCAGCACCTCGTCGATCCGGGCGCTGCCCTTGAGCTTCGCGCTGGACGGGACGTGCACGACAACCGGACGCTCGCCACTGAAGAGCGGACGAGCCGCCTGAGCCCAAGGCGCCGGATCGATGACGACCGGCAGCCACTGCGCCTGCGGTACGTCGATCAGCAGGTCAGGCGTGGAGACGAAGACCGGCAGTCCGAGGCTCTCGATCAGCTCGGCATGGCGCCGTGCCTGGACCTCGAGCTTCTCGGTGAACTCGTCGCGTTCCGCGAACGGCGAGAAGCGCTCACGCGCCGCATGCCGACTGGGCAGCCGGATGTCGGATCCATGGAACAGCAGGCTGACCTCGAGGCCCGCCTGCTGCAGTACGGCGATGTCCGCGGCCGCATCCGGATGGCCGCCGTACCCGAGAAGTGGCCGCAGGGACTCGACCATCACGTGGGTGTAGTCGGCCACAACGTGCTCGCGCTGGGCACGTGCCCAGCGCGATTGGTTCCACCACGACTGCGGTACGCCGTAGTCGTCGGCGAACCGGAAGGCCGCCGAGCGATGAATCGCGAACGACACGGCCGCGACGCCGGGTAACGTCTCGGCCGCGCGGGCCCAGGCGTAGCCCTGACCGGCGGAGTTGGTCGGCCCGACCAGCAGCCGCACGGGGGTGGTGGCAGCCGGTGGGAAGGCCGGCAGGGTCGCGTACGCGTACCGCAGACCACGCAGACGTGCCCGGACCGCCTTCGCGGTCCGGGCAACTGGCGTCGGCAGGTGGTCACGAAGCGAACGCGACACCGTCATGGACATGACCTCAGTGACCTGCCGGGACCTTGAGCTGGTCCAGCTCACGCCGGGCCGCGGGCAGACCGAGCACGACCGGCCGGTCCGGCCGCTCCTGCCCGAGGTGCCAGCCCGCCCAGATCGCGTTCGCGTCGAGCGCGATGATCACGTCGGCCTGCTGGATGAAGTCGCGCACGTCGGTACGAGTCTGCACGCGCTTCCAGTAAGCCTTGCTGAGGTTCTTGCTGACCCGGGAGGTCCGCAGGAACTTCACCGGGCCGAACTTCATCGCGGCGTTGACCGCCTTGCGACGGGCCCGGCGGTAACGCCAGCGCACGGCCTGCTTGACCCGGGCGCCACCCCAAGGCATCGGCTCCGGCCGCTTCTTCGGGCGGTGCCCGTGCCCGTGGCCGTGACC
Organism: Kribbella sp. NPDC058245; assembly: GCF_042882005.1. Taxonomy (NCBI): domain Bacteria; kingdom Bacillati; phylum Actinomycetota; class Actinomycetes; order Propionibacteriales; family Kribbellaceae; genus Kribbella; species Kribbella sp. NPDC058245. Next base: position 58,530 of record NZ_JBHVWY010000026.1, read on the forward strand.
GTGGCCATGCCCATGCTCGCCCTCACCGGCGTGCTGCTCGGCCGCGGCCGGCGTCAGGCTGTGCCCAGTGACGGAGTTCGGGTCCGAGACAGCCTCCGGTGCGATGACCGCGTCCGGCGACTCGTCGAACTCGTCGCCGCTGACCTCGTCGTCGTACTCGTCATCGTCGTCGTACTCGTCGTACTGGTCCTCGATGGTCGGCATCCGGCCCGGACCGATCAGCGTGAACGTGTTGACCTTCTCGTCGACGATGTCGATCGGCGGCAACCAGCCGATCACGTCGAGCACGAGACTGTCGCCACCCCCGAGGTCCTCGCGGATGGTGTCGAAGTAGTCCGGCTGCAGACGCTTGGTGCTCAGCAGCAAAACCTTCTGCTCGCTCATGCGGACACCTCGCTCTTCTTCGTGACGACCTCGGCGAGGGCCTCGATCCGCGGGTCCATCACCAGGTCCCGCCGGTAGCCGGCGCCGAACTCGCGCGCCTTCTGGCGGATGCCCTCGTCGGCCGTCCGGGCCGCGTGCGCGGCCTCGATCAGCGCCGCCGCGATGGCCTCCGGCGTCACCTCGGTGACCGGGAACCAGAGCGGGTGACCACGCAGTACGTCGGACGCCGCGTTCTCGGGGTCGTGCACGGAGACGACCGGCAGACCGGTCGCCAGGTACTCGAAGACCTTGCCGCTGGTCACGTACTTGCCCTTGCCCAGCATCAGCAGCTGGACGTCGAACTCGTCGTACGCCTTGGCGATCTCGGCCTTGCCGACCGGGCCCTCGTAGCTGACGCCCTCGTCGGCACCGGAGTTGATCGCGGCCAGCATGTCCGGCCGCGGTACGGCGTAGTACCCGAGGTAGCCGTGGATCTTGGCCTTCGCACCGGCCAGCTCCTCGGACTGCTCGACGGCGATCTTCCAGCCGTCGACGAAGTCCTGCAGCGGCACCTTCGGCGACACGGTACCGACGTACCCGAAGGTCAGCGGCCGGTCGGCGACCGGGCCGCGGTCATGGGTGTCCGGGACCAGCTCCGGGTCGAAGCCGTTGGCCACGACGTGCATCTTCTGCGCCTGCTCCGGGTAGAGCTCGACGTGCCACTCCTTGATCGGGTCGTTGACGAACCAGACCTCCTGAGCGGACTCGACCAGCTTCTTCTCCCACTTGGCGGCGCGGCTGTTCGGCTCGTGCAGCCGGTTGCCGCTGAAGACGTCGAGCAGCCAGGCGTCGCGGTAGTCCATCACGTAAGGCACGTTGGCCTTCTCGTGCAGGTGGTACGCCGCCGTGAACGCGACATGCGGGTTGGCCGTGGCCACGGTCAGGTCGACCGGGTTCTCGGCGTGGATCCGCTCCGCCGCCTCCTCGATCACCGAACGCCAGGGGCCGTAGCCGTGCTCCGGGAACGGGATCAGGTCCTGCTTGTTCCGCCACTTGCTCCACAGCCGCGGGTTGCGGGCGCGGGCCTTCGGCCAGCGGCGCAGGTCGGTCTCCATGACCGGCCAGTCGAACGGCACCCGGACCACCTCGACGGAGGGGTCGACCCTGTCCTCAAGGGTCGCGTCGGCACCGGTGAAGCGATAGAAGGTCTCGCGTTCGGCCGTCAGCACCGTCACCTTCCAGCCGAGCGCGGCGAACCGGTTCGCTGTCGCCAGCGCCCGGTACACACCGCCACCCCGGCACGGGGGAAACCCCCAGGCGACGTACAACATGTGTGGGCGGTCCGTCATGCCCATCCTCTCAGCAGTCATGCTCTCAGCAAGGTGAGAATCGCGTCGGCCAATTCGTCGTACGGCGTCGTGGCGGGCAGATTGGCGGCTGCCCACTCGAGCGCGTGGTCACGCAGTTTCTCCAGCTCGCCGGGGTCCGCGGACCAGCGCCGCAGGGTCTCCGACGCCTCGGCCACCGAGTCCACCAGGACTCCGCCACCAGACTCCTCGATCACCCGGGTCTGCCGTGGCAGGCGGGTGGACAGCACCGGGAGGCCGCTGGCCAGGTACTCGTAGATCTTCGACGGCATCGCTTCCACGAACGCCGGGGTCGGCTGCAGCATGGCCAGGCTGGCCCAGGCACCCTGGGTCAGCTTCCACGCGTCAGCCGGTGGCTGGCGGCCGTGCAGGCGGACCCGCCCGGCCAGGTCGGGCCGGTTGATCCGGGCCTCCAGCTCGTCGCGGTCGCTCGGGGCGACCGGACCGATCAGGTCCAAGGACCAGTCCGTCGCCGCGGCGACGGTCTCGACCATGTCGAACAGTCCACGGCTGGCCCGCAGGTCCCCGACGTACACGGCGCGCGGGGCACCGGTCGGCGGGGTCAGCGCCAGGAACGGGACGTACGGAAAGTTCTGCACGACCAGGCGTTTCTTCGCCTGGTGCGGGGCAAGATGGGAATCGGCGACAACCGTCAGGTCGGCGCCGGCCGCCAGCTTGGAGCTGGCCCGGACGATCATCCGGGCCGGCAGTCCGGCCGGGCCCTTCGCCCAGGCGCGGTCCGCGAGCAGCCGGGTGTAGTCCTCGTGCACGTCGGCGACCATCTTGCGGCGGCGCAGTGTGGTGACGAGCCGGGTGATCGGGATCATGTCCGGATCGACGGTCATCACCACCTTGGCCTTGGTCCGCCATGGCAGCACCGCCGTCCGGGCCAGCCGCTGAACCAGGTTGCCCCGGGGACCGGCGTGCACCACAGCGCCCGCCGGACCGCCCTCGGGCTCGCCGAGGCCCCACAGCTCGACACTGAGGTCGCGGTGCTGCAGGGCCGCGGTGATCTTGTGCAGACGCGCATCGGCGACGTCGTGGCCGGTCGTGATGATCCCCACGTCCGGCGCTGGCCTGCGCGACATCGTCAGAGGTCCTCGCGCGAAACGGCTTGAGCGGCGTCGACCTTGAGGAAGTGGGTGTACGCGTCGATGACCTCCTTGGGCTCGCCGCGCATCATCACCTTGCCCTTGTCGATCCAGATGCAGTCGTTGCAGAGCTCGCGGACGCTGCTCATCGCGTGGCTGACCAGGAACATCGTCCGGCTGTTGGTGGCCAGTTCCTTCATCTTGTCGGCGGCCTTGACCTTGAACTTGGCGTCACCGGCCGACAGCGCCTCGTCGATCATCAGGATGTCGGGGTCCATGTGCACGGCGACCGCGAAGGCGACCCGCGCGAACATGCCGGACGAGTACGTCCGCATCGGCATCTCCATGAACCCTTCGCCGAGCTCGGCGAAGGCCTCGATCTCCTCGTACCGCTCCTGGACCTGCTTGCGGGTCAGGCCGGCCGCGAGACCACCGAGGGTGACGTTCTCCTTGCCGGACAGCTGGGCGTTGAAGCCCACCCCCAGTGACAGCAGTGTGCTGACCCGGCCGTGCACCTCGATCCGGCCCGTGGTCGGCGGCAGGATGCCGGCGATCGCCCGCAGCAGCGTCGACTTGCCGGCACCGTTGGCCCCGATGATGCCGATCGCGCTGCCGTGCGCGACGTCGAAGGAGACGTTCTGAACGGCCTTGACCTCGCGGACCGCGCGCTCGCCACGGCCGAACCGGACGATCGCGCTCTTGAAGGTCGGCACCCGCTCGAACGTCGTCCGGTAGGTGATGGAGACGTCCTGGACCTTGACGGCCGGACTGGAGTCAACGTTTGACATGGTCTTCTTCTCGGCCTCAGAGACGGACAGCGAACTCACGCTCCCTCGACATGAAGAACAACGAACCGACCACGAACGCGGCCACCGCCCACGCCACGCCGCCGATCCACAGTTCGGCGTCCGGCATCTTGGCGCGGACCAGCAGATCGGTCCAGCCACCCAGGAGGGAGTAGAGCGGGTTGTACTGGATGAAGTCCTTGAACTTCGCCGGCGCCTTCTCGGCGAACCACAGCACCGGGGACAGGTACAGCCAGATCCGCATCAGGTACGGCAGGAAGCTGGACGTGTCCCGGAAGTACACCTGGATCGCGGCGAAGATCATGCTGATCCCGGCCGCGAACATCGTCAGCAGGATCAGGAACGCCGGCGCCAGCAGCATCACCCAGTGCAGCGGCTGCTTGGTCAGCAGGTGGATCGCGCCGTACACGACCATCGTCGGCAGGAAGCGGAAGAACGCCGTCCGCAGCGCCGACAGCGGCAGCAGCATCCGCGGGAAGGCCATGTTCATCAGCAGCTTGCCGCCACCGACCACACTGCCGGCGCCGGTCGTGACCGCGCCCTGGAAGTAGTAGAAGGCGAACAGGCCACCACACATGTGCGCGAAGACCGCGCCCGCGTCCTTGCGGGCGCCGGCTCCGGCGATGATGTCGGTGAGCAGGTAGTAGACCCCGGCGAGCAGCAACGGGTTGATGACCAACCAGATCTGCCCGAAGAAGGTATTGGTGTTGGCCGCACGGATTCCGCTCCGCGACATCTCTGCCGCGAACACCCGGCGTTCCCAGAGTGCTTTGAAGTACGGCCGCAAGGGCGGCAAGCCGGCCTTGTGTGGTTCGTACACATGCACCGACGGGTTGAATGCCTCGTCGACGCTAGTCGCGTTCATTCAGGCGACGCCTCTCTCTGCCATGAAGTCCTGTCCACGTTCAGCCGCTGGTGTTCGTTTGACCGGGCCACGTAGACCGGGAAGAGAGTAGCGGATCGGCCCCGGCGCCGATGACACAGCAGTCCACCAGTGTGAGCAACGACGTACGCACGGCTACCGACGTCGCGCCCGATCGATGCGGACCATCCAGGCTCCGGCCAGCGTCGATCGTTATCCGGAATATACATTTGACGGCTCGTACGCACCAAAACGCCTTCCGGCGCATGGAAAGACGTCGTCCCCGATGCTCGTCGGCGGCCGTGGTGAACACGAGTGAACAAGGTCAAATCCGCGTCAAATCACGCCGGTGGGTCCCAGGGGTGCCTAGTGGCCGGGGCGAGCCGCGCGGTGGACGTCGTGTCCCCGCCTCCCCATGGACAGCCTCACCATCCACGGAGCACCGCTCAGCACCACCTGGGACCGCACACTGGATCCGGCGGCCCGGCCACACTGGGCGGAGTCGGGCCGGGCAGCCACCGGATCGGCAGGCGCAATGACCAGGGCGGCGGTCATCGCACCAGAGGCCGCACAGGAAGGTGATGCTGATCGCATGGGACTCCCCTTCTCATCGGCCTCACGATGGAGATGCACAGTTTGTACACCCTCCAACACGGCCGGTGATGGCACGGGAGTGCGAGGGCACCGATACGCCGGGATCGAGACCCAACCGAAACGGCCACCGCTGACGGAACAGCGAACACACGCCAGAATTGGAACAGCAGCCCGGCGGCGCTCAGGTGGTCCGTCGCCGGGCTGCTGGACCTCAATTCTCGCTCACAACTGCGCGGAAATGGTGGCCGGATGGTGACACGGCACAAGAATGCTGACAGGACAACAAATATCGCTGCCCGCATTCACCAGGACACGGACAGTGCGGACCGCACTGGATCGCGCATCCTAGGCTGGAGAGGCGGTAGCGGACGGTGACGACTTTCGGAAGGGAGGGACGACTCGTGAGCATTTCGGACACGGAGCGTGCCGATCATTTGCGCGTGCTCGGACTCAGCGACGACGAGATCAAGGTCTATCAGCACCTGCTGCGGACCGGCCCCTCGTCGATCACCGAGCTGGACGAGGGCGTCCCCGACCGCTCGGCGGGTATCGACACCGTCCTCGGCGGGCTGGTGCAGGCGGGTCTGGCCCGGCGGTCCGGCTCCGACCACTCACGCTTCCTCCCAGTGCCTCCGGACGCCGGTCTGGAGGCGATGACGCTGCGCCGGGAGTCCGAGCTCAAGCAGGCCCGGATCGAGGTCCTGAACGCGTACGACGAGTTCCGGCGGACCGTGCACAACGAGTCGACCACGCACCTGATCGAGGTCGTCACCGGCAGCGCGATCGTCGAGCGGATCCACCAGATCAAGGGCAGCGCCCAACGCGAGATCCTGGCCATCGACTCCCCGCCGTACTACATCGGCGGCCCGAACCAGGAGGAGATCGACCAGCTCAGCCGCGGGGTCGCCTACCGGGTCGTGTACTCACCGGAGTCGGTCGAGGTGCCCGGCTACCTGACCGAGAACATCCTCCCGTGTGTGGAGGCCGGCGAGCAGGCCCGCGTACTGCCCGACGTACCGGCCAAGCTGACCATCATCGACGGCTCGATGGCGTTCGTGTCGATGTCGGTGCGCGACACCGATGTGAACCGGTCGCTGCTGATCATCCGGCCGAGCAGTCTGCTCACCGCGCTGATCGGCATGTTCGAGCTCTGCTGGCGCAACGCGCTTCCGTTGCACGCGTCGGTGGGCGCCGAGGACGACCGGCTGGAGCCGATCGAGCGCCGGCTGCTCGCGCTGCTCGCAACCGGCGCTGCCGACGACACCATCGCCCGCACCCTCGGCATCAGTCGCCGGACGTTCTTCCGCTACCTGGAGAGGCTGATGAACCGCACCGGTGCCAGCACCCGCTTCCAGCTCGCCCTGCACGCCGCCCGGGAGAACTGGTTATGAGGCGGAGATAGCCCGGGCAAGTTTGAGACGGGCCTGCTCGTAGGCGTTGCCCTGCTGGGGAAACGAGACGCGCGGCCCGGCCTCGTCCAGGACCGCTGGGACCATCTCCTCGACCAGGGTGTCGACGAGGTGGCCCAGGCCGCGTTCGCGGGCCATCGTCAGGTAGAGGTGGTCCTGGATCCCCCGGCGGAAGTTGGCCAGCTGGATCGTGGAGACCGGCCCGGCGATCCCCCGGTCCTGGTCCGGGTAGATGCGGTCCTCTCCCGGGTACACCAGGACGCCGTCGCCGTTCGCCCACCAGCCGCGCTTGTTGTAGAACGTGACCGGGTCCACCCAGACGTTCTGGTTGCGTTCGCGACCCGGCAGCACCTGCCTGTTGTGCCGCCAGTGGTCGGTGTGCCAGTAGAAGTACGTCGAGACGTTGTGCTTGAACGCCGCCCACAGATTGGCGCGCGGATCGGTGGCCGGCGACTCGATCACCACCGAGCCGACATTCGGCCGCTGGCCGTTGTAGAACCACATGTCCCGGCCCTCCTTCCGGAGCATCTCCGCCGCCGGTGAGCGGTACAGGTCGGCCACCGTGGCCCAGATGTCGACCGCCTTCTCAGGTCCGTCCAGTACGGCGTCATAGGCGTGCGTCACGAAGATCGGCAGCGGCGCACCCGACTCCCGCACCGCCGCGGACAACGAGCGGATGTACTCGTAGTCCTCGGACCCCGGCTCGTCAGGCATGTAGAGGAAGGTCTTCTTGCCCGGCAGGTTCCGCGCCAGCCAGTCGGTCCACAGTGGCGCATTGGCCTTCGCCTTCTCCGGGGTGTCGAAGTCGGGCTCCGGACCGTAGAAGGTGCGTGGGACAAGGTTGTTCCCGACGCCCTCACCAGGTCCTTCGTAGCCGTTCGCCCTGGTGAAGTCCGCCCCGGTGAAACGCGTTCGGGCGGCATCCGCCGTCGCGATGTCGTAAGCGTCCACGAACTCGACCCGGTGCCGGTGCGCGAAGCGATGGAACACCGGGTCCAGGTTGCGGCCGTAGCGCAGCTCGACCTGGGAGCTCTCGTAGTAGAACATCGCGTCGATGCTGTTCTGGTCGGGCAGGGTGAAGGCGAAGACCGTCAGCTCGACCGGCACGCTTCGCCCCTGGCCGTCAGCTTCGACCTCGACCTGCCCGCGATAGACGCCCGCCGGTGCATGCCGCGGGATGTAGACGTCGAACCAGAACGCCTGATTGGTAGCAGCCGGTACGGCGAGCGGGAACCCGCCCTGAACCGCGTTCTCCGGCACCAGCTGAACCGGCTTCGTGCCCAACGGATCCGGCGGTTCGGCCGGTGAATCGCGCAGGTAGATCCAGTCCGCGTTGGACTTCTCGGTAATGCGCATATATCGCTCGGAGAAGACCTGGATCTGACGACCGACCGTGTCCGACGGATCCGCGGCCGGCGGGGCATAGCGGATCACGCCCGGGCCGCCCACTTGCCGCAGTACCGGCAGTCGAACCGACAGCGCACCGATCCCGGCCTGGCCGGCCTCCGCGACGACCTGGAAGGCGACCACCTCGTTGCGCGCACCGAAGATGCGCGCCGTGTGACCGTCCCAGGCGCTGTTGCGCCGCTGGTGCGGATTCGCCAGGTCGTCGGCCTCGACCTTCTCGCCGTCGTTCACCGCCCACACAGCAGCCAGCGGCTCGGCAGCCGGCCGCACCGCCAGGGGCACGAAGGCCGAGAGCGACCCGGCCAGCAGGGATCGCCGCGAGAACACCAACCTGGTCACCTCAGCCATCGTAGGCATCCACGGCGATCGCTGCGTTACTCGTTGCCCGATAGGACAGCGAATCCAGCCCTTTCGCTGACAGATAAAGGGCTGTTGACGGTACGGCGCGGCCGCCGAAGTGGTTCAGGCTTCGACGGCCGTGAAACGAGCTCTTCAGCCCTGGATGAATTCCTTGGCGACGACCTCGGCGATCTGCGCGGTGTTCAGCGCAGCGCCCTTGCGCAGGTTGTCGCCGCAGACGAACAGCTCCAGCGCGTTCGGGTCGTCGAGCGATTTGCGGACGCGGCCGACCCAGGTCGGGTCGGTGCCCACGACATCGGCCGGGGTCGGGAACTCGCCCTCGGCCGGGTTGTCGAACAGCAGCACGCCCGGGGCGTCGCGCAGGACCTCGCGGGCCTCGTCGGCATCGACCTCGTGGGCGAAGCGCGCGTGCACCGACAACGAGTGCGTGGTCACCACGGGCACCCGGACACAGGTCGCGGACACCTTCAGGTCGGGCAGACCGAGGATCTTGCGGGACTCGTTGCGGACCTTCAGCTCCTCGGAGCTCCAGCCGCCGTCCTTGAGCGAGCCGGCCCACGGCACCACGTTGAGCGCCAACGGCGCCGGGAACGGGCCGAGCGAGTTGCCCACGACCCGCCGTACGTCGCCTGGGGTCTTCCCCAGCTCGCGATTGCCCGCCACCTTGGTGATCTGGTCGTAGAGGGCGTCAATGCCCTCCTGGCCGGCACCGGAGGCCGCCTGGTACGACGCGACCACCAACTGCTCGAGCTCGTAGCGGTGGTGCAGTGCACCCATCGCGACGATCATCGACAGCGTCGTGCAGTTCGGGTTCGAGATGATGCCCTTGGGCCGGTTGCGGGCCGCCTCGGCGTTCACCTCGGGAACCACCAGCGGCACCTCCGGGTCCATCCGGAAGGCGCCCGAGTTGTCCACCACGACAGCACCCGCCGCGGCCGCGATCGGCGCCCAGTGCGCGGAGACCTCGTCCGGTACGTCGAACATCGCCACGTCGATGCCGTCGAAGGCGGCCTCGCTGAGCGCGACCACCTCGACCTCCTCGCCGCGGACCTTGAGCCGCTTGCCTGCGGAGCGCTCGGAGGCGATCAGCCGGATCTCACCCCAGACGTTCTCCCGGGTCGAGAGCAGGGTCAGCATCACCGAACCGACAGCGCCGGTCGCCCCGACCACCGCCAGCGACGGTAGACCCGTCCGGTCCTCGATCGTGTTCTCCACAGCGCTCACAGGGGTCACCGTCCAGTTCCTCCGTACACGACAGCCTGGGTGTGCTCGTCGTCCAGATCGAATGCGGTGTGCGCCGCGGTCACGGCGGCGTCCACCAGGTTCTCGTCCACGACCACCGAGATCCGGATCTCCGAGGTGGAGATCATCTCGATGTTCACGCCGGCGTCGGCCAGCGCCGAGAAGAACTTCGCGGAGACGCCCGGGTGCGAGCGCATTCCGACCCCGACGACCGAGACCTTGCCGATCTGGTCGTCGTACAGCAGCTGCTCGTAGCCGACCTCGTCCTTCATCCGGGCCAGCGCGGACATCGCGCGGGACCCGTCGACGCGGGGCAGCGTGAAGGAGATGTCGGTGCGGTTGGTGGCGACCGCGGACACGTTCTGCACGATCATGTCGATGTTGGTCTCGGCACCGGCCACGGTCTCGAAGATCCGGGCCGCCTCGCCCGGCTTGTCGGGTACGCCGACCACGGTGATCTTGGCCTCGTTGCGGTCCTGGACCACACCGGAGATGATCGCCTGTTCCATCTGATCAAGTTCCTTCGCATCGACAACCCAGGTGCCTTCCTTCTGCGAGAAGGAGGACCGCACATGAACGGGGACGTTGTAGCGCCGCGCGTACTCCACGCAGCGCAGGTGCAGCACCTTCGCGCCGCAGGCGGCCATCTCGAGCATCTCCTCGTAGGAGATCTTCGGGATGTGCTTGGCGGCCGGCACGATCCGCGGGTCCGCGGTGAAGATGCCGTCCACGTCGGTGTAGATCTCGCAGTAGTCGGCCTCCAGCGCGGCGGCCAGCGCGACCGCGGTGGTGTCGGAGGCGCCCCGGCCCATCGTGGTGACGTCCTTGGTGTCCTGCGCCACACCCTGGAACCCGGCCACGATCGCGACGTGGCCCTCGGCCAGCGCGTCCTCGATCCGGCTCGGGGTGATGTCGATGATCCGGGCGTTGCCGTGCGCGGACGTGGTGATCACGCCGGCCTGCGAACCGGTGAAGCTGCGCGCCTCGTATCCGAGGTTCGCGATCGCCATCGCCAGCAGGGCGGCCGAGATCCGCTCACCCGAGGTGAGCAGCATGTCGAGCTCGCGCGGCGGCGGCAGCGGGGAGACCTGCTTGGCCAGGTCCATCAGTTCATCGGTGGTGTCACCCATGGCCGAGATCACGACGACGACGTCGTTCCCGGCCTTCTTGGTAGCGACGATCCGTTGGGCGACGCGCTTGATGCAATCGGCGTCAGCGACCGACGAACCGCCGTACTTGTGCACGACGCGTCCCACAGCTGTGTCTCCTCAAAACCACTCATTGCGGTACGCCGTGCGGCACTGCACCAGGCGTAGTCGTTCGCCTCATTCTAGCCGTGACCTCGCCGTTGCCTACCGGCTGACCAAGCCTCGGCCGCGGCGTGCGGCAAATCGGGAGTCCGCCGGGAGGTTCGGCGGCGGCGGCCCGGGCGCGCCGGAAAGCGTCCGGTGGAATGGACCACTTGTTCATATAAGTCATCACTGAAACAATGCGGACCGTGCACGCGTTCGACATCCTCGGCGACCCGGTCCGGCGCCGGATCCTGGAGCTGCTGGCCGACGGCGAACTGCCGGCCGGCAGCATCGCCGCGACGATCAACGCGGAGTTCGGGATCAGTCAGCCGGCCGTTTCGCAGCATCTGCGGGTCCTGCGCGACAACGGGTTCGCCACCGTGACGGTGGCCGGCACCCGCCGCCTGTACGCCGTTGCTCCCGAACCACTGCGGGAGATCGACGGCTGGCTGGACCGGTACCGGAAGTTCTGGGGGAACCGGCTGGACGCCCTCGAGACCGAGATCCATCGCGGCCGCCGCGAGAAAAGCTGAGGCGATCGAAACCTTCCGCCCGCTCCGTGCATCGAGCAGGTAGACGACCAAGGAGGGGCGCGGATGCGAGCGATCATTGCCAACCTGTGCATGTCGGAGGACGGGATCGTGGACCGGCCGGAGCGCTGGCTGCCGGCACCGGCTGTGGGCGGTGTGATCGACGACCTGGCCGCCGGAGCGAACACAGTGCTGCTCGGCCGCCGTACCTATGAGCAGTACGCCGGTTCGCTGGGCTCGGTCCGGAAGCTCGTCATTGCCTCGACACCGGTGGCTTACCAGCCGCGGAGTGAGGTTCTGAAGGGCGATCCGCGCCGAGTGCTCGCGGCACTCAAGCAGGTGCCGGGTCCGGACCTGCATGTGATCGGCAGCCTGGGTCTGATCCGGTCGCTGCTGCGCTGGCGGCTCCTGGACGACGTGACGCTGCAGATCCACCCACTGCGGGCCGGACAGGGCACTGCACTGGACCGGCGGTCCTTCAAGCTCATCTCGTTGTGCGCTGGGGCTTCCGGCACTCTCGAGGCGACGTACAAGGTGCACTACGCGGCGACCGGCGCACTCTCGAGCGTGGACTCGACTGGCCGGTGGGGCGGCACCCGAAGGACCGCGACAGTGCCGAGCACTCCGAGGACTGCCATCAAAGCCCACGCGTAACGAACGCCGAAGGTCTCCACGACGACACCGCCGACAGCCGAGCCAGCGGCGGATCCGATCATTCCGCCGCTGAGCACCCAGCCGAACATCTCGGTCCGGGAGGCGGCCGGCGTCATCGACCCCAGCCGCTCGTAGAGGGCGCCGACGGTCGGTGCGATCAGGCAGCCCGCTGCGAACAGCGTGATGGCCAATGCGACCACCGAGGCTGTCGCGAACACGCATGCGCCCGCCAGAACGGTGAAGGCCAGCATGCGCTTCCAGACATAGGAATCGCGACGACCTGGAAGCGCACCGCCGACCAGTCCACCGATCAGACTGCCCAGTGCTGCGACAGTCTCGAGGACTCCGGCGATCAGCCGGTTGCCGTGCTCGTCTGCGAAGGCGACGATCCCCAGCGACATCGACGCGAAGCCCATCACCATGAAGCCGAACGCGATCACCAGCGGCAACCGATGGCGGTGGAGTAGTAGCTGCCTCGCGGTGGTGCGCTCAGTCTCCGCTGCCTCCCCGGTAGCGAGCGGCTGTTGTTTCAGCCCGAACCACCAGATCGCCGCGGCCGCTGCGACGGCGCACGCCAGCAACCCGGCACGCGGACTGGCCACGCTGACGATCACTGCGCCGAGCATTGGTCCAATGACGAACAGCAGCTCGGTCGCCGACGCGTCCAGGGCATAGAGCACGCGTAGCCGCCCACCCTGCACCAGCCGCGGCCAGGCGGCCCGAGAGGTCGAGGCGACTGGCGCCACGCACAGTCCGGCCAGCGCTGCCGCGACTGGCAGCAGCCGGTACCAGCTGTAGGGCAGCAGGGCCGTCACGGCCATCAGCAGGCCCCATGCCATCCCGGTGACAATGACGACGCGGCGGGCACCCCGTCGGTCCGCCATCCGTGCCCAGACGACGCTGGCGACCGCCGTACCGATGGAGTAGGCACCAGCGACGACGCCGGCCCAACCGAAGTTGCCGGACGCGTCCTTGGCCAGGAACGCCAGCGGGACCATCGTCGCCATCACCGGCATCCGCGCGGTCAGCGCCGCCGCCATCAGCGTCATCACACCAGGGGTACGCCACAGGTCGCGGTACGCGGTCAGGTCCATGGTGCCGATTCTGTCCTGACAAACTCCTCGGGCGCCTCGGGATTTCTCCCTATCTTCAAGGCGAGGTAACCGAGCCCGGAGGCGCCGACCAGGCAGCCGGCGATCACCAGCAGCGCGACGCGCGTGCCGACTGCCGGAACCAGTACGCCGGCCGCCGCCTGGCCGAGTGCGGCTGCCCCGACGCGAAGACTGGCAGCGGTGGTGCTGACCCGGCCCTGCAGCTCCAACGGGCTGTACTGCTGCCGCGCGGCGAACATCGCCGGGATCATCGGGCCGTCCAGAAACCCGGTGCCTGCAGCCAGGACCACCAGCACGGCGAAACTGCCCGCCAGCGGCCAGGCGGTGAAGGCCAAGCCGTAGGCGGCGACCGAGAGCATCACGACGTATTCAGGACGCCAACGGGTGGAGAGGCGGCCCAGCAGCAGCGCTGTCGTGACGCTGCCGAGCTCCAGCGCAGCCCAGACATAGCCAGCTGCCGATCGGGGCATCCCGAGCGATGCCATGTGCAACGGCAGGGTGATCAGCAGCATGCCGACCACGCCCATGAGGAGTGTCGACGTCACTGTGGACGCCCGCAGTCGCGGAGTGCGCGCCAAATGCTTCAGACCGCCCAGAACCGAGCTGAGGAAGGGATCATGGGCCTGAGCGGCTGCCGGCAGGACGGGAAGCCTGCTGATGGCCAGGATGCTCAACATCGCCAGTCCGGCGATGGCGAGCACCGCTGCCTCGACCGAAACCACCGCGGCGATAGTCGCCGCAGCAGCGGGACCGGCGATGGTTGCGACACCGAAGCTGGCGGCCTCGAGCGAGTTGGCGCGTGGCAGCCGCTCTCGCCGAACCAGACTCGGCAGCATGCTGGTGAATCCACCGCTCACCAGCGGCAGCGTCGTACCGGCTATCGCAGCCAGCACTGGAACCGGCCAGTGCGCGCTGCGACCGACGACCGCCAGCATGGTGATCATCACGAGGCCCAGCACGGCCTGACTCAGAGCCAGCGCAGTACGCCGGTGCGCAGTCCGGTCGAGCCACGCGCCGAGCAGCGGGCCGGTGACGATGGCGGGGAGCGCATACGCGGCGCCGGTAAGACCGGCCAGAGCTGGGTTGTCGGTCCGCTCCAGGACGAGCAGGACCAGTGTGAAGACGACCATCTCGGCCCCGACCCGAGCGAGTGTCGCTGCCGTCAGATAGCGGACCAGCATGCCGCCTCCTTTGTTCAGCCGCACGCGGGTCGCATCGTACCGGGCGCGGCGGGCGAGCTCTACCTGATTGTCGGCGGAGTATGCGAACATATGTTCGTGTCAACGTCAGCGCTTGCGAACATCCTGCATGCCGATCTGGACGCGTTCTACGCGTCGGTCGAGCAGCGGGACGACCCGCGCCTGCGTGGCCGGCCGGTGATCGTCGGCGCCGGGGTCGTGCTCGCCTGCAGCTACGAGGCCAAGGCGATGGGCGTCCGGACCGCGATGAACGGTGGGCAGGCGCTCCGGCAGTGCCCGCAGGCGATCGTGGTCGAGCCGCGGATGTCGGCGTACTCGGAGTCGAGCAAGGCGGTCTTCGCCGTGTTCGAGGACACCACGCCACTGGTCGAGGGGTTGTCGATCGACGAGGCGTTCCTCGACGTCGGCGGGCTCGGGAAGATCTCCGGTACGCCGGTGGAGATCGCGCGGCGGTTGCGTTCCGAGGTGCTCACGCGGGTCGGGCTGCCGATCACGGTCGGGGTCGCGCGGACGAAGTTCCTCGCAAAAGTGGCCAGCGGGATCGCCAAACCGGACGGGCTGCTCGAGGTGCCACCGGCGTACGAGTTGGAGTTCCTGCATCCGTTGGATGTCTCGCGGTTGTGGGGCGTGGGTGAGGTGACTGCGGAGAAGCTGCGGACGCGCGGGCTGACCAAGGTCGGCGATGTCGCGCAACTGCCGGAGGCGGCGCTTGTCGCGATGCTCGGGCGGGCCTCGGGCCGGCATCTGCATGCACTGGCGCACAACCGCGACCCGCGACCGATCGAGGTCGGGCGACGACGACGGTCGATCGGATCGCAGCGAGCCCTTGGGCGATCACGGAAGTCGCTGGCCACGCTGGACGCCGTACTGGCTGGGCTGGTCGATCGGGTCACCCGCCGGCTGCGGTCAGCTGGTCGTTCCGGTCGCACTGTCACGCTCCGTCTGCGCTTTGACGACTTCACCCGCGCCACCCGGTCCCATACCTTGCCTCAGGCAACGGATCAGACGCGGGCGATCTTGCTGACCGCCCGGGCGCTGCTCACCGCCGCCCAGCCGTTGATCACCACGCAGGGCCTCACCATGATCGGGATCTCGGTCGGCAACCTCGAGAACGAGGCAGCTCAGCAGCTGGCCCTCCCCTTCGACAAGGCCGCCAACAACGAGCTCGACGCCGCCCTCGATCTGGTGAAGGACAAGTTCGGCACCAACGCCATCACCCGCGGCGTCCTCCTCGGCCGCGACCAAGGCCTCACCGTCCCGATGCTCCCGGACTGAGAAGAACCCCATTGGGGGCACTTCTGCCCCACTCGTGGGTGGTGCGGCGTACCGGTCTCTTCTCCGTGCGGGTCAGTTGATCGGCGTGCTGGTGGGCTGGTGGGCTGGTGGGCTGGCTGGGTGCTGTTCCAGCGTTGGCAGTAGGTGACCTGCGTGCAGTTGCTGGGGGTGTGGACAGGAAATGGGGGCTGTGAACAAGGCACAGCTTGTTCAAGGCCCCCGCGAGGGGTGCGCACCCCCGGCTTGTAGCCCGGCGACCTCCAAAACGCAGTGGCAACAGACTGGCGGCCGAGACCGATCCGGCGTCCCCCCGGGTGCCGGACCTGTGCCACCGACCAACCTCTCGCGCGGCTAGTCGTGCGGGTGATGCTGAGCGTGAAGTGTCCGAGCCGCGCGGAGTTAGTCAGTGCTGGCGGTCCACCCCCGCCACCCCACGCCCTCCCCCGCCGCATCCCTCTGCCCCCGGCGAGCACGGTGGGTTCAGTCGGCGTGCAGAAGCAGCGGTCCGACGTCGAGTGGAAGAAGATTGCCGCCGGAAATCGATGTCCAGCAGCACAGTGCGTCCAGTCGGCGACATCCTCCCCACACTCTCCGATCACGTCGCCCGAGACTCTGCGATCGGAGGGCAGCCCGCCGGTCCGACAACGCGCGGACCACCCACACATACATCACAAGAGCCCCATTTGGTGGGCTGACCCACGTCCTTGTGGGAGGGCCCACCGCACGCGGCTAGCCCACCCACCACCGCGTGGGCTGACCCATCAAACGAGTGGGTTGACGAATCGCTCGAGCGAGCGGCCTCCACCTCAGCCGGTACGACGTTGAGCACGGTTCAACCACTTTGCCGGGCGTCCGACGGTTGACCGGTGCACAAAGTCCGCCGGTACGACGTTGTGCTCGGTTCGACCGTATCGACGAGCATCTGGTGGGTTAACCCATGGGCTGGTGGGTTATGGACCCGCATGCGGGTGCAGAACCCACAATCTCGTGGGTTAACCCATCCGGTTGCGGGTTGGGGCCCTGACCCTGTTTCTTGGACACGCTGATTCCAGCATGGGCTGGAGAAGCGAGATGATTGCGAACTATGGCCCGCAAGAATTACTCCGAGGA
>NZ_JBHVWY010000027.1:0-67788 GCF_042882005.1 Kribbella sp. NPDC058245
ACACTCCAACTGAAAACCCCAGCCCAAGCGCTGGCCGACCTGCTCGCCAACCCGGCAGCAGCATGAACCCGTTGCTTCCACCGATGGATTCCGCCACGGTTCTCCCCTGAAATTTTGAGGGGAGAACCGTCAACGTCAGGGGAGATCCCCTCATTTTCGGCTCTCCTGCTCGATGGGTGGTGACCCGGGGCTGCGGCCGCTCCGGCGCGGTTGCGTACACACCGACTGTTACTACGCTTACCAGCCGCCCTTTTCGGCACCTCCGTCACGCTGCAGCACGCCCGCTCCGTCCGCCTACCAACAGTCGGTCTGTACAGCCCGATCACCGAAGCGCCCTACTTTCGCCGCACCCAAAGCCCGTCACCCCCAGCAACTGCGAACCCGCCAGCGTCGTTCCCGGACCGCGACCACAACCCGCCGGCCAGCCAGCCAGCCAGCCAGCCAGCCAGCATCGGTTACCCGCGAGGCTTCTTTCCGACCGCAACCAAAGCCCGTCAGCCCTAGGCAACGTGTACCGCGGTCGCCGACCGGACCATCCCCCTCAGCCACCGCATTGCCCAGCCACCCCGTCTTTTGATCGGCCGCAACCAACCTCAGCCACAGCGCGACGTACCCGGCCGAGTCGCTCACCTGGCCCGCCGCGCCACCTCGACCGCCTCCGGCGGTCGACTGAAAGCTTCGCGTGCGCCCAGCAGATGGCTGAGGGGGATGGCGAGGTCGGCGACCGCGTTCTCCGTTGCCTGGGGCTGACGGGCTGTGGCTGAGGTACGTGATGCCCGGAGCTTGCGCTATCGGTGAGTTTTTCGGGTCCAGGCGACGAAAAACTCACCGACAACCGCACGCACCCCCCCACCCCGCGAACCCACGATCACCGGACCGCCACCCCAACCCCGTAAGCCACCTTGTGCACCCCTCAACCACACGACACCCGCCGAAATGGCTGAACCGTGCTCAAGGTCCGATGGCGGGGTCACTTTGTGCACCCCTCAACCACGCGAGGCCGGTCAAAGCGGTTGAGCCGTGCTCAAGGTCCGATGGCCGGGTCACCTTGTGCACCCCTCGACCACGCGAGGCCGGTCGGAGTGGTTGGGGCGTGCTCAAGGTCCGATGGCCGGGTCACCTTGTGCACCCTCGACCACGCGAGGCCGGTCGGAGTGGTTGGGGCGTGCCCAAGGTCGGGTGGCGGGGGCACTCAATGAGGGGAGAACCAGCAACTTGAGGGGAGATCCCCTCATTTTGCCGTCGCGCAATCACGGGTCGTCTAGGTCAGCATCAGTACGGCGGCGGTGATGCCGGCGAGGACGATGAGGGCGCGGAGGAGGCCGCCGGGGATGCGGCGGCCGATGTGGGAACCGACGTAGCCGCCGACGAGGGAGCCGGCGGCCAAGAGGGCAGCGGCGGTCCAGTTGATGTCGGTGATCACGACGAAGATGGCGCTGGCGACGACGTTTGCCGCGAGCAACGACAGGGTTTTGAGGCCGTTGACGACGCGGAGTTCGAGGTCCAGGCCGAGGGCGAGCACCGCCATCATCATCACTCCGGCACCAGCTCCGAAGTATCCGCCGTACACGCCGGTCAGAGCGGTGAAGACATAGGTTGCCGGGGACATCGACGTACGGAGACCGTGGGGGTGGTCGCTGCGGGCGCGCAGCCAGCGGGAGATTCGCGGCTGGACGCCGACGATCAGGCAGGTGAACAGGATCAGCCACGGTGCCGCGGTGGCGAACACGCCTGGCGGCAGGGCGAGCAGCAGTACGACGCCGCCGATCGAACCGACCGCGCAGATCGCCACGACCGCGATCGTGATCGGGCGTGGTACGTCGCGGATCTCGCGGCGGTAGCCGAACGAGCCGGACAACGCACCGGGCAGCAAGCCGATCGTGTTCGACACGTTCGCGACGACCGGCGGGATGCCCAGGGCAATCAAAACGGGGAAGCTCAGCAACGAAGCAACGCCGACGGTCGACGTGAGGATGCCCGCGCCGAACCCGGCACCGATCACCGCCAGGTGCTCGGCCCCACTCACTTGGTCTCCCTCAGGAGTGCGACATCGGAGACGAGCATGACGTGCTCGTGCATGGCGGCTGCCGCAGCTAGTGCGTCGCCGGCCTCGATGGCGTCGGCGATCTTGCGATGGCCGGCCAGCGAGTCCTTCGGACGGCCGGGCTGGGACAGAGACTCCAGGCGGGTCTCGCGAATCAAGCCCTGAATCGTCGCCATCATCTGCGCCAGCAACGACGACCGCGCCGCCGCGGTGACCGCGCCGTGGAACGCTTCATCCGCGTCCACTCCCCGACCGCCCGCCGCGATGTCCCGCTCCATCGCGGTCAACGCGGCCCTGATCGCGACCAGGTCGTCCTCGGTACGACGGCTTGCGGCGAGCGCGGCGAGTTTCGACTCGAGCGCATCGCGGGCGTCGATGATCTCGGGCAGCCGATCGGCGTGGGCCCGGATCGCCTCGATCACCGGTCCGGTCCGCGCGCGCTCGGTCAGCACCGTCCCGTCCCCGTGCCGGACCACGACCGCGCCGATCACCTCCAGCGCCACCAGCGCCTGACTCAGCGTCGCCCGGCTCACCCCCAGCCGCTGCGCCAGTTCGCGCTCCGGCGGCAGCCGATCTCCCGGCTGCAACTCGTTCTCACGGATCCACAGACTGATCTGATCGGCCACCTGTTCGTACAGGCGGGAGCGCGGCACCGGACGGGGAGGTGGCGGCAAGTCCATGGACCCCACTGTATTGACAGACGGCGCATTGGACTATTGGCTAGGCCACTCAGCCAATACTACTGTGAGGTAGCTCATGGGACCTGAGTGGATTGCGATCCTGGCGCTGATTGCGCTGTTCGTCGTGGGCACCATCTTGCCGATCAACATGGGCGCGCTCGCGTACGTCGCGGCGTGGCTGGTCGGCATGTACTCGCTGCACCTGAGCGAGAAGGAGATCCTGGCCGGCCTCAGCGGTGATCTCGTCCTCACCTTGATCGGCGTCACCTTCCTGTTCGCGATAGCGCGGAACAACGGCACCGTCGACTTGATAGTCGCGGGGGCTGTCCGAGCCGTCGGAGGTCGGGTCGCGCTGATCCCGTGGGTGATGTTCACAGTGACCGCCGTACTGACCGCGATCGGGGCCGTCAGTCCGGCGGCGTGCGCGATCATCGGGCCGATCGCGCTCGGCTTCGCGCAGAAGTACAAGATCAGCCCGCTGATGATGGGCATGCTCGTCGTCCACGGCGCGCAGGCCGGCGGCTTCTCGCCGATCAGCATCTACGGCACGATCACCAACTCGGTGATGGCCGACAACGGCCTCCCGAACAGCGAGCTGACCGTCTTCCTGTCCAGCCTGGCCGTCAACCTGGTGCTGGCCGCGATCCTGTTCGTGGTCCTCGGCGGACGCAGGCTGATGTCCCAGCGTGCCGATCAGATCGAGCCAAACGACTCCGACGAGAAGCACGGGGCGACCCGTGACCAGATCCTGACGCTCGTCGCGTTCCTCGGGGTCGCGGTCGTCGCGCTGGCCTTCGACAAGAACATCGGGTTCGTCGCGATCACCGCCGCGGTCATCCTGGCGATCCTCTCTCCGATCAAGAACAAGGACGCCGCCAAGCAGGTCGCCTGGCCGACCGTCCTGCTCGTCGCCGGTGTCAGCACGTACGCCGCGATCCTCACCGAAGCGGGTTCCCCGCAGTTCGTCGGCAAGTGGGCCGCCGGGCTCGGTGCGGCCGTCATCGGCGCACTAGTCCTCTGCTATGTCGGCGGCGTGGTCTCGGCGTTCGCCTCGTCGGCCGCGCTGCTGCCGGTGATCATCCCGATTGCGCTCCCGCTGATCGCCCACGGCCACCTGAGCGCCGGTCTGTTCGTCGCCGCCCTCGCCGTCTCGTCGACCATCGTCGACGTCAGTCCGTTCTCCACGAACGGCGCCCTGATGCTCGCGAACCGGCCGGACACGATCGCGGAACCCGTGTACTACAAGCAGATTCTGACCTACAGCGTGATCGTCGTGCTGGCCGGACCGCTGCTGGTCTGGGCCGCGTTGGTGGCTCCGGGATGGTGACGACGATGAGCACCGCACGGGGACTGATCGACACCTTCCTGGATGCCGGCTCCTTCGAGTCGTGGGACCAACCCGCCGTACAGGTGGCTGATCCGGAGTATCAGGAACAGTTGCGTAGGGCAACAGAAAGAGCCGGTACGGACGAAGCCGTACTGACCGGTCGTGGCAGCGTGCACGGACGGCCGGTCGTCGTCCTGGTGAGCGAGTTCGCGTTCCTGGCCGGGTCGATCGGGCGGGTCGCCGCGGATCGGATCACGGCCGCGATCCGCCGGGCGACCGCGGAGCGGCTGCCGATCGTGGCGTCGACCGCGTCCGGCGGGACCCGCGTGCAGGAAGGCGCGCCGGCGTTCGTCGAGATGATCTCGATCTCGACCGCGTTGATGGCGCACAAGGGTGCTGGGCTGCCGTATCTCGTGCATCTGCGGCATCCGACGACTGGCGGCGTGTTCGCCTCGTGGGGTTCACTCGGACATGTCACGGTGGCCGAACCTGGTGCCCTGACTGGGTTTCTCGGGCCAAAGGTGTTCGAGGCGCTGAACGGCCGCCCCTTCCCGGAAGGCGTTCAGACCGCGGAGAACTTGGCTGCGCACGGGGTGATCGATGGCGTGGTGGCGACGGCTGATTTGCCGGTGCTGCTCGACCGCGCACTCGCCGTACTGGTCGATCCGCCGGTTGCGCCGCGACTGGCCCGCCGTACTGGGTCGATCGATCCTGGTGATGCCTGGACGTCGGTGCTGCGCACGCGACGGCCGGAGCGCGCTGGCGTGCGCGACCTCCTCCGGTACGGCGCTACCGGTACCGTGCGGCTCACCGAACCGGACGCGAGTGTGCTGGTCGCGTTGACGCGGCTCGACGGGCAGCCGTGCGTCGTGGTCGGGCAAGATCGTTCGCAGTCCAAGCCGATGGGCCCGGCCGCCCTCCGGCAGGCGCGTCGCGGGATGAACCTCGCCGAGTCACTCGGTCTGCCGTTGGTGACGGTCATCGACACCCCCGGCGCGGAGCTCTCGCCCGCTGCCGAAGAAGGCGGACTGGCCGGTGAGATCGCGCAGTGCATCGCCACGTTGGCCACGCTGAAAGTTCCGACGCTCGCCATCCTGCTCGGCCAAGGCACCGGCGGTGGCGCCCTCGCGCTGCTGCCGGCCAAGACCGTCATCGCTCCCGAACACGCCTGGCTCGCGCCCCTTCCACCAGAAGGCGCCAGCCAGATCGTCCACCACGACCTCGATCACGCCGAGGCTTTGGCCAAGCAGCAGCGCATCACCGCGCTCGAGCTGCACCTGAGCCGGACGATTCACCAACTCATTCCGGAGAACGACGACGACACCGCCGCGGATCTGGCGATCGCCGTCGCCGCGGAGGCCGCCGTACAGCTCAGTCGATCGACGTCGTAGATCTCCGCAGCCAATTCCGATGGGCGTGCCTTCCACAGAGCGGATGCGCCTTGCAGCATCCTGCAGCCGCGTTGATGCTGCTCCCACCGCAAGGCAGACTGCTCTAGTGACCGGGCAGCTACGCATCGAGATCCTCGGACCGCTGCGCGTCCTCTGGCGGGACGAACCGATCGCAGTCGGCGCCCACCGCCTGCAGACCCTGCTGGCCGTTCTCGCCCTGCGCGCCAACCAGGTCTGTACGGCGGAAGACCTCCTCGACCTGGTCTGGGACGACAAGCCACCAGGCACCGGCCTGAAGGTCCTCCCGCCGTACATCTATCGCCTCCGCAAGGCCCTCCCCGCCGATGTCCTGCAGCACACCGCCAACGGCTACGTCCTCCGCCTCCCGCCCGGCGCCCTCGACATCGCCGACTTCGAGGCCGCCGCCGACCACGCGGTCAAGCTGCGCGACAGCGGCGACCTGGACGGAGCCGCCGCGGCCTACGCCCAAGCCCTCGACCTCTTCCGCGGCGAGCCGCTCCCTGGGCTCCCCGGCCAGTTCCTGGCCGCCCAACGCCGCCGCCTCACCGAACGCCGCAACAAGGTCTTCGCCGACCGCGTCGACGCCGACCTGGCCCGCGGCCACACCACCGACCTGATCGCCGAACTCGTCCCGGCCGTCGCCGCCCATTCCTTCGACGAACGCCTCGCCGGCCAACTCATGCAAGCCCTCACCGCCGACGGCCGCCAAGCCGAAGCGCTCGACCTCTACACCCGAACCCGCCAAACCCTCATCGACCAGCTAGGCATCGAACCCGGCCCCGCCCTCCGCGACCTGCACCAATCCATCCTCCGCAACGAGTCGGCGGCGACCAGCACCCGCGACGAACTCCCCTACGCCGGCGCCGCCTTCGTCGGCCGTGCCGCCGAGCTCGACCGGCTCACCAGCGCGCTCCAAAGCCCCAGTACGTCGGCGCCACCGGTCGTCGCCATCGACGGCATGGCCGGCGTCGGCAAGACCGCCCTCGCCGTCCGCACCGCTCGTCGGCTGGCCGCCCAGTATTCCGACGGAGTGTTGTTCGTCGACTTGCACGGCCACAGCTCCGACCACCCGCCACGCAACCCGAAGGCCGCTCTCGACCACTTGCTCGTCGGCGCCGGGGTCGGCAATCTGGCCATCCCGGCCGGCCTCGAGGAAGCACGCTCCCTGTGGCGTACGACGGTGGCCGGCCGGCGACTGCTGATCATCCTGGACAACGCTTCGAGCAGCAGCGCGGTCGAACCGCTGCTTCCGGGCTCACCGACCTGCGGAGTGCTGATCACCAGCAGGCAGCAGCTCACCGGTCTGGACGTTCGGGAACGACTGCACCTGGAGCTGCTCACGCCCGACGATGCAGCCGCCCTGCTGGCGGACCTGGTCGGCTCGGAGCGCGCCGGTCAGGATGTTGCGGCCAGCAACGGCCTGATCGAGCGGTGCGGCAGCCTCCCGCTGGCGCTTCGCATCGCCGGGGCCCGGATGCGGCATCGTCCGTCCTGGACCGTTGCCCACCTCAACGACCGCCTCGACCAGGTCGGCCGCAGATTGTCCGAGCTCGCCGTCGAAGGAATCGGCGTCAGCGCCGCCTTCGAGCTCTCCTACGGCCAGCTGGGCGCGGACCAGCAACTGTTGTTCCGCGTGCTCAGCCGGGTGCCGGGCCGCGACTTCGACCAGTACGGCACTGCTGCCCTCGTCGATCGGACGCCCGACGAAGCCTCCGATCTCGCCGAGTCACTCGTCGATGCCAACCTGCTGCTCCAGCCGACGCCCGGTCGCTACGAGTTCCACGACCTGATCCGCGAGTACGCCGGCCACCTCGCCCGCACCACGGACTCACCGGCGACGCTGACCGCAGCCTCCGACCGGTTGCTGGACTACTACCAACAGGCCTGTTTTCACCCCTTCTCGTGGCAGGAAGGTACGCACTACTTCGAGCCGGAGGCGCGATCGTCCCGCGCGCTGCCGGAGTTCGACAGCTGGGAGCAGGCGAAGGCCTGGGCCGATGGCGAGGTGGACAACTTCGCCGCAGCGGTCGAGTACTCGGCCGCGAGCGGCACCCACCGGCGTACCTGGCAGCTGGCGCTCGCAACCGTCTCCTACCTCGAACGTCGCGGCCGGATTCAGCACCAGGATCGCGTCCTCGAGCTGGCTCTCTCGGCCGCGGCCACGCTGTCCGACCACGAGGCCGAGGCGCGGGTCCTGCATGCGCACGGCCGCCTGATCCGTGCCCAGCGTGGCGGACGCCCTGCCGCGGAGCTTCTGCGCCGCGCGTTGGATCGGCTGCCGCCCGACGGCGACTTGCTGTTGCGCGCCGAGATCCTGAACGCTCTGGGAAAGGCGCTGCGGACCCTCGACCCTTATGGCGAGGGCTTGGCTGTGCTGGAGGAATCGACCCGGCTGGCCCGAGAGCTGAAGGAAGACCGCCTCCTGGCGTGGAATCTCTCCTCCCTCGGCATGCTGCACGGCAACGCATACAACTACGAGCCGGCAGTGGCTGCCTTCGAGGAATCCGTCGTCGCTTTCCGCCGCATCCCGGCCGGTGGCCTCTTCGCCGACACGCTCGCTGCCCTGAGCGTGATGTACCTCGCCGTCGACCGGGTCGACGAGGCCATCGCGACCGCCACAGCGGCGCACGAGCTCGCGCTCGAACTGAACAACATCTTCAGCCTCCCGTGGGCCTTGGGAGCGCTCGGCGCGGCCTACCGCGACAGCGGCCGTGACGTGGAACGCGCCGTCGAGCTGCATCGGCAGGCGCTGGTCGCGGCGGAGGCGACCGGCTCCATCATCACCGGCTGGACCATGCAGATGCACCTGGGCAACAGTTTGCTGGCGGCCGGTGACCTGGCCGGCGCACTGTCCTGGTTCGAGCCTGTTCTGGAGAGCGCGACAACAGCCGGGGACTACGTGTACATGATGGCCGGGCACGAAGGCGTCGCCGACCATGCCGTCGCGGCCGGTGATCCCCTCACCGCTATCGATCACCTCACGCAGGCGCTCGCCATGGCCGAGGAGCACATCCCGCCCCGCGTCCCCGGCCTCCGCGAAAAGCTGACCAAGCTCACGGAGTGAGGCAGTCGGTGGCGTTGTTGCGCCATTGGTGGTTGTAGCGGCCGGCGACTTTGGTGACGAAGTCTTCGATGCGGTTGTTGTCGACGGCATCCATCTTCTCCAGGCGTTGCCAGGCGGTGACGGCGATGCCGGTGGGGAGGTCGGGATAGGGGGCGACGATGACGTCGCGGGGGTGGCGGCGGCCGATGCGTTCCAGGCGGTCGATGTCGGCGGGCGGCGTACTGGCGGCGTACTGGAGGAGGACGTGGCCGTGTTCGAGGATGTGGACCTGGAGTTCGGGTGGAATGGGGGCTCGGTAGATGCCGGGGATGACGACTCGGGGTGAGTGCGGGCCGGAGGTTGGGGGCACGGTCTTGTACGGCCCGTGCGGGGCGTTCTGGTAGGCGAGGTGGCGGTTGCCTTCGAAGGGTTGGGGGGTGCCGGGGACTTCGTTGCAGGGAAGGGCTTTGCGGTCGTTGAACTGGCCCAGCAAGACACCGAAGGCGAAGCTGGACATGGTGAGGACGCTGAGGGTGGTGACGAGGATGCCGACGATCAGGCCGGTGCGCTTCTTCATGCTGCGGCCCTTCGGCGGTTGCGGATCCAGACGCCCAGCGGCAGGAAGACGTTGAGAGAGGTGAAGGCGAGCAGGACCAGGCCTTCGCACCAGTAGAGGCTGAAGGGCGGGGCCTGCAGCAGTACGCCGAACGCCCAGCCGAAGGTGACCTTTGCGCTGGGCAACAGGAAGTGAACGGCGAACCAGACCATCCAGATCAGCCCGGTGAGGTACAGCAGGCAATACCAGCGGGCTACGCGCAGATCGCGGTCGTGGGCCGTGGCCATCACCTGCTGCTCGGCCGGGGTGAGACGTCGTACCAGGCGCTTCAGAGAGAGGCGGGTGACCTTGTGCAGGTTGCCGCAGCCGGTGGCGGTGGCCATCACGAGGTACATGTCGGTGCGGAGGTAGGCCAGGGTTTGGAAGGCGAGTTTGGCGACCTGGCTGAGGACGACCATGGCGAGAATGCGGATGAGTGTCGGCGACAGGTCGATCCAGCCGCGGGACCACGCGTAGCGCGGTGCGACAGCGAAGAACAGGACCACGCTGTCGATCGCCATCCCGGCCAAGAACGGGCCGTAGCGTTTGGCCGGCGGGAGCGCCCACAGGCCGGACAGGTCGGTTTCGAGGACAGGGAAGATGCCGCGCCGCTCGAGGCGAAGCCGCGACGGTACGCCGACGGCCGCGCCCGCGAACGCGTGCCAGGTCTCGTGCAGGAAGGTCAGCGCGATGACGACCACGTTGGTGACCAGGAGGCTCGCCACGATGTCCGGGAAGACGAACGTGTCCTCGTACGTCGGCCGCAGCGACGGCTCGATCACGAACATCACCAGGGTCACGGCCAGGCAAGCGCCGTACAGGGTCCAGGCGATCGGACCGAAGAACGGGCGGACGAGCCTTGCCGGGATACGTGAGATCGACCAGTGCTCGGCGGTTTCAGTGGTGCGGGTGATTCCGGCCTCATGGAGGACCTCCAGGAAGTCGGCGGCGTCGATGGTCTCGCCGGTTTCGGCTTCGAGCTGCGCGGCCGCCTCCTCGGTGGTGCGGCCGGCGATGAAGAGCTCGACCAGGCGGGCGCCTAGCTCGGGTACGACGACGAAGTTGCCGCTGGCCGGATCGCCGACGACGTACTCGTCCTCGCCTTCTTTCCGTACGACGACATGGGCGAGGCTCATGTCCACCCGCAGGTCGCGCAGGTGGTGCCGGGGGTCGGGCGGACCGTGTAGTGGTAGGTCAGGTCGGTCAGGCTGAGGTGAAACATCAGGCCGCGTGTCGTCGTCGGGATGCCGCCGAGGTGGTAGACCGCGTCGAGCGCCGCGAGGTGGCCGGTCAGGTTGGCGGTCGGCGCGATCACCGCGTGGCCGGTGAACGGGAACAGATCTTCAGGCTCTTGGCCGTATTGGTCGCGCAGCCGATCGCGGACACTCGGCAGGCAGTCCGGGCAGCACGTCTCGCCCGGGACGAAGAGGCCGACGACGGCCATCGGACCGGCGTACTGGGCAAGCATCCAAGGGGTTCTGGTGCGGAGCGCCGCCTCATTGGTCCACTCGCGGATCGTGTGCATCGGCTGATCGGCGCAGAGGATCATCAGGTCGGCCTGGTCCATCAGGTACGCGACCGCATCGGCCGAATCGACCTTGAGCTCCTCGCCGGTGACGACGGCATGCTTGTTGATCTTGCTCAAACGCTCGAGTGCGACCGGGATCTTCGGCTTGCCGAGATCGTCCTCGGTGTAGAGCAGTTGGCGGGTGAGGTTGCCGGCCTCGATCACGTCGAAGTCGGCGCAGTGCACGGCTCCGACCCCGGCGGCGACGAGCGAGGCGGCGACTGCAGAACCAGTACCACCAAGACCCAGTACGACGACTTTGCTCGCCTTCAGCCGGGCCTGTACGTCGTACCGGGAGGGGCGCGGGGTGAGGTCGACCCAGGCGTAGTAGGTGAGCGCGCGGTCGTAGCGGTCGATCTCCTCCGCGCTCAGACTGTCGGGTGGCGGAGCGGCGGCGTCCTCGACGTACCCGGCATCGATGATCGCCTGCATCGCGTCCGCGATCTCTGGCGATGTGAGGTCGTTGCGTGCGGCAACTAAGGTCCCGATGATCTCAGAACGCGTACGGCTTCCGTCCATCAGGCCCAGCAGCTGCCAGACCATGCCGTCCTCGTCGTCGATCTCGGCGCCGATCCCCTGCTGCCGGCCGCCGACCGTCACCAGCGTGGGCGTCAGTCGCGTCGGTTTGTGAATGGGTTTCACCCGCGGCCTGTTCATGAGCCCCTCCCCAGATGCGCGAACCGGGACGTGGTTGGCCCACGCCCCGGTCCTGATCAGCTGACTAGCCGCAGAGTTCGTTGCGGCAGCCGGGGTCGGTCACGATGACCGCGGTGGTCTCCAGCTTCTCGAGCCGGCGCACCATGATCTTGCGCGGTTCCGGCTTGGTCTCGATCTTCTCCATGACGGTTTCCCCTCTTCGTCGGGCGGCAACTGCAAGGAAACGGCGGGCCCACCGCGAGCTCAGTAGACCATCGATTTCCGGCGCGACGGGATGGGGGGAATCCCCATGATTTCGGGCCCTTTTCAAACCCTCGAATGAGAATCGGTACCGGTCAGCGACGGCCAGACCGAATGCGCGACTCCGTCCACGGTGGCGCCGGCGAATTGCAGCATCGGGGCCAGTTCGGCATTGTTCTGGGCCGGGAAATTCAGCTGGGGTGTCGACACCTCGTCCAGCCGGGCGCGGGCGTCGGCCGGGAGTTCCAGCGTGACCGACTGCAGATTCGCGCGAAGCTGTTCGAGGTGGCGGGCGCCGAGGATCGTCGACGTCACTCCCGGTGTCCCGCGCACCCATGCGAGCGCCACCTCGGCGGGCGTCGTACCGAGCTCTTCTGCAATTGCGCGGACTGCGTCCAGGACCGGGTACGCCGACGTCGGCGGCCGGTTGCCTTGGCTCCGAATCGTGTCCTCGGGCTCGGCCGCCCCAGTGTGGAACTTGCCGGAGAGCCAGCCGCCCTTGAGCGGCGACCACGGCAGGACGCCGGCGCCGAGCGACCGCGCCATTGGCAGGAGCTCGCCTTCCGCGGTCCGCTCGAGCAGCGAGTACTCGGCCTGGATCGCGATCACCGGCGCCCAGCCGTGCGACCGGGCCAGCACGATCGCTTCAGCCGTGGCCCACGCCGGTACGTCGGAGAATCCGACGTATCGGATCTTGCCGGCGCTCACCAGGTCGTCGAGGGCGCGCAAGGTCTCCTCACGCGGAGTGGCCGGGTCGAAGTTGTGCAGCCAGTAGAGGTCCAGGTAGTCGGTGCGGAGGCGGCGCAGCGAGTCCTCGACCTGGTGCAGGATCGCCTTCCGGCCGGCGCCGCCGCCGTTCGGGTCGCCGGGGTGCAGGTTGACGAAGAACTTCGAGCCGAGGACCAGGCGGTCGCGCAGACCGGGGTGCGCGGTCAGCCAGTCGCCGATGATGACTTCGGAGTGGCCGTTGGTGTAGATGTTCGCGGTGTCGATCGAGTTGCCGCCGGCGTCGACGTACTCGTCGAGCATCCGCTCCGAGTCCGCGACCGAGGCACCCCAGCCGTGGTCCTCACCGAACGTCATGGTGCCCAGCGTGGCCGGGCTGATCCGCAGTCCCGAGCCCGGGACGGTGCGATAGGAATCCAAGGTGGTCATGTCTTCGAGTCTTCGTCCGGGACCCCGGTATCCGTAGCCGGATCCGCCCGATCTCTTGCCTGATCCGCTCCACTGCGGTCTTGATCGGGCAAGGCGAGGTTTACTGGAAGCGTGGACCCCTTGACCCTCTTGCGCGACCTCGTGCTGACGATGACCGGCGCTCCCGATCGGCGGATCGACGTCGACGGGATGACGCTCGTGCAGAACTCGCGGCCGACGATGTCGATGGGTTCGACCACGACGCCGACGGTCGCGTTCGTGCTGCAGGGAGCGAAGCAATCGACTGTCGGTGACCAGATCTACGAGTACCGGGCCGGTCAGTTCCTGATCGTGACGGTCGATCTGCCGATGATCGGTCGGGTCCTCGAGGCCTCGGACGAGACGCCGTTCGTCGGCTTCGGGATGCCCTTGCGGCCGGCGTTGATCGCGGAGCTGCTGCTCGAGGGTCCGGCCGAACTCCGCCGGTTGCCGGGGCGCGCCATACCGGGTCTGGCTGTCAGTACGGCGGATGAGCACTTGCTCGATGCGATCACCCGGTTGCTGCGACTGCATCGTCGGCCGGCGGACTATCAGGTGCTGGCGCCCGGGATCATCCGCGAGATTCATTGGTGGTTGCTGACGGGATCGCAGCAGTCGCTGGTTCGGCCGCTTGGTGACACAGAGTCCGGTACGACGCTCGTCGCGGCGGCCGTGCGGTGGATCCAGCAGAACGTGGATCAGCCGCTGCGGGTTGATGAGCTGGCGGCTGGAGTCGGGGCTGGCGTGTCCACGCTCAATCGGCACTTCCGGGCGGTGACTCGGCTGAGCCCGCTGCAGTACCAGAAGGCGCTCCGGCTGCAGCGTGCGCGGCTCGCGTTGCTGTCGACCCGGACCGAGATCGCACGGATCGGGCACGACGTCGGGTACCAGTCGCTGTCCCAGTTCAGCCGCGAGTACCGCCGCATGTTCGGCGTACCGCCGTCGGCCGACCGTTTGGGCGCAGGCCCCTCGAATTAGGCGGTTGGCCCAACAAAGTCGGGACAAACGCTTCCCAGGAAGCATTCGCAAACCTTAGAGTCGCGCTGCCACGGATAGTCCGCCATCCATCACCATCTGTGGCGTGAGGAGCTTCCATGCGTCCACGCGTTGGTGTCTGGTTGTTCGGAGCCCGAGGATCGGTCGCGACCACGACCGTGGCCGGCGCGGCCGCGCTCGCGCACGGCGCGCCACCGGCCGGGGTCGTCACCGCCCAACCGGCCTTCGAGAGTGCCGGACTGGTGCCGATCGAGAGCCTGGTCTTCGGCGGTCACGACGTGACCGACACTCCGCTCACCAAACAAGTCGAGCGGCTCGTCGCCGGTGGAGTCCTGCCTGCTGGGCTCGATGGGCTGATCGCCGCGGAACTGGCCGCGGCCGAGGGGAACCTGGTGGTCCTCCCGGTCGCTGGGTGTCAGTCCGAGGTGATTGCGCGAATGGCATCGGACATCCGCGACTTCCGGGAACGGCATGGGCTGGAACGGGTGGTCGCGATCAACGTCGCGTCGACCGAGCCGCCGTACCAGATCCTGTACGACGACATCGCCGTACTGCGGTCAGCCCTTGCCGAAGGCAGTCCGTTGCCGGGGAGCTGTGCGGCGGCACTGGCGGCGTTCGAGGCGGGGGCGTCGTTCATCGACTTCACGCCGTCCACGTCGATCCGGCCGCAGGTGATCCGCGACTGGGCGGTCGAACGCGGCCTGCCGTTCGGCGGGCAGGACGCGAAGACGGGCGAGACGCTGGTGAAGAGCGTGCTCGCGCCGATGTTCACCGCCCGGGCGCTGCCGGTGCACGCGTGGTCCGGTACCAACCTGCTCGGCGGTGGTGACGGCGCGACACTCGCCGATCCGCGAGCGGCCGAGTCGAAGAACGTCTCCAAGGAACGCGGCCTCGCCGACATGCTCGGCCCCGACGTCGCCGGCCAGGTCCACATCGACTACGTCGATCCCCTGGGCGACTGGAAGACCGCGTGGGACCACGTCCTGTTCTCCGGCTTCCTCGGCGTCCGCATGACCCTCCAATTCACCTGGCAAGGCTGCGACTCCGCCCTAGCCGCACCCCTCGTGTTGGACCTGGCCCGCCTCTCCGCCCTAGCCCTGGACCGCGGTCACGTAGGCCCCATGCCCTTCCTAGGCTTCTACTTCAAAGACCCCATAGCCTCCACCGAGCATTCGTTGAGCACCCAGTACGACGCCCTAGTCGCATGGGCCCAGTCGTGTTGAGGGCGTTGGTGGAGTTGGTTCGGGCGCCGGCTGGGTTGACGGTGCCGGGGGATGTGCTGGCGGGGGCTGCGGCGGCTGGGGATTTGCGGGTGGGGCGGCTGGTGGGGTTGTCGGCGTCGTCGATGTGCATTTACTGGGCTGGGATGGCGTTGAACGACTGGGCCGACCGGGAGCTGGATGCGGTGGAGCGGCCGGAGCGGCCGATTCCTTCGGGGCGGGTGTCGGCGCAGACGGCGTTCAATCTTGCGGCTGGGCTGACTGCGAGCGGGCTGGTGTTGTCCGCGGTGGCTGGTGGGCGGTCTGCGTTGGCGACGTCCACGGCACTGGCGGCTACTGCGTGGACGTATGACGTGGTGGCCAAGAACACGATTGCTGGGCCGGCCGTGATGGCGTCCGCGCGAGCGCTCGACGTACTGGTGGGGGCTGGTGATCAGCGGCGGCGGGCGTTGGCGCCGGCGTTGTCTGTTGGTGCGCACATTCTTGGCGTGACCACGCTGTCCCGGGGCGAGGTGCACGGGAGTACGCCAACGCCGGCGCGGGCGAGCTTGGCGGTGAGTGCGGCCCTGGCCGCGGCAACCGCACAGCGTGCCTCGAGCTGGAAGCAGTTGGTGTGGCGACGGCGAAGCACGGTTGCCGAGGTGACCACGGCTGCGCTCGCGGGGTGGTTCGCGCGGTCCGTCGTACCGGCGCAGGCTGCAGCCGCTCGGGAGCCTGACGCGCAGCACATCCGGAGTGCTGTGGGTGCGGGCATTCATGGGTTGGTGCCGTTGCAGGCGGCGTGGGTTGCGCGGGCGGGAGCGCCACGGCTGGGCGCCGGGTTGGCGTTGGCGTTTCCGTTGGTGAAGGCGTTGGCGAAGAAGGTGTCGTCGACATGAGGCTCGGTTACGGGACCAACGGGTTCGCCAACCATCGGCTGGCCGATGCGCTCGCCGTGATCGCCGACCTCGGGTACGACGGGGTCGCGCTGACCCTCGATCACAATCACCTGGACCCGTTCGAACCCGGCCTGCGTGAACGAACCGCCGAGGTCGGGCGACTGCTGGAACGCCACCAACTCGGCGTCGTGATCGAGACCGGCGCGCGCTATGTGCTCGATCCGTTCCGCAAGCACGCACCGACCCTGCTCCACACCGACGGCGCCGACCAGCGGATCGATCTGCTCAAACGCGCGATCGAGATCTCGGCCGACCTCGGCGCTGAGGCGGTCTCGTTCTGGTCCGGCATCCTCCCGCCCGACGTGGAACCGACAGTCGGCTGGCAACGCCTCGTCGCCGGGTGCGAACAACTCGCCGGGTACGCCGCCGACCGTGGCGTGCGGCTCGGGTTCGAACCGGAACCAGGGATGCTCGTCGACGACCTGGCCGGCTATCTCAACCTGCAGGCCGAGGTAGGCAGCGACGCCCTCGGGCTGACGCTCGACATCGGCCACCTGGTCTGCAACGAGTCGCAATCACCACCCGACTGCATCCGCACCGGAGCGCCGTACCTGGTGAATGTGCAGATCGACGACATGGTGCGCGGCGTCCACGAACACCTCGAGTTCGGGACTGGCGAGGTCGACTTCCCGCCGGTCTTCGAAGCCCTCCGCCAGATCCAGTACACCGGTCTTGTCGCCGTCGAACTCCCCCGCCACTCACACGCCGCGCCGACCATCGCGCACGACTCCATCGCCTTCCTGCGAGAGGCACAACGATGAAGGCCGCCGACCTTCCCGTCGATGTTTCCGCCCTCCGCGACCGGCCGCTGGCCGAGGTGTTTCCGGCCGTCGGCCGGATCGTCGGTCGCGAACTGCTCGGCAACGGCTGGACCACCGACGAGGCCGCCCGCGCCGTCCTGCTCGGTACGGCGAGCGCCGCCGCGATCACCGAGATCTATCGGTACGGCGATGCTGCCGAGAAACGTGCTGTTCTCAAGGCACTCGCCTTGGACGAGGTCGCCGCCACCATGAGCGCACACGGTGTCGACCTGCTCGACGATGCTCTGCGCACCAATGATCCGCGGCTGATCACCGCCGCGCTCGGATCGCCGTACGCCACCGAGAAGTTGCCGACGGCAAGTTTTCGGCAGGCCGTGCTCAAGTGCGTCTTCTCCGGGATCCCGCTGGCCGAGGTCGACGGCCTGCCGGACCGGGTGGACGCCGAACTGCTCCGGATGATGACCGACTTCGCGGCCGAGAGGAGGGCCGCCGGCCGCGCCGTCCCCGCCGATCTCACGCCGTACCTCAGCATTTCAGACGAGAGGTGACTCGACCGATGCGCATCTTCGACCCGCACATCCACATGACGTCCCGGACCACCGACGACTACGCGGCGATGGCCGCGCACGGCGTCCAGGCCGTCGTCGAACCGGCCTTCTGGCTCGGTCAGCCGCGGACCAGCGCCGCGTCGTTCGTCGACTACTTCGACGGGCTGATCGGCTGGGAACCGTTCCGCGCCTCGCAGTACGGGATCAAGCACCACTGCACGATCGCCCTGAACCCGAAGGAGGCGAACGATCCGCGCTGCCGCGAGATCCTCGACGTCCTGCCGCGGTACCTGGCCAAGGACGGGGTGGTCGCCGTCGGCGAGGTCGGGTACGACTCGATGACGCCGGCCGAGGATTCCGTGTTCGCGTCGCAGTTAGAGCTCGCTGTGCGCTTCGGGCTGCCTGCGCTCGTGCACACGCCGCATCGCGACAAGGCGACCGGTACGGCGCGCACGCTCGACGTGGTCCGGGAGTCGGGGATCTCGCCTTCGTTTGTTGTTGTCGACCATCTGAACGAGGTCACGGTCGAGGAGGTCGCGAACTCGGGGTGCTGGATGGGTTTCTCGATCTACCCGGACACGAAGATGGACCCGGACCGGATGGTCGCGATCCTGCAGCGGTTCGGTCTTGAGCGGGTGCTGGTGAATTCGGCCGCCGACTGGGGTCGCTCCGATCCGTTGCGGACATATGCGACCGGTCAGGCGATGCTCGCCGCGGGGTTCAGCCCGGCCGACGTCGACAAGGTGCTGTGGCAAAACCCGGTGGAGTTCTACGGTCAGTCCGGGCGGCTTGACCTTTCGGACATCGAGCCCGCCGACAACTACGCCGGGAACTCGATCCTGCGGGGGGCTCGGGCATGAGGTTCCGGCATCCCGACGGGTCACTCGTCCATCTCGCGTACTGCACGAACGTTCATCCGGCTGAGGATCTCGACGGGGTGATCGCGCAGCTCGACGGCTGTTCCGCGTTGGTGCGGAAGGAGCTCGACGTACCGGTTCTTGGGGTTGGTTTGTGGCTTGCACATCAACTCGCTGATCAGCTGGCGAACTCACCCGACGCGCTGCATCGACTGCGAGTCGCGCTGTCGCGGAACGGGCTGGAGGTCGTGACGTTGAACGGCTTCCCGTACGCCGGGTTCCACGACGAGGTGGTCGGGAAGAAGGTCTATCTCCCGGACTGGACTCAGCCGGAACGACTCCATTACACCCGCAACCTGGTCGACGTACTGGCTCAGTTGCTGCCGCCGGACGCGTCGTACGGGTCGATCTCGACGCTGCCACTGGCCTGGCGAGACCCGTGGACTGTTGAGCAGGACACGCGGGCGCGGGCCGCGGTGAGTCGGCTCGAGGTGCATCTCGCGCGGACCGAGGAGTCGACCGGACGGCAGATCCGGGTGGCGTTCGAGCCTGAACCCGGTTGTGTGATTGAGCTGGTGCCGCAGGGTGCGGAGTGGCTTGCTCCGTACGGCGAGGGTGGGCGGATCGGGTTGTGTCTCGA
This sequence comes from Kribbella sp. NPDC058245, assembly GCF_042882005.1. Taxonomy (NCBI): domain Bacteria; kingdom Bacillati; phylum Actinomycetota; class Actinomycetes; order Propionibacteriales; family Kribbellaceae; genus Kribbella; species Kribbella sp. NPDC058245. The sequence goes on from NZ_JBHVWY010000027.1 coordinate 18,699, forward strand.
CACGTGTCATCTGGCGGTGCAGTTCGAGGAGCCGGCCGAAGCATTCGCTGTGTTGGATGCAGCGGGGGTTCCGGTCGTGAAGAGTCAGGTGTCGGCGGCTTTGCATGTGGCTGATCCGGGTGATCCGGAAGCGCAGCGGTTGCTGGCGGAGTTCGCCGAGCCGAAGTTCTTGCATCAGACGCGGGAACGCGGTGGGCTCGGGATCGACAATCTGGATGCTCGCGATCAGCTGGCCGGGCGGGATGCTTGGCGGGTGCACTTTCACGTGCCGGTGCATGCGGCGCCGCGACCGCCGTTGAGCAGCACGACCGACGTACTGGAGGATTCGCTCGCTCACCTCGTCGGGGGTGCGCATCCGCGGACTCAGCATCTGGAGTCCGAGACCTACACGTGGTCTGTGCTCCCGTCGTCGCCTCGCGATACGGCGGAGCTTGCCGAGGGGATCGCCGGTGAGCTCGCCTGGTTGCGGTCGCGGATCACTGCGCTTGGTTTGGAGGCCTTGTGAGTCGGCAAGTGGTGGTCATCGATGTGGTCGGGCTGACGCCGCGGTTGCTGCGGAAGATGCCGCGGCTTCGGTCGTTGCCGTTGACAAGGAATCTGGGGACGGTGTTGCCCGCGGTGACGTGTTCGGCGCAGGCGACGTTCCTGACCGGTTCGCTGCCAACTGAGCATGGGATCGTGGGGAACGGCTGGTACTTCCGGGACCTCGGTGAGGTGTTCCTGTGGCGGCAGCACAACCGGCTCATCCAGGGCGAGAAGGTATGGGACATCGCCCGTCGCGCCGAACCGTCGTACAAGGTGGCGAACGTCTGCTGGTGGTACGCGATGGGCGCGGAGACCGACCTGCTGGTGACGCCGCGGCCGATCTACTACGCCGACGGGCGCAAGTCGCCCGACTGCTACACGCGGCCGGTGTCGCTGCATGATCGGTTGACGTCGCGGTTGGGCGACTTCCCGCTGTTCAACTATTGGGGGCCGACGGCAAGCATGAAGTCGAGCCAGTGGATCATCGACGCGGCCCGGGACATCCTCGCCACGGATTCGCCTGATTTGTTGCTGACTTATGTGCCGCATCTGGACTACGACCTCCAGCGGTACGGCGCTTCGTCGGTCGAGGCGACGCGGGCTGCGATCGAGCTGGACGCCGTACTGGCTCCATTGCTCGATGATGCGGAGGCTCGGGGTGCGACGGTCGTCGTACTGTCGGAGTACGGGATCACGGATGTCAGTCGTCCGGTCGATGTGAACCGGCTGCTGCGTCGTGAGGGCCTGCTCGAGGTGCACACGCAGGACGGGATGGAGTACCTCGACCCGTGGGCGTCGCGCGCGTTTGCGGTCGCCGATCACCAGATCGCGCATGTGTATGTGCGTGAACCGGCTGACGTCGACCACGTGTCGAAGCTTCTGGCCGGTCTGCCCGGAGTGGCCGACGTACTGGATGCCGAAGGCAAGAAACAGTACGGTCTCGACCACGACCGGGCCGGTGAACTGGTGGTGGTCGCCGAGCCTGACGCCTGGTTCACCTACTACTACTGGCTGGACGACGAGCGGGCTCCCGACTTCGCTCGCGCCGTCGAGATCCACCGCAAACCCGGCTACGACCCCGCGGAACTCTTCTTCGATCCTCAGGATCCCTTGGTCAAACCCCGCGCGGCCTCCTACCTCCTACGCAAGAAGCTCGGCTTCCGCTACACCATGCAGGTAGTCCCCCTCGACCCATCCCCCGTCCGAGGCTCCCACGGCCGCCTCCCCGACAACCCCGAAGACGGCCCCGTCTTCCTCAGCTCGGACCCCGCTCTGGCCGGCGAAGGCCCGATCCCGGCAACCGCCGTACGGGATCTGATCCTCAAGGCCGCGGGTCTCGCCTGAACCCGGACCTGCCCCACTCACCAAGTCCCCTCAGAAGCGTTTCCCGGCCGCCGTTTGAGCGTGGCGGCCGGATCGCCGCGGAGGTTGGTGAGTGGGGGCGGTCCGCCCCCGCCGTTCACCACCCGTCCTCACCGACTGCCCACCACCCGCGCACATTTGACGGGATATCCCTTCGAACTGTCGGTTCTCCCCTCAAATATCGAGGGGAGAACCGACAACCTCAGGGGTTATCCGTTGAAATTGCCGGACTCCACCGTCTACCGGATCACAGGTGTGACCAGCCTCTGAGCAACACCACAGGGCCCACACCTGTACGGCGTGGGCCCCGTGTGCTCACATGATCGAGTTGGCGCTGATGGTGAAGCCGGTGTTCACCGGGGCACCGGCGTTCGTGAAGCAGTTGACGTCGCGGACGACCAGGTCGGGGCCGGACGACATGTTGAACCAGAAGGTGTTCATTCCGCAGAAGTTCGAGTTCGAACCGTAGGCCGTGACCTGGACGGTGTTCTGCGGGAAGGCGATCTTCGGGAAGGTCACCAGGGAGAGGCCGGTACCGGCGGCCAGGATGGTGTTGGCGCCGAGGCCGAGGACCGAGTTCAGGTTGGTCGACGGTGGGCCGGCCGGCGGCTGGTTGAGGAAGTAGCCGTAGTACTTCGGCGGAATCGCCGCGCCATAGAGGGAGACCTTGTACTGGTAGGTCAGCGTGAAGCGCGTGTTCAGCAAGGCGCCGGCGGCGTTGAAGCAGAGCACGTTGACGTCTTGGCCGCTACCGCTGGAGACCCAGTTGCGAACCTTGCAGCGGGCCCCCTGCTGCGGGTTGACCGCGGTTGCCTGCAGGCTGCCGTCGAGGATTCCGCCGGCGACCAGGCTCGGGAACTTCACCTGGTACTGCCCAACACCAAGGTTCGTCGAGGTGTTGGGAGCGCCGGCCGAGTTGTACTGGCTGATGATCCCACCGCCGGCAGGTGAGTCGACGTACCCATAGGGACCGGGCGCCGGCCCGCCGGAAGCCCGGACGAAGAAGACGCTGAAGCTCGACACGTCCAGCGCGCCACCGACTCGGTAGCAGGCGATGTTGATGATCTCGTCGGCGCCGGACACACCCCAGCTCTCCGCCTGGCACCAGTGCGGCGCGTTGTTGATCGCCGTCACATGGACGACGCCCTGCGGTGCGCCCTGGCCGACCAGCTTGACCTGGTAGCGACCAAAAGCGACCGGTACGACGGTGCTGCCGCCCGGCCACGTGCCGGTCGGCACCACGGCGCCGGCGGTCTGGTCCCACAAGGCCCAGCCCTTCCGGTCCGGAACGGCGGCGTCGGCGGCGGGTGCGGCAACGGTGAGGAAACCCGCCAGGATCAACAGACTTGCTGCGAAGCGGGCGGGCAAAGACAGTCGTGGCATCGGATTCCCCCCTCAGGAAATAGGTGACCGATTACTGGGGGAATGCAAGCATGCACACTCGGCGATTAGCAAGAGCCTAATGTCAGGAATTGTTTCCGTAGAACGTTTGTTTGGGCATTAAAGAATGCAGCACAAATTAGCCGACCCAGCCACCGGCTCACTGGTCGGAGTACCGGACCGGCCGCGCTGATACATCAGCGACCGGGCAACGGCGTCGCACTGAACACGCTGTGCGGATCCAGGTACTCCTTGAGTGCCAGGAGCCGTACGGCGTTCGGTCCGTACGCGACCGCGGTCTGCGTCGCGTCGTCGGGGCCGAGGAGGTTGGGATAACCGCCGGGCAGCGAGTACGGCGCGAGCTCGGCACTCGCCGTACGGGGCCAAACGCCATCGCCACCGACCTCGATGAGCTCGACCATGAAGTGGAACTGGCGCTCTCCGAAGGCGGCACTCTCGACGGGGGTCCGGGTGGCCGCGCCGTGGAAGTGGTGGATGTTGATGAAGGTACCGGGGGTCGCACGCGCGGCGTATGTCTCGAGCAGCGTCGACACCACTTCCGGCGTGAAGCCGGTGACGTTGCGGGTCCGGATCGCGTAGTGAACCCCGTCCGGGAAGGCGCCGTCGAATTCGCGGAGCTTGGCCAGCGGCGACTTCACGTCGACCGAGGCGTTCAGAGGGGTACCGAGTCGCCCGAAGGCGTCCAGGACGAGCTTTCCCTGGGCGGTGTCGCCGGACCACGTCGGCGACACGACGACCGCCGGACCGTCGACGATGGCGATCACCGACGTGAGCTCGTCCGGACCACCGTCGAGGAGTTCGCCGTACCCGCGCAACACCTGCTCGGCCTCCACCCACGCATAGGTGAAGGAGCCCGCGAGCACCTCCGTCAGCGGGTGGAGGGCAACCGAAGCAGACGTGACCACGCCGAAGTTGCCGCCACCACCACGCAGCGCCCACAGGAGTTCGGCATCAGCCTGTACGACGTTGCCGTCGGCAAGAACGACCTCCGCACCGAGCAGGTTGTCGGCCGCCAGACCGAATCGACCGCTGAGCGGGCCGTATCCCCCACCGAGCGTCAGCCCGAGCAACCCGACCGTACCGACCGTGCCGGTCGCGACCGCGAGTCCCTGCCGGTCCGCAGCCTCGGCGGCGTCCGCAGCAGTCGCTCCACCACCGACGGTCGCGACCTCGCCGTCGATCGAGACCTGCCGCATCCGGGTCAGGTCGATGACCAGACCACCGGCGCGCAGCGCGCGACCGGCCCAGTCGTGGCCGCCGCCGCGGACCGACAGCGGCAGGCGGCGTTCGCGCGCCTCCGCGATCGCTTCCTGGACGTCGGCGGTCGACGTGCACAACGCGACCAGTGCCGGGCGTTGGGTGACGGCGCCGTTCCAGATCGCGACAGCGGCGTCGTACGACGGTCCTTCGGTGACGAGTTCAACCATATGACCCAAACTAATGACGTCGAGGTGTGACCACCCGGCCTCCGGGGAAAGGCTGCCCGGAGACCCCGCACTGTCTGCCCGAAACCACTAAGGACTTGCTCGATGAACCAGCGTGAGGCCGTCGACGACATCGACCCACTGATCGGAGCACTCACCACGCTCCCCGACACCGCCTGCGGGAAGACCTTCCCCGGGCCGGTGACGCCGTTCGGGCTGGTGCAGCTCAGCCCGGACACGATCAGCGGCGGCGATCACGGCAGCGGCTACTCGGCCGACATGGACACCATCGAGGGGTTCAGCTTCACCCACCTCGGCGGGATCGGTTGCTACGGCGACCTCGGCAACCTCCAACTGATGCCCCAGACAGGATCATTGGTGACCGGTCGGGTGGCGGCCAACAGCCCGTACAGCAACCAGGTGGTCAGCGCCGGCTACTACGCGGTCGACCTGGACCGGTACGACGTCCGCGTCGAACTCACCGCCGCACCACGCGCGGGGATGCTCCGATTCACGTTCGCCGACGACCACCCGCGGATCAAGGTCGACCTGGCCCGCCGGATCGGCTTCGACGGCTCCCATTCGGTCGAGCAGTCCTTCACCAAGCTGGACGCGTACACCGTCGAGGGCTGGATGCGCTGCGACCGCACCGGCGGCGGCTGGATCTGCGGCAAGGGACCCGAGTACACGGTCTATTTCACGCTCACCTTCAATCGCCGGATCATTGCCTTCGGCAACTGGGAAGGCGACGAAGTCCGAGCAGACACAGCCTGTACGACGATCGCGGCGGAGGCGGGTTTCGTTGCCGAGTTCACCGGATCCGGGGAACTGCTGGCGAAGGCGGGCATCTCCTACACCAGCCCCGAAGGCGCCCGCCGGAACCTCGCCCACGACCTCCCGGACTGGGGCTTCGACGCCGCCGTCGCCACGACCCGGCGACTGTGGTCGGACGTACTGGAGAAGGTCGAGATCGACGGCGGCACCGCGGATCAGCGGCAGATCTTCCGGACCGCGCTCTACCACTCGATGATCGAACCCCGCCGCTTCTGCGACATCGGCGCTGACGACTCGTACGAACGCCGTACGGTCTTCAGCGGCTGGGATGTCTTCCGGGCGCAGATGCCTTTGATGACCATCATCGACGAGAAGGTCGTGACCGATCAGATCCGCACGCTGATCGACCTCACCGACTCCGGACGCGTCCGAGGCCTCGCACGCTGGGAACTCCTCGGCACCGAGACCGGCACCATGCTCGGTGACCCCGCGATCAACATCATCGCCGAGGCCGTCCTCAAGGGGATCGTCGACTTCGACGTCGAGAAGGCTTATCGCTTCAGCCGCGAGGTAGCCCTCGGTCCGGCCGGGCGCTCGAACCGCGGCGACCTGGAGAACTGGCTGAAGCTCGGCTACTCCACCGGCACGGAAGCGCTGTCCACCACTCTCGAGAACGCTTACAGCGATCACGCGCTGGCCCGGCTGGCCGAACACCTCGGCGACGACCCGCAACCCCTGGATGCGAGCGCGCAGAACTACCGCAACGTCTTCAACCCGGACGTCGGCTGGTTCCGCGGCCGTCATTCCGACGGCTCCTGGATGGGTCCGGACGAGGGTTGCGCCGAGAGCAACCCGGAACAGCAAGGCTGGTTCGTACCGCACGATGTGGCCGGGCTGATCGAGCTCGTCGGCGGACCGGACCTCTTCATCGAAAGACTGAATGCGATCTTCGAGAACACCCCACCGGCCGACCTGATGAAGTGGAACGACTTCTACAACCACTCCAACGAGCCCGTGCACCAGATGGCGTTCATGTTCACGTACGCCGGTGCGCCGTGGCTCACGCAGAAGTGGTCCCGCTACATCTGCGACCACGGCTACGGCACCGGCCCGGAAGGCCTTGGTGGCAACGAAGACTGCGGCCAGATGTCCGCCTGGTACATCTTCGCCGCAGCCGGCTTCTACCCCGTCTCACCGGTCGACAAGGTCTACATCCTCGGCAGCCCGATCTTCGACGCCACCACGTTCCGCACCACGCGCGGCACGGAGTTCGCCGTACGACGAACTGGCGCCGGCATCCACGTGGAGAGCGCGACCCTGAACGGCGTACCGCTGGATCGGGCCTGGATCACGCACGACGAGGTGATCGCCGGCGGTGAACTCCACCTCCGGATGACCGAGTCAGCTACGGATTGGGGCTCAAAGCAACCACCGCCACCACTCCGTCACCGCTGACCTCAAGAGCCGGGTCGCGGACGACATCGAGCGGACCAAGCACCTCGCCGTCGACCGTCAGCGACCCCGCCAGCACCACGAGAAATCCGTTGAAGCCAAAGGACTGCTCCCCGTTGATCCGCTGACAGACCACCTCAGCCGATGCCTGTCCACGCCGCGTCATCACGTTGAAGTTGACCGTGGCAACTGATGTGTCGGCCCAGACCTCAGCCTCACCAGGGAACGCGAACGGCTCGAACGGCCGAAGCACCTGAACCACACCACCCGGCATCGTCAACGCCAGCTGCTCACCGGCCACCAACGTGATGATCCGGTCGACCTCCGGGAACGTCGAGAACGCTCCCGGACGGTCGACCTCAGCGAAGCTCAGCCGCCAGGCGAAGTCGGGCGAACCCGACTGCGCCACGTCGTACGTGACGCCCTGACCGTTCTTCCACGGCACCCGGCGATGGCCGGCCCGCCGGAGCAGGATCAGTGCTGGTCCTGGTTCACCTGCGGGGCCTCCGACCGGCGGGCCAGGGCGCCGCGGACGAAGTTGACCACCAGGAGCACCGGCAGGATGAACGCCTGGAAGAACATCATGTAGCTGCCGCCCTGGAAGATGAACGCCAGGTAGACGCCGTAGCCGAGGAACGCCGCGCCCACGACGCCGCTGAAGATCCTCGCCCCGTTCGACTGCCCGCCGACGTTCGCGAGCGCCATACCCACCATGATCGCGCCGCTGAGGCACAGCAGCACGACGTACCACGAGAACGTCGGGTCAAGCCCGAAGTCGATGTTCACAAGTCCCCACCAAAAGATCGCTGTCGAATGAAATCCCCCGGCGGGACCGTACCCGATCAGACGGGGCAACCGACACCGAATTGCAGCAACGTGCAACAGAAACACCTGCCGAGCGGGGCCGGCCCGGCGATCTCAGGAACCCACCAGGTCGATGTTCTCCCTGGATACCGCCTCACCACAGTGCCTGCACCGGTAGTCGATCTCGACCCCGTGACCACACGAGTGGGTGGCAGCACTTTCGCCATCATGGAAGACCCACTTGTCGCCCCACAGCGCCAAGCCGAGCAACACTGGCCGGAGCTCCTCACCCGCGGCCGTCAGGTGATACTCGAAGCGCGGCGGACGCTCGCTGTACTGCCGACGCTCGATCACGCCCGCAGCGGCGAGCTTGCGGAGCCGATCGGCCAGCTTGTCCCTGGACGCGCCGGTATTCCGCACGATCTGGTCGAACCTGTGCACGCCGTAGGACAGCTCACGAATAGCCAGCAGAGTCCACCGCTCCCCCAGCACCTCCAGGGATGCGGCCACTGGACATGCTCGCGGAGCAACGGCGGGATGATCCACAGAATCCGTCACCGCCTCAGCGTAGTCGATTGCGTTTCGCAACGCACTCCGCATAGGCTCGCCGAGTGCATTGCGATTCGCAACTAACTCAGCCCACCCTGGTCCTGGTCCACGGCGCCTTTCATCGCGTCTCGATGTGGGACCTGCTCATCGCCGAACTGCCCGACGTCGCCGTCCAGACGGTGCAACTGCCCTCCAGCGCACCCGTTCCCGTCCAACGGCTGGGGAGCATGTACGACGACGCGCTCCGGATCCGCGATGTCGTGACCGCCATCGCGGGGCCCGTGGTCGTCTGCGCGCACTCCTACGGCGGAACGCCGACCTCGCAGGCCCTCACCGGAGTTCACAACGTCAGCCGGCTGGTCTACCTCAACGCGTTCGTACTGGACGTCGGCGAGTCGATGCTCGGCAACCGCGGCAACACCTATCCCCCGCACTGGCAGGTCCACGAGCCCGAGGGGTATCTCGTGATGCGCGATGCCGAACAGGTCTTCTACAACGACCTGGACCAGCAGGCCGCCACCCAGGCCGCCGCCGCGCTCGGGCCGCAGTCCCTGTCATCGATGGTGCAACCTCTGACCCAGGCGGCCTGGCGGTCGATCCCAGCCACCTACATCCTGGCGGATCAAGACGCCGGCGTCCCGCGCGCGATGGGCGAGCGATTCGCTCAACGCATCGGCACCGTACGCCGAATGGACACAGGCCATTCGCCCTTCCTGTCGCAACCGGCGCAGACAGCGGAGTTGCTGCGCGAAGAGCTACTGCTTGCCACCGGCAACCGACCAACCGCTGATCGGTAGGACAACTCATGACAATGACTTGGAAGAACGAGGACCGGACTGTGAATGGCTTGATCGAGCAGTTGCGTCACCACGTCGGCGGCCGGGTGCTCGAAGCCTCCGACGCGGAGTATGACGCGGAGCGGCGGGCCTGGCATCTGCTGGTCGATCAGCAGCCGGTAGCGATCGTGCAGGTGGCCGATCTGGCGGATATCCAGGCGACGGTGCGGGTGGCCGCGGAGTACGGCGTACCGGTGATCACACAGCCGGGTGGTCACGGCGCCTCGAAAGCCACTGCCGGTCCGGGCATCCTGCTGCGTACCGGCGACCTGACCGGGATCGACATCGGCGCGGAGACCGTCCGGGTCGAGGCCGGGGTGAAATGGCGTGACCTGAACGCAGCTCTCGACGGGACCGGGCTGAGTTCGCTGCCGGGCAGCAGCGGAGACGTCTCGGTCATCGGTTATCTCCTCGGAGGCGGCTATAGCTGGTTCGGACGCAAGTACGGGTTGGCTGCGAATCAGGTCCGGTCCTTCGGCCTGGTGGATGCCGACGGCAACTTCCAGCACGTCGCGGCCGATACCGACCCTGATCTGTTCTGGGCGCTGCGGGGCGGCGGCGGCGAGTTTGGGGTGGTCACGTCGGTGGAGCTCGAGTTGACTCCCTGCGACACGATTCACGGCGGCCGGATGCTGTGGCACTACGAACACGCCCGCCCAGTACTACGGGCCTTTGCCAGCGTCACGTCGTCAGCACCTGACGAGCTGACCGTGTGGGCATGGCTGCTGAATGTCCCGGATGCACCGTTCGTCCCCGCGCCGATGCGCGGTCGCTGGATGGTGGCGATCGATGTTGCGTTCCTTGGCGACATGTCCGGGATGGACGAGTTGATCGCACCGATCCGAGCCGCCGGTACGCCGTTCGCCGATGCGCTCGGCGAGCTCCCGCTCGCCGAGGTGGGCCGAATCTCCCAAGAGCCCGAAGATCCCATGCCGGCTGTCGGACGGGCCGGGCTGCTGACCGCGTTCGGCGACCAGGCCATCGACGCGTTGCTCGATGCGGTCGACGCGGGACTTCCGCTCGTCGGCGCCATTGAGGTACGCCACCTCGGCGGCGCCTTCGCGCAGTCCGGCAAAGCCGACGGAGCTGGCGGCCCGGTCAGCGAGCCCTACTTCCTACTGACCGGCGGCGCCGCCTTGGCGCCGGAGCTGGAACAGGCTGTGGACACGGCACTGCTCGGGCTGCTGGACGCGGTGAAGCCATCGCTGAGTGATCGCGTCCCGGTGAACTTCGCCATCGAGGAACCGATCGAGCGCCTGTACCCGGCTGAGACGTTGTCCCGGCTCCGCGAGATCAAGAAGCGGGTCGACCCGGCCGCCCTGATTCGTGGCAATCACCCGCTGGACCAGCAGTAGTGAAAGTCGCGGAGCGGCTCCGCTAGATCCAGGCGGAGCGTCGACAGTTGCCAGGAAGTAGTTAGTCGGCTAAATTCTTCATGTAGTCGGCTAACTATCTCATGGGAGCGGTTCATGGAGCTGGGACTGAACAACGCGGCGGTACTCGTGACGGGTGGGTCGTCCGGGATCGGGCGGGCAGCGGCGATCGCCTACGGGCGGGAGGGCGCTCGGGTCGCGATCACCTACGGGTCGCGGAAGGAGGCGGCCGCGGAGGTGGTGGCCGAGATCGAGGCGGCCGGCGGGCAGGGGTTCGCCGTACCGATGGATCTGAACGACGCCGGGTCGATCGAGGCCGCGGTGGCTGCTGTTGTCGAGCGGTGGGGTGGGCTGGATGTCGCGGTTGGGAACGCGGTCAACTGGGGAAGTCTGGGGTTCCACGGGCGGCCGGAGAAGATCGAGGACGCGCCTGAGGACTGGTGGACCGAGGTGTTGCGGGCCAACCTCGAAGGCAACTTCCGGTTCGTGCAGCAGGTCGCGCCTTCGTTGCGGCGGTCGGAGGCCGGGCGGCTGGTGCTGGTGTCGACCGATGTCACCGCTCGCCCGCTGCCGGGTTCGTGGCCGTACGGCGCCGCCAAGGCGGGGCTGCACGGGCTGGTGATGGCACTGAGTCACGACCTCGGTGCGGACGGCGTTCTCGTGAACATCGTGATGCCCGGAATCACGCTGGAGGACGGCAAGCACCGGGTGCTGCCGAAGGAGGCAACCGACCAGATCGCGCAGCAGTTCAGCGCGCGCCGGCTGCCGGAGGCGACCGAGGTGGCCGACACGATCCTGTTCCTGACCTCACCCCGGACCCCGGCGATCCAGGGTGAGATTATCCGAGTGACCGGGGGCGCCCTTTTGCACCAGTAATCGCATCGTGCCTTGTACCGTGGGGACATGACTCGGGCACTGATCGTGGTGGACGTGCAGAACGACTTCTGCGAGGGCGGGAGCCTGGCCGTGAGTGGGGGCGCCGATGTGGCGTTCCGGATCGGCGAGCTGGTGCACAAGTGGCACGAGGCCGAGCCCGACGAGCGCGAGTACTCGCACGTCGTGGCCACCCGGGATCATCACATCGACCCGGGTGACCACTTCTCCGACGAGCCCGATTTCGTCAACTCCTGGCCGCGACACTGCGTGGCCGGGACCGACGGCGTCAGCTTCCACCCGAACCTGGACCCGCAGCCGTTCGACGCGATCTTCGACAAGGGTGAGTACGAAGCGGCGTACTCGGGCTTCGAGGGCAAGTCCCATGAGGGCGGGCGCGGCCTTGCCGAGTGGCTCCGCGAGCACGGCATCACCAAGGTCGACGTCTGCGGGATCGCCACCGACTACTGCGTGCGGGCGACCGCCCTGGACGCCCGCGTCGAAGGCTTCGGTACGACGGTCCTCACGGGCCTGACCGCCGGTGTGGCCCCCGGCAGCACGGAGCAGGCCCTGAGCGACCTGCGTGCTGCCGGGGTCAACCTCACCTGACCGGAGCTCCCGGCCCGAGCGGGATCCCGAGCGCCCACCAGATCAGGAACAACGCCGTCCAGGCGATGGTCATCGCGATCGCCAACGGCACCGTGTACGACGCGAGCGTGCCGACGCCGGCGTCCTTGCGGTACCGCTGCAGGAACCCGAGCGCCATCACGAAGTACGGGCTCATCGGCGTGATCGCGGTCGAGCCCGAGTCGGCGATCCGGAAGAGCGCCTGGGTGGTCTCGGCCGGCACGTTCAGCAGCAGCATCATCGGGACCAGGATCGGCGCGGTCAGCGACCACATCGCCGAACCACTGGTGACGAGGATGTTGATCAGCGTCAGCAGCACCAGGATGCCGAGGAAGATCACGATCGTCGGCGCCCCGAGATCGCCCAGCCAGCGGGCCGATTCGGCCGACAGCAGGTCGCCGATCTTGCTCCAGCTGAAGTAGGCCAGGAACTGCGCGATCGCGAAGAACAGCACCAGGACCGGTGCCATCTGCTTGATCCCCTCACCCATCAGCTTCGGTACGTCGCCGGCCCGCTCGATCGCCTTCACGGTCACGCCGTACGTGATGCCGACCAGTCCGAACAGCACCGCGACAACCATCGCGATCCCGTCCAGGAACGGCGACTCGACGATGCTGCCGTTCTCGCCACGCAACGGTGAGTTGTGCGGAACCAGTACGGCGATGATCGCGACCGCCGCGATCCCGAACACGATCGCGGCCCGCCGCAGGCCGGTCCGCTCCACGGCGGACAGCGTCAGCGCGTCCGGATCGTCACCGGGAGCATCCGGATCGGCCTCCAGGTCGTCCCGCTTGCTCAGCACCAACCGCGTGACGAGCGTGATCACGAGCGCGAGCAGTACCGACGAGGCGATGTTGAAGAACCAGTTCGACAGCGGCGAGATCGACGCGTTCGGATCGATGGTCTTGGCCGCGGCCTCGGTGATACCGGCGAAGATCGCATCATTCGGCGTCGGGATCGGACTGGCGTCGTACCCGGAAGCGATCGCGGTGTAGGCGACCACGATGCCGAGGATCGGCGATCGGCCGACCGCCCGAAACGCCAACCCACCAAGGGGAACCAGGATGATGTACGCCGCCGCTGACGCGACGTGGGCCATCGTCCCGGCGAAGGCGACCGCGAAGACCACCATCGACGTCGGGACCCGGGAGACGCTGACCTTCATCAGCGACTGCAGGAATCCCGTCCGCTCGGCGAGCGCGACACCCATGATGACAACCACGATCGTGGCCATCGGCGGGAACTCGGCGAAGTTCGAGATCGCTGTGGACACAGCCATCTGTAAGCCGTCACCGGACAACAGATTCTGTACGGCGACTTCCTTGCCGTCCTTCGGCGAGATGACCGAGACGTCCAGCGCGGCCAGGATCGCGCTCACCACGGCGAGGATCGCGGACAGGATCCAGAACAGCCAGAACGGATGCGGTAACGCGTTACCGGCCCGCTCGATGACCGCCATCGCCCGGACCAGGCGTGGCAGCTCCTTCGTATCGGTTGCGGTGCTCATCGCCTGTGCTCCTTGAAGAACTTGCCCATCAGCTCATGTGCTTCGAAGGTCTGAGTCACATAGCCCGGACCCGAGGTTGCGTCCGAACCCGGCCAGGTGTGGCCGCCGTCCGTCACGGCGACGTGCACCACGTCAGCGTCGCACCCCTTGTAGGTGTACGTCAGAACGTCATCGCCTTGCTGAGACACCCTCGGGTCCTGATCGCAATGGTTGCGCACCGACCAGTCCCGAACCCACGTCTGTACGTCGGGGAGGTCGCGCTGACCGTCGCCGCCGTACGGGATCGTCGTGTCACCGGTGCCGTGGATGTCGAGGACAGGGATTGGCCGACTCGGCGCGCAGCGACCGCCCTCGATGTAGAACGCCCCGGAGTCCGGTGCGATCGCCGCGAAGGTATCCGCCATCTTGCAGGCGAGGATGCCGACGAAGCCTGCGCCGTTGGACTTACCCGTCGCGTAGACCGCGCGAGTGTCGACGCAGTAGTTGGCTTCCAGCTGGGCCAGCAGGTCGGCGGTGAACTTCACGTCGTCGACGCCCTTGGCCGCGTACGGCGCGCCCTGCCACGCCTGCTTGCCCTCGTCCCCGATCACACCGTTGGGGTAGGCAACGACCGCATCCAACTTCGACAGGTCGGAGAAGGCCTCGGTCTGGGCGCCGGTCTTGCCGCGGCCGTGGAAAACGAGGATGAGTGGGTAGGTCTTGGACGGCTTGTAGTTGTCCGGCACATGCAGCCGGTACGTGCGCGTCAGACCGCCACTCGCGACGGTGTAGTCACCGGTGGCCGCGGCCTTGCCACAGCCCGCCGTACGGGATGCAGTGGATGCAGTTGCTGTGGGCAACATGGTGGCGGCAGTCACCAGGCCGGCCGCCGCCACAATCGCAGCAACAGTCTTAGGGCGTGCGAATCTCATCAGGGGTGCCTCCTCAGGCGAGCTCCCTCCCGCACCATCTGATGGGTTAACCCATCAGGTTGTGGGTTCCCCACCCGCATGCGGGTCTATAACCCACAACCTCGTGGGTGAACCCATGAGATGCGGTCGGGTGGGGGGTGCGGCGGGACGGGGTGAGCGGGGGTGCGAGGTACGGGTGAGGTCAGGCCGAGAGGAGCTCGTCGGCGAAGGCGGCTATCCGGTCGGCGGCGGTCTCGACGAGGAGTCGGCCGGCCTCGGCAGTGGCGGTCCGGGGATCACCCAGCACGCCACGCTTGTGGTACTCGTCGAACCCGACCGAGATCCGCGGCCCCCGACCGCGACGGGCCAGCCGGGCCGGGACGGAGAGCTCGTCGAGCGTGGTGGCGCCCGGCTCCAGGCGGTCGGCCTGAACCAGGTCCGGCGCCAGATACAGCATCTGCGCGGTCTCGGCCTCCCCAGCGTGGCCGTGCACCTCGCTGACATCGGTGATCAGGTCGGACACCACTTCGGTGACGGGTGTCCAGACGAAGGTGAGGTCCTCGCGCAGGTACTCCTGCGAGAGCACCGACAGCGCGGCGTTGTTCCCGCCGTGCCCGGTGACCACGAGGAACTGCTTCCAGCCATGGAGATTCAGGCTGGTGATCAGATCCCGGAGCACCTGCATGAAGGTTGCCGGTGACAACGACATGGTGCCGGCGAAGGCGAGGTGGTGCGGCGAAACGCCGTACGGGACGACGGGGGCGATGACGGCTCGGCCGGCCAGTCGCTCGGCGACCCGCTCGGCGACGCCGACCGCGCGCACGGTGTCGGTGGACATCGCCATCCCGCCGCCGTGCTGCTCCTGCGCACCGACGGGGATGATCACGAGCGGCGACCGGCGAACCGCCTCGGCGGCCTCGTCGGTGGTCATCTCGGCGAGTTTCACGACTGCCCCCAGGCGTCAGCGGACTCCACGGCAGCCCGGATGTTGTCCAGATGTTCCCGGGTGAGGCGCTCGGCGCGCTCGGCGTCCTGCGCCCGTACGGCGTCCACGATCGCCTGGTGCTCCTCGTGATCGCGCGTGCGGTTGTCATACAGCGCGCGGATCTGCTGCTGCTCGCGGAGCCGCACCTTGAGCAGCGAGGCCAGCACCTCCTGCAGCAGCGGGTTGCCCGAGGCGCCAGCGAGCTCGATGTGGAAGTTCAGCGCGAACGACGGTCCGCCCGGCGGGACGAGTGCGTTGGTGACCGCGGCCTCGAGCCGCTCCAGGTTCTCCGGCTGACGCGCGGCGGCCGACTGAGCGGCGATGGCCGGCTCGATCACCAGGCGGGCGCTGATCAGCTGCAGCACCGACTCCTTGGTGATCGGCGGCCGGTGCGGGTTGGCCAGGACCACGTTGTTGATGGTGGGGCCGACGTACGTCCCGGAGCCGTGCCGGAACTCGACCGCGCCGGTCGCCTCCAGCTTCCGCAGCGCCTCCCGAATGGTCGGCGTGGTGATCTCGAAGCGTTTCGCGAGCTCACGCGCCGACGGGATGGCGTCACCAGGGCCCAGCCCGCCGTCCCGGATGATGCCGAGAATCGACTCGGTCAACCGGTCGGACAGGCTGGGGGGCGCTTCGGACGCTGAGTAAGTCACAAAGTGACTAAATCACTTAGCCTCTCTGGTGGTCAAGGGCTCGGGGCCGAGCCGACCGCGGCGATCAGCCCCGCGAACTGGGTGTAGAACGGCGGCGCGGGACTTCGCCACGTGTGCTGAGCCATCACCCGCAGCCGCGGATACACCTCCGCGGCCAGCTGTTGCTCGTTCTGCCGATCAGGCTGATCGCACCACAGGTGCAGCTCGGCGCCGAGATTGTCTGTCGCGGGCAGCCTGCTGCCATCGACGAACAGGCCTGGGTCCCAGGCGTCGTACATGACCGCCGGCGCAGTGTTGAGCAGTGCGCCGAACCCGCCCACGGTGTAGTACGTCGGCGTGATCGAGGCATTCATCACCTTGTGGCCCGCGGCAACCAGTTCGGCCGGGCGCCAGGCCGGTCCGACCCACGGCGTCAGGCCGCTCATCGACCAGTGCTCGACGACGACAGCCGGGTTCACCGTGAGCGTGCCGCCGGTCCGGGTGAGGCCGTCGTTCCACATCCGCGTGGTCTTGCCGGCCGCCCGGACGATCCCGTCGGCCCAGTTCACGAAGCCGAGATAGGCGTCCTGACCGGTGGCCGCCGGTCCGTAGCGCTGCTTGGCGTACCGCTCGAGCTGTGGGTACTCGGCGAAGTTCTGCACGTACTCGTCCGCACCGATATGCCAGTAACGGCTGGGGAAGAGTGGCAGGAACTCGGTGATCAAGTCACGCATCAGGTCGTACGCCGCCGGTTGCGACAGGTCGATGTTTCCGTGCTGGACCTGACCGTTGGCGTTGACCAGCTTCAGTTCGGGATGAGCGGCGAGGCTCGTCTGCATGTGCCCGGGGAAGTCGAGCTCGGGGACCACCTGGATGCCGTAGCGGCCCGCGTACGCGATCAGCTCCCGGATCTCCTGCTTGCTGTAGTGCTGCTCGGCGGTGATCTCCGGATGGGTTGCGCTCTCCAGCCGGAAACCGTGCTCGTCGGACAGATGGAGGTGCAGGTAGTTGAGCTTGAGATAGGCCATCTCGCGAACCTGAGCTCGTAGCCAGCCGGGACTCAGGTACTTCCGGCCGAGGTCGACCATGAATCCCCGCTCCTGGTACGTCGGCCAGTCGCGCACCCGGCCACCGGGCAGGCGGGTCTGTTGGCGGAGCAACTGGAGAACCGAGCGGGTGCCGAGCCGAACCCCAGCCATCGCACCCTCGACGCCAAGCACCTGCCCTATCTGCAGCACATAGCCCTCGGGACCGCCGGACGCCGTACCCAACCGCAGCTCGATGTCGCCCGGCAGCACCGGGCCGCCGACGACGTAGCTGACCGGCCGGTTCATCACCGTGGCAAGATCCTCGGCCAGCAGCCGGGCCGGGCCGGCCAGCACGGAGCCGGCCGCGACAACCTTGCTGCTGCTCGTGAAGGTGTAGCCGACGCCTCCGGGAGCCCACTCACGCACAGCCGGGATCGTCGGTGGCAGGACATCCGTTCCACCCCGTGCGGGAACGGATGTCGTGGTGATGCCGACCAGTAGCGCCACGAGGGCAAGCAGTACTCGCTTCATGCGGGCGAGATCACGGCAGCCTGTGGGCGGACAGGAAACTCCATGCGCGCTCGCGGAAGTCCTCACCGGCTGCACCGGTCGGGTACGCATGCCCGAGGCCCTGGTACGAGCGCCAACTGACCGCGACGCCGGCAGCGCAACCTCCGTAGGTCTGGGCGGTACCGTCGGCGACCGGCTCAGTCACGGGCACCGGAGAACATTTGTTCCGTGCGACCCACTCGTCCCGGGTACGGCGACCCTCCGCGATCGGGATCAGCGGGTCACTCTCGCCGTGGAAGAGTGCGACCGCGATCGGCCGGCTGGGTCCGCAACCGCCGAAGGTGTTCGGCGACCCGCCCATGAATCCCGCGGCCGCGGCGAAGGTGCCTGCGGCGTCGCACGCCGCCCGCTGACTCATCCACGAGCCGAGGGAGCCACCCTCGACGTACACGCGCGAGCGGTCGACACAATGCTCGGCGGCGATCTGGTCGACGACGTCGCGGAGGAACCCGACGTCGGGCGACCCCACCGCCAGATTCCAGTTCAGGTCACCGGCTGGGTAGGCCACGATGAACTTCTTCGCGTCGGCGGTCTGGCTCCAGCCGGTCGCCTGCTCCTGGAAGAACGGCGCCGAGCCGAGTCCGTGCAGGCTGAGCAGGAGCGGGGCGCTGCCGGTCAGGCCGGCCGGGACCCGGAGATTGTAGGAGCGGGTGGAGGTGGGGAAGAAGCTGCGGGTGACGGTGCCGCCGGTAGGCGCGAGGGAGCAAGCCGTGGCGGCGACGGCTTGCGCGGTGGCGGTCGCCGGCGTTGCCGCGAGGGCACCGGTGACCAGGGCGAGGCTGAGGAGCAGACGACGCATGACATTTCTCCTGGGGGTCGGGGCGGGACATACCCGACGGTAATGTAAGAGCGTTCTTACGTCTACGCCTGGCACTAGGGTTGGGTTGTGGCTACTGGCACCCGCGACCGAATCATTGACGCGGCTCTCGCGCTGTTCGCCGAGCGAGGTGTCGCCGCGGTCCCGGTCACCGCGATCGAGGCTGCCGCCGGCCTCGCCGCCGGCAGCGGAGCCTTCTACCGGCATTTCCGGAACAAGACCGAGCTGGTCGACGCCCTCGTCGACCGGGAGCTCGCCCGAGCGCGCGACAGGGTGCCGCCGGCCCGCGGCGAGGCCGACGGCGAAGCCACCGAGCAGCTCGCCACGCGGCTCCGGGCCGACTTGGACTTTCTGCGCGACCTCGGTCCACTCATCCACATCCTGGTGTGGGAGCGCGGGCGGAACCCAGACCTGGTCGAGCGGCTGCGCTCAACGGCGTTCGAGGCCAGCATCGAGTCCGGGATGGCCGAGATACTGTCCCTCGCGCCGCCCCAGGCCGTGCGGGACGACCCCGAGGCGGCGGCCCAGGTGATGCTGTCCGCAATGGTCGGCTTCTTCCTGGCCGAGGAGTACTACGGACGCCCGGCCGGTCCCGTCTCCGCAGAGCGGTTCGCTCGCGCTCTCGCCTCGCTCCTCACCAGCGGGCCGTAGGCCGGAACATCTCTGCTGTGGCTTGGGCTGGGGTCGCTTCCAGTGGCGAGGTGCTGTGTGCGGTGGGTGGCTCGGGTCCGGTGCGGGGTCTTCTCGCCCAGCGGGGTTTTGGGTACCCGGTGAGGGAATTCTTTCCGTTGGCGGTGGGCTGGGGAGGCTCGGCCGGAGACGTCTGGGGATGGTTGCTCGCCGCTTCGGCCGATTAGAGGCGGGTGGCTGGCCGCCGCAGGGGCTAAGGGGGCTGGCGAGGTCGGCGACCGAGGCTCAGGTTGTTTGAGGTTACGTGCTGTGGTTGCGGCCAGCAGCGAGGAGGCCTGTGAGGTGACTCGCCGCGGTGGTTTTAGAGCGGGACAGGCGGCTTGAGGTCCCGTCCGTCTCCGGTTGCCCCGTCCGGGTGGTTTGGGTGGAACGCTTTGTGCAAATGGCGACCAGAAGTTTCCGCGCTACCGCACCTCACGCACCCCAGCCGCAACCATCTCCTCACCAGCCCACAACGCACATCCAGAACTCGTTAACAGACCCCGCCGGTGGGGTCGGGGCGCCGCGGCGGGACGTGCCAGTGCCCCCGGAACCCCGAGTGGTGATTGGGGTGCGGGGGTGACTGGACATCTGTGGGGTGGCCGGGGCCGCGCAGGGGATCTGCGGGTGTCGTTGCCGCCCAGGGCCACGTGGGCAGCAACGGCTTACGGGCCGGAGGTTGGGGTGGCGTTGATTCCCCAGGGATCGAAGTCGCTGGGCACCCCTGACCTCAGCCTGGCGCTGAAGGCCTCACGGCGGGCGGCCAGGTCCGGATCGGGAAGAGCCCTGCCGGTCGGGAGCCTGTCGGGCTGTTCATGGACCGGGTTACTCACGACACCGGCGCGGGCGCGGGTGGTGTGGGCAGGGGTGGCCCAGCTGATGGCAGCAGCCAAGACAGCAGGATCGGTGACCGCTGCCGGGTCGGCCCAGGGCGGGCGGGTGACCTGGACGATGCCGTCGGTGATGGAGATCGTCCACTGGCGTGCGTGGACGGCCCGGTGGTGTGAAGCACACAGCAACGCCAGGTTCTGCAGGCTGGTGGGACCGCCGTCGGCCCAATGCTGCACGTGGTGGGCGTGACACATCCACGGGGGTGCCTTGCACACCACACAACCCTTGTCGCGTTTGTTCAGCGCGCGGCGGATGTAGCGGTTCACGAAGCGTTGCTCGGTGCCGACATCGAGCGGCTGCGAGTCGCCGCCGAGGACGATCGGCAGGACGGCGGCGTCACAGGCGAGCAGCCGGACAGCCGAGGCGGACAGGTTGCCCCCGAAGAACAGTTCGCCGACCGCACCCGTCGTACCGGCCTTGAGATCGTCGAAATCGATCGTCACCGTCAGATGCGGGATCCCTGGGTAGTCGGGGTTTCCTGCTGCCGCATCCAGGATCACGGCCAACGCGTCGGCGCGGCGCTCGTCCAGGGACCGCGGATCACGATCCCCGTCAACGGTCTTGTGCGGCTTGGACAGGGCGTGGATCTGCGTGGTGAGCTGTTCACCGCTCGCACCGGGCAGGAACCCCGAAAACGTCACACCGCCGTCGACCTGCCGCAGCCGCAGCGACCGCTTCGCGTGGGCGTCGTCCTCGGCCGGTTCGGCACCATCGGTGTCGAGCCGCGCGAGGACATCGCGGCCAACGGCGGCCAGTTCGCGCGGATCGCGGTCGCGGGCCAGGCCGACCAACTGCTCCTCGGCGACCTCCAGCACGTCCACCGGCACACTCGAAGGAGCCTTCTCCAACGTCTCGACAATCACCCGCCCCTGCGCAGGGCGCACCGTCGCCGGACGGGCTGGGTCCGTCGGATCAGGCAAGGCATCAGCCACCGCCGGATACTTGGGCAGAGCAGCGATGTACGCGAGGTCTTTGCGGACCTCGGTCGGGATCAGTCGATAGCGCGTCGACAAGAAATCGACGGTGTCACGGGCCCCAAGCTCTTCGGCGGCACCCATCTCGTCCAGCCGCCCGCTCGCCTGCAGGATGAAGGTCTCAAGCATCGCCTTGGCGGCATGCGCGGCGTCCAGACCAGCCACCAGCCCGCTGACATTCAGCGAGTACACCGGGGGCAAGGCCAAGATCTCCATACCTCAAAGCATAGCCACGCCCACCGACAGTTTTCGACCAAAAGCCCTTATATACAAGGGAAAGTGTGGGCAATTTTGGGGGCTGATTGCCTACTCAACTTGCCCACACCCAGTTGCCCTAGGCCGGACCGACCTTCCAGTCCGGGTGCCCCGGCATCGCGGGGAGCGTCTTGCTGTAGAGCCAGGACCGGAGCAGCGGCCCGAGGTCGCGACCGGCCACTGTCGACGCGAGCCGAATGAAGTCCTCGGTCCCGGCGTTCGAGTTCGCGTAGCGGTGTACCCAGGCGCGCTCGATCGCTTCGAACGTCTTCGCCCCGACCGTCTGCTGCAGCGCGTAGAGCGTCAGCGCACCACCCTGGTACGCCGCGCTGCTGTACGGCCGAATGGGCGCTGCATCCCCCTTCCAGGTGCTCGGATCCGGGTTCGCGATCGGTCCGTTCACGAGCAGGTCGTTCCCGGCCTCCTCGTACGTATGCCGCATCGACTTCTCGACCGACCAGCCATGCTGCGCGGCCGACCACTGGTTCGTGTAGAAAACCGCGTGTCCCTCGTTGAGCCACAGATCGGCCCACCGCCGCGGCGAGACCGAGTTCCCGAACCATTCGTGGGAGACCTCGTGCAGGACGACGCCCGCCGTACCGTTGTTCTCGAACCCCTCCTTGGTCATCGCGTCGGCCGCCATCAGCGTCAGCCCCTGCGTCTCGAGTTCACCACCGAGCGCCGAGACATAGGCGCCCGCCTCCGTCCCGGGGAACCGGCCGAGCCGCTGCTCCATGAATCTGATCGACCGGTCGAACGACGCCAACTGCGGCTCGATCTCCTTCAGCTGTGCGGTCGGTACGGCGTATCGCAGCGGCAGGCCGTGCGGACCGGTCCGATGCAGGACGGTGAACGGGCCGACGCCGATCTGGATCAGCTCGGTGGCGATCTTGCGCCCCTCCCGGAAGACGCGGGTGGTCGCGTCGCCGTGCTTGCGGACGCTGATGAGCTTGCCGTTGGCAATCGAGTTCAGCGTGGCCGGCGCGGTGACCGAGAAGGTGGTCGGTGCCTTCTGAGCCGGGTGATCGCTGACGGCCATGATCCGGCGCGCACCGGACGGCTGGTTCACGGTCTGCACCCAGCCCCCGTAGCGTTGCAGACCAGGCGGAAACGGATCCTTCTCCGTGGCCTGCGGAAGATTGTTGCGGACGTCGACGCGGACGACGAAGCGCAGGTGCTTCCGAAGCGACTTGGCCGGGGTGATCACCAGTTCGCCTTGTGGGGTGGTCTTCCAGGTCGTCGGTACGCCGTTCACCCGGACGCCGGTCACCTTCGGACCGAGCAGGTCGAGGTCGAACGAGCTCAGGTTCTGCGTCGCCCGCGCGGTCAGCGTCGTGCTCGCCGTGTACGACGCGAGCCCCTTGGCGAACCGTAGGTCGAGTCGCTGGTCCAGGACGTCGTACCCGCCATTGCCGAGCTCCGGCCAGACCTTGTCACCGACCCCGATCGAGCCCGCCGTACCGGATGAAGGTGCCGCCGAGGACGGTACGGCGAGGCCGACGGCGGCCAAGGTGGTCAGGGCAACGGTTGCTACGACAGGTCTTGTGAACATGCCTCGAATCTAGGCACTCCGGCACCCGCATTCGTCGGACCTCAGGTGGGACCGCTGTCATCCCGAGGTCTTAGGCGAGACCGATGTCGTGCACCAGGAGGGCCAACTTCGTCCGATTGGACAGGCCGAGTTTCGCCATGATGTGGGTGATGTGGACCTTCACGGTCGACTCGCTGAGCTGGAGCTTGCCCGCGATCTCCGCGTTGCTCAGTCCCTCGGCGACCTCGATCGCCACCTCGCGCTCGCGCGGGGTGAGCTCCTGAAGCGGGTCGTCGCCGGCGTCGGCCGGGCCCGGTGCGGGGTGGGCGGTGTAGGAGCTGATCAGCCGCTTGGTGATCTTCGGCGAGAGCATCGAGTCGCCGCGGACCGCCTGCTCGACCGCCTCGACCAACGCCCGCGGCGCGATGTCCTTGAGCAGGAACCCGGTCGCCCCGGCCTGCAATGCTTCATACACGTACTCGTCCAGATCGAACGTGGTCAGTACGACGACCGGCGGCGGATCCGGCAGCGCGTTCACCCGCCGAGTCACCTCGATCCCGTTCACCTGCGGCATCTGAATATCGGTGAGTACGACGTCCGGGTGGTGCTGCTCGATCAGCTCGACGACGTTCGCACCATTGGTGTCCTCGGCAACCACTTCGGCGGTTCCGCCGGCCTGCAGGATCAGCCGGATCCCGTTGCGGACCAGCCCCTCGTCGTCGAGCAGGAGCACCTTGATCATTCCGCCGCCTTCACCGGGAGGTTTGCCTTCACCTTGAACACACCGTCATCCCACCCGGTCTGCAGTGTGCCACCCGCCAACGTGACCCGCTCCTGCATCCCCAACAGCCCATACCCGGACCCGGGAACCTCCGACGGCACGACAGCGCGCGGGTTGCTCACCTCGACGGCCAGATTCTTCTTGTCAGCCTTGATATTCACGGTCACCACGACACCCGGCGCGTGCTTGGTCGCATTCGTCAACGCCTCCTGCACCACCCGGTACGCCGCCCGCCCGGCCGCCGCCGAGACCTCGGGAATCGGGTCGGGCAGCTCGAGATTCACCTTTAGCCCGGTCGCCACCGCATCAGCGACCAGCACCGGTACGGCGTCCAGCGCGGGCGCGACGTGTCCCGGCTCACCGGGCAGCTCGTCCCGCAATACCTGGAGAATCTCGCGCAGCTCCGTGAGCGCCGCCGTACTGGTCTTGCGGATGACCTCCGCGACCTCTTCGGTCTGCTTGTCCGGAGCGGTCATCGTCAGCGCGCCGGACTGCAGCGCGATTGCACTGACCCGATGGGCTACCACGTCGTGCATCTCGCGCGCGATCCGCCGCCGCTCGGCGACGACCACGCGCTCCGAGCGCAGGTCCCGCTCGCGCTCGGCCTGCTCGGCGCGGTCCCTGAGTGCGACGAGCAGTGCGCGCCGCTGGTAGACCCAGAGCCCCAGGAGCGTCGGCACCAGAACGAAGAACACGATGTACCCGATGTCCGCACCGACCCCGGACTCACCCCGCTTGCCGGGCCAGAACACGATCACGGCGCTGCCGTAGACGAAGGAGACCGCGGTCTGCCAGTGCAAACCCTTGCGGCTGGCAACGGTGTACGCCGCGATCGTCACCTGCACGCTCGGCCACCACTGCGCGATCGGCGTGATCGCCATGAACAGCAGGGGGAACCGCCGCCGGACCAGCATTCCCACAAACGGCACCACGAGCAGCGGGAACGTGTACCAGTGATCCGCTCGGTTGTTCACGAGCTCCAGCGCCAGACCGCCCGCGACCGCCAACGCGAACAGGATGTCGAACGCCAGGATCCGGCGCTTCCCGTCCCACCAGGCCAATCGCATACCCCAAACCGTAGCGGCACCGACGAACGGGCCGGCATCTAACACCTTCGTACTACCGCGGTTTGAGCTACTCGACCGATGCCTCCAGCACCCGTTCCCGAGATGCTGGAGGCATGTTGACCCTCATCGCACACACCGCTTCGTCCACCGAGCCCGACCAGTTCTGGGCCTTCGTCGGCACCACGGGAGTCCTCGCCGTTGTCGCGGCGTACTTCCTGTTCGTGATCACCGCGTTCTTCAGCGCGCTGTTCTCGCCGGCCTCCGCCGGGATGAAGCTGGTCTGGATCATCTTCATCGTGATCGCGCCGTTCATCGGCAGCCTGCTCTGGTTCTTCGTCGGCAAGCGCAACGCCCACGAGCTGGCCTACCGCTGACCTCAGCCCTGCGGGTTCGGTCCGACGAACAGGATGACGTGATGATCCGACGCGGCCGCGCCATCGTGCACGAACCACGATGCCGGCACCGTGTCCGGAGCGTCGCTCCGCTCCCCGGACTGCACCCGGTACTCCGCCGTGAAGCCACGCTGCTCCAGAACCTTCAGGACGTCACCGACGGTCTGGTTGACGAACTTGACACCCGCCAGCGGCTCGCCGCGGCCGTCGACGGAGCCGACGGACGAGTACTCCTCACCCGGCTCGGCTGCGCGGCCGATCACCAGATCCACCTGCCCCTGGAGGTCGAGGGGGATCGTGAACTCCGGAACGCAAGGACGGGTTCGCTGCTCTTCACACCCTGCGGGGTACATGGTCGTGGTGATTCGTGCCGCGGCCGCACCGGAGGAGGCTCCCATGGCCACGTTGTCGCCGACGATGGACGGCGATGCCGGGACCAGTACCAGCTTGACGTCGAGGCCGTGCTCCTTGAACTCCTTGTTGAAGCGCTTGCTGTCCGCCAACGGGTCGACCACGCGGACCTTCATCACCTCTCCGTGGGGGGTGAAGGACAAGGCTTGCGGCCGGTCGTTGTCGCCCGGCACGTGGACCACGAAGACCGTGATCGCGGCTACCGCGGCTGCGGCGGCCAGCACCGGCACCAAGCGGCGTCGTACCGACCGGGCACTTTTGAGGGGGATCGGCGGCGTCTCGGCTGTGAGGTTGCGGAGAAGCTCGGCTCGGGTCTCGGGGGTGACCTGCTCGGCGGGGTCGTTGGCGGCGACTGGGTCGAGGGAGCGGAGGAGGTCCAGGGAATCGGTCATGACTTTGCTCCAGCCGGGGTGTTGTCCAGGAGGCGCTCGAGGCGGCGGCGGGCGCGGTGCAGGCGGACCATGGCGGCGTTCCGCGAGCAGTCCAGCGCTGCGGCGAGCTGCGTGGTGTCCAGACCTTCCCAGGCGACCAGGGAGAGGACTTCGCGATCGGTGTCCGACAGCTGCTTGAAGGCTTCGGCGGCCTCGAAGGCGGCCGGTTGCGGATCCGGTACGGCGGTTCGCAGGTCGCCGCGGAGGCGGTCAGCCAGACCGTGCCGGCGGGTCTCGCCGCGGCGGTGATTACTCAGCACACGGCGAGCGACGCCGTACAGCCAGGGCAGGATCTGCCTGTCCGGCACCTCGTCCAGCCGGCGCCAGGCAATCAGCAGCGTCTCCGCCACCAGATCGGCCGCGTCCGCGCGGATATCGAGCCGCCGGACGAAGTACCGCAGTACATCGTCGTGGTGGCAGGTGAATAGCTCTTCGAAACGGGCCAACCGGGCGTCTGGAGGGGACTCGGTCACGCGGGCGGCCTCCCTCGCCAGTAAGTGCGTCATACCCGGTAGATGTCCGGGTATGACGCGTACTTACAGCTAAGGGTTGATGACGATGGGGGCACCGTTGGAAACGAGGGCCCAGTCGCCGGTGTGGAAGGAGGCCGGGTCGACCTCGCCGGTGGCGGTGACGTAGTCGATCATCAACTGCCGGATCTCGACCTGGCGGTTGTAGACGACCGGCGCCTTGGAGACGTGCGGGAAGTTGCCGCCGCCGGACTGGCGGTAGTTGTTCACCGCGACCACGAACTGCTGGTCGTCGGTCACCGGAACACCGTCGTACGCGAGATCGAGGATCCGGGAACCGGTCGCCTTGGCGATGTCGATCTTGTAGGTGAGCGGCTTGGTCAGGCCGCCCATCACGTCGTAGTTGTAGTCCGGCGTCCCGGTCGGCGCGGTCGGCGTCGGTGCGTTGGTGACGTCGGCCGACGCGAACGGGCCGGGGCCGCTGACCTGCTTGTAGTACTGCGCGGAGAACTCCAGGTACGCCTTGACCTGGACGCCCGTCATCGTGACCGCGAGCAGCGTGTTGTCGAAGATGTAGAGCCCGGCCACGTCGCGCACCGAGACATCACCGGCCGGGATCGCGGCCGCCCGGTTGAACGGCGCGGCGATCGCGAGGACCGGCAGCGCGGCTTGCGGCGTACCGACAAGGGCCTTGGAGACCGCGTCTGCCTGGACGAAGTTGATGAAGTCGAGCGCAGCGGTGTCCTCCCAAGGCGCGGTCGCCGCGGACATCGCCGCCTTGCTGGTGCCGATCTTGGAGTTCACGTAGCCGACGACCTTGTCGTGGTCCTGCTGCAGGACGTCGACGACCTTCGGGTCGGCTGCGACCGTGTTCGCGTTCAGCACCTGGCTGTGCCGGCTGACGACCTTCCAGCACCCGCGGACCTGCTGCAGGTCGAGGTCGATCACGGACAGCCGCATCCCCCACTTGAGCGGCTCGGTCAGCACGACCTGCTCACCGGTGACCTTGTTCGTCACCAGCCGCTCGGGAATCTCCTGGTGCGCGTGCCCGACCAGTACGGCGTCGATACCGGGCACCGTCTCGGCCATCAGCACGGATGCGTTCTCCGGGACCGGCAGGGCATCGCCGTACGACGAGGAGAGGTCCATGCCGGAGTGCGCGGAGACGATCACGATGTCGGCGCCGGCCTTGCGAACCCGCGGTACCCAGAGCTTGGCGAGCTCGACGATCCCGCCGAACTTGATCTTGTTCTCGACGTTGGCCCTGTCCCAGATCGCGATGCCGGGGTTGGTCAGGCCGAGGATGCCGACCGTGATCGGCGCCCTGCCCGGCACGTGCACGCGCTTCAGCACGTACGGCGGGAAGACCGGCAGCCCCGTCGACCAGTCCTGCGCGTTCGCACCGAGCAGCGGGAACCGCAGCTGGCGCTGGAACCGGCGCAGGATGTCGAGGCCGTAGTTGAACTCGTGGTTGCCGAGCGCGGCGGCGTCGTACCCGATCTCGTTCATCGCGGCGGCCATCGGGTGGATGTGCCCGCCGGTGATGGGTTCGATCTTCGCGAAGTAGTACGCGAGCGGAGTGCCCTGGATGGTGTCGCCGGCGTCGACCAGCAGCGGTCGCGGCGCGTGCCGGTCCTCGGCCACGCGCTCGCGGAAGGCGGTGACGAGCGTGGAGATCTTCGCCAGGCCGATGTCGTTGTGCGCGGCATCGTCGTACTCGGCGTTCTTGAAGTAGTCCCAGTTGAAGACGTTGCCGTGCAGGTCCGTGGTGCCGAGCACGCTCAGCCGCACGGTCTTGTCATGGCCGCCACCGCCGCGCCCGGCGTACGCGGGTGCTGCTGTGAAACCGGCCGCAGCGAGCGCCGCCGCACCACCGATCGCCGTCCGCCTGCTCATCGTCGTCCGCCCGTTGTCGTTCATCAGCCGCCTCACGCGTCGTTGGGTAGTGGCAGTCGACACCTTACGTGTGACCCGATTCGGAATTGGCCCCATGCCTGTTAGAGGATGCAGCTCATGACCGTGCACATTCCGCGCCTCCGGCGCGGCGAGTCACGGGGCTACTCCCGCCCTTCCCTCGTCGTTCCAGTCGCTCCGCTCCCCATGCGCTCCAGACCAGGGCGGGAGGCTCCGTGACCGGGCCGCCCGGCAAGCTCCTGCCGTTGGTCGCCGCCTTGCTCTGCGGTGCCGTTCTCGCTCAGGCCGCCCAGCCTTCCGACTCACCGGTCAAGGCGTCGTCGCCTGCTGTCCAGACGGTGGCGCACGCTCCGCTGAGCGGCAACCCGATCCCGCACAAGCCGTCCGGGCCGGGGCCCAAGCATCAAGGGCCGAAGGCCAAGCCGGCCGTCGACGACTGGAACCTGACCAAGCACGGCAAGGTCCTCTACCTCACCTTCGACGACGGCCCGCACGCCGGCTGGACGCCGAAGGTGCTGCAGATCCTGCGCAAGTACAACGCGCACGCGACGTTCTTCGTGCTCGGCTCCGAGGCGGCCAAGCGGCCGGACCTGCTCGACGTGGAGCGCGCCGCCGGGCACCACATCGGCAACCACACCTGGGACCACCCGATGCTGACCAAGCTCCCGGCCGCCAAGATGCGCCAGGAGATCTTCTCCGGCGTGAAGTCGAAGTGCTTCCGGCCGCCGTTCCGCGACACGAACGCGGCCGTCGAGGCGACCGCCAAGGCCAACCACCAGCGTCAGGTCCTCTGGGACGTCGACACCAACGACTGGAAGAAGCCCGGCGCGGCCGCCATCGAGCACGCCATCCTGATCGGCGCCCGCCCCGGCGCCATCATCCTGATGCACGACGGCGGCGGCAACCGCGCCGAAACCGTCGCCGCCCTCGACCGCGCCCTCACCAAACTCCAGCGCCAGGGCTACACCTTCCACTCCCTCCCCTGCTGACCACCTAGCGTCCGAAGGATCGCAGTACGTGGTCGGCGTGTTTTCGGACGTTGTCGCGATTGCCAGTGGCGGCGCGGGGCGCGGGCGATCGGGGTCAGTGCTGTACGGCGGCTGAGCCCTTGGAGTAGTGCTGGAGAGCCTGGTCGATGACGTGGACCGGTTGGTCGAGGGCTTTGACCAGGAACATGCCGATGGGGTGCAGGAGGGGGCTGGGCTTGACGACGGCCCGTACGGCGGGTTGGTCCAGGCCGCGTACTCCGGCGGTGGTGGCGCCTACTCCGGGGGCAATGACGAGCTCGAGCATGTACTGACCGAAGAGCTTCTTCTGACGGAAGCCGGTGACGGTCCCCCAGGGAAGCATGACCGGGTAGCCAGCGCCGTCGCAGGCTAGTTCGAGGCCGCGCTCGGTCATCCGCATCGCGACGTCCTGGAGCGGGAAGGCGGCGTACCAGCGTTGCCGTTCGGAGTCGAGGCGGAGGGCGAGGACGGTACTGACGACGAGCGGCAGCATGGCCACGATCAGCAGTACGGCGAACGGCCAGAGTCCCGAGTAGCGCATCGTGATCAGCACGTAGAGCGCCCCAAGGATGCCGATGGCACCGATCACCAGCGTCGCCCAAGCCCCCCGGCGCAACACCGTGCTGACCACCTCACGCCGCCGCATCACCGCCTGCCGATCGACCCCGACGACGAAC
Source organism: Kribbella sp. NPDC058245 (assembly GCF_042882005.1). Classification (NCBI taxonomy): domain Bacteria; kingdom Bacillati; phylum Actinomycetota; class Actinomycetes; order Propionibacteriales; family Kribbellaceae; genus Kribbella; species Kribbella sp. NPDC058245. The sequence continues at coordinate 48,598 of NZ_JBHVWY010000027.1, forward strand.
CCCGCCTCCTCGCTCATCCGGTAAGAATCCCATCCCACCGGCCCACCCCCGACATCAGGGCTGAAGGCGGCGGCCGGCCCAGGTCCAGGCGTAGACGCCGTCGTCGACCGACTGGCCGCCTTCGCCGAGTTCGAGGGGGCGGAAGGTGTCGACCATGACGGCGAGTTCCTCGAAGCGCTCCGCGCCCAGGGACGCCTCGATCGAGGAGGGTTGCGGGCCGTGGGCGTAGCCGCCGGGGTGCAGGGAGATCGAGCCGAGGCCGATGCCGGATCCCTTGCGCGCCTCGTAGTCGCCGCCGCAGTAGAACATCACCTCGTCGGAGTCGACGTTCGAGTGGTAGTACGGCACCGGCACGGAGAGCGGGTGGTAGTCGACCTTGCGCGGGACGAAGTTGCAGATGACGAAGTTGTAGCCCTCGAACACCTGGTGCACGGGTGGCGGCTGGTGGATCCGGCCGGTGATCGGCTCGTAGTCGCTCACGTTGAACGTGTACGGATAGAGGCAGCCGTCCCAGCCGACCACGTCGAACGGATGCGTCGCGTACGTCATCCGGCTGCCGACGATCCCGCTCGGGCCGTTCCCGCGGTGCTTCACCAGCACCTCGACGTCCGTCCCCTCGACCGTGAACGCCTCGGTCGGCCCATGCAGGTCCCGCTCACAGTACGGCGAGTGCTCCAGGAACTGCCCGTACCGCGACAGGTACCGCTTGGGCGGGGCGATGTGTGAGTTCGCCTCGATGCAGTACGCGAAGACGCCGTCCGGACCGGGCAGCCAGCGGTGCGTGGTCGCCCGCGGAATGATCACGTAGTCGCCTTCAACAGCGCTCAGTACGCCGAAGACCGTCTCAACGGTGGCCGAGCCCTTCTCGATGTACACGCACTCGTCGCCGATCGCGTTCCGGTAGTACGGCGAGGGCTGCTCGGCCACGACGTACGAAATCCGTACGTCGCCGTTCCCGAGCACCAACCGCCGATGCTCAACCACGTTCGTCGCGGACGTGTCCGTGAACAGGTCATGGAGTTTCAGGTGCCGCGGCGTGAGCGGGTGGTTCGGGACGGTGGCGAGATCGGGCAGCTCCCAGATCTGGGAGTCGACGATCGCCGACGGGACCCCGGCGTGGTAGAGCAGCGACGAGTCCGACGAGAACCCCTCCTCGCCCATCAGCTCCTCGTAGTACAACCCGCCGTCGGCGTTCCGGAACTGCGTGTGCCGTTTGGGCGGGATCTGCCCGATCTGCCGGTAGAACGTCATTCTTCAGACTCCCGAGTACGATAATCGAACGCATGCGTCCGCTTACCGAAAGCATCCGTTAGGCTCGGAGCCATGTCAACCGTCCCTGCCCTGTACCGGCACCTGGTCGACGACGCGGCGATGTTCCCCCCGGGCAACCTGCCGCTGACCGAGGCCGTCACTGCTCACCGCGCGCACCGCGCCGCGCCGTACGCCGATCTCGTGGGCACCTTTATCTGTACCGACGAGGACCTGCCGAAGATCGCCGAGGCGGCCGGCGACGGGCCGCTGCGCATCTCGGTCGTGATCACCGGCGGTGCCGGCGGGATCGAGCCCGCCGTCCGCTGGGCCGAACGCTCCCCCGGCCTCGAACTGGCCGGCGTCGAGGTGCGGCTGCGCGACGAAGGCGACCTCGCCCGGAACGCGCTGCGCGTCGTACGGGCCGCTGAGGACTGCCTCGACGACCAGGCCGTGTACGTCGAGACCGGGCTGGATGGCGCTTGGGAGCACGCGCTCGGCGCGATCGCCGACGCCGGGTACGCCGCCAAGCTGCGGACCGGCGGCCTGGACGCTCATCTGTTCCCGTCGGCGGACCAGGTCGCGACGTTCATCACGCGCTGCCTGGACGTCGAGGTGCCGTTCAAGTGCACGGCCGGCCTGCACAACGCGATCCGGCACACCGACCCGGCGACCGGCTTCGAGCACCACGGTTTCCTCAACGTCCTGCTCGCCACCCGCGCCTCACTCGACGGCGCCTCGCACGACGAGCTCGTGCAACTCCTGAGCTGGGACGACACTCTGGAGCTCGCCGAACGGGTTCGCGAACTGACCGAGGACCGAGCCGCGAGCACCCGGCGCTGGTTCACCTCCTTCGGCTCCTGCAGCATCTCCGAGCCGCTTCACGACCTGACTGCACTGAACCTGATGGAGGAGCTGTGAGCGTTTTCGGCCCGGACAACCTGCCGCTGGGAGTCTTCCGGCACGGGGACGAGGAGCCGCGGATCGGTGCGGCGCTCGGTGATCAGGTCATCGACCTCACCCCACTCGGGCTCTCGGACACCTTCGCCGAGCCCACGCTGAACGCGTTCCTCGCGCTCGGCCGACCGGCCTGGACGTCTCTGCGTGCACAGTTGCTGGACCTCGTGCAGACAGGCGCCGTCGAGCCGCACCTGATCCCGCAGTCCGCGGTCACGATGCTGCTGCCGTTCGAGGTCGCCGACTACGTCGACTTCTACGCCTCCGAACACCACGCGACCAATGTCGGCCGGCTCTTCCGTCCCGATGCCGAACCGCTGCTGCCCAACTGGAAGCACCTTCCCGTCGGCTACCACGGCCGCGCCGGCACAGTAGTTGCCAGTGGCACCGATATCGTCCGGCCGTCCGGTCAGCGCAAGGCTCCGGACGCGGCAGCACCGACGTACGGGCCGTCTTTGCGTCTCGACATCGAGGTCGAGCTCGGGTACGTCGTCGGTACGCCGTCCGCGCTCGGCAGCCGGATCTCCGTCGACGACTTCAAGGAGCACGTGTACGGCGTGGTGCTGCTGAACGACTGGTCGGCTCGCGACATCCAGGCCTGGGAGTACGTGCCGCTCGGGCCGTTCCTCGGCAAGTCCTTCGCCACCTCGATCTCGCCGTGGGTGGTATCCCTGGACGCCCTCGAGTCCGCGGAAGTTGCCCTAGGCACCCAAGAGCCGGCCGTCCTGCCCTACCTGGCCGGCAAGCAGTTGACCAACCTCGACATCACCTTCGAGGTCTACTGGAACGGCGAGCTGGTCAGCCGGCCGCCGTACCGGGAGATGTACTGGTCGCCCGCGCAGATGCTCGCTCACCTGTCGGTGAACGGCGCCGAAGTCCGTACCGGCGATCTATTTGCCTCCGGCACCGTCTCAGGAGAGGCCAAGGACCAGCGCGGTTCGTTCCTGGAGTTGTGTTGGGGCGGTCGCGAGCCGATCACCGTGAAGGGTGAGCAGCGCACCTTCCTCGAGGACGGCGACGAGGTCACCATCACCGCCCACGCCGGCACCATCGCCCTCGGCGAGGTCACCGGAAGGATCACCCCGGCGGTCAGCTGAGCAGGAGGGCCGAGTCCCAGCCGGTCCGCGGCGGACTGAGGTAGGCAGCGAGGGCGAGGGCGATACCGGCCGCGCCCTCCATCAGGCCGGGCAGGTCGAGCGAGAGGTTCGCGATCGGCTGGTGATAGCGATAGCCGAACGGCAGCGCCGGATCGAACCGCTCGACCAGGTCGGCAGCGATCTCGTCGGCGACCTGCCCGAAGGCCTCTCCGGGATGTGCGCGGTCGAAGAGCGTGCACAGGTAGAGCATTCCGGCCCAGCCATGGCAGAGTGCGTCGTCGGTGATCCCCCACTGCGCGCGCGGCCGACTCAGCAAGGAGCGGAACGCATCCAGTCCAGCAGCTGACCAGTCCGGCCGATTGAAGGCAGTCGCCGCGAACTCGAGGGCACGCGCGATCGCCGGTGCGCCGTAGCACCAGGATGCACGGGCGGGCTGTGGAGCAGCGGCCGCGTCCCGATCGGCGTAGTACGCCAGCGGCAGATACGCGGTCCAATAGTGGCCCCAGGCATCTTTCTCTCGCCACTCCAGGAGCCAATCCGCCATAGCTGCAACGGCTTCTGCCTGCCCGTCGACCCGAATGCCTGCCATCCAAGCCAGCGACAGCAGCCCCAGCGGGCCCGGTGTGCCGTGCGCGAGGCCGAAGTTCACTTGACCTTGGGCGAATTCCGGTCCGACGACAGTCTTCGTGGTCCCGTCGAACCACCACCCCGGAACCTGGATGCCTTCGACAACGACCGGTTCCCGCAACGAGACCAGACTGGTCAGCACTTCGCGGAGTACGTCGTACTGCTCGCGAGCCAGCAGGTATCGACCGACCCCGCTCAGACCGCTCACCACATCGACGACACCTGCGCAGGTCGGTACGCCGGCCTGTCGCGTCGCAGCCTGGACGCTGACGAGCCATCGTGCATGCTCGATCATCCGTCCGTCGAGGCGCTCCAGCATGCCCGCGTAGTCCCCTGGTTCCCGCGCCGCCAGGCGGGTCGCGGTTGCCAGCGCACCGAGCCCTTCGAGTGGACCTTCGACGGAACTCCCCCGCGTCGCGGCCACCGTCCGCTGCAGGTAGTCATGGGCGACCTCGCGCTCGCCGAGCTCGGAGAACAGCACCGCCAGCGCGCCGGGACCTCGCGAGAGCGTGGATGGATCCCAGGGCGGACAGCGGAGCTCGGCGATGTCGATCACCGCACCGTTGGCCGTCGTCGCCGTGATCACCGCCTCCGGATCACGCAGGCGATCGGCTAGTTCGGCGACGATCGCGGCCGTGGCGTTCTTCATCGGCCGTGCCTCCTTCGGTCGAGCTGACGACGCAGCGCCACCCGGAGCAGACCGTACGCACGGTTCTCGGCGGAGCGGTCCATCCCGAGCAGACGGTTCGAGTGGAGGTGCAGGACACTCATCACGGCCTGCTTGTTCTGCTCAACAGCCGCACCGTACACACGAGCAGCGGCCGTTCGTTGCTGCCAGCAATCGAGCGTCTGAAACTCCTTGTGGAGTTGAAGAAACTCCGTCCGACCGGCTACCGGTACGGCGTTGGACAGGTCGATCGGATAGGTGTCGACGAACCACTGTTCGAGGTCGCCGAGGCCGCTCAGCAGGTCGAGCTGGTTCAGTGCGGTCAGCGACTCGATCGGCATCTGGAGTTGCCCGCGGGCTCGCTGCTGCAACTGGTCGACGACCGCTCGGCTGTCGGCACAGAACAAGTCCTCGGCTGCGGTCAGAACCTCGGGACCGCCGTACCGGACCGTCTCGGGCTCGTACTCGTCCAGGACCATCGTGCGGATCAGGCCGGCGCCGGCCGCCTCCCGGGCCCAGTCGTGCAGGATGGCCACATCACCCTGGTGGAAGCGCAGGCGCAGGTGGGCGTCGGGGTCGGCGTACCGAAGGAAGAACCAGCGGTCGACGTTCATCCGCTCGACGAGCCGGCTGACCGGTCCGGCCAGGAAGGCGTCCTGGAGGTCGGCCATCAGGTAGACCTTGGCGTAGAGCCATTCCCCACCCGGCAGATGCCTGATCCGCGGCGCGGTCGCAGTCGCCCAGGACGGGTTCGGCGCAACGGCTTCCTGGTCGGCGGTCGAGACGATCGGAACCACGAGTTCGTTGGCATGACCGCCGGTGATACCGAGCCCAGCGCCGTACTGTGCGGGCGTCTCGCTGACCACTGTCGACGGCTCCTTGCGGAGCTGGTCGCGAAACAACCTCCGGTGCAACGGAACGCGCAGATCGAGATCCAGGTGATGGTCGATGACCGTGACCCGGACGACGTCCGGCACCTGCCACCGATCCCGCCAGCGGTCGAGCGCCGCATCCCACTCGATGGTGGTTTCAGCCAGCGCGGGATCCGCGCGCCACAAGGCCGGGGCCAAGATCGTGCGACCTGTGCGGACCCTGGGCAGCCGCGGGAGGACCGCCAGCCGGCCCCACTGCCACGGCGTCCAGAAACGGCGGCCGGCCAGTCCGACCGCGGCCAGGAAGCGGGCCGCGTTGGGCGCCGCCGTGACGACATTGATCATGTTCGGGCGGATGACCGACAGCTCGCGACCGAGTTTCGTCGACAACAGATACAGCCGCTCGCCGGTCGTGCCGACCGCAACGTCACGGACGTCGATCACCGCCGGATCATCGGGATCGGCGAAGGTACCGACGGCGAGCACGTGCGGCAGCAGCCGGGGCTCGCGCAGCACGTTCCCGAAGCGCGGCTCGAACGGCTGGAACTGCAGCTGCACGGGCAGTGGGTTCGCCGGCCCCGCGAGCAGCTCGCTCAGCTCGCCCTCGAGCCCGAGCATGGTCGCGAACCGGCCGAGCATCGCGCCCGCGGCGATCGAACCACTAGTTGCCGAGAGCAAGAAGTCGCCCCGGTCCACCGCCGCGGCCGAGTCGGCGAACAGCTGGGCGCACAGATCGAGCGAGTCCGGCGGCCGGTCGTCTGACGTCCCGGCCAGCTGATCGATCAGCGCCTCGTCGAGGACCAGTTCGCCCTGGTTGTCGCCGAGCGCGGCCGCGAGGATCTGGTCGCGCAGCTCCGCATGGGTGGCCGCAGGCGCGGCCCGGCCGGATCGCTCACCGAAGGGGACGCGGTAGTCCGCAGGCGGACCGAGGCCCAGGTGCGGGTCGAGCAGCTCAAGCACCGGGACCACGCGGTCGGTGCCGTAGCGATCAAGGAACTCCAGGTGGTACGCCGCAAGGTCGGGCAGGCCGTCTCCCGGAGGGGACAGCCGCCACAGCACCTCGGCGGCCCGTGCCGCTTCGTCGGCGACATCCTGAGGCAGTTGCAGGTCCACATCCATGCGGAGGTCGACCTGCGCTGTTCCCGTCGCCGCCTTCGGCGCGTGCTCGGGGAGCAGGATCTCGCGGTCAAGGAGCTGGCGAAGGATCTGATCAGCATGGTCGGGCGTCGCCTCCGGATGCGCCACCAGGAGCTGGTCGCGAAGGACGCCGTACTCGATCGGACGGCGGGCCGCGGCGCGGATCAGGCGGACGGCCGGAGAGTTGGCGATCGACAGTTGGCGCCCAGGGCGTTCGTCGGTGAACTTGCGCAGGTAGTGCAGGACGACCCGGTCGCCGCGGACCTCGACGAGATTGTTCGCCACCACGCGCTCAGGAAGCTCGGTACGCCGTCCGTCGTACAGCCAGCCGGAGTCCGGGTGCACCACCCTGGTGTGGTCGGCGCCGATCCGGACCTTCGCCGACGCACCGAATCGCACGGGCGCCACGCCGGCCATGAGCCCGAAGGGGGTCGGCCGACCCGTCATCCGCAAGAGGTACCGCGTCGAGGCGAGGACGGCTCGCTCCAACTTGCCCCGGTCACAGACTCCCGGCCTGACTGCGAGCAGCTTGCCCACCGCCGCGGCCAGCGAAGGGCTGGAGAGCTCGATCGCCTCGCGGAGCGTCTCATCGGCGTACAGACCGGCGAGATAGTCACAGAGCTCGGTGTCGGTGGCTGTGGCCGGGTCGGGAGCGTTCTGCGTAGGTGCTGCGGCGGCAGCTGGTGCACCTGCCAACCGCAGCACCGCGAACGCGCCGGGCCGGAACCTGTCCGTCGGCGGCACGTCGTCAGTCGACGATCGTCAGCAGCAGGGAACGCAGGCGGCGATACCGACCGCGTAGGTGTTCCTGGTGCCCGGTGTCAGGCCGCTCTTCTCATCCACCTCACGCGCATCGCCCGGCCGGGCGGGCCGGATCAGAGTCGGGTCGGAGGCGGGAACGACGTCGATGTCCAGCTCGAATGCGGTGGGGCTCATGATGGTGACCCTTCGCTCGGGAACACGTAGCCGGTCGGCTACGTATCGCGACAGCTAAACACCGACCCGGGAAGCTTTCAACCGTTGCGCAGGTAGACAACGGCAATTTTCTTTCCGGGACCCCTGCGGTCCAGAATGTTCATAACTGTTCGTTTCTCTTGACTAGTTAGCGCTTACGTGCGAACTTCTTGCGCATGAAACGTTCAGTGGGGTGTGGAGTGCTGGTGTCAGCGCTCGTCGCCGGAGTCCTGGCTGCGCCGGCCGGCGCGCAGGCTGCGGGCGACCTGACGCTGCGGTCGCGGGAGTTGACGGTCACCGTGGGAGCCGAGTTCCCCCGGGTGATCAAGTACGTCGAGAACGCGTCCGGCCAGGCTCTCGCTGGGCGGGCCGAGGCGTTGTCAGCCGTCACGATCGACGGGGTTGCGCGGACGGCACACCTGGCCGATCCGCCCACGGTCAGTGGCGGCAAGGCGTCGTACAAGCTGCTCTTCGACGCGCTCCCCGGGGTTGAACTCGACGCGAGTCTGAGCCTGGCCGGTCGGATCACGACGTTCCGTATCGACGATGTTCGGGATACCGAGACGAGCCGGGTGCACACGATCGACATCCCGGACCACGATCTGGTGTCGGTCGCCAGCACGGACGCCGGGGCGACGACCGCCTTCACCACGCTGGACCCGGACTCGACGCGGACCGCGGACAAGATCACGCCGGTCACCGGTACGACGCCTGCCGATGCCGCGGCCGTCGGCGCGACGTACGCGTTCGTGAACACCAGCAGGCTGGCGGCGGGGATCGAGTCGAACTCGACCTACGACAAGCCGTCCGGTCAGTCCGTCGACGACGGCGCCCGGTTCTGGCACCGCGCCCGCAAGTTGACCGACGGGAGCACCCAGGTCGGCGTGTGGAGTGGGCAATGGACCTACCGCGCGGACACTTCGCCGTACCCGGAACCGTTGCCGTGGGCAAAGGTCGTGGTGACGCCGGACGCGAACCAGGACAAGACGGTCGACTGGCAGGACGGCGCGCTCGCGTTCCGCTCGATCATGACCGAGCCGCAGGGCGGCGACCAGGTCAAGGACCGCGTCATCACGCACATCCCGTTCAACTTCGCCAGCCAGGCGACGCATCCGTTCCTGCGCACGCTCGACGACGTCAAGCGGATCTCGCTGGCGACCGACGGGCTCGGGCAGATGGCGATCCTGAAGGGGTACGGCTCCGAGGGGCATGACTCCGCGCACCCGGACTACGGCGGCAACTACAACATCCGCGCGGGTGGGCTCGCCGATCTGAACACGCTGCTCAAGCAGGGCAAGAGCTGGAACGCCGGCTTCGGCGTCCACGTGAACGCGACCGAGTCCTACCCCGAGGCGAACGCCTTCAGCGAGGACCTGGTCGACAAGAGCGCCAAGGGCTGGAACTGGCTGAACCAGAGCTACTACATCAAGCAGCGCCCTGACCTTGCCTCGGGCAACATCGTCAAGCGGTTCCAGCAACTGCGCGACGAGACCGACAAGAACCTCCAAGAGCTCTACATCGACGTCTACTACCAGTCCGGCTGGCTGGCCGACGGTCTGACCCGGCAGCTCGGGACGCAGGGCTGGCAGATCGCCACCGAGTGGGCCGACCGGCACGAGCGCACCTCGCTCTGGCCGCACTGGGCGAACGACCTCGACTACGGCGGCCCGACCAACAAGGGCCTGAACTCGCAGATCATCCGGTTCGTCCGCAACCACGAGAAGGACGTCTGGAACAACGACCCGATCCTGGGCCAGGCGAGCCTGGTCGAGTTCGAGGGCTGGACCGGCGAGGTCGACTGGAACAAGTTCTACGCCAACATCTGGCGGCAGAACCTGCCGGCCAAGTTCCTTCAGCAGCAGAAGATCACCGACTGGAACGCCGGCGAGATCAGCTTCACCGGCGGCGTCCGCGGTGCGGTCGTCGACGGCAAGCGCACCCTGTCCGTCGGGAACGCGAAGGTGCTCGACGGCGACAAGTACCTGCTGCCGTGGGACGGGAACAAGAAGCTCTACCACTACAACCCGACCGGCGGCAGCACGACCTGGCAGATCCCGTCCGCGCTGTCGTGGGCCCCGAAGTTCGGCGTCTACAAGCTGACCGACACCGGTCGCGTCCAGGTCGGCACAGTCCCGGTACGGCGGGGCGCCGTCACCCTGAACGCGGTCGCGGGCCAGCCGTACGTGCTCTACCCGATCGCGGCGCCTCAGCCCAAGCCGGCGGAGTGGGGTGCCGGGACGCATCTGCAGGACCCCGGATTCAACGGCGGAAACCTCAAGGCGTGGAGCGCCACGGGCGGCGCGATGATCGACACGCTGGCCAACGGGCAGCACGTTGCCTCGCTCGGTACCCGCTCTTCCTCGCTGCAGCAGCGGATCACCGGGCTGACTCGCGGCAAGACCTACAGCGCCTCTGCCTGGGTCGAGGTCGAGCCGGGGAAGTCGCGCCCGACCACGATTTCGGTGGACGGTGTCCGGAACACGGTGGTGCGGTCGACGGCCAAGAACCAGGTGGCCTCCGACGACAAGCAAGGCGCGTACTACCAGCGGGATCGCGTGGTGTTCACCGCGAAGGGTTCGACTGCCTCGTTGAGTATCGGTGCGGCGGCCGGAGCGGCCAAGGTGCGGATCGACGACGTACGGGTGGTTGAGACGACTCGGCCGGCCGCTGGTCTGGTGGACGACTTCGAGAACGTCGACCAGGGCTGGGGACCGTTCGTGAAGGGTGACGCCGGTGGCGTGACCGATCCGCGAACCGTGCTCGCGCGCAAGCATGCGCCGTACACGCAGGCAGGCTGGAACGGGAAGCTGGTGGACGACGTACTGGATGGTGAGTGGTCGCTCAAATCCCATGAGGAGAACGAGGGACTGGTCTACCGGACCACCCCGGCGACGGTGAACTTCCAGCCGGGGCACAAGTACAAGGTCAGCTTCGACTACGAGAGTGGCCGGGCCGGGCAGTACGCCTGGGTGCATGGAGTGGATCGACCGGAGTCGGTGGAGATTGGGGCCACGCCGATTGGTGAGCAGCGGACCAAGGCGACGTTCGACCAGGAGTTCGTGGCCGGGTGCGGCGGCGACAACTGGGTCGGGCTGCGCAAGCTGACCGACGGCGGCGACCAGACCGACTTCGTCATGGACAACTTCGCAATCACCGATCTCGGCGCCAGCTCCGAACCGGCCGACTGCACGTCGGTCGCGATCACCGGGACGAGCGGCTTGGTCTCGGGTGAGGCGAACACGATCACGACAGCGTTCACCAACAACGATGTCGTTGCCGTGGACAACATCACGCTCGGCCTGACCGGCCCGACGGGATGGACCATCACCGCGACCTCACCGGCGACGTACACCTCCGTTGCTGCTGGCGCGACGGTGAAGACGACCTGGGACGTCACTCCGCCGGCTGGTACTGCCGAAGGAAAGTACGGGCTGACGGCAACGGGCGGTCAGGCAGTAGCAACTGCCGAGGCCAGCGTGTTGCCGCCGGGGATCGTGCCGCAGTCCCGGATCAAGGTCGCCGACGTGGACAGCGAGGACGTCGCCACCGGTGGTGCGGCGACGGCCGCGCTGGACGGGAATCCCAGCACCCTCTGGCATTCCGCGTGGTCCGAGGTGAGTACGCCGGCCGGGTTCCCGCATCACATGACGCTCGACCTCGGATCGACGTACCAGGTAAACGGTCTCAGCTACCTCCCCCGGCAGTCTGGGACCAACGGGATGTTCAAGGGCTACGAGGTCTATGTCAGCACTGACGGCCAGACCTGGGGTTCACCGGTCGCAACCGGCCAGTTCCCCAACTCCACCGCGGTCCAGCGCGTCGACTTCCCCGCAGTCGCAGGCCGCTACGTGAAGTTCGTCGGCACAAGCTCCCTCAACGGAGCCGTCTTCGGCTCAGCCGCCGAACTAAACATCTACGGCACTCGCTGATCGAACACAACAAGCGGCGCCCGGCACTCCCCCGAGGGGAGCCGGGCGCCGCTGGTTCGGTACGGGCGTCAGATCACTTGGTGATGGTGACGGAGACCGGGGCGCTGGCGGTGTTCGCGGAGACGACGCGGAACTTGTTGACGCCGGTGCGGCCACTCTGGACCCAGACCGAGTAGGTGCTCTTCGCGGTGACCTTGGTGGTGGCCGGGAAGTTGACCCACTTGTTGTTCTCGAAGCGCTGGACCTGGACGACCGTGTTCTTGGCGATCCCGGTGGTCTTGCCGCTGAACGAAACCTTGGCCCACGCCTTCGCGGTGGCCTTGTCCGACTTGATCGTCACCGTCTTGGCGACGGCCGGCTGGGTCGCGGCGGCCGGGTGCGGCGCGGTGGCGGCGTTGGCCTGCAGGGCGCCGGCGACACCGAAGCCGGTGGCGGCGAGAGCGAGGCCCGCGACGGTGGCGGCGGTACGACGGACGAACTGCGAACGGTTACGCATGATGTTTGTTTTCCCCTCGTTGGCGCGGGCTCGTCGTGAACCCGTCACATAGGAGACGCCCTGACCCGGCAAGAGGTTGTGTTGCAGTTCCGTCTCAGCCAAAACCCTTGCCCTGCTGGAGAACCAGTGCAGTAACAGGTACTACGACGACCTCAGTCGGTCTCGAGTGCCGGGAGGGTCAGACGGGCCAGGGCGCCGCCAGTGGGGGCGGTGCCGAAGGTGAGTTCGGCGCCGAGGACCTTGGCGTGGCCGGCGGCGATGGTGAGGCCGAGGCCGTGGCCGACGCCGCGCTCGGCCATCCCGGACCGGAACCGGCGGGGGCCCTCGGCAATCAACTCCTCGGGATAACCGTTGCCGTGGTCAACGACCTCGACGACGCGACCGGTGACCGTGACCTCGATCGGCGGGCGGCCGTGGCGCAGGCCGTTGACGATCAGGTTGGCCAGGATGCGCTCGATCCGGCGGGAGTCGGTCGAGACGGTCTCGTCCTTGCCGTTCAACTCGACCACCACGCTGTCGGGCGCGAGCGACTGCTGCATCCGCAGCCGGCCGACCGCGGAACCGACGAAGGCTCCGAGCCCGACGAGCTCCAGATCGGCCTGCTCGACACCGGAGTCGAAGCGGGCGATCTCCAGCAGGTCCTCGACCAAGCGGCGCAACACCTTGGCGCGATCGCGGACCAGCTCACTCGGCCGCCCGGGTGGGAGCAGCTCGGCGGCGGTGGTCAGCCCGGTGACCGGCGTACGGAGATCGTGGGCGACGTCGGCGGTGAAGCGGCGCTCCGCCTCCAGCTGACCGCGCAGCGAGCTGGCCATCGTGTCCAGCGCCGCGGCCAGCGAAGCCACCTCGTCCTTGCCCTTGCCGACCGCTTCCTTCGCCGACGCGTCCAGATCACCAGCGGCGATCCGCCGCGCGGTCCCGGCGACGGCGACGATCCGCTTGGACAGGCCGCCGGCCAGGATCACGCTGACCAGCGCGACCAGACCGACGGTCCCCAGACCACCGAGGATGAGGGCGCGCTGCAGCGCCCGCATCGACTCGTCGGTGGTCTCGTAGTCCTGCTCGATCGAGAGGATCTTGCCGTCCTTGACGGTGACCGCGGCCCACATCTTCGCGTTCGGCGAACCCGTCTTGAAGGTGGCCCGCTTGCCCTCGAGCACCGCCGACCGCAACTGCGGCGGCAGATCCGGATCGTCCAGCTTCGACCCGAACACCGGGATCGTGGTCTGGTCGTAGCTCTGCGCCGCGAGCTGCACCCGCTCGTCGGCGAAACTCCGCGTCCGGTCCAGGCGCGCCGACTGGGCCTGCGTGTAGACCGCAACACACAGGACCAGAATGGCGAGCGCCGAGACCAGCAGGAAGATGAGCCCGAGTTTTCCTCTCAGGCCCATGTCACGCTCGGAGCTTGTATCCGAATCCGCGAACCGTTTCGATGCGGTCGGCACCGATCTTGGTCCTCAGACGCTGCAGGTGGACGTCGACGAGGCGGCCGTCGCCACCCCATTCGTAGTCCCAGACCCGCTGCAGCAGCGTGGACCGGCTGAGCACCACACCCGGGTTGTTCGCGAACTCGATCAGCAGCTTCAACTCGGTCGGCGTCAGCTGCACGGTCGCACCACTGCGCCGCACCTCCAAGGCCTCGCGATCCAGCTCCAGGTCGCCGAACGACTCCACCCCGGAGCCGGCCGCCGGAGCCGGGCGCTCCGGGTCGGAGACCGCACGCCGCAGCACGGCCCGCAGTCTTGCCACCAGGACCTGGGTGTCGAACGGCTTGGTGACGTAGTCGTCGGCACCCGCCTCGAGCCCGAGGACGACGTCCAGCGCGTCACCGCGCGCGGACACCATCACGATCGGGACCGTGCTCGTCTCCCGGATCCGGCGGCACACCGAGATCCCGTCCAGCCCGGGCAGCATGATGTCCAGCATCACCACATCGGGATGGATCTTCTCGAATCGCTCGATCGCCTCCAGGCCGTCCTCGGCCGTGGTGACGTCGTAGCCGTGCCGCTCGAGGGTCAACTGTGTCGCCTCACGGATCACCGCGTCGTCCTCGACCATGAGAATGCGCGCTGCCGGTTCTTCCGGTACCACCGAACTTCAGTCTCCCTTTTGGTCCGTCGAGCTCACCCTGGTCATCTGCCGACCGTCCCAACGGTAGACCTCCACCTTGCGCCCGGAGGGGCAGCAGGGCTTGTCGTCGGGCTCGAACTTCTCGGATTCGACCACCAGGTCACCCTGGGGACTAGCGTTGATCGTCGGCTGGTCCACCTTCAGGCTCCAGATCCGCCGCGGGCCGGCCGGTTCGAGCGCGATCAGGAACACGCCGAACACGAACTTTTCCAGGGCATGGATGTAGACGACCTGCTGAGGAACACCGCTGTGCATAACATCAACGGTCGGACCCTGGCTGAGGCAACGCGAAATCACCGTGCAATTCGTGAGAATCGCCCGCGCGTTCGGATCGAGACCCTTGTCGACCAGCAAATTTGTCCTGACCTGAGTCAGGGAGACGGTCGACGCGGGTCCGGATCGGACCCCGGGCGTGACAGTCGGAGCGGTGGTCGGCGTGGGCGCGGTGGCGGAACTGGAATCGGCCGGCTCGGCGCCCTCGACGCGCAGGCCACTGCCGTTCCCGCAGCCGGCGAGCACGCTCAGTGCCGCCACGGCCGCGAGGGCAGGGGCCAGTAGGCGCTGCATACGCATAGGGCGCCTCCTACCCTGCCTCATCGATGGTTCCCCCGGAGATTCAGACAACTACCTTCCATAGTGCTCGGCCGACGTCACATTGGACGGCCATGGACATCGAATGGCCCCGGCAGTTCCGTTGCGGTTGGGTCACAGCAGTCAGCCCGCCACGACTTTGCCGGGATTCAGCAGATTTCCCGGGTCCAGGGCGGTCTTGATCGCGCGGTGCACGTCGATCGCGACCGGGCCGATCTCCTCAGCCAGCCAGGCCCGTTTCAGGACGCCGACCCCGTGCTCACCGGTGATCGTGCCACCAAGCTCAAGGCCCACCTCCATGATTCGGTCGAACGCAAGCTGGGCCCGCTCGGCCTGACCGGGGTCGGTCGGGTCGAAGACCACCGTCGGGTGCATGTTGCCGTCACCAGCATGCCCGAGGACACCGACAGTAATGTCGAGCTCGGTCGCCAGCGCCTCCACAGCACCGATGAAATCGGCCAGCCGGGACCGCGGGACGCAGACGTCGTCGATCATCGTCGTACCGAGCTGATCCAAAGCCACCAGCGCGGCCCGGCGGGCCTCCAGCAGCAGCTCGCCCTCGGCCGGGTCGTCCGCCTCGATGCACTCGATCGCACCGTTGTCGCGGCACAGCTTGGCCACCGCGGCGACATCGGCCGCGCCCGCCTCACCGCCGGCATCGGACTGGGCGATCAGCATGGCCGCGGCCTCGGTCGGCAGGTCCATCCGCTTGTACGAGTTCACGGCGGCGATCGTCGTACGGTCCATGATCTCGAGCAGGCTCAGCGAGACGCCGCTGCGGATGATCTCGACGATCGCTTCACCGGCCGCGACGCCGGAGCCGAACAGCGCCGCCATCGTCCGCGGGCGCGCAGCCTCCGGACGCAGCGCCAGGGTCGCCTCGGTAATGATGCCGAGTGTGCCTTCGCTGCCGACGATCAGCTTGGCCAGGTCATAGCCGGCGACGCCCTTGACGGTCTTCCGGCCGGTCCGCAGGATCCGGCCGTCGGCCAGCACGACCTCGAGACCGAGCACGTAGTCCGTGGTCACGCCGTACTTGACGCAACACAGGCCACCGGAGTTCGTCGAGAGATTGCCGCCGATCGAGCAGAACTCCCAGCTGGACGGATCCGGCGGGTAGAACAGGCCTTGCTCGGCCACGGCACGAGACAGTACGGCGTTGTAGACGCCGGGCTGCGTGACGACGTACCGGTCGACGGGCTCGATCTCGAGGATCTTGTCCATCTTCTCCAGCGAGATCACGATGCAGCCCTCGAGCGCGTTCGCCGCGCCCGACAACCCCGACCGTGCTCCCTGGGGAACGATCGGCACACCGGCCGCGGCAGCGACCCGGACCGCGATCTGAACATGTGCGGTCTCCCGCGCCAGTACGACGGCAGCGGGCATCCCGGCCGGGCAGAACATGGCCCGGTCGTACCGGTAACTCTCCATCCGGTCCGGATCGGTCACCAGCGCCTCGGGCGGCAACAGCCGCCGAAGTTCCTCGCCCACTCCACCGATACTGCGAGCCTCACCCATAATGGGAGCCTAGTTGCCGGGCCGCCGTTTGGCGCTGGTTGCCGGTGTCAGCGGATGTACTTGGTGTAGTTCTTGCCGAGCTCCGAATAGCCGGAACCGAAGTTCTGGTACTCGGCGCCGTAGGCCCGGAAGCTGGCACCGTTGTTGCCCCGCACCTTCGGTGTCCGGCAGGTGCGCTGGCCACGGGTGACCTCGTCGTTGCCGCCGGAGCTGTTGCAGTTCCACGTCCGGCCGCCGCTCTGGACCAGGAAGGCGTTGGCCTTCGCATTGGCCGGCAACGGTGAGTCCATCCTGACCTCGGCCCAGAAGCGCCCGCAGCTGTCCTTGAAGACGAAGATCTTGCCCCAGCTGGGCGGCTGATTGCCGCGCAGCATCGGTGCGTCGTCCTGGCTCACGACCGAGCAGTTGGCCGCCTCGGCGGCCTGGGCCGGCGCGGCGACGAGCGCGATGGCGCCCACCCCGGCAAGGCCCGCAGTGCTGAGCAGAATGCCCAGAGTCCTCATGATGAAACCCTTCCTGAGCACACGCCCCGACGCGCACTCAGGAACGCACATTACGCGAACAACCCCTGCCTTGACAGTCATTCCGGTAATCGGACGGCGACACGCCGTACGTCGCGTGTCGCCGTGACCTGTTGCCACCGGCAAGCGTTAGAGGTTGCCGCGACGCTCCTGCTCGCGCTCGATCGCCTCGAACAGGGCCTTGAAGTTGCCCTTGCCGAAGCCCAGCGAGCCGTGCCGCTCGATCAGTTCGTAGAACACCGTCGGCCGGTCGCCGAGCGGCTTCATGAAGATCTGCAGCAGGTAGCCGTCCTCGTCGCGGTCGACCAGGATCTTGCGCGCCTGCAGCTCCTCGATCGGCGCCCGCACGTGGCCGATCCGCTCCCGCAGCTCCGGGTCCTCGTAGTAGGAGTCCGGGGTGTTCAGGAACTCGACACCGTTGGCCCGCATGATGTCCACGGTGCGCAGGATGTCGTTGGTGGCCAGGGCGATGTGCTGCGCGCCGGCGCCGTCGTAGAACTCCAGGAACTCGTCGATCTGCGACTTCTTCTTCGCGATCGCCGGCTCGTTCAGCGGGAACTTGACCCGGTGGTTGCCGTTGGCCACCACCTTGCTCATCAGCGCCGAGTAGTCGGTGGCGATGTCGTCGCCGACGAACTCCGCCATGTTCACGAAGCCCATCACCTTGTTGTAGAACGTCACCCACTCGTCCATCAGGCCGAGCTCGACGTTGCCGACCACGTGGTCGATGGCCTGGAACAGCCGCTTCGGGTGGCCTTCCGGCCGCTGCACCTGGGTCTCGGCCGCGACGAACCCCGGCAGGTAGGGGCCGTTGTACTTGCTGCGGTCGATCAGCGTGTGCCGCGTGTCGCCGTACGCCGCGATGGCGGCCCGGCGGATGGTGCCGTGCTCGTCAGTGATGTCGTTCGGCTCTTCGAGCACGGTCGCACCCTGCTCGCGGGCGTGCTTGATGCACTTGTCCACGTCCGGCACCTCGAGCGCGATGTCGGAGACGCCGTCGCCGTGCTTGCGGTGGTGGTCGTTGAGCGGGCTGTCCGGGGTGACGCCGCCGGTGATGACGAAGCGCCCCGAGCCGGCCTTGAGGACGAAGGCCTTGTGGTCCTTGGTGCCGTGCTCCGGACCGGTGTACGCGACCAGGTCCATCCCGAAGGCGAGCTGGTAGTACTTCGCGGTCTGGGTGGCGTTGCCGACCACGAACACCACGGCGTCCAGCGCGGTCACCGGGAACGGGTCGGTGCTCTCGTCGTACGGCACCAGGCCGACGAGCTGCTTGAGCTGGTCGAGGTCGAGATCGGCGTCGAGCTCTGCGGGGGTGAGGTCGGTGCTGGTCATCGGTGGGCTCCTCCAGGATCGGATCAGTAGGGTGAGCCTGGTTGGAGGCATGCAGGTTGCGCAACAGTTTGTTCTTTCACTGGGCAAGGTGTCTACTCTTGGTGGCACTCCACTGGACTATCTGGTCAGTCTGACCATTGCGGGAGGCGACATGTCGGTCGATGCGCTGGACGCCCAGATCCTCGAGCTGTTCGCGGCCGAGCCACGGGTCGGCGTACTGGAGGCGTCGCGCCGGCTCGGCGTCGCCCGCGGCACCGTCCAGGCCCGGCTGGACCGCCTGCACCGCGAAGGCGTCGTCCGCGGCTGGGGCCCCGACATCGACACCACCGCCATCGGCTACCCCGTCACCGCCTTCGCCACCCTCCAGATCGAACAAGGCTCCGGCCACACCACGGTCGCCGCTGCTCTGGCTCGCATCCCCGAGGTCCTCGAAGTGCACACCATCACCGGCGCCGAAGACCTCTGGTGCCGCATCGTCGCCCGCTCCAACGCCGACCTCCAACGCGTCATCGACCAGGTAGTCATCGTCCGAGGCATCCAACGAGCCTCCACCGTGATCGCCCTGGCCGAACAAATCCCCCACCGAGTCCTCCCCCTCGTCAACGCCGCCACCCTCCCCACCCCCTGACCCCATCGCCCATTTCCCTGGCTAGCCACGCAAATCAGGGGTTCCGCACCCTGATTAACGGTGCTGAACCCCCGGTTTCCCTGGCTAGCCACGCAAATCAGGGGTTCCGCACCCTGATTAACGGTGCTGAACCCCCAATATCAGTGCCTACCCAGCCAAATCCCGTACGGCGACCATCACCGTGCCGTCGCCATACCCCACCGCCCACTCGCGCCGCCGAGCCCCGTACGCCGCTCGCCGAGCCCCGTACGCCGCTCGCCGAGCGCATCCGCCGCCCGGTTCCCGCCGTACCCCACGCCGCCGCCCGGCGCCCGCCGTACCCTCCCCCGGCAATTTGAACGGATATCCCCTGAATGTGGCCCTTCTCCCCTCGAAATTTCAGGGGAGAAGGGGGGCGGAATCCATCGGTGGAAGCAACGGGTTCATGCTGCTGCCGGGTTGGCGAGCAGGTCGGCCAGCGCTTGGGCTGGGGTTTTCAGTTGGAGTG
>NZ_JBHVWY010000028.1:0-65484 GCF_042882005.1 Kribbella sp. NPDC058245
GTCCGGTACGGCGTCGGCTGCGCGCCGCCGCCTCCAGTCTCCGCCTGCCGCCTCCAGTCTCCGCCTGCCGCCTCCAGTCTCCGCCTGCCGCCTCCCGTCTCCGCCGCCGCCTCCTCAGCCGCCGCCTCCGGGAATTTGAACGGATAACCCCTGAAGTTGACCCTTCTCCCCTGAAAATTCGAGGGGAGAAGGGGCCATTTGAAGGGATATCCGTTCAAATGCGGTTAGGGGGTCGCGCGGGTCGGGAGGCGCTGGCCGGTACGGCGGGGGTGGTTGCTCGCCATTCCGTCTGCGGCCGGGGGCGTGGGTTGGTGGTTGCTCGCCGCTGCGGCCGATTTACAGTGACGGGTGCCTGGGGCCGGTGCCTGGCTGAGGGGGATGGTGCGGTCGGCGACCGCGTTCCCGTTGTTTGAGCTTCCGGGTTGTGGCTGGGGTCCAAGATCGGCGCCGAGGAGACGGTCCTGGTCGCCATGTGGACAAAACGTTCCACCCGGCGAACGGGGCGACCGACAGTGGGCATGTTCCGCGTTATCCGTGAACTTTTCGGGTCCATGCGCCGAAAAAGTCACCGGTAACGAGCCGGCGGACCCTAAGCGCGGGTTGGCCGCGTTAATTGGTGAGTTTTGGGGACTCGGTGACGAAAATCCACCAATTAGCGAGCCGGGGGTCCGGAGCGCTGGGTGGGTCGCGTTAGCTGGTGAGTTTTAGGGACCCGGTGACGAAAATCCACCAATTAGAGAGCCGGGGGGTCCGGAGCTCTGGGTGGGTCGCGTTAGCTGGTGAGTTTTAGGGACCCGGTGACGAAAATCCACCAATTAGCGGGGGTTGCCAGGCGCGGCAGTACCCCCAGCGCCCCCGGGGCCTCGCCATTTGATGGGTTACCCCATGAGGTTGTGGGTTTTGGACTCGCATGGGGGTGCAGAACCCACAAGCTGGTGGGGGAACCCATGAGATGCGGAGGGGGGCGAGGGCCTGTGCGGGAGCGTTCGCCACGGTGGGTCACTTTTCAGGCCTCGTTGTTACCGGCGGCAACCGAAGCCCGGAAGCTCAGGCGACGGGAACTGTGGTCGCTGACGGGTCCATCCCCCTCAGCCACGCGCCGGGCGCCAGCCACCCGTCACTGTAAATCGGCCGCAGCGGCGAGCAACCACAAACCCACCTCCCCGGCCGCAGACGGAATGGCGAGCAACCATCCCCGCCGTACCGGACCGGCCGCAGATGAGCGAGACGGAGGAGAGAAGACGTACCGCGTCAGGCACCGCGCAGGTTGGTGAGTGCGGTCCGCGTTATTGCCTCGACCCCCATCGTCCGCTGAGGCAGAGTGCACACCTATGGAACTGATCGGCCAAGGCATGGAAGGCGCCGTCTACGACCTGGGGGACGGGCTGGTCCGGAAGGTCTGGGTCGATCGGCGCCCCGATGACATCCGTCCGTTGCAGGCGTTCCTGGACGAGATACCGCCGCTCCCGTTCCGTACGCCGCGCATTCGGTCGATCGATGCCGGGGACAACGGACTGGCGGTCACTGATGAAGACAGGCTCACCGGTACGCCGTTCGACCGGAGTGATCCCGAGGTGTTCGTGACGGTGGTCCAGGCGCTGGGTACGACCACGGCGGGCCCAGCGAGCAAAGCGCTTCCCGTGCTGAACCAGCCGTTCTGGCAAGGCTCCTGGGGTGAGTCGCTCGCCGCCCTGGTACGGCGGCGGGCACAAGCGTCGTACCGGCATTTAGAGCGCGACGTCACCAACTTCCCAGCTGTGCTTGACGATGTGACCCGCCGCCTCGCATCCATCGAGCTGGATCACCTGAGCATCGTCCACGGCGACATCTGCCCGCCGAACCTCCTGATGGACGGGCCCCGCCCCGTAGCCCTCCTCGACTGGGGCTTCTGCTCCACCGCCGGCGACAACACCTTCGACGCGGCCCTAGCCGCCGGCTTCTACGACATGTACGGCGCGGACGCCCGCCACCGCGATACCGAACTACTCGACCGCTTCGAGGCACTCGGCCACGACCGTGACCGCATGCACCTCTACCGCCAGGCCTACGCGATCATCACCGCGACCGTGTACGACGAGAACGCGGGCGACGGCCACTACGCGTGGTGCGTCGCCGATCTCAATCGGCTGTCGGTGGGAGGCCGAACAGGGTGACCAGGCTGGGGTCGCTGAAGACGTGGATGTGCGTGATGCCGGTAGACGTGGGCGTGAGGACGGCGACGCCGAAGGCCATCAGACCGGCTGTGGTCCGGCCGTAGCTGGCGACTGCGGGCTGGCCGTTGGCGATGATCGGGATCATTCGCCAGTCGCCGGGAGATCCGACCGCGTCATTGAGAACTTGCATGCAGAGTTCGCGCCCGCTGAACCAGGTGGGGCTGCCGACCATTTCGATGGCGGCGTCGGCTCGCAGAGCCCGTTCGAGGGCGGCGGTGTCGGCGTTCTCGAAGCCGGTGATGTAGTCGGTCAGCAGGGCCTGGGCCTGAGGATCGGTGGGCGCAGGAACCTCGCTGACGGACAGCGAGGTGTCATCCAGCCGGGCACGGGCTCGTTGCAGCGTGCTCTTCACTGCGGCGACCGACGTACCGAGCATCGTCGCGACCTCGGCCGCCGGGAACCCGAGCACCTCCCGCAGGATCAGAACGGCGCGCTGTTTGGCCGGCAGGTACTGCAGGGCGGCGATCAACGCCAGCCGAAGACTTTCGCGCGTGGCCACGATCGTTGCCGGATCGGCCGATTCTCCGACAACCAGCGAGTCCGCGATCGGCTCCACGAACAAGGTGCCGGGCTCGGCCGGTGCGCCCGGCGACAGGTCGGTCGCCGGGGCGCCGAGCCCCGACGGCAGTGCCCGCCGGCCGCGCTGATCGAGCGCGGTGAAGCACGCGTTGGTGGCGATCCGGTACAGCCAGACCCGAAGCGACGAGCGTCCCTCGAAAGCCGAGTACGAACGCCACGCTCGCAGGTAGGTCTCCTGTACGACGTCCTCGGCCTCGTGTACCGAGGCGAGCATGCGGTAGCAGTGCGCGAGCAACTCCTTCCGGAACGGCTCGGTACGGCGAGTGAACTCGGCCTCGCCCGTCATCACAGCTCCTTCGAGAGTCATCAGCTCACCAGCCCCAGCAGTGGCCGCACCCAGCTTGCCATCCGCTGGATCGCGTCATCGGCCTCCGGCGCCCGGCCGGCCGCCATCTGGAAGGTGTGCTGCATCTGCGGGAACACGTCGACCCGTACCTCGACCCCGGCCTTCTCCGCGGCAGCTGCCAGCAGTCCGGCATCGTCCAGCAGCACCTCGTCCCCACCGACCTGGATGTAGATCGGGCCGAGGCCGGTCAGATCGCCGTACAGGGGGTTCGCGAATGGGTCCCGCGGCGAGCCGTTCGGCCCGAGGTGCATCGCGACCAGGCCGAGGACCAGGTCGCGGTGGAAGAACGCGTCACGATCGCGATTGCCGTCGTACGACGCTCCTGTCGCCTCGAGGTCGACCGCGGGCGAGATCGGGAGTGCGGCGGCCGGCAGTGGCAGTCCCAGCGACCTCGCGCGCAACTGGGTCGTGATGGTGAGTGCACCGCCGACCGAGTCCCCGGCGAACGCGATGTGGGTCGGTTCGATGCCCTGATCGAGAAGCCAGCGGTACGTCGCGGTCGCGTCGTCCACCTGCGCCGGATGGAGCTGTTCCGGGACGAGGGGATAGTCGAAGACCAGCGCTCGTACGCCGACCGCCTTCGCCAGATGCGCGAACAGCTTGCGGTGCGAATAGCGGGATCCGGTGATGAAGCCGCCACCGTGCATGCACAGCAGTACTCGGTCCTGGGCCGCGCCTTTCGGCACGATCCACAACGCCGGACGGCCGTCCACGGTCAGATAGTCCACATCCGAAGGCTCGGTGGTCAGCTCGGCCCAACGGTGATCACCCAGCTCCCGGTCCGTCTCCGGGGCAGCCTCCCGAGCCTTGGCCCAGTGCTGCTTGACCGCTTCGGACTCCTTGCTCGCCATGCTCAGGTCCCTTCTCGATGGGGTTCGTCACCGGTAAAGACCGGCGGACCCGCGAAAAGGAATCGGTCAGGGCTGGATCGGCGAACCGTTGCTCAGGTTGTGGAGCTGGTCGGTGGCGCTCAGCACCAAGGGGAGGCGGCGGGCGTTGAGGGGGGAGACGAGGCCGGCCAGGGCGTCGGGGGAGTGCCAGGAGAGGGCGAGGATCTCGTGGCCGTCGGGGTGCAGGGTCTCGAGGAGCGACGGGTCGTGGACGCCGCCGTCGTACAGGATCTCGATGGCGTCGCCCCAGCCTTCCCAGCGGGGGAGCCAGTCGATGGCGAGGACGCCGAGGAGGGGGAGGGCAGTGCCGAGCTCCTCCTCCATTTCGCGGGCGGCGCCGGTGGCGGGGTCTTCGTCGGGTTCGACGACGCCGCCGGGGAGTTCGAGGTCCTGTTTGTAGCTGACCTGGCAGAGCAGGACGCGGTCGGTGGTGTCCCGGACGACGACGTGTGCGATCACGCGCTTCTTCGGCAGCGTCGAGTCCATCAGGGTGGTCCAGCCGAGGACCGAGTCGGGGCGCGGGTCGTCGCTGCGCATGCCGTAGACGATGACGTCGCGGCGCTCGCCGTCGACGAGGGCCGCGCCGCGCAGGAGACCTTCGCGGCGGAAACCGGCGCGGATCGCGACTCGCATCGAAGGGGGCAGCGATGGGTCGGCCTCGATCTGCAGGCGATCGAAGCCGAGCTCAGCGAAGGCGTACTCCGACACGAGACGGACGCTCGGAATCGCGACCCCGATGCCGCCCTCCAGCGCCCACACGATCAAGCCGGCACCGGGCGTTGTCCGCCGTACCTCCACTGTGCCGAGCGGGCTTCCGTTCTCGACGTCGAAGGTGATCACCTGCTGGTCTTGTGCAGACAGAGTCAGCGTCAGGTCACCATCGGTCAGCGGCTGTACGGCGGTCACTCCACGAACGCTACCCGTCGTACCGCAAGTACACGGTGGCGAGGGGCGGAACGGACAGCTCGGTGCTGGTCGCCATCCCGTGCCACTCCGGCCCGTCGGCCTGGACCGCACCGAAGTTGCCGACCCCGGAACCGCCGTAGTTGCCGGCGTCGGTGTTGATCACCTCGGACCAGGTCCCGGCGAACGGCAGGCCGAGCTGGTAGCCGTGGTGCGGAAGCGCGGAGAAGTTCGCGATGCAGGCGACCGTCGGCTCGCCCTCGGCGCCGAAGCGGACGAACGAGAACACGTTGTTTCCGGCGTCGTTGGCGTCGATCCAGCTGAACTTCTCCGGCGCGTGGTCGGTACCCCACAGCGCCGCGGTGTCGCGGTAGACGCCGTTCAGGTCGCGGACGAGCTGCTGCAGACCGCGGTGGTTCTCGTGGTCCAGCAGCCACCAATCGAGCTCGCCCTTCTCGGACCACTCCGACTCCTGGCCGAACTCGCAGCCCATGAACAGCAACTGCTTGCCCGGGTGCGCCCACATCATCGCGAGGTACGCACGCAGGTTCGCCAGCTGCTGCCAGCGGTCGCCCGGCATCTTGCGCAGCAGCGAGCCCTTGCCGTGCACGACCTCGTCGTGCGACAGCGGGAGGACGAAGTTCTCCGAGTAGGCGTACATCATCGAGAACGTCAGCTCGTGGTGGTGGTACTGACGATGCACCGGCTCGTGCTCCAGATAGCGGAGCGAGTCGTTCATCCAGCCCATGTTCCACTTGAAGCCGAAGCCGAGCCCACCGAGGTGGGTGTCGCGGGTGACGCCGGGCCACGACGTCGACTCCTCGGCGACCGTGATCACGCCGGGCACGCGCTTGTAGAGCGTCGCGTTCATCTCCTGAAGGAACGACACGGCCTCGAGGTTCTCGCGGCCGCCGTACTGGTTGGGGACCCACTGGCCCTCCTGGCGCGAGTAGTCCAGGTAGAGCATCGAGGCGACCGCGTCCACGCGCAGGCCGTCGATGTGGTACTCCTCGGCCCAGTAGATCGCGTTCGCGACCAGGAAGTTGCGCACCTGCGGACGGCCGAAGTCGAAGACCAGCGTGCCCCAGTCGGGCTGCTCGCCACGCCGCGGATCCGGGTGCTCGTAGAGCGGGGTCCCGTCGAAGCGGGCCAGCGCCCACGCATCCTTCGGGAAGTGCGCCGGAACCCAGTCCACCAGTACGCCGATGCCGGCCTGGTGCAGCTTGTCGACCAGGAACCGGAAGTCGTCGGGATCGCCGAACCGCGAGGTCGGCGCGAAGTACGACGTGACCTGGTAGCCCCAGGAACCGCCGAACGGGTGTTCCATCACCGGCATGAACTCGACGTGGGTGAAGCCCATGTCGTTGACGTAGGCAACGAGTTCGTCGGCCAGGTCGCGGTAGGTCTTGCCCTTGCGCCACGATCCGAGGTGCACCTCGTAGACGCTCATCGGCGCGGCATGGTGGTGGGTCGCGGCGCGCTTCTCGAGCCAGGCCGCGTCCGCCCACTCGTACGACGACTCGTGCACGACCGAGGCGTTGGCCGGCGGCACCTCGGCGAGGTTCGCCATCGGGTCGGCCTTCTGCCGCCAGACGCCGTCCCGGCCGCAGATGTCGAACTTGTACCGCGTGCCCGGGCCGATGCCCGGCACGAAGATCTCCCACACCCCGGACCCACCCAGCGAGCGCAACGGATGCGCGCGGCCGTCCCAGAAGTTGAAGTCGGCGGTCAGCCGGATGCCTTGCGCATTCGGCGCCCACACCGCGAACGACGTCCCGGTGACAGCACCCGTCGGACCGTCGTACCGGCGGACGTGCGCACCGAGCACGGTCCACAGCTGCTCGTGCCGGCCCTCGCCGATCAGGTGCAGGTCGACCTCGCCGAGCGACGGCAGATAGCGGTACGGATCGTCGACCTCGACCGCGGGACCATCGGTGTAGCTGACCTCGAGCCGGTAGTCCGGCACCTTGTCGATGCTCAGTACGCCGACCCAGATGCCGTCGAACTCGTGTCGCAGCGGCAGCCGTTTCCCGTCGTACAGGACGACGACCGAGCTCGCGAACGGACGCAGCACCCGCACCGTGACCCCGTGCTCGCCGACATGCGGCCCGAGCACCTGATGCGGGTCGTGGAACGTCCCACCGACCACCCGCTCCAAAACGGTCCGGTCCACCGGAACTGCTGTCACCACAGGCTCCTCGGCCGCCACCACCGGCTGCTCCATGGCTTCGCTCTCACTCGATCCCATGCACCCCATCCTGCCCGATCGAAACCGCATTCACTGCACCCCGTACCCGACAAGTCGCGAGCTACACAATTGCTCGTGGCGGAAAAGCCGTGTGGAGGATCTGGGGGTCGCCTTCAAGGTGTCCTGCGGAGAGGGCTTGGTCGACTGTGAGTGCTCCGGTGGCAAGGCCCACAACGGTGTCCGGTGTGGCGGTCAGGACGGTGTCGGGGCGGTGGCTGGGCTCGAGATCTGCCTGTGCGTGCTTCTTGCCGATGTGTACGACGATGAGGGCGCCGTCGATCTCGAAGCCGAACTCCAGTGCGGGATCCGCCGTCGCATCGCGCAGCAGTGCCGGCAACGCCTGCGCAAGCCAGCGCGGCTGGAACGCGTCGCCGTTGCGTCCTGTCGCCAACAGCGGTGCGCCCCATCTGCCTAGCGCTTCCATCGGCTCGCGCAGTTCCGCGCCCCTCGGGGTGAGCGCGTAGTGGACGCCCGTCCCGGCGAGTTGCCGCTCGACGATCCCGTTCTCTGCCAGGACTCGTAGTCGTTCCGCCAAGAGGTTGGTCGCGATGCCGGCGAGGGAGGCCTTCAGTTCGTTGTAGCGCATCGGTCCGCACAGCAGATCGCGCACGATCAGGAGATTCCAGCGGTCGCCGATCACGTCCAGGGCGCGGGCAAGTCCGCAGAACTGTCCGTAGGAGCGACTGGGGGCACGCTTGACTTTGTCCATCGAGATTGATTTTATCAACCATCTGCTAGGTGGGCAATCTCAAGGAGCGATGCCGTGGAGATCGACTGGCTTGGTGCTGTGCTCGCGCTGGTCGCGGGCATGGCGGTGGCGATGGCTTGGTACAGCAAGCGCGGCTTCGGGCTTGTCTGGTGGAGGTTGACCGGGATCACGCCGGAGCAGTCGAAGCAGGCCAGTCCGCGGAACCTGGTTCAGCTGCTCGTCGCGAACGGCGTGACGGCGGTCGGGCTGGCGGCTGCAGTCGGTACGACGTCAAAGGCGACTGGTGATGATGGGGTGTGGCTGGCGTTGCTGGTCGGCGTCGTGGCGTGGTTGGCGTTCTCGGCGAGCACACTGCTTCAGCACAACGCGTTCGAGCTGAAACCGCCGAAGCTGACCCTCATCAACAGCAGCTATCAGTTGGTGCTGTTTCTCGCCATGTCGCTGGTGATCGGGCTGCTTAGCGCAATGCCTCGCGGACTTCGGCGAGGCGGGTGGCGTAGCGGGGCCAGCCGAAGCCGGTGCGGGTGTAGGCGACGGTGGTGTCGTTGACGAGGCTGGTGGCGCGGGGGCGATCGCCTTGGGCGAGGGCCAGGGCGGCGGCTACGGCGCGGGCTGCGAGCCAGGAGGTGCTCTGAGCGGGGGCTTCGGCGAAGACGGCGTCGAGGAGGGCTGCTGCTTCGTCGAGTTCGCCTTGGCGGACGAGGACGTCGGCCAGGTCGATGTAGGCGTGGCTGACGCCGCTGTCGTCGGCGAGGGCGTATTCGACGGCGGAGCGGAGATGTTTCTCGGCTTCGTCCAGGTCGTCGCGGGCGACGGCGGCCAGGCCGCGGATGACGTCGTTCAGCGGGAGGATCTGGCGGTCGTCCAAACGGCGGGCGTAGTGGTCGGACTCGTTGGCTGCTTTGAGGGCTTCGTCCCAGCGGTTGAGGCCGACCAAGGCACCGGCGAGATTGCTCAGGCCGCGCGACAACCCGTGCTCGTCGCCGTACTCACGGTCGGCGCCGATGCAGGATTCGTAGCATTCGAGAGCGCGCTCGGACTGACCGGCGTACACATACAACGTGCCGAGGGCATCGGTGAACGCCGACAGGCGACGCTCGTGCTCCGACGAGGACCGGGCCAGCGCCTGGCCGGTCAGGAGTGGGGTGAAGGCGTCCAGGAGTCGGCCGCGCTCGATCTCGACGATGCTGCGGTAGTACAGCGCGGTCAGTGTCAGCGTCTCGTCGTCCTGGAGCGGTGCGAGCCGCTCGGCCTCGGTCAGCAACTCCGCGGCCTGGTCGAACCGGCCACGCATCGTCAGCACGAAACCGTGGTTGCACAACGCGGTCAGCTGCTCGGACGTCGTCGCGCCGGGTGCATCCGTCAACGCGTCGTAATGCCGAGCGGCCTCAGCGAACCAGCCGCGGATCAGCCACGGGGTGTGCATCGCGAGGGCGAGTCGCAGGCCACTCGCCGCGAGCTCCGTGCCGGCCGCTCGATCGAGTACGTCGAGCAGATTCGGCCACTCGGCGAAGACCTCGTTGAGCGCATCGGCGTTCGCGAAGTCGTCACTGTTGTGGCCGGCGGTCTGTATGTAGCCCAGTGCCCACTCCAGCTCGGCACTCCGCACGCTCTTGGTCTCGCCGGCTTCTTCGAGCTTGGTCAGCGCGTAGTCGCGCACTGTCTCCAGCAAACGGAAGCGACGCCCGTTGACGGCCTCGACCGTCAGCAGACTCCGGTCCGCCAACTCGGTGAGCGCCGGCGCGACGTCACGCGGATCGAGCGCGACCTGCTCCGCGGCCTCGAGTGTGAAGCCACCAGCGAAGACCGCCACCCGGCGCAGTACGGCGCGCTCCGCATCGCCGAGCAGTTGGTGACTCCAGTCCAGTGCCGCGACCAGACTGGTGTGACGGGCTTGCGAATCCCGACCTCCCGAGACAAGTAGCCGCATCCGGTCGGTGAGCCGTTTCGCCAGCTGCGGGACGGTCAGCGTGCGGGTGAGACCAGCGGCCAGCTCGATCCCGAGCGGGTACCGGTCGACCGCCGTACAGATTGCGGCGACCTGTTCGGGATCGGCGCCTTGGGCATCGATCGCGCAACGCTCGGTGAACAGCTGGGCCGCCGCGAGTGCGTCCAGTGGTCGCATCGGTCGGACCTCTTCGGCCTCCAGTTGGAGCGGTCGCTGCGACGTCACCAGGACGGTCAGGCCGGGCGCGCGTCGTACCAGCGCGGCCACGATGTCGGCGACCTGCTCGACCACATGCTCGGCATTGTCGATCACCAGCACCGAACCGTCGAGCGAGGCTGCGGCCGCGCCGACCGGATCGTTGCCGCTGGCGTCTTCTCCCGCAATCGCTTCCAGTACGGCGGTTTCGCGGGTCAGCGGCGCCAGTTCGACCAGCCGGACCGGGCGATCGGTCACGGACCGGGCCGCCTCGAACGACAACCGGGACTTGCCACTGCCCGGACCGCCGGTCAGCGTGACTACGCCAGGCCGACTGAGCCGCTCGGTCAGCCAGGCCAACTCGGCCTGCCTGCCGACAAAGCTCGTCAGCGGTGACGGTAGGTCGGCCACGTCACCGGCGGGAGCCGCCGTACCGCGGGTCGCCGGGCTCGGTGCGGGTGATTCGGATGCCGTCGGCAACAAGGTCGGATCCTGCCGGAGCAGCCGCAGCTCCATCGCCGCGGTGTCCGGCGCCGGGTCCACGCCGAGCTCATCGGCCAGCCGGTTGCGCAGCTTCGCCAGCCTGCTGAGGGCATCCGCCTGGCGGCCGGTCCGGTAGAGCGCGAGCGCCAGCAGACACCACAGCCGTTCGTGCAAAGGGTTCTCGGCGGCGAGCGCCTCCAGCTCGCGCGCGGCCTCGGCCGCATGACCGAGTGACAACTCCGCATCGAGCAACTCCACCTGCAGCGTCAGCTTCCACGCATCCAGTTGCTCGCCCTCGGCAACGGCGTACGGGATGGTGCGCAGGTCGGCGAGCGACGGGCCACGCCACAGCTCGAGCGCCTCCTGGGCGGCCTTCTTGACGCCCAGACGATCACCAGCCCGTACGGCGACGTGCATCCGCTCGGCGGCCGCACGGGCCTCGGTCAAGTCACTCAGATCGGCGGCCAACGCGTAGCCGCCGTTGACGCGCGTCAGCGAATCGGGGGAGTCGATCGCGGCCCGGAGCCGGGAAGCGAGAACGCGCAGCCGCTCGGTCGGACGCGCCAGATCGACGTCACCCCAAAGGTCCGCGGCCAGTCGATGATCGGGGACCGACATGCCACCGGCCAAGGCCAGCCGCACCAGCAACGCCCGCTCCAGCGGCCGGTCCACAGCCACGGCCCTGCCCCCGAGCCGGACGGCCAGAGGCCCGAGCACGAGCACCTCTAGCGGCGGAGCGGGGGGCATACCCGCAAGTATTACAGCGACCGCGTCCCCACGCTCTGTAATTCTCACCGCACTGAGGATTACTTGGCTGAGATTTGGGGTACTTGGACCAGTTTTAAGGTTCTACTCCTCGACCCCGGCGAGCTGTGCCGCGGCGGCCAGCGGGATGCGCAACCAGGTGGGGCGATTGCGTGCTTCGTACAGCACTTCGTAGATCAGCTTGTCGGCCAGGAACGCATCCAGCAGCGCGGAGTGCTCGCGCGGATCGCTCTCCGCAACCTCCGCGTAGCCGTCGCAGAACGCCTGCTGGTTCCGGCTCGCCCACTCCGACGCACGGTAGGCGATCTGCTGATCACCTTCGTGATCGGTCAGCAGCAGCGACCGCGCCGCGTAGTCGAACGACCGCAGCATCCCCGCGATGTCCTTCACCGCCGTGTCCAGCGCCCGCCGCTCGACGAGCGACTTGGCCGGCTCACCCTCGAAGTCGATCAGCTTCCAGCCCTCGATCGTGCGCAGCACCTGACCGAGGTGGAAGTCGCCGTGGATGCGCTGCACCCGCACCGGCTGGTCGGCCGCGGCCAGGTTGTCGAACGCACGGCCCAGACCTTCGGCGTACGGCGCGAGCTCGGGTACCGCGGCCACAGCCGCAGCGAGCCGCCGGTGCATCGAGGTCGCATGCTCGACGAGCTTGGACTGCTCCCAGATGTCGGTGCCGAGCGCCTTCGCCAACTCCGCGTGCACCTGGGCGGTGCTGGCGCCGAGCCGATGCGATTCGCCGGCGAAGTCGCCACCGACCTCGGCGGCGTGCAGGTCGGCCTCGGCGTACAGATCGCGCACCGACGAGGTCGCGAACGACCAGCCGTCGGTGGCGTTCTTCTGGAAGGCCGTCATCATCGCGAGTTCACCGCTGTCGGTGCCGCCGCCGGCCCGCGGCCAGCTGCCACGCGCCGACCCCAGCACCTCCGGGACCAGCTCGGACCCGGACTCGGTGAGCGCCGACTCGATCTCGACGCCGGGATTGCTCCCGGGCTCGAGCCGGCGGAACACCTTCAGTAGCGCGACATCGCCGTACACCAAGGAGGTGTTGGACTGCTCGACCGTCAGCACCAGGGACTGGGCGTCCTCCGGCACCTCCGTCGCGCCTTCCGGTGCGTGCACCGGGTGGAACTCCAGTCCGTCCAGCCGGCGGCCGTTGGTGAGGCCGTCCAGCCAGTACGGCGTGGCTTCCTTGTCGTGCAAGGCGTCGTACACCCACACGCGGGTGTCGTCGAGATCCTGCTCCTCCCAGTCACCGACCAGGGCATGGCCGAGGTTCTCGACCGGGGCCTGGTGGTAGCTGAGCGGCAACTGGTACACCCGGATCGGGATATCCGACCCGGGGGGACCCGAACAGTAGACGAACCCGATCCGGACCGCAGGCCACACGCCGTCGTCGGACAGCCACACCGAGGTGGCCATCGCGTCGACGACGACGTCGTGTCCCTTCTCCCCGAACCATCGCTGGCCCGCACAGAAGGACTGGACCTGGTCCAGATGGGAAGTCACGAAATGCTCTCCTCGTGGTCGGCCGGCTTGGGCAGCCGGAACCAGTAGAAACCGTGCGCGCCGAGCGTCAAAAGGTAGGGCAGCTCACCGATCGCCGGGAAGTGCACCCCGCCGAGCAGCTCCACCGGCTCGACACCTTGCCACTGCCGCAGGTCGAGCTCGATCGGCTGCGGGAAGCGCGACAGGTTGTTCACGCACAGCACCACGTCGTCGCCGAACTCCCGCACGTACGACAGGACGCTCGGGTTCGAACCGCCCAGATCCGTGAAGGTACCCATGCCGAAACTCGGGTGCTGCTTGCGGGTCTGGATCATCCGCCGGGTCCAGTGCAGCAGTGAGGACGCGTTCTCCATCTCGGCCTCGACGTTCACCGCCTGGTAGCCGTAGACCGGGTCCATGATGACCGGCAGGCTGAGCTTGCCCGGGGTCGCGGTCGAGAACGACGCGTTCCGGTCCGGCGACCACTGCATCGGGGTCCGGACGCCGTCGCGGTCACCCAGCCAGATGTTGTCGCCCATGCCGATCTCGTCGCCGTAGTACAGGATCGGTGATCCCGGCAACGACAGCAGCATCGCGGTGAACAACTCCATCTTGTTGGTGTCGTTGTCCAGCAGCGGTGCCAGCCGGCGGCGGATGCCGATGTTCGCCTTCATCCGCGGGTCCTGCGCGTACTCCGACCACATGTAGTCGCGGTCCTCGTCGGTGACCATCTCGAGCGTCAGCTCGTCGTGGTTGCGCAGGAAGATGCCCCACTGGCAGGTGTCCGGGATGGCCGGGGTCTGCGCCAGGATCTCCGAGATCGGGAACCGCGACTCGCGCCGGACCCCCATGAAGATGCGCGGCATCACCGGGAAGTGGAACGCCATCTGGCACTCGTCACCACCGGAGTCGCGGTCACCGAAGTAGTCGACCACGTCGGCCGGCCACTGGTTGGCCTCGCAGAGCAGGATCCGGTCCTCGTAGTTCGCGTCGACCTCTTTGCGGACCCGCTTGAGGAACTCGTGGGTGCGCGGCAGGTTCTCGCAGTTGGTGCCGTCCTCCTCGAACAGGTACGGCACCGCGTCCAGGCGGAACCCGTCGATGCCGAGGTCGAGCCAGAACTTCAGCGCCTCGATCATCGCGTCGCCGACGGCCGGGTTCTCGAAGTTCAGGTCCGGCTGGCTGGAGTAGAACCGGTGCCAGAAGTACTGGCCGCGGACCGGGTCCCAGGTCCAGTTCGACTGCTCGCTGTCCACGAAGATGATCCGCGCGTCGCCGTACGGCTCGTCGGTGTCGGACCAGACGTAGAAGTCGCCGTACGGGCCCTCGGGGTTGCTGCGCGACTCCTGGAACCAGGGGTGCGCGTCCGAGGTGTGGTTCATCACGAAGTCGACGATCACGCGCATCCCGCGCGAGTGCGCCGCTTCCATGAACGCGGCGAAGTCCTGGATCGTGCCGACCTCCGGCATCACGCCGGTGTAATCGGAGATGTCGTAACCGCCGTCGCGCAACGGTGACGGATAGAACGGTGGCAGCCAAAGGCAGTCCACGCCGAGCCATTCGAGATAGTCCAGCTTCTCGGTCAGGCCCTGCAGGTCGCCGATGCCGTCGGCGTTCGAATCCTTGAACGACCGCACCAGGACTTCGTAGAAGACGGCCCGCTTGAACCACAGCGGATCCTTCTTCGTCAATCCGTGGTGCTGCTCCGGCAGCATGTCGGTCACGCTCACCTCCATCGGGAGTGTTGTGGGGGACCCGCCCGCGCCTGACCTTCCCGTACCCCGAACCGGGGTCGGTCAAAAGGAGCAGTGCACAGGATCAATCGAGCCCGGTGATGTGGTGACGCCGCGCGAGTGACGGTTCCGCGAGTGCGTTGCGCTTAGTCTGACGGCCCTTTGCCAGTACAAGCAAACCAACCCGCAAACATCCCGCAGAGTAAAACCATTGCCCCACTGGTCTTCACCGCCCCCCGCGCCCCGAACCACGTGTCCTGCCTGGGTCGTGCCGCCCCGGCGACGGCTGCGGGGACTGCGCGCCGGACTTGCCACCAGGCTTCACAACACCGTCGTTCGCCAGTCGCTGCGCGTCTTCTCCGTTGTCGCGGGCGCCTTTCTGATCCTTCAGTCCGGCCTGCCGCTGGATGGCGCTCCAGGTCCCGGTCGGGATCTCGCCGTGGCTCGGGACGGTCACCGAGATGCCTGCGTCGTTCTGATACACCATGTGACTGCCTTTGCCGCGCCCCTCGAGCTTCCGGTAGCCCGCGGCGCGGAGCAGCCGCTCGGCGTCGCGGACCTTGATCGGTGGCATCAGTCGACCTCGACTGTCACAACCAGTTGCTCCGGCACTCCAACGGTCTCGGCCAGGATGGTGATCGCGTCCTTGAGGTCCTCGAGAGCCGCCTCCGGCGTCGCGCCGGAGCCGTTCGCGAACGACTTCGGGGTGAGCGCCGCCTCGGCGCACCAGATCCCGTCCTCGTCCTGCTCGATGGTGTACGGGACGCTGATTTCACGCTGCACAGCTGATCTCCTGGTCAGTTGCCGGGCTGGGCGGACTTGCGGGGTTTGCGGACGTACTTGGTGAAGCCCGAGCGTTCGGCGTCGGCCTCGGTGCGGAACCAGACCTCGGCCTTGGTGCGGCCGTAGTACGGCGAGTCCGGGGTGTGGAACAGCATCGACTGCGCGTTTCCCTTGATGGTGAACCCGTCCGGCGGTCCTTGATGCGGTACGGCGTCGGCGGAGCCCGGGCCGAACCGCCCGACCGGGACCTCGTCGCCGGGTGACGTGTCGTCGTCGAACAGCGTCGGCTCGGCGGACGAACCACCATCCATCAACCGCGAGAACTCCGGCTCCGCAGCCATCACCGGCGTCGCCTGCTCAGGTTCAGCAGCCGGCTGTACGGCGGGCGCGGGCTCGGCCTCGGCGGGTTCCTCCACAGGAGTGACCGGCTCGGCAACAACCTCTGGCTCTGCAGCAGCCACAGGCTCCGGCGTGACCACCGGCTCGGCAACAACCTCCGGCTCCGCTACCACCGCGGGCTCCGGAGCAGCCTCGGCCTCGGCCTTGGCCGCGGGCGCGGCGGGCTCCTCAACAGGAGCGACCGGCTCGGCAACAACCTCTGGCTCCGCAACAACCGGCTCCGGAGCAGGGACCGGCTGCTTGGCGACCGGCTTCGCAACTACGGAACCCGCGGCAACCGCGGGTTCCGGGGTGACCTCTGGCTCCGTGGGGTTGGGGGAGGGGGCTGCGTGTTTAGGGGGTGTGGTGCGTTCGGGGCGTGGGGGTGCGTGGGTGGAGGCCGCGGCGTGGGCGGCGCCAACTAGGGCTTCTTCTCTGACCTCGGCCTCGGCGGGTTCCTCGGCGGCCGCTTTGGTGCGGCGGTCGAGGAGGAGCCAGGTGATGACGGCGCCCAGCAGGAAGGCGAGCAGGGGCCAGGGCCAGTTGTGGCGGAGGAGCCAGCTCATCGGCGGGCCGCCTTGGTGGTGCGGTGCAGGAGCCAGGCGAGCGCGCTGCCGACCGCGAAGGCGAGCAGGAGCAGGATCCAGGTGTCGAGGACGAGATGGGTCATTCAGTTCTCCTGCAGTGCTCTGATCTCGGCCCGGCGGTTGGCGACCCGGCCGGAGGCGGTGGTGTTGGGGGCGATCGGGAAGGCTTGGCCGTAGCCGGTGGCGGTGATGCGGTCGGTCGGGATACCGAGGCGGACCAGGTCCGCTTTGACGACAGCGGCGCGTTGTTCGGACAGCGGCAGGCTGGTGGCGGGGGAGCCGAGGTTGTCGGTGTGGCCGGCGACCTCGATCCGCACTCCTGCGCAGGTCTTGAGCAGCGCGGCTGCCCGGGTGACTGCCTGCTTCGAGGCATCGTTGACGATCGCGGTCCCGGACAGGAAGTGGATCTTGTTCACCCGGCTGAACTCGGCCAGCCGGGTCTTGAACGTCCGGCACGCCTCGCTCTCGACCGGCTTGGTGATCGGCACCTCGAGCTGGTTCGCGATCACCGCACCCGGTACGGCGGTGGCAGCAGCCCGCGCCGCCATCGCCTTCGTGGCCTGATCCGGTACGGCGCCACTCAGCGTGACCGTGGTCCCGTCGTACCGGACCGACGCGTCCCCGGTGCCGATCGCGATCGCGTGCAGCAATCCCGACAGTGTGCTCACATCCTCGATGCCCTTCGCGGCATCGACCGTGACGCGCTGGTCGTACTCACGATCGGGCCCGAGGACCTTCTCCACCTCGGACTTGATCGAGTCCTTGGCGAGCTCGCTGCGCACGACTGCCTGCACGCGGATCGAGCTGTCGGTCCGGCCGACCTCGAATCCGGGGGTCGTCTGCTGGTCGGGACCCTCGGTCGGCTCCGGCGTACTGGATCCGCTGCCGAAGGAGACGGTACGGATACCGTCGACCTGGCGCACGATCTGTTCGATCTGGGTGACGTCCGCATCGGTGGACAACAGGATCGAGGCATCGCGGCCGTCCATCACGACGGTCGCGCCGTTGACCCCGCGGGCCGCCAGCGCGGCGACTGCCTGCGTCTGGAGATCCTTCTCGATCGAGTCGGCCCGGACCGGGACCATGACAGCGGTCAGCAACACAGGTACGGCGAGAGCCGCGAGCAGCCAGACGACCGGCCGCCGAGCGAGTCGGGACACTCTTCCTCCGTCAGAAGCGGTCCTTCGACGGGTGCGGGCCGAAGTGACCGTGCGCGAGGAGAGTACTCCGCCTCGCACACGGGATGCACGCCCGTCTGGCAAATCGGTACCGCGTGTCGGCTGACCAGATCCGGTCAGAACTGTCCTGTCTCGGACAGGTCGCATATGTGCCAGCCCGGCGTGCAGGGAATCCCTTGACTTAGTTCTGGTCATAAACCGTACTGGTGCGTGCGTTTGACACCGTCGGGTGTGAAGAGGGAGGGGTCCGATGGAGAGGACAGCGGATTCATCGTTGATCATCGGTGTGGCCACGTCGACCGCCGAGCGGGTGCAGCTGGCTCGTCTGCTCGGTGACGCCGATGCGCTGCTGCTGGTGTCCAGTGCCGAACAGGCCCGTGCATTCCTGGAGCTCACCGAGACGATGTCACCGGCCACACCACTCGTAATGACGCCAACCGTCGTACCGATGCCAGAGCCAGAGCCAGAGCCAGTACGCACGGAACCCGAGCTACTGCTGGATGTGGAGCGCCGCGTGGTCCGCTGGGAGGACCGCGAGGTACCACTGACCCGGCTGGAGCACGACTTCCTGCACTGTCTGGTGGAGGAGCCCGGTCAGGTCTGGACGTACCAGCGCCTGCACCATGCGGTCTGGGGCAACGAGCACCTGGGCCACGGCTCGCACATCCACTCCGTGGTGAAGCGCCTGCGCCAGAAGCTGGTCAACCTCGAAGCCACGGTCACCATCCATGCGGTCCGCGGCGTCGGCTTCCACCTGCTGCCCACTACCTAGACAAAGGTCAGGCCCCGGACCGTCAGCGGTCCGGGGCCTGACTATCTCTTCAGTTGTCGGTGCTACTTGAGGGCGTTCAGTGCGAAGTCCTCCGTGATCGGCTCACCGGACACAAGCTCGGTGCTCCGAGTCTGCGGCTTGTAGCCGTCCTTGGCTGCAATCAGGGTGAGCGGGTTGTTGCGGATGTCGAGCCAGTACGCGTAGTTGCCGTCCTTGTCGGTGATGAACGTGTAGGACTGCGCCCACGAGTCCACCTCGACGGTTGCACCCGGCAGCGGAGCGCTGGCACCGGTCTTGCTGACGCCGGTCACCGTGCCCTGGATCTTGGCCCAGGTCGACGGCGGCGTGACGGTCAGCTTGATGTCGACCGGGTTGACCGTGTACGGCGTGTCCTCACCGATCGTGACCGCAGCGGTGTAGGTGCCCGGCTGGTCGACCGTCGCCTTGAGGGCGACCTTGACCGTCACCGACTCGCCCGGGGCCAGCTCGGCCTCGGTCTTGTCGAGCGACAGCCAGCTCACGTCGGCCGCGGACTCCGAGCAGTCCTCCAGACCCGGCAGGTTCTCCGAGTCCGGGGTGGCGGTGAAGCCACCGGACGAGCCGCCGACCTTGTAGAAGCCACAGGCCGCGCCACCGCGGTACCGGGCCTGGTTGGCGTTCGGCAAGGCTGCCCACGTGTTGCTGGCCGGGTCGTAGGCGAAGCCGGCGTTGGTGACGGCGCCCGCCTGGACCCCGCCGACCACGAGCAGCTTGCCACCGGCAACGGCGTACGAACCGGCCCAGTGATCGGCCGGAGCGTCGGCCACCGCGGTCCACGAGTTCGCACCCGGGTCGTAGACGTAGGCGTTCTTCAGCGAGTTCGTGCCGTCGTTACCGCCGGCGCAGTACACCTTGCCGTCGATCGCGCCACACGAGATGAACGCGGCCGCCTTCGGGTACGCCGCGAGCGGCGTCCAGGTGTTGCTGGCCGGGTCGTAGCTGACCACCGTGTTGCTCATCGGCAGGCAGTCCGAGGTGGTGCAGCCACCGACGGCGTACAGCTTGCCGCTGGCGACGGCCTGACCGGCACCCGCACGCGGGGACGGGTTGGCCGCTACTGCGGTCCAGGCGTTGGCAGCCGGGTCGTAGGACCAGGTCGCCGCGTCCGGACCGGACGCACCCCAGCCGGCGCTGGCAATGATCTTGCCGTTGACCGCACCGACGGTGATGGCGTTACGGGCACCCGGTAGAGGGGCGATGGCAGTCCACGCCTTGGCCGCGGTGTCGTACTTGTAGCTGTTCCCGGACGACGCCGACCCGTTGCCACCGGCAATCGAGTAGATCGTGCCGTCGACCGTGACGACGCGGTTGTCCATCACGGCGGACGGGTAGTTGGCGATCCCGGTCCACGGTGCGGCACCCGGAGCGTTGGTGTCCGGAACGTCGACCGGCTTGCCCGACAGGGTCTGCGCGAACGAGGTCGGGACCTGGATCCGCTGCAGCGGGGCGCCCGTGCCGGTCAGCACCTGCGCCTCGGTGGTCTTGGTGCCGTTGGCGTTCTGCAGGACGAACCCGCCGTCCTTCTCACCGAACTTCACCTTGACCGGCGCACCGCCGGTGTTGGTGACGGTGAAGTTCTTGGTGGTCTTGCCACCGATCGGCAGCGTCGCACCGATGTCGCCCGGGGTGACACTGAGCTGACCGGCGGCCAGCGTGTAGTCGGCCGTGGTCACCCAGTCCGCCTCGACCGAGACGGTCGACTGCGCGCTGACGTAGTTGCCGGCCTTGGCGGTGAAGCCCTGGTCGCCGTCGGCCGAGGAGTACAGCCAGTAGAAGCCGTCGGCCAGACCGGTGTCCTCCGGCGTGGCGACCGTCGTACCGGACTCGGTGGAGCCGTCACGAGTGACGACCGCGCCGTTGACGGCAGCGCCGGTGTTGGCGTCCTTGACGTTGCCGACGACGAGACCGCCGCCGACCGGCTGACAGATGACCTGGCTGCCGATCAGGACGTTGTCGACCTGCCACCACCACTCGTACGAGGCGTCGTAGTAGTGGAAGCGAACCTTGACGGCGGACTTGCCGGCCGCCTGCGGGATCGCGATCTCCTTGGTACCGCGGAGATCGGTCGCCTGCGTGAGCACGTTGGCCCAGGTGGTCCCGCCGTCGATCGACAGGTCCACGTCGGCCTTCTCGCCGCCGAGCCAGTTGAGGTCCTGGTTGAACCGGATCACCGGAGCGGTGACCGCGGACAGGTCCACGGCCGGGCTGACCAGCGAGGTGTCCTGCGCGCCGCTGGAGCCGTACTTGTCGCTGTCGATGATCGCGAAGCCACCGGCACCGCCGGAGAGGTTGCCGCGCTTGCCCGGGTCGTCGAACTTCCAGACCTGGCCGTTGGCCTTGTTGTCGACCACGGTCCAGCCGCTCGGCGCCGCTGCGGCGTCGAACGTCTCGTAGACGCCGTCCGAGCCGTTCTTGTAGCCCGGAGCGGTCAGGCAGGAGTCCTGCCGGACCTTGACGGCCACGTTCTTGGTGACGTTGGTCGTGCCGACCGTCACCGGGACGGTCGTGGTCTCGTAGCCCGGGATCTGCGACTCGACCTTCAGGCTGTACGCCGCGCCGCCCGGAACCTTGAAGCTGAACCGGCCGTTGCTCGGGGTGGTGTAGTCGAACACGCCGCCCGCGCCCACGACGCTGACCTTCGCGTACAGCGGCCAGCCGTGGCCGGAGCCGTCGGAGATGGTGCCGCCGACGCTGACCTGCGGCGAACTCGCCAGGGCGAAGTCCTTCGTGGTGGTCTGGCCGGTGGTGACGACGACGGTCGCGGTCTGCGACTTGTAGCCGAACGATGCGACGGTCAGGTCGTACGACCCGGCCGGGAGCACGCTCGAGTAGGTGCCGGTGCTGGTGGTGGTCAGGACCTTGTCGGGCTGACCCGCCGCCTTGACCGTCACGCTGGCGCCGGCGAGCGCAGCGCCGCCGGTAGCGGCGGTGACCTTGCCGGACAGGGTGCCCGTGTTACCGGTCGGAGCGGCGGTGACCAGCGCGAGTGCGTCGAGGCGGCCCTGACCGAAGACGTTGTTGTTCTCGGTGGTGCCACCGCACTGGGTGCTGGCGGTGTCGATCGCCGTCGTGTTCAGCAGCGCGCGGGTAGCGGCCACGTCACCCTTCAGCGTCGGTGAGGCCGACCACAGCAGCGCTACCGCGGCCGCGAGGTGCGGCGTGGCCATCGACGTACCGTTGAAGGCGCCATAGGTGTTGCCGGGCAGGCTCGACCGGACGTTCACGCCGGGGGCCGAGATGTTCGGCTTGATCGTGCCGTTCTGACCGGCACCACGGCCGGAGAACGAGGCGATGTTGTTGTTGACGTCGTAGGCACCGGCCGAGTAGTTGCTCGTCGAGCTGCCCGGTGAACCGGACGTGTTACAGGCCGAGCCGCTGTTGCCGTTGGCGAACGCACCGAAGATGCCGGACGCGGTCCAGGCGAGGGTGACGTCCTCCATGAACGGGTCGTTGGACGGCGCCGTCGAACCCCACGAGTTGTTGATGACGTTCGGCCGCTTGCTGGCGTCGGGGTTCGCCCCGGCCAGGTTGGTCGGCTGAAGCATCCACTGACCGGACGCGATCAGGGCCTCGTCGGACGGGCAGCAGCCGTTCGCGGCGATCCACTTGACGCCCGGTGCGACACCGATCTGGTTCCCGGCGCCGTCGTCACCGGCCATCGTGCCCATCGTGTGGGTGCCGTGACCGTTGCCGTCGGCAGGCTGGTTCGGCGACGTACCGGCCGCGTCGAACCAGTTGTAGTTGTGGTCGAACGTCCCGTTGCCGAGGTTTCCGCGGTACTGCTTCACCAGCGCCGGGTGGTCGAACTGCACACCGGTGTCGATGCTGGCGACCGTGATGCCGGCGCCCTTGTCACCGAACTGCGACCAGACCTGGTCGGCCTTGATGTTCGCGACGCCCCACTCGACCGAGTTGATCTCGTGCTCGGAGGTGCCCGCGGTGACCTTCGGCACCTCGACCGTCATCGGGTTGTAGAGCCCGGCGACCTCGGTGTGCGCGGCCAGTTGCTTGGCCAGGTCGAACGATCCACCATTGACCCGGATCGCGTTGGTGGCCCAGAACGCCTTGTACTGCACGCCCTTGGCGTCGAGCTCGGCCTTGACGGCCTTCTGGGTGGCGGTCGCGGTCGCGCGCAGCGTCTCGGCCACCGCGGTCCCGCGCTCGGTCCAGTCGGTGATCTTGCTGGCGGCGGTCAGGTCCGCCTTCTGGCCGAAGTACACCCAGAAGTCCGTGGCGGCCTTGGCGTCCTTGCCGTTGAGCTTGGTCATCAGATCCGGCTTGATCTTGCTCACCGGGTCCGTACCGGTCGGCTTGGTGGGCGGCGCGGCCAGGGCGGCGCCAGTGGCGCCCAACCCCGTCGCGACGACGGCCACCGTCGCCAGGGCGCCGACCAGAGTTCTGGCGAGCCCCCTACGTCTGCTGTCTGACATTCTTCGCAGCCCCTCACTGTGACGACCCCGAGTTGACTCCCCCGAGTCATGTGGTGCGCAGAGGGTGCAGCCGGTTCGCTGGCGGTGAACCGGTGTGAGCGAACGCGCTCCGTGCCCCCCAGGTCGCCGCATGTGACACGGCGAGCCTGTCGAGGACCCTATGCGTCAGCTGAACCGGGTCACAAGCACACTTCGTGAGCAAGATGTGACTAGCTGTCGCGTGAATCGAAGCAAACTGGTCAAAAATTGGCAGTCCGTTGACGATCTGAGGCAGAGGTTGACATCGTGACGGGATGGTCACCGCCCGTGTCCCCGCCCCAGCGGACGTCGATCTGACCACGACCGACGCCCATCCGTTCCCGCTGCTCATCGCAGTAGCAGCCTCACCCGAACAGCGCGTGCGCCTCGCCGAGCTCATCGACGACGTCGCGCCGCTGCTGCTCGTCTCCAGTCTCGACGAACTGCGCAAGCTCTTGGTTCCCGGCCGGCAACCACCGCCGTCCGAACAGCCGGAGCCCCCCGAACCCGAGTCCGCCGACCTCACCTCGGACGAGGTGCTCACCATCGACCGGGTCCGCTCGGTCGCCCAATGGCGTGGCCGGGAGGTCCAGCTGACCGAGCTCGAACACGACCTACTGGCCCGGCTGATGTCGGCGCCCGTCCGGGTCTGGACGTACGACGCTCTCCACCAGGCCGTCTGGGGAACCCGCGAACTCCGCGGCACCGCCGACGTCCACTCGGTGGTGAAACGGCTGCGCCGGAAACTCGACGACCTCGGTACGACGGTCACCATCGACGCCGTACGGGGAACCGGCTTCCGCCTCACCGATCACCAGCACCCCGCCATCACCTCCCTCCGAGCCGGCTGACCCTCCCGCCATCACCTCTCTCCGAGCCGGCTGACCCTCCCGCCATCACCTCCCTCCGAGCCGGCTGACCCTCCCGCCATCACCTCCCTCCGAGCCGGCTGACCCCTCCCACCATCTGATGGGTTAACCCATCAGATGGTGGGTTCTGGACTCGCATGCGGGTGCAGAACCCACAACCTGATGGGGGAACCCATGAGATGGCGCGGCGTGCCGGCCGGAACGGCCAGGCTGGTCGTCAGCGTCAGCGTCGGCGTCGGCGTCGGCGTCGGCGTCGGCGTCAGCGTCGGCGTCAGCGGCAGAGGGTGATGGGGACGCGGATGTCGGGGCCGCCGTCGTTGATGAGGACGGAGGCGTCGATCACGCGTGCTCGGTAGAGCTTGAGTTCGCCTGGTTCGAATGCGGCCAGCTCGGAGCGTCTGCTGCGGAAGATCTGCAGGCACCGGGATAGCTCTGGTACGCCGACCTGCTCGGCGTGTGCGGTCAGGTAGACGGCTTCGCCTGCCAGGAAGGGCACCTGGGAGTTGAAGATGACGATCGCGACCTCAGGGCGTTCGGCGATGTTGGTCGAGTGCCGGCTGGTCGGCCGGGAGACCCAGTAGAAGTCGTTCCCGTCAGGCGTGAAGTAGACGGGGGAGGCCCAGGGATGGCCGTCGCGGTCTGCGGTGGCCAGCGTCAGGTAGTTGTTGGCGTCGATGAGGCGCCGCGCGGTGTCTTCGGGTGTCATACCCCCAGCTTCGGCGCGGGCCGAAGTTCCGGCATCCGTGGCCACCACGGAGATTAGAGTGCCGACGTGGAGTGGACGGAGCTGGTGTCGGCGCGGGAGGCCGAGGTGCTGGCCGCGATTCGCGCGCACCAGTCGAACGCGCAGATCGCAGCTCGCCTGCATCTGTCCATCCGCACAGTCGAGAGCCACGTCGCGTCGCTGCTGCGCAAGGCCGGCGTATCGGATCGTCGTTCGCTGGCAGCGCTCGCGGCTGAGTCGGTCACTGGTTTGCCCGTGTACCCGACGTCGTTCGTCGGGCGCTTAGTGGAGCGTACGGCGGTCGTCGCCGCGCTCGGCGAGTCACGGCTGGTGAGCCTGGTCGGGGCCGGCGGCATGGGCAAGACCCGGCTGGCCGTCGAGGCGGCCGCTGGTCAGGATGCCTACTTCGTTGACCTGGTTCCGGTCCG
Source organism: Kribbella sp. NPDC058245 (assembly GCF_042882005.1). Taxonomy (NCBI): domain Bacteria; kingdom Bacillati; phylum Actinomycetota; class Actinomycetes; order Propionibacteriales; family Kribbellaceae; genus Kribbella; species Kribbella sp. NPDC058245. Next base: position 24,704 of record NZ_JBHVWY010000028.1, read on the forward strand.
GGCTGGGGGAGTTGGGCAAACGATTGCTCAGGTTCTGGGCGTCGTCGAACGACCTCCTGGTACGCCGACCGATGCCGTACTCGACCGATTGAGGTCGGAGCGGGTCCTGCTGGTGCTGGACAACTGCGAGCATGTCATCGCCGAAGTCGGTGAGTTGGTTGCCCGCATCCTCCGGCTGTGTCCACAGGTACGGGTCCTGGCGACCAGCCGGGAGCGCTTCGCCGTACCGGGTGAGCGGCTGATCCAAGTACCGTCCCTGGGCGCCGAGGCTCCGCGTCTGTTTCTGGACCGCGCCAAAGCCACCGACCCCGGCATCGTCGCGGCCCCATCGGTGGTCGAACGCCTCTGCACCGCCCTCGACGGAATGCCGTTGGCAATCGAACTGGTCGCCGCCCGCTCCGCCTCTCTCGGAGTCGACGGCGTCGAGGCCGCTCTGGACGACCTGCTCCGGTTGATCTCCGGCGGCCGTGGCCCGGATCAACGCCACCACTCGCTCAGTGAGGTCATCGGCTGGAGCCTCGACCTGCTCTCCGATGAGGAGCGCCTGTTCTTCCGTCGGCTGGGTGCTTTCGTCGGTGGCTTCGACCTGGACGCAGTCGTTGCCCTCAACCGGGAGCTGACCGTTGGCGCAGCCGCCGACCTGATCGGCCGCCTCACCGACCGAAGCCTCGTCGTCCACCGCCGAGTCGGTACCACTGCGCGATGGTCGCTGCTGGAGACGGTGCGAGCGGTTGCCCTCCACGAACTGGTGGCAAGCGGCGAGGACATCACTCCGCGGTACGTGCGCTGGGCCGCCGACACGGCAGCTGCAGTGGACGCTCTTGACTTCGATGCGGTCGCCGACGACCTTCGCAACGCCCTCACCCAGACGACACCCGACAGCTACCGGCTCGCGAAATCCCTGGCCCACTTGAGCTTCATCCGCGGCCAGGTGGTTGCTGCCCGCAACCACTACGTCCGGGCCGCGGAGCTGAACCCGGATCACCCTGCGGACGATCTCGGGTCGGCTGCCGCCGTCGCTCTGGTGTCTGCCGATGGGGCGACCGCCTACGGATTGTTGCTGAAGGCAAGTGATCAGGTGGACGGGGCGGCGCGGGCGGTGGCGCTTGCTTCGGCCGTGGTGGCGGCTACCCGATTCTCGATGTCGTTCGAGGAACCGGTTCCGCGGGAGCGGTTGATCGCCTTACTGGATGAGGCGACGGCTTCGGCTGATCCCGGCGACGCGCGATGTGTCGCCGTACTGGCGATTGCGCGAGCTTGGGCTTCGGGGGAGACGCCGCTCGATCCGGATCTCGAGCTGTCGCGGACCGCGGTGGAGGCGGCTCGTCGTACGGGCGATCCTGTGTTGGTGCCGGGCGCGCTGGATGCGTTGGGTACGGCGCTCGCCAACGCCGGCCGACTACGCCAGGCGCATCGGTTGTCGGATGAGCGACTGCGGTTGGCCGCTGGCGCCTCGCCTCACGATCCCGCGGTTGCGGCCGAGTTGGTCGACCTCTTGCACGTTGCCTCGACCTCCGCGATCGCGGCGGGGGATCTGCCGGCGGCCGCGCGCATCGCCGTACAGGAGGGTTCGGTCGCGACGCATCCCGCGATCATCGCGCCGCGGCTCATCCGCCTCTATGGATTGACCGGTCGATTCGACGAAGCGCTGGAGCAGGCCGACATCCTCTGGGACGGCTGGCTGTCCGCGACCGCGGTCGGCGAGCTCTCCTCGTTGCGTGGCGACTGGCCGTCATCAGCCGCGTCGATCGTGGCCATGGTCCACGGCCTGCGTGGTGACGGACCGGCGTACGAGGAATGGCGCCTGCGCGCTCGCCGCATCGCTCACGTCGACAACGCCGCCGATTCCCTCGCCCTGGCCGCTCCGGCCGCCTTCGTCGACGCGCGCATCGCCGTCCACACCGCCCGGTACGACGACGCCCGCGTGCTGGTCGACGCCGCCCTGATGCCGTTCGCCGAGAAGTGGTGGTTGCCCTACGCCCACGCGGCCGGGGCGGAGCTGGCAGTGGTCGCCGGGCTGCCCGATGCAGCCGACTACCTGGTTGCAGCCGAACCAGCCGCGGCCGAGAACGACTGGGCCGCCGCCTGTCTGACCCGCGCCCGAGCTCGTCTGAGTGGTGATCGGGCCTTGCTGGTCGAAGCGGTAGCCCAATGGGACCGCATCGACGCGGACTTCGAGCGCACAACCACCCTGTCGCTCGCAGCAGGCCGAACGACTCACGCCTGAGGCGCCCAAACTCCGGCGGCCACTTTGAGCACCCATCAACATGAATCGCCTGGTCTGGTGGTTGAACCGTGCTCAAGGTGGCCGGGTGGTTGCACCTTGAGCACCGATCAACCATGAATCGCACGGTCAGATGGTTGAACCGTGCTCAAGGTCGCCGGACGCGATTCAGTGGTGACTACGGATCACACCGAGGCGCCGTACCAGCAGGCTTGTGACATCAACAGCAAGCCTGCGAAGGAGAAACATCATGGGTACGGTCGCCTCGGCCATGTCGATGTCGCTGGACGGTTACGTCACCGGACCGCACGTCAGCCGCAAGAACCCGCTCGGTGAAGGTGGACTGGTCCTGCACGAGTGGCTGAATACCAAGGCGACCGCCGCCGACCAGGCAGTGCTTCAGGAGATGGGCGACGGAGCCGGCGCGATCCTGATGGGACGCCGCTCGTACGACATCTCTGTCGGCGAAGGCGGCTGGGGTGACGGCGGTCCCGCCGGCCAGGTCCCGTGCTTCGTGCTGACGCACAACCCGCCCGCTGAAGCGCCCGACGTGTTCACCTTCGTCACCGACGGCATCGAGAGTGCCGTCAAGCAGGCCCAAGCCGTCGCCGGCGACAAGACCGTCGGTCTCCACGGCGCCACCGCACCCCAACAGGCCCTCGCCGCCGGCCTCCTCGACGAGATCCACGTCCACCTCGTCCCGGTCCTCCTCGGCGGCGGCGTCCGCCTCTTCGACCTCCTCGGCGGCGGCCCCATCACCCTCGACCGCACCCGAGTAGTAGAAGCCGGCAGCGGCGTAACCCACCTCCGCTACCAGGTCGTCCGCTGACAAGCCTTCCCCCACCGACCGCCGCAGCACACTCACCCCACATCGGCGAACCCTCCACCTCGGGAGATATCCCCTCAGCTGGAGGGTTGCCCGTTGAAAATCTCAGGGGGCAACCCACCACCTCAATGGGCAACCCATCAGGCCATGGGGAGCAGCGCCGGGAAGGGCCCGGGTCCGCTGTGTGGAAACTCCATGCCGCCTACCGCACATTTGTTTCCACACAGCTGGATGTCACACGTCGCGGGTCAGGCTTGGCCGCGGCGTACGGCGAGGATGTGGCAGGGCTCGGCGTTGGGGTCGAGCTTGACGTAGTTCTGCTGGCCCCAGCGCCACGTGGCGCCGGTGATCTCGTCGTACACGGTGAAGGTGTCTTCCGGGCGCATGCCGAGGGCGGCCATGTCCAGGTGGACGACGGTCTCGCGAACGGCGTGCGGGTCGGTGTTGACGACGATGATCACGGTGTCGCTGTGACCGTCGGCGACGGTGGTGCGCTTCGAGAAGCACATGATCGCCTCGTCGTCGGTCGTGTGCAGCGACAGGTTGCGCAGCTGCTGCAGCGCCGGGTGCCGGCGGCGGACCGTGTTCAGCAAGGTGATGTACGGCGCCAGGGTGCGGCCCTCGGCGTCGGCGGCGGCCCAGTCGCGGGGGCGGAGCTGGAACTTCTCGGTGTCGAGGTACTCCTCCGAGCCCGGCCGCAGGGCGACGTGCTCGAACAGCTCGTACCCGGCGTACACACCCCACGACGGTGACGAGGTCGCGGCGATCGCGGCACGGATCTTGAATGCGCCGGGTCCGCCGTACTGGAGGTAGGCGGTCAGGATGTCCGGGGTGTTGACGAAGAAGTTCGGCCGCAGGAAGTGGCCGCTCTCCTTGGTCAGCTCCTCCAGGTACTCCTCGAGCTCCCACTTCTCGTTGCGCCAGGTGAAGTAGGTGTAGGACTGGTGGAAGCCGACCTTGGCCAGCTCGTGCATCATCGGCCGCCGGGTGAACGCCTCGGACAGGAACACCACGTCCGGGTCGGTCTTGCGGATCTCGCCGAGCAGATACTCCCAGAAGTTGACCGGCTTGGTGTGCGGGTTGTCGACCCGGAACACCGTGACGCCCTTGTCGATCCACAGCTTCACGATCCGCAGCACCTCGGCGTAGATGCCTTCGGGGTCGTTGTCGAAGTTGATCGGGTAGATGTCCTGGTACTTCTTCGGCGGGTTCTCGGCATACGCGATCGAGCCGTCGGCGCGGACGTTGAACCACTTCGGGTGCTCCTTGACCCACGGGTGGTCCGGCGAGGCCTGCAGGGCCAGGTCGATGGCGACCTCGAGACCGACCTCACGGGCCCGGCCGACGAAGTACGCGAAGTCCTCGAAGGTGCCGAGCTCGGGGTGGATGGCGTCGTGGCCGCCCTCCTCCGAACCGATCGCCCACGGCGACCCCGGGTCGCCTTCCTTCGGGTCGAGGGTGTTGTTCGGGCCCTTGCGGAAGGCCTTGCCGACCGGGTGGATCGGCGGCACGTAGAGGATGTCGAAGCCCATCTTGGCCACGGCCTCGAGGCGCTCGGCCGCCGTCCGGAAGGTGCCGGACTTCCATTGCCCGGAAGCTTCGTCGTACTCGGCGCCTTCGGAGCGCGGGAAGAATTCGTACCAGCTGCCGTAGAGCGCACGCACCCGGTCGACCCACACCGGGTAGGTCTCCGACGAGGTGATCAGCTCACGCACCGGGTAGCGCCCGAGCGCGGCGCGCACCTGCGGCGAGATACCGGCCGCGAGCCGTGCCTCCGGCGGGAGCGCGCTGTTGGACAGCGCCTGCGCGGCGTCGCCCAGGGTGGCCCGATCAGCCCGTACGGCGGGCGGTACGCCGGCCGCCGCGCGGTCGAAGAAGGCGGCGCCTTCGGCGAACATCAGCTCGACGTCGATCCCGGCCGGGATCTTGATCTCGGCGTTGTGCCGCCAGGTGCCGTACGGGTCGCTCCAGCCCTCGACCGCGAACGTCCACGCGCCCTGCTCCTGCAGGGTGACGTCGACACTCCAGCGGTCGGTGCCGGGCGCGCCCGGCGTCATCAGCATCCGTCTGGTCTGTCCCGTCGGCGACGTCAGGACGACGTTCGCATTCACCGCGTCGTGGCCTTCGCGGAACACGGTGGCCGCGATGGTGAACGTCTCGCCCACGGCGGCCTTGGCCGGATACGCGCCGGCGTCGACGGTCGGGGTGACGTCGGTGATCGGGATGCGCCCAGTCATGGCGTAAAGAAACCTTCGCTTCCGTAATTAGCGGTGCGGCGGGTGGGGAACTCTGTGATCGTTGAACTACAACCCTGACCGTATCGGTTCCCACCGTCCACATCTCGCAACCGGGGGTCACGGTTCGGTCCACTGCCTGGAATGTGAACAGCCGGTCACCGGGACAACCTCTGCAAAGTCTTGCTCGCGTTGCAAAAAAGATGCACGCCGAGGGTGTTCTCGCAGCGGATGGCCGGTACGGTGTCCCGGTGCGAGCGATACGACGATTCTCCGTCCGCCCTGTCCTGCCCGAGCCCCTGACCGGCCTCGGCACCCTGGTGAACAACCTCCGCTGGGCCTGGCACCCGGAGACGCAGGATGTCTTCGAGGCCGTGGATCCCCAGCTGTGGCGCAGCACCGGTGGTGACCCGGTCCGGTTGCTCGGCGAGGTCCCGGCGGCCCGGCTTGACGAGCTGGCCAGCGACCCGGCGTTCCTGCGCCGCCTCGAACTGGCTGTGTCCGACCTGAACGGTTACGTCACCGACGACCGCTGGTTCCAGGCCGAGGCGGGTTCTCCGGTGACCGGGGTGGCCTACTTCTCCCCGGAGTTCGGCATCACCCACGTGCTGCCGCAGTACTCCGGCGGTCTCGGCATCCTGGCCGGTGACCACCTGAAGGCCGCCAGTGACCTCGGCGTACCGCTGATCGGTGTCGGTCTGCTGTACCGGCACGGTTACTTCGCGCAGTCGCTGAACCGCGAGGGCTGGCAGCAGGAGCGCTACCCGCTTGTTGACCCGGACGGGCTGCCGATCAGCCTGCTCCGCGACGGTGACGCACCTGCGACCGTCACGCTGACGCTGCCTGGTGAGCGGGAGCTGCGTGCGCAGATCTGGGTCGCCCAGGTCGGCCGGGTGCCGCTGCTGATGCTCGACTCCGACATCGAAGAGAACGAGCCCGCCGAGCGCGAGGTCACCGACCGTCTGTACGGCGGTACTACCGAGCACCGTCTTCTCCAGGAGCTCCTGCTCGGCGTCGGCGGTGTCCGTGCGGTCCGTGAGTTCTGCCGGATCACCGGGCACGCCGCGCCGGAGGTGTTCCACACCAACGAGGGCCACGCCGGATTCCTCGGCGTCGAGCGCATCCGTGAGCTGGCGGCCGACAAGGGCCTCGACTTCGACACCGCGCTCGAGGTCAACCGTGGTGGCACCGTCTTCACCACGCACACGCCGGTCCCGGCCGGTATCGACCGGTTCCCGGTCGAGCTGATCCAGCAGCACTTCTCGCCGGACGCCTTCGGTGAGGGTGTGCCGATCGACCGGATCCTGCAGCTCGGCGCCGAGGACTTCGAGGGCGGTGACCCGGGCGTCTTCAACATGGCGATCATGGGTCTGCGGCTCGCGCAGCGCGCCAACGGTGTCTCCAAGCTGCACGGCCTGGTCAGCCGGGGGATGTTCGCCGGGCTGTGGCCGAGCTTCGACTCCACCGACGTACCGATCTCCTCGATCACCAACGGCGTCCACGCGCCGACCTGGGTGGCGCGGGAGATCAACGACCTGACGCTCGCGGCCACCGACCGGTCCGAGTCCGAGGACGTCTTCGACGGTCTCGACAAGACCACCGACGCGCAGATCTGGGAGACCAAGCGGATCCTGCGCCAGCGGTTCATCGACGACACCCGGGCCCGGGTCCGGCAGTCGTGGATCAACCGCGGTGCCAGTGACGCCGAGCTGGGCTGGGTCGACGAGATCCTCGACCCCGACGTACTGACGATGGGATTCGCGCGCCGCGTCCCGTCGTACAAGCGGCTGACCCTGATGCTGCGCGACCCCGCGCGGCTGAAGGCGATGCTGCTGCACCCGCAGCGGCCGGTCCAGATCGTGATCGCCGGCAAGTCCCACCCGCACGACGAGGGTGGCAAGAAGCTGATCCAGGAGATGGTTCGCTTCGCCGACGACCCCGAGGTGCGGCACCGCATCGTCTTCGTCCCGGACTACGACATCGCGCTCGCGCAGCCGATGTACCCGGGCTGCGACGTCTGGCTGAACAACCCGCTGCGCCCGTACGAGGCCTGCGGCACGTCCGGCATGAAGGCCGCGCTCAACGGCGCGCTGAACCTGTCCATCCGCGACGGGTGGTGGGACGAGTGGTACGACGACGAGTTCGGCTGGGCGATTCCTTCGGCTGAAGGCATCGAGGACACCGACCGCCGCGACGACCTCGAGGCGCACGCCCTCTACGACCTGATCGAGAAGCAGGTCGCCCCGCGCTTCTACGACGGCGCCGTCCCCGGCCGCTGGATCGAGATGCTCCGGCACACCATCAAGGAGCTCGGCCCGAAGGTCCTCGCGACCCGCATGGTCCGCGACTACGTCCAGCAGCTCTACGTGCCGGCCGCCTTGTCATCGCGTGCGCTGAACTCCACGTACGACGGCGCTCGCGACCTCGCCGCCTGGAAGAAGAAGGTCCGCGCCGCCTGGCCCCAGATCCGCGTCGACCACGTGGAGCTGCAAGGCCTCGGCGACGTACCGCAGCTCGGGACCACCGTCGGCGTCCGCGCCTTCGCGGCCCTCGGCGACCTCGAACCGACCGACATCTGCGTCGAGGTTCTGCACGGCCGCGTAGACGCCAACGACGAGATCACCGACCCGGTCCGCGCCTCCCTGTCGCTGGCCGAAACCTACGAAGGCAACCGCCACCGCTACGAGGGCGAACTGAAGCTCGACCGCACCGGCCCTTTCGGCTACACGGTCCGAGTCGTCCCGCAGCACAAGGCGCTCGCCAGCCCTGCCGAACTAGGCCTGGCCGCCGGCCCGTCCGACCCGGACGACCCCAGCGCGCCCGACCTCCCGGCCGGCTCAGAGTTCTAAGCCACCTACAAGGAGACCCCGCCTACCTCACCAGGCGGGGTCTTGATTTTCCCGCGGGCTGTGGGAGGGATGTACGGAAGAACGGGTAGTGGTCCCGCCGAACGAGCTGCCGTCGGCGGACCTGCGCCTGGGATGAGGCCGCCGAGCCGACTACTACCCGTTCATCGGTACACGAGCAGCGGGTGCGGTCAGGAATTCAGCCAGGTTTTGGCCCGGGCTCCGTGGTAGTCGAGGTAGTCCTGGGGGAGTGGGCCTTCGGCGGTGGCCAGCGAGAGGTTCAGTTGGTGCAGGCCACGCGCGACGATCAGACCGCGCAAGGTGGTCTCCGGCATCTCCGGCCAGGCGCGGACCTCCGCGTAGCCGGTGCGGAACGCCTCGGCCATCGCGTCGCGGTCGTCGCGGCGGCCGAACGAGGCGAGGGTGAACGAGATGTCCTGCTCGGGGAGGCCGATCACCAGGTCCTGGAAGTCGATCGGTACGGGGCCGGGAGCTTCGATGACGTTGGCCGCGGTGAGGTCGCCGTGGACGACCTGCGGTTCGCGGCCGGTCCAGAGTTCATCGATCAGCGCTTGAACACTGTCCCGCGCCTCGGCCAGTACCTTCCCGTGCTCAGGTACATCACCCAACCGATCGGGCAGCAGCCAGTACAGCACCTTGTCCGCATGCAGTACGTCGACATCACGCCGCCCCGGATGATCGTGCAACCGAGCCATCAACCGGCCCAGCGTACGAGCCCGTGAAGGACCGAGCCGCGTCCGCATCGAGCGCCCGTGGATCCAGGTGAACAACACACACGTGCGCCCCTCGACCGTCACCACCGGCTCACCCTCACGGGTCAGCACCACGTCAGGCACCGCGAACCCATCGGCCACCAGAGCGCGCTGCCACTCCGCCTCCGCGGCCGCCGTACCGGCTGCGTGAATCTGCAACGCCGGCCCAACGCGAAGCGCATAAGTCCCGCCCAGCGTCTCAACCCGGTAGATCGTGTTGAACGACTGCGCCGCGCGAGTAATCCGCCGTACCTCAACAGGAAAGCTCTCCAGCGCCGCTAGCGCAATCGCCCGCTCGTGAACCACGACAACCAGCCTTCCTCAAGGATCCGCAGCAGCCGAGCGTAGCGTGAGGTACCGCCAGGCGGCACTGTCAGCCGGCGATCGCGGACTGGAGCTCGGTGGATGGCGCGCGGAGGCGGGTGGCTAGGAGAACGGTGCCTAGGGCAAGGAGTGTGAAGAGGGCGCCTACCCAGCCGACGGAGGAGTAGCCGGCGCCGGCGTCGAGGGCTAGGCCGGCGAACCAGGGGCCGACGGTGATGCCTACGTTGAAGGCGGAGACGTTGAAGGCGGCCGCGAGGGTGGGGGCGGAGCCGGCGAGGCTGAAGACTCGGCCGTTGACGGCGGGGTTGTTGGCGAAGCCGAAGGCGCCGACCAGGATGATGGCCGGTACGGCGAGCCACGGGGTACTGGCGCCGAGGGCGAGGGCAATGGCGGCCACGCCGAGACCGGTGAGCGCGACGGTCAGGGTGGTGAAGGGGCGGCGGTCTGCGGTGCGGCCGGCGGTGGTGATGCCGATCAGCGCGCCGACGCCGTACACGGCCAGAACTGCGGGGATCCAGGCTTCGGGCAGGCCGGTGGTTTCGGTGAGCAGCGGAGCGAGGTAGGAGAAGATTGCCAGGATTGCTGCCGTGGACAGTGCCGTGGTGCCGTAGGCGAGCCAGAGTCCTGGGTTGCGCATTGCCCGGAACTCCTGGCGGAGCTCGGGAGTGGTCGCGGACCGGCCGCCCGGGATGGTGAAGACGACTCCGATCATCGCGATCGCCGACAGTGCGGCGACGGCCCAGAAGGCCGACTGCCAACCCAGGTGCTGACCGAGCGCGGTACCGGCCGGGAGGCCGACGATCGACGCGATGGTCAGGCCGCCGGCCAGGACGCTCATCGCTCGGGCGCGGGACTGCGGGCCGGCCAGTTCGATCGCGGTGACGGACGCGACGGCCCAGAATCCGGCGTACACGAAGGCGCCGGCGACGCGGGTCGCGAGGAGAAAGCCGTAGCTCGAGGTCAGGGCGCCGGCGACGTGAGTCAGCGCGAAGACCACCAAGAAGGCGAGCATCGCGGCCCGCCGCGACCAGCGCAACGTGACCACGGCCAGCACCGGGGCGCCGACCAGCATGCCGATGGCGAACGCCGAGATCAGCAGACCGGCCGCCGGGATGGATACGTTGAGATCGGACGAGATCTCCGGGAGCAGACCGGCCAGCATCAGCTCAGACGTTCCCTGGGCGAAGATCGCGGCACCGAGCAGATAGACGGCAAAGGGCAGAGTTTTCCCTTGGGAGGGCATGGTTTCCTCAGGATTCAGAAGGCCTGGAGCGCGGCCTCGATGACGGATTGTTGAGCGCCGGCAGACGCGCCGCGGCGGGCAGCCACGCGCAGACCACCCAGTACGACGTACACGTAGTCGGCCAGCGCGGTCGGGTCGCGATCGGCGGCGACCTCACCCGCGGCCTGTGCGGTGCGGATCGCTGCGGCGAGGGCCTCGAGCTTGGGTGCGTGGTCGCGGTCGAGGAGCTCGACGAGTTCGGGATCGGTCGGGCCGAGCTCGACCGCGGTGTTGATGACCAGGCAGCCGGGCGGATCGCCCGGGCCGGGCTCGACGGCGTTCCACAGGATGCGCCGTACCCGTTCGCGGATCGGGAGGTCGTCGCGCTGGATCAGCTCGAGCTGCGCCGAGCTCGTCAGCTCCATATAGCGATGCAAGGCGAGGTCGAACAACGCCCGCTTGCTGGTGAACGTGTTGTAGATGCTGCTACGCCCGAGCCCGGTCGCCGCACAGAGCGCCTGCGTCGACGTCGACTCATACCCCGAAGCCCAGAACACGCGCATCGCAGCATCGACAGCCTGCTCCTCGTCGAACATCCGCGGCCTGACCATGCACCGACCATAACATGTTTTAGACCGATCGATCCAAAACGGGTTTCGATGGTGGTGATACCCCCAGCCGCAGGCGGTCCGACAGTCGGAACGCGGCGCTGGCCATCTGCGCCTATGCCAACGGAATCGCGTGTGTGTCGGTCGACCAAGGCGACGGCATGCTGAGCCCAATAGCAACTTAGGTGTGTGAATCCGACCCGGAGACCTTGATCAAGTCTCCGGGCCGGACGCCTTTGCGGCCGGTTCACTGCGCGAGGTTGACCCATTCGTGGGGGCGGCCGGAGGGGGAGGTGAGGAGGGTGCGGCCGTTCGGGGCGAGGGTGGGGTCGGTTTGGTAGCGGTGGGCTAGTTCTTTGGTGGCGGTTTCGTCATTGTTGTCGGAGGCAATCAAGAGGGCGGCGAGCTCGTCGGTGTGGGCGGCGTCGGCTTCGGTGTAGGTGGGGGCCATGGTGCCCCAGGCTTCCCAGAGGAGGAGTTCGTCCCCCATTAGGTGGGCGAGTTGGTGGTGTACGTAGGTGCGGATGAACCAGAGGCCGCCGAGGGCGAGGCCGGGCTGGTTGGTGTTGAGCTCGTCGCCGGTGATCGCCAGGCCGGGCTGGACGCCGTACAGGTCGGGGTCGATGCGGCCGGCGCGGGCGTCGCGCCAGACTTCGGCGGCGGAGACGAAGGGGCCGGGTGGCATGTCGAGGGTGTTGAAGGGGTGGTTGCCGGCGGGGTCGAGTTGGGCGTCGGTCAGCACCCAGCGGTCGCCGTTCCAGTACTCGGCGACGACGTGGTCGTAATTGAAGCCTTCGCCGAAGTAGACCGCGAACCCGATCCGGCTGCGGGCCGGGATGCCCTTGTGGCGTAGGGCGGAGACGAACAGCAAGGTGTAGTCGCGGCAGCAGCCGACGACGCGGTCGACCGGCTCGCGGGGCGTGGCGAGCGCCGTACCGTTGCGGCGTTGGTCGGTGGCGAGGATGGCGGAGACCCACCGGTTGTCGATCTCGGCCAGGCGGTCGCCGGTGAACTCGATGCCGCCGCCGCGATAATGGATGAGCAGATTGCGGATGACCGCGCCGATGGCGGGGATGTCGTCCGGCAGTGCATCGAACAGCGCGGCGTGCTCACCCGGGTCGCTGTACGGCGTTTGTTTCGCGTAGTCCATCAACTTCTCCTCACAACAATGGGCAGGGCAACGTCGACGGCGGGCTCGTCGCGGGGGAGCAGGTGGCAGTCGGGGCGGTAGATCTCGCGCGGCGGACCGGCCTCGGGGTGTTCAGATCCACGGGCCCAGTCGTAGACCAGGTCGTAGGCGAGCAGCACCCGCGGGAACGCGCACTCGTCCATCGTCAGCGTCGTGTAGGCCTCTTGATGCGCCTGCTCGATCCGGATCACGATCGGGCCGGCCGGATCGACCGTGCCGGTGAACGGCACGCAGATCTCGACGGTTCCTTCCGCCTCCGGTGTGACCGCGCTGTGGAACAGCACCCAGGACTCACCGGTCAGCTCGGCGCCGGCCGAGCGCAGGTAGGCCATGATCTCGCTGGTCGACGACACGATCACGCCGACGAGGTACTGCTGGTCGGTCTCCGTCCGGATCGTCGCGATCTTCGTCTCCGGCACCTCGCGGACGTGCACCGGCCGCGGCGCCAGACCGACGGTCCCGTTGTGGGTCAACCGGCTCCGCAGGTACTCGAGGGTGGCGCGCCGCGCCGCGGTCGTCGCCTCTTCGGCCGCCCACCACCGGTCGAGCCGGATGACCGCTTCCGCATCCGATCCAGCCAGTACGTCGGTGATCGTGGCCAGTGGCATGTCCAGTTGCCGCAGCACGCTGATCCGCCGGGCTCGCTCGAGTTGCTCCTCGTCGTAGAACCGGTAGCCGTTCGACGGGTCGACCCGGGCGGGCGCCAGCAACCCGGAGACGTCGTACAGCCGCAGTGCCTTCTGGGAAAGCCCTGCCCGCCGCCCGAACTCGCTGATCGTCAACACATCGTCATCCAACAGCCTCCCCCAGGGGGAGAGTAAAGCCCTCTTGCGTTCATGACGGTAACGATATATCGTTAGTGTCATGAATCCATACGAGGAGGAAACCATGAACACCCCCAACGAGACCCGTGGCCGCCGACGCGGCCACCACCATCCCCACCGCGGTGGACCGCGGATGGGAGAAGGCATGCCGATGCACCGCGGACGCGGTGGTCGGGGACCGGGACGCGGCTCAGGCCGTGGCCGGGCTCCGCGCGGCGATGTCCGTACGGCGGTCCTGATGCTGCTCAGTGAGCAGCCGATGCACGGCTACCAGCTGATGCAGGCGATCGCCGACCGTAGCGCCGGACGCTGGACCCCCAGCCCGGGCGCGATCTATCCGACCATCAACCAACTAGAGGACGAGGGCCTGGTCGCCGTCACGGCAGAGGCAGGCCGCAAGCTCGTCACTCTGACCGACACCGGCCGTGCGTACGTCGAAGAGCGCCGTGAGGCGTCGGTCGACCCGTTCGCCGCGTTTGCGCAGGCTGAGCCTGCCACTGATCTGCGTGGACTGCTTGAGGAGCTGCACATCGCTGCTCGGCAGGTCGGCCGCACTGGCTCTGAGGAGCAGCGTGCCGCAGCCGCCAAGATCCTGGGCGACGCGCGCCGCTCGCTCTACCTGCTGCTGGCCGACGGCCCGCAGACTCCGGAGGCCTGAAGCGCCATGAGTAGGGCGTCGGCGTGCCGCCGGTAGCCGAGGTTGTTCGGGTGGAAGTTGTCCGGCGCGAGCATTCCGCGCCAGGGCGGCCGTGCATGCCGGGACACCTCGGCCACCGGGAGGCCGCGATCAGCGGCCGCGGTGCTGATGTGCTGGTTGATGCCGGCGACATATGGGCTGACTGCGCCACCGACGCGCCACAGACGGTCGGGCACGGTCAGGTCCATCACTACAGACGTCGCGGGCAGCCGGCCGATCACCTGCTTGAGGTGGTCGCGGAAGCGCTTCGGCGGCGTCGCAAGGATGTCATTGCTCCCGATGCCGCAGGTGACGAGCGCAGGTTGTAGTCCCTCGAGCAGAGGGAGCTGGTCGTCGAGCACGTGCCGCGTCTGGGCGCCAGAACGAGACAGGTTGAGCACACGCCACGGAGTCCCGGTACGGCGGAGTGCGTTGAGCACCTGACCCACATAGCCGTGCAGAGGGCTGGATGCGCCGAGTCCCTGCGCAGTCGAGTCACCCAGTACGACCCACAGTGGTCCGCTCCCTGCGAGCACGTGAGAGTTCTGCTGGGTCCAGTAGTCGGCGTACGTGCGTGCCTGGACGTCGACGTACGCGACACCGTCGAGCCAACGCTGCACAGCCAGCCGGGAACTCGTCCGGTCCGCCTCGCCCCAGCGCATGATGGCGCGATGCATCGCCCCGATGGGCGTGGTTCGTTCACGACGCGGGGCGCGGCGCAGCAGAAACATTGGTCCCCCCAAACATGAACAGCAGGTGACCAATGAAGGTACAAGGCGAAGGTTAACAACCTCAGGAAACGCCTGAGAGTGCGCTCACGCCGGCCTTAGAGCGCGCGCAGCAGCACCAGACAGCGCGGGGGAAGCGGCACCGTCGCACCGGCCTCGACCTCGGTCACCATGCTGTTGCTGGTGTCCAGCACGACCTCGTACGCCGGGGCCCACGAAGCATCCGGTACGACGACCGGCCGCGTGTCGGCGGTGGCGTTCAGAGCGAGCAGGAACGAGCTGTCCGTCAGCGCGTTGCCCTCCGCATCAGTAGCCCGCAGCGCATCCCCGGCCAGGAACATGCCGATCGTGCGCAGGTTCCCGTCGTGCCAGTCGGACTCGTTCATCTCGCCGCCGTGCGGTGCGATCCAGGACAGGTCCTTACGACCACCCGGTACGACGGGCTGTCCGGAGAAGTAGTGCCATTGCCGCAGAGTGGGGTGGGTCGACCGCAGCGCGATCAGCTTCTTGGTCAGCGCGAGGTGGTCGGCCCACTCGTCTGGCAGTGTCCAGTCGAACCAGGAGATGCCGTTGTCCTGGCAGTAGGCGTTGTTGTTGCCGCCCTGCGTCCGCCCGCACTCGTCGCCCATGGTGATCATCGGTACGCCGGTGGACAGGATCAGGGTGGACATCAGATTCGCCATCTGGCGTTTCCGCAACGCGACCACGCCAGGGTCGTCGGTCTCACCCTCGACGCCGCAGTTCCAGGACCGGTTGTCGTCGGTGCCGTCCCGGTTGTCCTCGTGGTTGTCTTCGTTGTGCTTGTGGTCGTAGCTGACCAGATCGCGCAGGGTGAAGCCGTCGTGTGCCGTGACGAAGTTGATCGACGCATACGGGTAGCGGCCGTCGTCGCCGTACAGGTCGCTGGAGCCGGAGAGCCGGTAGGCCAGGTCCTTCACGCCGTCGGAGGTGTTGCGCCAGACGTCGCGCACGCTGTCGCGGAACTTGCCGTTCCACTCCGACCACGGAGTGCCGAAGTTGCCGACCTGGTAGCCGAAGTTGCCGACGTCCCAGGGCTCGGAGATCAGCTTGACCCGGCCGAGCACCGGGTCGGCCGCCACCTCGGAGAGGAAGGGGTGATCGACCAGGTCGACCTCATGACGCTCGTTACGTATCAGCGTTACAGCAAGATCGAACCGGAAGCCGTCGATCCCCATCTCCTCCACCCAGTACCGCAGTGAGTCCATCAGGAGCCGCCGGACCTGCGGATGTGAGGTGTCGACCGAGTTGCCGGTACCAGTGACGTCGTACATGGTGCCGCCGGCGCCGAGCCGGTAGTACGCGCGGTTGTCGATGCCACGGAAGCTCAGTGTCGGTCCGTCGAACCCGCCCTCGGCGGTGTGGTTGTAGACGACGTCCAGGATCACTTCGATGCCCGCAGCATGGAACGCTGCCACCATGGCCTTGAACTCGGTCACCTGCTCACCACGGCTACCTGACGCCGAGTACGAAGCGTGCGGAGCGAAGTAGCCGAGGGTGTTGTAGCCCCAGTAGTTCGGCAGACCACGCGCCGCGATCGCAGGCTCGGTCAGGAACTGGTGGATCGGCAACAGCTCGACCGAGGTGACCCCAAGCTCCTGCAGGTAGCTGATGACCGACGGGTGCGCCAGACCGGCGTACGTCCCGCGCTGGTGCTCCGGTACGTCGGGGTGCAGCTTCGTGAAGCCCTTGGTGTGTAGCTCGTACACGACTGTCTCGCCCCAGTGCACCGGCTTGCAGATCGGCGGTGGGGGCTCGGATTCGCCGACCACGACGCTGACCGGGACATGTCCGGCCGAGTCGCCGTCTGAGGAGTCATAGATCAGCGGACTGGCGAAATCGAGCACACCGTCCACAGCGCGCGCGTACGGGTCGAGCAGCAGCTTGGACGGGTTGAAGCGCAGTCCGTGCGACGGGTCGAACGGCCCGTGCACGCGGTACCCGTACCGCTGGCCGGGACCGACCCCGGCCACGAACCCGGTCCAGAACTCACCGGTGTGCGCGAGGTCGAGATTGCGCTGGCTGCCGTCCTCGGCGACGAGGGCGAGCTCCACCCGCTCAGCCGCGGGAGCCCACAGCGTGAACGTCGTCCCATCGGTCTGGACCACTGCGCCCAGCCGCGGCCCGAGGTCGCCGGCTGGACCGGCTGTGGTCGGAGTCGCGGTCGTGTCAGTCACCGGCACATTCTGCACAGGTACTGGCAAACCTGTCGGAGGGCGGGGTGTATTGACCCCGAATGCCCGGGTTGTGATCGTGAGACGGTGGTTGTGAACGTCTCTGCGCAGTGATAGGCAAGGTCTGTTACTAAGTTACGACATACTTCCAGACTCAAGTGAGGGTCTCATGGCGGAACACTTGGCCGATCTGACAGTCGGCCTGATCGGCGCGGGCAACATTGCCCACGTCCACGTGGCGGCGTGGAAAGCACTCGGCGCACGCATCCTCGTGCACTCGGTCGAAGGCGCGGAGTCGCTGGCCGAGCAGTACGGCCTCGAGGTGGCGCCGACACTGGACGGACTGCTCGACGAGGTCGAGTTCGTCGACATCGTCACCCCGTCGCCGACACACAAGGAGCTGACGCTCGCAGCGATCGCAGCGGGCAAGGACGTGATTTGTGAGAAGCCCCTGACGCTCACTGCGGCCGACTCGCACGAGGTGATGGCCGCGGCCGAGGCTGCGGGCGTGAAGGTCTTCCCGGCGCATGTGGTGCGCTTCTTCCCCGAGTACAAGGCCGCGTACGACGCTGTCCAGGCTGGCCGGATCGGTCCGGTCGCCGTCGCGCGCTTCTACCGTCAGGGCTCCTCCCCGGCCGGTGTGGAGTGGTACCGCGACGTGAACCACTCCGGTGGCGTGATCATGGACCTGATGGTTCACGACCTCGACCAGGCGCAGTGGATGTGCGGACCGGTCACCACCGTGTACGCCGTCCAGAGCCCGCCGAACGTGGACGGCATCAGCCCGGTGTGCGTCGCTGCGCACGTGACGCTGACCCACGAGTCCGGTGCGATCTCCTTCTGCCGCGCGACCTGGGGTGTGCCCGGAGCTCCGTTCCGGACCGGATTCCACGTTGCCGGGGCTTCCGGCGTACTGAAGTATGCGGCCGGTACCGACACCGGGTTCGTCGACGAACTGCGGGACGATGCGGTCGGTGGCGACGTACTGATTCCGGCGGCTGCGCGCGGGGAGAGTCCTTATCTGACACAGCTTCGGGAGCTGGCGATCGCACTGCGGGGTGGTCCGGAGCCACGTGTCGTCGGTGACGACGGTGCAGCGGCGGTCTACCTCGCTGAGGCGGCCCGTGCGTCCATGGAGTCCGGCAAGACCATCGACATGAAGTCCTTCACCTCTTCAGGAGCTGTGGCATGAAGGTTGCGATCGCTTCGTTTGCTCACACCCACGCGGCGTCCTACGCCTACCTGCTGGCCCAGATGCCTGACGTCGAGGTGCTCTCTGCCGACCCGGACGGTGCAGCGGCACCGGACGCCGGTCCGCGGGGTGCAGAGCTCGCCGCGAAGTTCGGTGTCGCCTACGTGGACTCGTACGACGAGCTGTTCGCGTGGGGCCCGGACGCTGTCGTGGTGACGTCGGAGAACGCCGGCCACCGCGCACTGGTCGAGCGGGCCGCAGCAGTCGGTGCACACGTGCTGTGTGAGAAGCCGCTGGCCACTGAGGTCGCGGATGGCCAAGCCATGCTGGACGCCTGCGCGGCAGCCGGTTCGATCCTGATGATCGCGTACCCGGTGCGCTTCGCGCCGTCGTACCTGCGGCTGCGCGCTCTGGTCGAAGCTGGCCGCCTCGGCGACGTCTACGCCGTCGTCGGCACCAACAACGGAAAGATCCCGTACGCCGCTCGTCAGTGGTTCACGGATGCCGAACTGGCCGGTGGTGGCGCGCTGGTCGACCACACCGTGCACTGTGCCGACCTGATCGACGGACTGACCGGTGGTGCTTCGGCTGCGCGCGTCTACGCGGCAGCGAATCACGTGCTGCACCAGGACAAGGACGTGCAGGTCGAAACCGGCGGACTGGTCACCATCACCTACGACAACGGGCTGCTGGCAACGATCGACTGCTCGTGGAGCGTTCCGGACAACGGTCCGACCTGGGGCGGCGTCTCGCTGCGGGTGACCGGAACCAACGGCTCGGTGGAGATCGAGCCCTTCCTGCCGCATGTCGGTGGTACCGATCCGGAAGGTGAGGTCTTCCTGGCCTTCGGCGGCAACCTCGACGAGTCGTTGCTGGCGACCTTCCTCAATGCGGTCCGCGAGTCCGGTCCACCGGTCCCCGGTAAGGAGCCGGCCGTCGTACCGCAGCCGGACGGGGCAGTCGGCCTGCGCACGCTACAGATCGTCGACGCTGCTCGTCGTTCTGCGGTTTCCGGTCAGCCAGTGGACCTGTAGTACGGTTCCCGGTGATGTGACCGGTGGGTAGGTGACCAAAGGGAGTGGCGTATGGGTGAGTTCGTCAACCTGACCGTGAGTGATGGTGTCGGGACGATCCGGCTGGACCGGCCCAAGATGAACGCCCTGAACGTCCAGGTGCAGGACGAGATCCGCGCCGCGGCCGACGAGGCGACGGCGAACGACGACGTCCGTGCGGTGGTCGTGTACGGCGGCGAGCGCGTCTTCGCCGCCGGCGCGGACATCAAGGAGATGGCCGACATGTCGTACGCCGACATGGTCAAGCGCTCCGGTCCGCTGCAGGCCGCCCTGTCCGCCGTGGCCACGATCCCCAAGCCGACGGTCGCAGCCATCACCGGGTACGCACTCGGTGGCGGCTGCGAGCTGGCGCTGTGCACCGACTACCGGATCGCGGCCGAGGACGCCAAGCTCGGCCAGCCGGAGATCCTGCTCGGCGTCATCCCCGGCGCCGGCGGCACCCAGCGCCTCTCCCGGCTGATCGGCCCGTCCAAGGCCAAGGACATCATCTACACCGGCCGCTTCGTGGCTGCCGACGAGGCGCTGCAGATCGGCCTGGTCGACAAGGTCGTCCCGGCCGCCGAGGTGTACGACGCCGCGGTCGCCTGGGCCGCACAGTTCGCCAAGGGTGCCGCGCTTGCTCTCAGAGCAGCCAAGGAGTCGATCGACGCCGGGCTGGGCGTTGACCTGAACACCGGCCTGGAGATCGAGCGGCAGCAGTTCGCCGCCCTCTTCGCCACCGAGGACCGCACCATCGGAATGAAGTCTTTCGTAGAAAACGGGCCGGGTAAGGCCTCCTTCAAGGGACAGTGACATGACCACCTCAGCCGAGAAGCCCGCCGCGACTGCCGAGCAGGTGGAGGCCGCCTGGAACGACAACAAGCTCGCCCAGGTGCTCTACCACGACTGGGAAGCCTCGACGTACGACGAGAAGTGGTCGATCTCGTACGACGAGCGCTGCGTCGCCTACGCGCGGGACCGGTTCACCGACATTGCCGGTGACCAGGGCTGGCCGTACGGCAAGTCGCTCGAGATCGGCGCCGGTACCGGCTTCTTCACGCTGAACCTCAAGCTGGCCGGCGTGATGGACGAGGCCCACGTCACCGACCTGTCCCCGGGCATGGTCGAGGCGGCCAAGAAGAACGCCAAGACCCTCGGGTTCGCGGTCGAGGGCCGGGTCGCCGACGCCGAGAAGCTCCCGTACGACGACGACACGTTCGACCTGGTGATCGGGCACGCGGTCATTCACCACATCCCGGATGTCGAGCTCGCGTTCCGCGAGATGCTCCGCGTCCTCAAGCCCGGCGGCCGTTTCGTCATCTGTGGCGAACCCACTCGGTACGGCGACTTCATCGCCCGCCGGTTGTCCCGCCTGACCTGGTGGGCGACCACCAACGTCACCAAGCTGCCCGCATTGTCGGACTGGCGACGCCCGCAGGCCGAGCTCGACGAGTCCTCGCGCGCCGCCGCGCTGGAAGCCGTTGTGGACCTGCACACCTTCGACCCGGACACCCTCGCGCGGACGGCCACCCGCGCGGGCGCCGTACAGGTGAAGACGGTGACCGAGGAGCTGACCGCGGCTTGGCTCGGTTGGCCGATCCGCACGTTCGAGGCCGCCGTACCGGAGCAGAAGCTCGGCTTCGGCTGGCGGATGTTCGCCTACAAGTCGTGGCTGCAGCTGTCCAAGGTGGACAAGGTGCTGTCGAACGTCGTCCCCGATGAGCTGTACTACAACGTCTCGATCACTGGAGTAGCAGTAAGGTAACTGGATGCGGTTGCTGTCCGTGGCGAATCTGCGCTGGGTGGTGCGCCACCGGGCGTGGACGCCGTACTACCTCAAGCGGTACTGGCGGTTCGCCTGGTTCAAGCTCCGGCATCCGCAGGTGATCACCGAGGGTTTCGTCTTCCTGGGCAAGAAGCTCGAGATCGTCGCGCGCCGTGGGCACGGCCGGATCGTCCTCGGCAAGTGGGTGCACCTCGGTGACGAGACCCGGCTGCGCGCGCACGAGGGCACGCTGCGGATCGGCGACAAGGTCGTGTTCGCCCGCGACGTCACGGTGAACTGCTACCTGGACATCGAGATCGGTGCCTCCACGCTGATCGCGGACTGGACCTACATCTGCGACTTCGACCACAAGACCGAGGATCTCGGCCTGCCGATCAAGGACCAGGGGCTGGTGAAGTCGCCGGTCCGGATCGGGCCGGACTGCTGGCTGGCCACCAAGGTCACCGTCACCCGCGGAACCGACCTCGGTCGCGGCGTGGTGATCGGCGCCAACAGCGTTGCCCGTGGCAACATTCCTGCGTACGCCGTCGCCGCCGGGGTTCCGGCGGTCGTCGTCGCCGACCGCACCACCCGCTATGCCGCCGACGCGCCACGCCGTGCCTATTTGGCCGGTCTCGCCGAGGTGAACGCCGCGACCGCCGCCCAGTTGCGCACGCAGGGTCCTGTCGAGCCTGCACCAGTCCAGCCTGTTCCAGCACAGCCAGCGACACCTGAGGTGACCGTGACACCGACTACCGGCGGCGACAAAGAAGGCGCTGAGGGGTTCTCAAGTTACTCACCAGTCGGGCACTATGGCCCGCACGACCGGATGACCGTCGGAGAGGAGAAGCAGCGTGGCTGAGCATGCCAGGACCGACGGCCCCGCGGCTGAACCTGCACGCGCTACGTTGGAACCAGCGCTTGAAACGGTTGCCGGTGGGATACCGGTAGCGGATGACGTGGCGCCGGCTCCGATCGCCGGGGCGCGGCGGCGGTTGTCGCCGCGGCCGGTTCCGGTCAGCCGCCGGCGGAAGTCGGCAGCACCGGTTCCAGGCGCAGGTGAGGAACTGAACCCGGCTGAGGAGATGGGTGACGTGGGCAAGGACGACAAAGCGCAAGCGGCCGAGGCCGACAAAACACCCGAGGACACTCCAGTAGCCGGTGCGACGGCGACCAAGACGGCCAAGCCGCGGACGGCTGCCGAGATCGTGGCGGAGCAGAAGGCTCGCGAAGAGGCTGCGGCCTCGGCTGCTTCCACTCCGTCGTCGTCGCCGTCGTCGGAGGAGACGACGGTCACCAAGCCGGTCAGTCGGGTGACGGCTGCTCCGGCGTCCAAGCCTGCGGTGAAGAGTGCGCCGGCTGGTAAGCAGGCGTTGAGCTCAGTCGGTACTGGCGTCCGGCAGGTGCGTAATCTGCTCGCCTCGCTGATCTGGCTGATCGCCGTACTGGCAGCCGCGATGCTGGCGCTTGGTGCGCTGTTCACCGCACTCGATCAGACCAACCAGAGCAACGAGATCGTGCGCTGGGTGCTGGAGCGCGGGCACGACCTGGTGGGCCCGTTCAAGGACCTGTTCCGGCTCGAGACCGCCAAGAACACCCTGCTGGTGAACTGGGGGATCGCCGCGCTCGTCTACCTGATCGCGGGCAAGATCCTCGAACGCTTCATCCGTCCGTAGGTTTCACGGCAACGAGAATCAGGTCGAGCGACTCGTCGAGATCGCCCGGCCTGATCTCGCTGTGTTTGATAAAGAAGTCCCTGTACGTCGTGCCTGTCACGAGCTCACGCAGGTCGTCCGGCCACTCGTCATGGGGCGCGGCCAGTTGGGCGTCGACGCAGGAACCGTTGGTCGCTTCCCAGTCCTGCAACCGCTCGCTGTGGTGAAGCCCGAGCGTGTGCGTGATCTCGAATGACGGTTCGACCAGTTCGGTGAACTCCGCCATCGTCAGCTCACGCGTGTGGTACCAGTTCCCGCTGGGGAAGGTCAGCCGGTTCGGAGTGCTCAGTACGGCGGTCCCGCCCGGCCGCAGGATTCGCGCGCACTCGGTGATGAACCGCGGCTGCTCCCACAGGTGCTCGATCGTCTGCAACGACGTGAGCAGTCCGAAACTCGCGTCGGCGTACGGGGTCTGGACCAGGTTGCCGCGGACCACCTGCACCTGCGGATAAGCCCGCCGTACATGCTCGAGAGTCAGTTCCTCGTAGTCGAGTCCGAACACGGGCTCCGAACCAGATGTGCGGAGGAGTTCCGCGCCGTACCCCTCGCCGCAGCCGGCCTCGAGCACCCGCCCACCGAGCGGCAGCAGTTCGGCCACGATCCACCGGTACGCCGCTTCGTGCCGGGCGAACCAGTAGTTCTCGTGCCAGATGCCGGGGGCCGTTCTTTCGCCGGTGAGGGCCAACGTCTCGGTCACGCGGTCAGCTTATGCACAAAGGCGGTGTCCGGGCCCGCCCGGCCCGGACACCGCCTTCCACGCATCAGATCAGTGCTTCTTGTGCTTCCCGGTGCCGTCGTCGTCAAGGCCGTCCACCTCGACCTGCTCCTTGCGGACGGTCTCGGTGATCTGCTCCTCGCCACGAACGGTCTCGGTCTCGAGGCCGACCCGCTCGACGGCGACGGTCTCCTTCGCCACGACCGGACGCTCCTCGTGCAGCACGACCTCGCGCTGGTCCTCGCCGATCCGGCCGCCGGTCTCGCCCTCGGCGATCGGCTCGCGCACCACGCGCACCTCCTCGTGGCTGACCGGGACGGTGACCTGCTGCTCCTCGGTCACGACGACCTTGCGCAGACCGACCCGGCCGGACTCGACCGTCTCGGTACCGGCGCGCAGCCGCTCCTCGGAACGCACCATCGACCCGTCGGCCGCCGTACCGTCCATCTTGGCGTTCTGCATCCCGGGCTGTCCGGCCATGCCTGCCTTGCCGTTGTTGGCATTGCCGTTGGCCTTCGGCGTGCCCAGGCCGTAGTACCGGTAGAGCTCGGTGGCCTCGCCCTCGGACAGGTGACCGCCGGCGTCGATCCGCGGCGCGTCCTTGATCTTCGACTTGGTCGGCGCCAGGTGCAGGCCGTCCTTCTCCACATGCGCACCGTCGAGCGGTACGAACGTGTGCTTGCTGCCGAACAGGCCCGTGTTGACGGTCACCCATTCCGGGCGGCCGGTGCTGTCGGAGGCGTAGAGATTGCCCACCGATCCGACCTTGTCCCCGGACACGTCGTACGCCGTCTCGCCGACGACGTTCTCGATTCCCTGCATGGTCATTCTCATCAACCCCGTGTGGTTGTTTGCGTGCAGCAACTAACGACAATCCGGTGCCCGACCTCACGATGGGTAAACCCTCGATGACTGTTCGTGGCCGGGTCGGGTGTGTCGGACGCCTCGGCTGCCGCCCCTGACCGGGTCTGAGGCGAGGGGATAGCCTGAGCAGGCGCCGGCGGTGTGATGGGGCTCGCACGTGGCTTATGTTTCTCGCGAGTAACATCCGTGGCAGGCTGGGAGAGACCGAAAACCAGAAGGGGTCCAACACGCTATGAAGATCGTCGTCTGCGCGAAGTTCGTGCCGGATGCCACGGCGGACCGCCGCTTCCGCCCAGAAGACAACACCGTGGATCGTGCCGGTGTGGATGGGCTGCTGTCCGAGCTGGACGAGTACGCCGTCGAGACCGCGCTGACCGTGAAGGAGGCCGGGGACGCTGAGGTGACCATCCTCACCGTCGGCCCGGAGCAGGCTGCGGACGCGGTGAAGAAGGGTCTGCAGATGGGCGCCGACGCCGGTGTCCACGTGCTCGATGACGCCATCCACGGGTCCGACGCGGTCGCCACCTCGCTGGTGCTGTCGAAGGCGCTCGCGAAGCTCGAGGCTGACCTGGTCGTGTTCGGGATGAGCTCGACCGACGGCGGCATGGGCGTCGTACCGGCGATGGTGTCGGAGCGCCTCGGCCTGCCGGCTGTCACGCTCGGCTCCGAGGTCACCGTGGACGGTATGTCGGTGAAGATCCGTCGTGACGGTGACACCGCGAGCGACACCGTCGAGGGCACGCTGCCGCTGGTGCTGTCGGTCTCCGACCAGGCCAACGAGCCGCGGTACCCGTCGTTCAAGGGCATCATGGCCGCGAAGAAGAAGCCGGTCGAGACCTGGTCGCTGGCCGACCTGGAGCTGACGGCCCAGCAGGTCGGCGGCTCGTCGGCGTGGACCGAGGTGGTCGAGGTGACCGCCCGTCCGGCGCGCACCGCGGGCACGATCGTGACCGATGAGGACGGCTCCGGTGCGGGCCGGCTCGTCGAGTTCCTGTCCACCAACAAGTTCCTCTGAGGGGCCTAGATGTCTAACGTTCTGGTCCTCGTTGACCACACCAACGGCGTCGTGCGCAAGACGACCGCCGAGCTTCTGACCATCGCCCGCCGGCTCGGTGAGCCCGTCGCCGTCTTCATCGGCGACGGCGTTACCGACGCCCTTCCGGCCCTGGGCCAGTACGGCGCCACCAAGGTGATCGCGCTGACCAACCCGGAGCTCTCGCAGTACCTGGTGGCCCCGAAGGCCGAGGCGCTGCAGCAGGTCGCGGCCAAGATCGAGCCGTCGGCGATCCTGATCTCGTCGAACGCCGAGGGCAAGGAGATCGCGGCCCGGCTCGCGGTCAAGCTCGAGTCCGGCCTGATCACCGACGCCGTCGATGTGCAGGAGGGCCCGGTGACCACGCAGTCGGTCTTCGCGGGCAACTACACCGTCAAGTCGAAGATCACCAAGGGCATCGCGATCATCACCGTGAAGCCGAACGCCGCCACCCCGGAGGCGTCCGAGACGTCGCCCGAGGTCGAGGAGTTCGACGTCACGATCTCCGACGCCGCCAAGACGGCTCGCATCACCGACTCGAAGCCGCGGGCAGCCACCGGTCGCCCGGAGCTGACCGAGGCCGCGATCATCGTCTCCGGTGGCCGCGGTACCGGCGGTGACTTCGGTCCGGTCGAGGCCTTTGCCGACTCGCTCGGTGCTGCTGTTGGTGCTTCGCGCGCCGCGGTCGACTCGGGCTGGTACCCGCACGCCTACCAGGTCGGCCAGACCGGCAAGACCGTGTCGCCGCAGCTGTACGTCGCCGCCGGTATCTCCGGCGCGATCCAGCACCGCGCCGGCATGCAGACCTCGAAGACGATCGTTGCCATCAACAAGGACAACGAGGCCCCGATCTTCGAGCTGGTCGACTTCGGCGTCGTCGGCGACCTGCACAAGGTCCTCCCGGCCGCCACCGAAGAGGTCACCAAGCGCAAGTCCTGACTAATACAACTCAGGTTTCAGTAGGGCGTGGCTGACCGATCTGGTCAGCCACGCTTCGTATTCCGCCGCGGACCAGCCGCGCGTCTCGGTCAAATGCCGGTAGTTGCTCACGTGGTTGAGTAGCCAGAGCTCGTCCGTGGCCCGTTCGACCGTCAGTCCGTCGCGCAGATGCCCGTCGTCCGCCAAGCGCTGGGCGAAGTTCCGGGTGACGTGCCAGTGCTCCTCGAACATGCGGTCGCGCAGTGCGGCCAGCGTGTCGTCCACCGTGGCGCCGGCCTCGATGACCGCGATCAGCCCGGCGATCCGCCGTCTGATCATCAGCCCGTTGCCTGTCGCGAAGGCGATCCGCTGGATCGGATCCGCGATCTCGAACTGCTGTTTGTACCAGTCACGCTCGACCACCGGCACCTGATCGTCCACTCCACCGGCGAGCGTGCGGTGCCAGACGTTCAGCAGCAGGTCGGTCTTGGTGCCGAACGCAAGCTTGACCGTCGCCAGTGACACCCCGGCCTCCTCGGCGACCGCGGGCAACGTCGTCCGGACGAAGCCGCGGGTGGTGAACATCTGCTCCGCCGCATCCAGTACGGCGGTCCGCGTCTGCTGTGCGCGCTGTTCCCGAACGGGCGAGGTGTAGCGGCGGGGGTTGACATTGTCGGCCACCCGGCTACCGTAGTCCTCAATTGACTAGCCGCAAAGGCTAGTGAATATCGGAGTGTCAAACGATCAAGACTGCGGGGGACGGGATGACAACACCATTCGAGGTGATCACGGAGCGGGTCCGGGCGGCTTGGAGCGCTGAGGTCGACTACCAGCCGTTGGCGCAGCAGTCCGTGCTGACGAGCGAGCTACAGGTGCAGGCAGCCGCGGTCCGGTGGGGTGACCGCGTGCTGGATGTTGCTGCTGGGACTGGGAACACCGCGCTGGCCGCGGCTCGGCGTGGCGCACTGGTGACCGCGACGGACTTCAGCCCGGTCGGTCTGGATCGTGCGGTACGACGGGCTGCGGCAGAGGGCGTGTCGATCGCGACTGAGGTGGCTGACGCGCAGCAGTTGCCGTTCGAGGATGGGAGCTTCGATGTCGTGCTGTCGACGTTCGGAGTCATGTACGCGCCGGACCAGCAGCGTGCTGCCGACGAGCTGTTGCGGGTGTGTCGGCCGGGTGGCCGGATCGGACTGGTGAGCTGGTGCCTGACTGGATTGATGGCGGACTTGCAGAGCGCGCTGGGCGCCGTACTGCCGCCACCGCCACCCGGTGTTCCGTCGCCACATCTGTGGGGGACTGAGCAGCGCTACAAGGAGCTGTTCGGTGATCGCATTGCGGTGGCCAGTTCCGACGTACTGACGGAGGAGTTCTTTGCGGAGTCGGCGCAGGCGCAGGTTGCGACCATGCTGACGCACCTGCCGCCTTGGCGGATGCTGTTCGACCGATTGGACCCAGAGGGGCAGTCCGCCATGGCAGCGGCGGCTGAGGGTGCGTACGAGCGTGCGAACCGAGCTACTGACGGGACCCTGCTGGCCGACTCGCAGTACCTCCGGATCGTTGCCACCGCTCTCTAATCCGTACCGTCTGCCGGTGCTGCTCCTGCTGTGTGAAGATCGGCAGGTGGCTGACGAGGAGCGGTACTGGTACGAGGACGGGCTGGATCCCGAAGAGCTGGCGTTCCAGCGGCTGCACGGGCCGTGGAAGCGGTCAACGCCGGCTGATGCGTTGGCGATGATGAGCCGGTACGACGGGGACTGGTGGATCGCCGGCGGATGGGCCATCGATGCGTTCACCGGAGTGCACCGGGCACACGAGGATGTCGACCTGTCGTTGTGGCGGCGCGATGTCGAGAAGCTGCGGCTGCATCTGCGGGGGAGGTACGACCTGTGGTCGAACGCCGGTGGGCGGTTCCGGCCGCTGACCGACCAGGCGCCCGAACACCCGGAGGACGCGGACCAGATCTGGTTACGCAAGCATGCGCTGGCACCGTGGGAGTACGACGTGGTGGTGAATCCGGACCGCGCCGGCCGGTGGGTGTTCCGGCGCGATCCGGCGCTCGACTTCGCGCTCGAGGACATCACCTGGCGGGCGCCCGACGGTGTCCGCTACCTCAACCCCGAGATGGCCCTTGCCTACAAGGCGAAGCTGGCCAGGCCGAAGGACGAGCTGGACTTCAATGCCGCCCTCCCGCTGCTGTCAGCCGACCAGCGGGTTTGGCTGGCCGACATGATCGACCACCTGCACCCGGGGCACCCGTGGCTAGCCCGCATTGGGTCGGACCGTCACCTGTAGCTCGACAATCACCTGCTGCGGGTCCTGGGTGTCCAGCCGGAGGTCGCGATAGACGCCGTACGACTCCAGCCCTTGTTCCTCGAGTGCGACGTCCAGCGTCCGCCAGGTGTCGGCCACACCGTCCAGCGGTCCGCGGTAGGTGACTGAGACACCCTGTGGTTCGGCCGGTAGTTCAGTGAGCTCCAGACACTCTCGTGGCTCCTCGGCCGCGACTCCGACCGAGACCGTGATCTTGTCGGTGCGCCCGTCGTACACGTGGATTCGCTGGCCTTGGAGCCGCAGTGCGTCGAGCTGTTCGGTCAGTGTCTGTACTGCGCCGCCGATCTCGGACTCGTCGTTCACCTCCGCGCTCAGGTGCAGCAGGCGGAGGGCGGGGAGCGGTCCGAGTCGTAGCGTCTGGTTCGTCATGGTCAGGCCTCTTTCGATCGATCGGAGCCGCCGCTCGACCTCCGTCAGCCGGTCTGCGTCCGCAGTCAGTCGTTGCTCGAGCTGGGCGCGGCGGAGGCGCAGCATTCCGCGTAGCTCCTCGACAGGTAGCTGTTCGTCGAGGAGTGCGCCGCACTGCTCCAACGTGAACCCGAGCTCCTTCAGCGCGACCAGACTGTCGACACGCCAGATCTGCGACAGCGCGTACCAGCGGTGGCCGGTGTGCGGGTCGACGCGTTCGGGCACAACCAGCCCCAGTGCGTCGTAGTGCCGCAGCATCCGCACTGAGATGCGGGTGTGCCGGGCGAGGTCTCCGATACTCAACATGGTTCGTCCAGCGAACCGCCTGACACCGTGTCAGCTGCAAGCACTCGCAACTGCAGCATCGCGGCGAACCGTGCGTCCGGGTCGCCCAGGTCGAGTGAGCCGATCTCAGCGAGCCGCCGCAGCCGGTACCGGAAGGTGTTCGGATGCACGTAGACCGCGGCCGCTGCGGCAGTCACATCACCGAAGGCGTCCAGCCAAGCCCGCAGTGTCTCGACGAGCGTGGAGTTGTGCTCCCGGTCGTACGCCACCAGCCGCGCGATCGGTCCGGTCGGTTGCTCACCGCGGGCCTCGACGAGGTCGCGTAGCTCGAGCAGCAAGGCCTCAACCTGTACGTCGGCCAGCCGGGCCACGCGCTGAGTACGGCGCCCGCTCCGCAGCACCCGCAATGCCCGATCCGCGCTCGCCCGCGCCTGTGGCAGACGCACCGCGGTTGCCACGCCGATAGTCGCGCCGAAGCGATCACCGACGCGGTCCAGGAAGTCCTGGGCGATGCGAGCTGCACGCTCCTCGTTGTCGACCGGCATCAGCCCGTAGGTCACGTCACCCACCAGCGCGGCCGCTGACCGCTGCTGGACCGCACCAAGGTGCATCGCGAACGCATCCGCCAGCCGCTGCCGCTCAGCAGCCGCCGGTACGGCGAGAGCCAGTACGACGAGCGTGTGGTCGGCCAGCCCGAGCCGATCGAGCGCCTCTCGTGCACCGGTACCACCGTCGAGCGCCGTACTGACCAAGTCAGCGCGTAGCCGGCGTTCGACGTCCGCATCGGCGCGGATGCGCAGCATGTGCAGGGCAACGACCTTGGCAGCATCCAGCAGGGCCTCAGAACGCTCTTCGGTCAGCGGCTCGTGGACAGCGACCCAGATCGATCCCAGGACCTCGTCTCCAGCTCGCACCGCGACAGCAACGCGCGGAATCGCGACCTCGGGTCCGGAGGCAGGCATCGGCGCTACGTAGACGGGCTGGTCGCTTCGGTAGAGCTCTCGGAAGACACCACGCTCGGAGAGCAGTCGGGAGTAACGTTCGGGGACCTGTCGGCCCAGGACTGTCTCGACGCGTGCTGTGTCGGCTTCGTCCTGTCGTCCGGAGAAGGCGAGCACTCGGGAGCTGCGGTCCTCGATAGTGACCGGTGCGTCGAGCAGGGCCGCAGTCGCGTTCGCCAGCGCGAACAGGTCGCCGGCGGGCATCCCACCGAGTGTCTCCGACTCTGCGACGCCGACATCGAGCACTGAGCGCAGGAGGATGCCTAGCTGGTCCCAGGTGGCGCCTCTGGTCAGCGCGAGGACGGCAACCCCCGACTCCTCGACCACGTCCTCTTCCACCGTGACCGGACTGCGCAGTACCAGCCCTGCTGCTTGCTGGCGGCTGAGATCACGCAGTACCTGGGTGATCTCCTCGGGGTCGCGGAGGCCGACCCCGAGGACGAGGGCGTGCTGGGGGAGAAGCGGATCGTCGAGTGGGTCGTAGATGGCGACCCCACCGATGGGCCGATCCGGGTCGCCGGCGACGAGCTCGAGCAGGGTCGCGCCGAGATCGTCGAGTACTCGGCCGAGGCTGGCCCGGGGTCGCTGCGTCACTCAGCCATTGTGCATCCGGACAGCTTTGGTCCCTGGATTGGTGGATTCCTACAGGGGCAGCCACTCGGTCGAGGTGGTGAACGCCTCCAGCTCATCAGGCAGCGGATCCACACCGATCCCAGGACCAGCCGGTACGGCGAGGTGACCGTCCGCCAGCGTGAACGGCGCCGTGAGGTCGGTCTTGTAGTAGCGCGATGAGCCAGACGTATCACCCGGCAGCGTGAAACCAGGAAGGGCGGCGAGGGCCACGTTGGCCGCGCGGCCGAGACCGGTTTCGAGCATGCCGCCGCACCAGACCGGGATGCCGTTCGCCACGCAGACGTCGTGGATGCGCCGCGATTCCAGGTAGCCACCGACCCGGCCGGGCTTGACGTTGACGATCGAGCACGCGCCGAGGGAGATGGCCGCCGCGGCCGCCCGGGCTGAGGTGATCGACTCGTCCAGGCAGACCGGTGTCTTGAGCTGCTTGGCCAGCTCCGCGTGTCCGAGGATGTCCTCCTCGTCGAGCGGCTGCTCGATCAGCAGCAGGTCGAAGGCGTCGAGCTGGGCGAGGTGCCGGGCGTCCGAGACCGCGTACGCCGTGTTGGCGTCGACCTGCAGCAGGATGTCGCCGAACCGCTCTCGCACGGCCGCGACCGGCTTGATGTCCCAGCCGGGCTCGATCTTCAACTTGATCCGTAGATAACCCTCGTCAAGATATTGATCAACTGCAGTCAACAGTTGATCGATGGAATCCATGATGCCAACGGATACTCCACACGGCACCCGGTCGTGCACTGCACCCAACTCGCGGCCCAGCGATCGACCTTCGGTCCGCAGTTCGGCATCCAGTACGGCGGTCTCCAGTGCAGCCTTCGCCATCCGATGCCCGTGGAACTTCGCGAGGGCAGGCGCCACCTGAGTGGCCCGATCGACAGCAGCCATCGCAGGTACGAAGTACCGGCGCAGCACGTCGATCGCACCGTCGACGTACTCCTCCGAGTACAGCGGTGCGGCCATGGCGACGCACTCGCCCCAGCCCTCAGCCTCAGTGCCGACGGCTCGGACCAGCAGCGCGTCCCGGGTGACTTCGGTCCCGAACGACGTCCGGAAGGGTGACACCAGCGGCAGCGACACCCGCCGCAACTCGACTCCGGTCAGCTTCATGCGCCTACCTCTCGTTCGACTACGTACGCTCCGGTCCGATCGAAGCCGGTCACCCGGCCACCGTCCGCCAGCAGGCCACCGAGCACCTCACGGACCGCCAACCGCCACTCCCGCGCCGCAGCGAAGTCCGTTGCCCGCAACGCCTCCACATCAGCCGGTACGGCGACCGCCACGGGACCCGCCGCTGTCAGCTCACCCCTGATCGGGCGGCCGTCGTCACCACGTCCCAAGGCGATAGTTGCTGCCGACAACTCAGCACCACCGACCGGCTCGTCCAGCTGCCAACGCACGATCAGCCGATCACTCTCGTCCTCGCCGTTGATCTCGTCGCGCATCTGCCCGTAGAAGTTGGTCAGGTACTGCGTCGGCCGCGCACCGAGCTTGACGAGGTTGAAGTACGCGTTGCGCCGGATCAGCGGATCGAAGGTCCACTCGATCGCGGTGAGACCACGCTGCAGCGACCACTCGCGCTGGTGCAGCTTGAGAGCGAACCCGACGCTCCGGCCACGTGCCTGACGGGACACACCGGCCACGTGACTGTGCAGAGTCCGCTCAGACGGTGCACCGAAGAATCCGACGCACGCTCCGACCAGCTGGCCGGCGTCGTACGCGCCACCGACGTAGCTGCCGGCCTTGGACATCGCCCGGAGCAGTTCGGTCGTCACCGGCGGGTTGTGCGGGTCTGGACGCCAGATGGAGTCGAACAGTTGGTAGACCGCCTCCAGGTCGGCGAGCTCTTTCAACTCGCGGACCTGGACGCCGGTTGCCGTCTCGGTCATCGTCGCCCCAGCAGGTCGGCGATCAGTGTGGTGAGCAGAGCGGTCCGGGGTGCGATCTCGTCGACGATCACGTGCTCGTCGTCGGCGTGTGCGCCGCCACCGACCGCACCGAGCCCGTCGAGAGTCGGCGTACCGACTCCGGCAGTGAAGTTGCCGTCAGACGCGCCGCCGACCGAGATCTGGCGTAGCGGGGGCTGGCCGAGCTCTGCGGCCAGTCGGGAGGCCTGCTCGTACAGGTCCTCGGCCATCTTGCGTTCGAACGGCGGCCGGTTCGGACCACCGATCAGCTCCAGTACTGCCTCGGGGAGTACCGGCTGGAGCGCTCGCATCGCCTCGTCCACTCGGAGTTGCTCGGCGACAGTCCGTGCCCTCACATCGACCAGGAAGCTCGCTGCGGCGGGGACGGTGTTGCGCGTCGTACCGGAGACGAGCTTGGTCGGAGTGACCGTCGTACCGAGCTCTGGGTTGCCTAGCTCGTTGATGGCCAGGATCTGGTGGGCTGCCTCGATGCTGGCGTTCACACCGAGCTCTGGCTCCAGTCCGGCGTGGGAGGCGCGGCCGGTGATGCGGAGCTCGTAGTTGGAGACGCCCTTGCGCTCCAGCTTGAGTGCACCGTCTGCTGACGCTTCCAGCACCAGTGCGGCCACGCAGCCGGCGGCCTCGGCCTCAATCAGCGCACGGGACGACGGTGAGCCCAGCTCCTCGTCACCGGTTACCAGCAGCGTGATGCCACTGGGGTCAGCCTGGGCAGCGATCGCGTGCAACGCCATCACCACACCGGTCTTCATGTCGAAGCAGCCCGGCCCACGCATGACGCCGTCCTCGATCTGGAACGGATGCGTCGCCAGCGAGCCGAGCGGCCAGACGGTGTCGTGGTGGCCGACTACGAGCACCTGCGTCGGCCCGTCGCCGAACTTCCAGCGCAGGTGCGTCCAGCCGTCGACGACGACGTACTCCGGCGCTTTGCCGAGTCGCTCGGTCCCTAGCTGGGCAACGACATCCGCACTGGTCTTGACTGCGGACTTGTCGGCCGACGGCGATTCACAGGTCACCAGGGTCTCGATGTCCTTGAGCAGATCCATCAGGCCACCTTCGGTGTAGCGCGGAAGCCGAGGTGCAGGTACTTCTCACCGGTCGGCAGCGAGTAGAACGTCACTGGGCTCCAATGCAGCTCTCCGTCGGGACGGAACGCGAACCGGTCACCGCTGTCGTCGACTGGGACCAAAGTGCGTTCTTGCGTGACCTCTGGCACGAGTGCGGCCAGTGGTCCGGTGATCGTGGTGCGCAGTACGGCTTGGCCATCGCGGACCAGCACCTCGTGCGTCGTACCGGCTCGCTCGTAGCGACCCGTGTGCCGTTCCAGATTGACAGTGAGCGGCTCGGCCGGTGGCGTCACGAGAGCCGGTAGGGTGATGTCGGCCAACTCGGCGAAGACCTCTCGGTACAGCTCGTCGTACAGGTCGCCGGGATTTCCGCCGTTGGTGAGCAGCGTGACCGCTAGGCCCTCACTGGGCAGGAGCCGCAGCATGGCGACCTGGCCGATCGTGCCGCCGTCATGGCCGATCACCGGCTGCCCGCCCCACTCGAACCGCATCCAGCCGAGTCCCCACGAGTCAACGGACGCCTTGTCGGGCACATCTGCGTGTTTCGCTGCCATCTCGGCAACCGCGGCCTCTGGGAGCAGCCGCGTGCCGTCCGGCGCCACACCGCCGTCCAGGTGCAGCCGGGCGAACGCCAGTACGTCGGCGACCGTCGAAGAGATGAGCCCAGCCGGACCTGCTGACCGCTGCAGGCCCCAGACCGGAGCCAGCTGGTCCCCGTCGACATGACCGACCGCGGCCCGGTGCATGAGAGCTTCCTCGGGCAGCGTGACCGTGTGCTCCAGTCCGAGCGGTGCGATCAGCCGCTCGCGCAGTACCTGGTCCCAGGTCTTTCCGGTGAGCTTCTCGATCACCCGTCCGGCCAGGGAGAAGCCGGAGTTGCAGTACGACCAGGTCGCACCGAGCGGGTGGTTCTGGCTGACCTCGGCCAGCACGTCGACGTACTTCTCCAGACAGTCGTCGCCGCGACCGGTGTCCTCGAACACGTCACCGTCGACACCACTCGTGTGCGTGAGCAGATGCCGCATAGTGACCTGCTTGGCCACATCCGGATCACTCAACTGCAGCTCAGGCAGTACGGCGATCAGTGGCGCGTCCAGGTCGAGTAGACCCTCGTCGACGAGCTGCATCACCAGAGTGGTCGTCCAGACCTTCGTGATCGAGCCGATCTGGAACAGCGAGTCGGTGGTGACCTCCACACCGGTCTTCTTGTTCAGTACGCCGGTTGCCGCCTGCACCAGCTCGTCTCCGCGCAGGATTCCGAGCGTGGCACCGGGAACACCGTGCTTGGCGGCCAGTGTGGTCAGCCGGCGCTGCCAGTGGGCCGCATCGATCCGCGGACGCCGCGGACCGGTCGCACTACCGGCGTACTGCTCGACCCAGTCGAGGATGCGGCGGTTGAAGTCGACGCGGTACGACGGCTTGCCCTGAAGGATGAAGAGGTGGTCTGCCTCGGGGTACAGCACCAGTTGTGTGGGCACAGCGCGCTCACGCAGTGCGGTGTGCCATTGCTGTGCTTGGCCGAGCGGGCAGCGCCGGTCTGCGTCCCCATGGATGACCAGCGTCGGCGTCCGCACCTGGTCGATCTGTGTCATTGGCGACATGGCGGCCAGATCGCCACCGGACAGCTCGAACGCCGTCAGGTAGCGCGCGAGGTCAGAGGTGCCCGTCATGCTCGTCAGGTCGCTGATCACGCCGCCGGTGACGGCAGCCGCGAACCTGTTGTCCCGGCTGGTCAGGTAGCACGTCATGAAGCCGCCGTAGCTGTAGCCGGCGACGGCGAGACGATCCGGGTCAGCGATGCCTTCGGCAACTAATTGGTCGATCGGCTCCAGGAAGTCCTTGCCGTCGGACGTGCCCCAGCCGTCGATCACCCCGGTGAAGAACTCCTCGCCGTACCCGTCACTGCCGCGCGGGCTCACCAGCAGCACGCTCCAGCCGCGTGCAACCAGCTCCTGGTGATACGCGTGCACTTCGTCGGCTCCGGCACTCCAGGCGCCATGCGGACCACCGTGGATGTCCAGCAGCAGCGGCTGCGCACCCGTGGCCAGTGGGTCCCGGATCAGCCAGGCCTCGACCGCAGTCCCGTCGGAGATGGTGAACTCGCGCTCCTCGCGGAGGAAGTGCTCCACGTCCGCGAGCTTCTCGCCGTACGACGTCCGCGTGGTCGCCGTACCGGTCTTCAGGTCGACGGTGACCACTTCGCCGTACGACGTCTCAGTGGTGCGCGTGGTCGTGGCGACTCCACCTGCCACGCTGAGGCCGGAGAGGTTGTGACCGGGTTGGCCCAGCACTCGTTCAGGCGTACCGCCGTCGACCGGTACGGAGTACAGGTGGGTGCAGCCGCGGTCACGCGCGCAGAACAGGACGGTGGCGCCGTCGTCGATCAAAACCGGCAGACCGCCCGGGTAGGCCGGTCCACCGACCATCACGTTGCGATCGAAGGACTCGGTCAGATCGGTCACCGCACCGGACGCCAGCTCGACCCGCAGCAGCCGGCTGTGACCGACCTGCGTGGTCAGAGTGCCGACCAGGAGGAGTGACTCACCATCCGCCGTCCAGCCGGCGGCGGACACCTGTCCGTCGGCCAGCGCGACCAGGCGCGGCTTGGCCTTGCTGTCGGCCGCGTCCAGCACGTAGGCGGGTGCTTTCGCGGTCAGGTCGGCATCTGGGTCTGTGGCTGCGCCGAAGGCGAGCTCGGTGCCGTTGGGGGACCAGGCCGGGTTACCCGCGTGCCAGTCACCCTCGGTGGCCTGCCTGCACTTCTTCGTCGCCACATCGAGGACGTGGAGGTGCTTGCGAACCGTCCGGAACCAACCCACGCCGTCGGCCTGGTAGTCCAGCCGCTCAGTGGCGATGGGCGCGTCCGTGCTGCCGGGAGCGGTGTCGACAGGTGCGCTGAAGGCGATCTGCGTCCCATCCGGACTCCACTTCGGAGCCCCCGCACCCAGCGGCAGCGTCGTGAGCTGCTCAGGCTCGCCACCGTCGCTGGGGAGCACCCAGAGCTGCGCAGGTCCGTCCTTGGCCCGCAGGAACGCGAGCTGGCTGCCGTCCGGGGACCAGACCGGTGATCTGTCGCCGTCGGACCGTGTCAGCTGCCGGGGCTCGCCACCGGTAGCTGGGACTCGCCAGAGGTTCCGCAGGTCGCGGTCAGCCTTCAGATCGGTGGCCCGCAGGACGTAGACGAGCTGGCTGCCGTCAGGTGACAGCGCAGGCTCCTCCGGGACGGCGAGCTCGGCCAGGTCGTCGATACGCAGACGTCGGGTCACCAAGTCCTCCTCAGATGCAGGCAGCTGCCTCAGGCGATGCTAGGTGGCGACACCCAGGGATGCATCTGTCGGATCGGACAAGTGTTCGGCACCTCTTCGTCCACCCGGACGAAGGGCTCCGCTGAGTCCGGACTATCGGTGCGGATCGGGAACATCCCGGCAGGACTTACCCTTGAGAGTGTTATGACCTCCTTGCGCCCTCGTGCGGTCTACCTTGATCACGCTGCGACGACTCCGATGCTCCCCGCAGCGATCGAGGCGATGGCTGCGCACCTGGGGCGCACCGGCAACGCATCGTCACTGCACGGCGCCGGACGCGCTGCGCGCCGTACGGTCGAAGAGTCGCGGGAGACCATCGCCGCCGCGCTCGGAGCGCAGCCGAGCGAGGTGGTCTTCACCTCCGGCGGTACTGAGGCGGACAACCTGGCTCTGAAGGGGCTGTGGTGGGCACGCCTGGCCGAGGATCCGCGCCGTCGCCGGATCCTGCTGAGCGGTATCGAGCACCACGCGGTCCTGGACCCAGCGGTGTGGCTGGGGCAGCACGAGGGTGCGGAGATCGAGTGGCTGCCGGTTGACGAGCTCGGTCGGGTCCGACCGGACGACGTACGGCGGGCGATCGAGTGCGCACCGGAGACGGTGTCCTTCGTCACGGTCATGATGGCC
The DNA here is from genome assembly GCF_042882005.1 of Kribbella sp. NPDC058245. Lineage (NCBI taxonomy): Bacteria > Bacillati > Actinomycetota > Actinomycetes > Propionibacteriales > Kribbellaceae > Kribbella > Kribbella sp. NPDC058245. Next base: position 62,203 of record NZ_JBHVWY010000028.1, read on the forward strand.
AACAACGAGGTCGGCACGCTCCAGCCCATCCAGGAGATCGCTGCGCTCGCCGCCGAGTACGGCATCCCTGTGCACACCGACGCCGTACAGGCGATCGGGCAGGTACCGGTGGACTTCGCAGCGCTCGGTGTGGACGCTCTGACGGTCTCTGCGCACAAGCTGGGCGGCCCGTACGGCGTGGGCGCGCTGGTCGTGCACAAGGAGACCAAGCTGACGCCTGTGCAGCACGGTGGCGGCCAGGAGCGCGACGTACGCTCCGGCACACTGGACGCGCCGGCCATCGCCGGCTTCGCAGTCGCTGTGGAGCACTCGATCGCGGACCAGCCGGTGGAGTCGGTCCGGCTGGCCGGTCTGCGGGACACGCTGATCAAGGGCGTGCTGGAGACCGTCGACGGCGCGCATCTGTCGGGTGACCCGGTCGATCGCTTGCCGAATAACGCACACTTGTCTTTCAGCGGCTGTGAGGGCGACTCGCTCTTGCTGCTGCTCGATGCACGCGGGATCGAGGTCTCCACCGGGTCCGCGTGCAACGCTGGGGTCGCCGAGCCGAGTCACGTGCTGCTGGCGATGGGGTACGACGACCAGCGCGCACGCGGGTCGCTGCGCTTCACCCTGGGACACACGTCGAGTCAGGCCGACATCGACGCCGTACTGGAGAACATCGGACCGGTTGTGGAGCGGGCGCAGTCCGCCGGTCTGCAGAACGTGGGAAGGAACAGCTGATGCGGGTACTCGCAGCCATGTCCGGCGGAGTGGACTCCGCCGTCGCGGCGGCGCGGATGGCCGAAGCCGGGCACGACGTCGTCGGAGTGCACCTGGCGCTGAGCCGTAACCCGCAGTCGTACCGGACCGGTGCGCGCGGGTGCTGCACCATCGAGGACTCGCGTGACGCACGGCGGGCCGCGGACGTGATCGGCATCCCGTTCTACGTCTGGGACCTGGCCGAGCGTTTCCACGCCGACGTGGTCGAGGACTTCGTCGCCGAGTACGCCGCGGGCCGCACACCGAACCCGTGCCTGCGCTGCAACGAGAAGGTCAAGTTCAGCGCCGTTCTCGAGCGGGCGCTCGCACTGGACTTCGATGCGGTCGTGACGGGTCACTACGCGCGCATCGTCGACACTCCGGCCGGCCGTGAGCTGCACCGCGCTGTTGACCACGCGAAGGACCAGTCCTACGTGCTGGGCGTCCTGACGCAGAAGCAGTTGGCGCATGCGTTCTTCCCGCTCGGTGACACGGTCAAGACCGAGATCCGCGAGGAGGCGGCGCGCCGCGGGCTGTCCGTGGCGGACAAGCCGGACAGCCACGACATCTGTTTTATTGCCGATGGCAACACTCCGGGCTTCCTCAGCAAGCACCTGGGGGAGGCGCCAGGTGACATTGTCGACGCCGAGGGCAACAAGCTCGGTGAGCACAGCGGGACGCACGGCTTCACAGTCGGCCAGCGCAAGGGCCTGCGGATCGGTACGCCGGCCGCCGACGGCAAGCCGCGGTTTGTCCTGGACATCAGCCCGGTGGAGCGCACAGTCACGGTCGGCTCGCGCGCCGAGCTCGCAGTGACTGGGCTGACCGCGTCGAAGCCGCGCTGGTGCGGCCCGGTGCCCGCCTCAGAGCTGCACGTCCGAGCCCAGTTGCGTGCGCACGGCGAGGAGATCGCAGTGACCGCACGCCTTGAGGGAGACCAGGTTCTGGTCGACTTCACCGAGCCGGCCTCCGCAGTAGCCCCCGGACAGGCCGTAGTCCTGTACGACGGCACCCGCGTCATCGGGTCCGCCACCATCGACGCGGTCAACCGCGTCGCAGCGCAGCACGCGTGACGACCACGGGGCTCGGCTCACTGCCGGGCGACGACATCCGCGAGTGGACCAAGGTCCTGCTCGAGGCTGTCGACATCCCGTTCCTGGCTGAGCTCCCCGCCCGCCCGTACGGCGACATGCTGAGCCGGGCGATCGCACTGGTCACCGAGCTCGCCGCAGACCTGCAACCGGCTGGGTGGCGGCTCACAGGTGGTGGTGACGCGACCGCGAGTCTGGACCAGCGCAGGGCGCGTGGGCTGCTGCGCGAAGACCTAGACGTGCTGGAAGAGTACGCAGACGGCTATGTCGGTCCGCTGAAGGTCCAGGTCACCGGACCGTGGACGCTGGCCGCGACAGTGGAGCGGCCGCGCGGTGACAAGGTCCTGGCCGACCATGGTGCTCGGCGTGATCTAGCGCAAGCGCTGGCATACGGCGTTGAACAGCATCTGGCTGAGGTGCGGAAACGCGTCCCCGGGGCAGACGTCGTACTGCAGATTGACGAGCCGGCGCTGCCCGCCGTACTGGCTGGAGCTATCCCGACTGCCTCTGGGTGGGGGAAGCACCGGTCCATCGACGGTCCGGGTGCGGTGGAGTTGCTCAGCCTGTTCACCGGGTTTGGGGCCACTGTGGTGCATTGCTGCGCGGCTCGGCCGCCAATCGAGGTGTTCACGAGGTCTGGTGCGTCTGGCATCGCGGTGGACATCTCGTTGCTCAACGCACCTGGTTGGGACCAGTTGGGGATCGCTGTCGAGGCTGGTACGACGGTCTACGCCGGCCTGGTCCCGACGACCGGAGTGCTGCCGAACCAGGAGCAGGCCGCCGCTCCGCTCATTCGTCGGTGGCGCGAACTCGGCCTTGATCCCGAGCTGATGAAGAAGGTCGTCATCACCCCCGCCTGCGGCCTCGCCGCGTCCCCCTCACCCCGCGACGCCCAAGCCCGCCTCGCCCTCCTCCGCAAGATCGTCGACGTAGTAGGCGAAGCCGCCGACGCTTAACGCGGCGCCCGACGTCTAACGTGCACGCGATCGCCGACCGAACCATCCACCTCAGCCACAGACCGCCGCAACCCGAAGGCGCCAGCCGGCCGCCCACGGCCGAGTCGCCCCCGGAATGCGGATCTGTGGATGATCACTGCCTCCCAGCGGCAGTCGATATCCGCAAAGCGAGCCCGACCGCACCCACCACCCCTTACGTCCGAACGACCGGAGGGCGGGTCTCCGGTCCTTCGGACGTTAGCTTCGTGTCGTGCGTAACGTCCGAACGGGCGGAGGGCGGGTCTCCGGTGCTTCGGACGTTAGCTCGGCGGGCTCGCTGGCTGACGAGGTCTTGAGGGGTTGCCCGTTGAGGTGGTGGGTTGCCCCCTGAGATTTTCAGTGGGCAACCCACCAGGTGAGGGGATATCCGGCTCTCCTGACTGATGTGTGGGTCAGTTTCGGCCGGGGAGGGGTGGTCGGTATCCGCCAAGGGTGAGCATGGCTAGGGCGATGAG
>NZ_JBHVWY010000029.1:0-63280 GCF_042882005.1 Kribbella sp. NPDC058245
GCGCTGGCCCGTCTGCGCCGCGCGGTCACGGCGACCACCGTGCTGATCGAGGGCGGCGCCACCAACAAGAGCTTCATCCTCGAACTGCTGGACCAGCCCGAGGTGATCGACGGCAGCGCCGACACCGGGTGGATCGACCGGGTCCGCGGTGAGGGCCGTCTGGTCTCGCACAAGCACTCCGGGATCGCCCTGGTCGCCGCGGCGATCGAGGGCTACCAGGACGCCGAGAAGGTCGAGCGCAGCCGCCTGCTGGAGACCGCCCACGGCGGTCGTCCGCAGGTGCAGCACGAGGTCGGTCGCGCGATCGACCTGAAGCTGCGTGGCGCGAGCTACCGGGTGACCGTGACGCGGATCGGCCGGACGCGGTTCCGGGTCGGCGTCGGCTCCGGTAACGATCCCTTCCAGGTCGTGGACGCGGACCTCGAGCGCCTCGACGGTCACAGCGGTCGGCTGACGGTCGGCGGGCAGCGGTTCCGGCTCGTCACCGCCACGCACGGCCCCGTGCACCTGATCGAGGTCGACGGGGTGACCCACCGCGTCAGCCGGGATGAAGGCGGCGTACTGCGTTCGCCCGCGCCTGCTCTCGTGGTCGCGACGCCGGTGCAGACCGGTGCCGAGGTCGAGGCCGGTGCGCCGGTCCTCGTGCTCGAGAGCATGAAGATGGAGACGGTGCTGTATGCGCCGTTCAAGGCCACGGTGAAGGAGCTGCAGGTCTCGACCGGCAGCCAGGTCGAGACCGGAGCACCGCTGCTCCGGCTGGAGCCGATTGCCGATGAGGCCGACGCCGAGGCGGCTGCTCCGGTGCAGAACGGCGTACGGCTTGAGCTGCCGCGTCGTTCGGGTGAGATCTCGCCGCAGGAGCGCGTCGAGCGCGGTCTGGACGACCTGCGCAGCATGCTGCTCGGGTTCGATATCGACCCGCGCGACGAAGGCGGGATGCTGGCCGGCTACCTGCTGGCCCGGACCCAGTTGCCGCAGCCCCCGGTGGTCGCCGAGATCGACCTGATGTCGGTATTCGCGGACTTCGCCGAGCTGAGCCGGAACCGGCCGGCCGGTGAGGAGATCAGCACCGAGAACCGGGTGCACAGCCCGCGTGAGCACTTCCACACCTACCTGCAGAGCCTCGACCCCGAGCGCGGCGGTCTGCCGGCCGAGTTCCAGGCCCGGCTCGCTCGCGTGCTCGCGCACTACGGCGTGACGGATCTCGAGCGCAGTACCGAGCTCGAAGAGGCCGTGTTCCGGATCTTCCTCGCGCAGCAGCGGACCACGCCGGACATCCTGCTGGTCACGTCGGTGCTGGAGCGCTGGATCGACGAGTCGCGCCCGGAGGCACCGCTCGACGAGGCGGTGCACGAGTTGCTGGACCGGCTGGTGCTGGCCACGCAGCTGCGGTTCCCGATCATCGGCGACCTGGCGCGCAGCGTCCGGTTCCGTTGGTTCGACCAGCCGCTGGTCGACGCGGCACGCGCTTCGGTGATCGACGGCGTCGGTGACGAGGTCGCCGATCTGGCCGCGAACCCGGCCGCGCCGAACCGGCAGGACCGGATCGACGCGCTGGCCGCGATCCCGGAGCCGATCGTGCGGTTCCTGGCTGAGCGGCTGGAGGGTGGCTGGGGTGAGCGTGAGCCGCTGCTCGAGGTGCTCATCCGCCGGCACTACCGCGAGTACGAGCTGCACGACGTCCACGAGGTCACCGTCGAGGGACGGCCGTTCGCGACCGCCGACTACACGATCGACGACCGGCCGACGCACCTGGTCACCACCGTCGGGACCACGGCCGAGCTGGCCGACCCGGACAGTGGCTTGTCCCAGGCTTTGACCGCGCAGCTGGACGGGCGTCCGGCCGGCCACGAGGCAGTCGTCGAGCTCTACCTGTACGGCGCGGATCTGCCCGCCGTACAGCAGGATGCTTCTGATCTGTACCGGCGGATGGTGGCCGAGCTGCCGATCGCTCAGCGCGCCCGCCGGATCTCGGTCGCCGTGGCGTCGGGTGACGGTCAGCCGGTCTCGTACTTCACGTACCGCCCGGCCGGTGGCTCGGTGGTCGAGGACGACAACGTCCGTGGCGTGCACCCGATGGTCGGCCGTCGCCTGAACCTCTGGCGGCTGCGCGACTTCCGGATCACGCGGCTGGATGCGCCGGACGACGTACTGCTGTACTACTGCGTCGCTCGGGACAATCCGGCCGACCAGCGGCTCGTGGCGCTGGCGCAGGTGCGTCAGTTCGCGGTGGTCCGCGACGAGGACGGCCTGGTCACCGGGCTGCCGCACGCCGAGCGGGCGATCGCGAACTGCCTGGAGGCGATCCGCCGGGCCCGCACCGCGCGCGGTGCGGCCGGAGCCAAGCTGGACATGAACCACGTCTGGATCCACATCTGGCCGGTCGTCGACGCCCAGGTCGACGAGGTCACCACGCTGAAGAGCAAGATCGCCCCGATGACGGCCGGTGCCGGGATCGAGGAGGTCCTGATCCAGGGCCAGGTCGAGGCTCCGGACGGCGTCGCCTACCCGGTCGCGGCCCGCTTCTACGCCCAGCCGGGCGCCGGCGTCGTCACGTCGATCGAGGAGCCGCCGACCACCAAGTTGATGCCGCTCGACGACTACGCGCAGAAGGTGCAGCGCTCGCGGCGCCGGAACACGATCTATCCGTACGAGGTCAGCGGCATCGTCACCGGTCCGGGCGGCTCGTTCGTCGAGCACGACCTGGACGACACCGGCATGCTGGTACCGGTCGAGCGTCCTAAGGGCCTGAACAAGGCCGGGATCATCCTCGGTCTGGTCAACACGCCGACGACGCGCTACCCCGAGGGCATCACCCGGGTCGCGCTCAGCGGCGACCCGACCAAGGCGCTCGGTGCGGTCGCCGAGCCGGAGTGCGCACGGATCATCGCGGCCATCGACCTGGCCGAGCGGCTGCAGATCCCGATCGAGTGGTACTCGCTGTCGGCCGGGGCCCGGATCTCGATGGACTCCGGCACCGAGAACATGGACTGGGTCGCGAAGGCGCTGAAGCGGATCGTCGAGTTCACCCAGGCCGGTGGCGAGATCAACATCGTCGTGGCCGGGATCAACGTCGGCGCCCAGCCGTACTGGAACGCCGAAGCGACGATGCTGATGCACACCAAGGGCATCCTGGTGATGACGCCGGACAGCGCGATGGTGCTGACCGGCAAGCAGACCCTGGACTTCTCCGGCAGCGTCTCGGCCGAGGACAACTTCGGGATCGGCGGTTACGACCGGGTGATGGGCCCGAACGGCCAGGCGCAGTACTGGGCGCCGGACCTGAAGGCGGCGCGCGACGTACTGATGTCGCACTACGACCACACGTACATCGCACCGGGGGAGTCGGGGCCGCGGCGCGCGGAGACGACCGACCCGATCGATCGGGATGTGACGCCGTACCCGCACATCGTCGAGGGCAGCGACTTCAAGACCGTCGGCGAGATCTTCTCGGCGGAGACCAACCCGGATCGCAAGAAGGCGTTCGACATCCGCACGCTGATGCGGGCGGTCAGCGACCAGGACCACCCGGTGCTGGAGCGCTGGGCCGGGATGGCCGACGCGGACACCTCGGTGGTTCAGGACGCACGGCTGGGTGGCTACCCGGTCTGCCTGGTCGGGATCGAGTCCAAGTCGGTACCGCGGCGCGGCTTCCCGCCGGCCGACGGACCCGACACCTACACCGCCGGCACGCTGTTCCCGAAGTCGTCGAAGAAGACGGCACGCGCGATCAACGTGGCCAGCGGCAACCGGCCCCTCGTCGTACTGGCGAACCTGTCCGGATTCGACGGGTCACCGGATTCGATGCGTAACCTGCAGCTCGAGTACGGCGCTGAGATCGGTCGCGCGATCGTGAACTTCGAGGGTCCGATCGTGTTCTGCGTAGTCTCGCGGTACCACGGTGGCGCGTTCGTGGTGTTCTCCAAGCAGCTGAACCCGCGGATGACGGTGCTCGCGGTCGAGGGCTCTTTCGCCTCGGTGCTCGGTGGGGCACCGGCTGCGGCCGTGGTGTTCTCGGCCGAGGTCGACGCCCGGACGGCGGCCGATCCGCGGGTCGCGGCGCTGGCCGAGCAGGTCGGTGCGGCGAGTGCGGCCGAGCGGGCCGAGCTGGCGACCGAGCTCGCGGAGGTGCGAACCGCCGTACGGTCGGAGAAGCTGACCGAGGTGGCGACCGGGTTCGACAAGATCCACAGCATTCAGCGGGCTCGCGACGTCGGCTCGGTGGACGCGGTGATCAGCGCGGCGGAGTTGCGGCCGCGACTCATCGAGGCAATCGCTCACGGCCTGTCGTCGGGTGGTACCGCAGAGGTCTAAGCTGTGCGCCATGCGCAGCGGGGAAGGCGCTCCAAACAAGGCACGAGCGTTGATCACGTTCATCGGCGTCAGCGTGCTGTCCGGTGCGCTCGCGGCTGGGCTGGCGATTCCGTTGGCCGGATTCGCCGGAATCAGCAGTGAGCAAGTGGTGAAGACGGTCCAGGACCTGCCGCGTGAGCTGGTGGTCGAACCCGTTGCCGTCCGCAGCCGGATGCTGGCCGCGGACGGTTCGGTGATCGCGACCCTGTTCGAGCAGAACCGCGTGCCGATCCGGCTGAACCAGGTCGCGCCGATCATGAAGACCGCGATCATCGCGATCGAGGACTCGCGCTTCTACGAGCACGGCGCGCTGGACCCGAAGGGCACGCTGCGCGCGGTGATCCGGAACCAGGGCAGTGGCGAGGTCCAGCAGGGCGGCTCGAGTATCACCCAGCAGTACGTGAAGCTCAGCCTGATCGAGAAGGCCCGCACGCAGGCCGAGCGGGCCAAGGCGACCGAGGTCTCCTACGAGCGCAAGCTGACCGAGCTGCGCTACGCGATCGCGCTCGAGGGTCAGCTGACCAAGAACGAGATCCTCGAGCGGTACCTGAACCTGGTCAACTTCGGGGACGGGACGTACGGCGTACAGGTCGCTGCCCAGCACTACTTCGGGACCACGGCGGACAAGCTCACACTGCCGCAGGCCGCGTTGCTGGCCGGGCTCGTGAAGAACCCGACCGGATACGACCCGACCAACAACCTCAAGCGTGCCAAGGCCCGCCGCGACGTGGTGATCCGGCGGATGCTCGAGCTCAACGTGGTCTCGGTGCACCAGGCGAACCTGGCGCTGCAGACCCCGGTGATCGACCGCGCCAAGATCCGTCCGGTGCCGAACGGGTGCGCCAACTCGCGCTACCCGTTCTACTGCGACTACGCGGTCGCGAAGCTGCTCGCGAACCCGGCGCTCGGCAAAACCGTCAAGGACCGCGAGCACTACCTGAAGACCGGTGGCCTGACCATCCGGACGTCGCTGGACCCGCGCATCCAGGCGGCCGCGCAGGCGTCCATCGACGAGCACACGAAGCCCACCGACACCGCGGTCGCGGCGATCACGGTCGTCCAGCCGGGGAGCGGACTGGTGAAAGCGATGGTGCAGAGCAAGCCGTACGGGAACGGGCGTAACCACACCAACTACAACTACAACGTCGAGAAGTCGTACGCCGGTGGGTACGGCGGGTTCCAGAACGGTTCGACGATGAAGGCGTTCACGATCGCGGCGGCGATCCAGGCGGGGATGCCGCTGGACTACCGGATCAACTCGCCCCAGCAGATCGACATGAGCGACAAGAAGTTCCGGACCTGCACCGGCTTCACCCGTGACCCCACGTATCGCCCGCGGAACTCGACCCGCAGCGGCAACCTCACCATGGTCGAGGCGGCCCGCTACTCGACCAACACCTACTTCCTGCAGCTCTCGCAGCGCGTCGGGCTCTGCCCGATCGCCCGGGTCGCCGCCCGGCTCGGCATGTACAACGCGCAGACACTGCATCCGCTCGACCAGGTCATCTCGATGACGCTGGGCGTCAACTACGTGACCCCGCTGCAGATGTCGAACGCGTATGCGACCTTCGCGGCGCGCGGCAAGTACTGCCAGCCCTTGGTCGTCACCTCGGTCCGGAGCAAGGCCAACCGGCCGGTCATCAGCCCGAAGGTCAAGTGCAGCCAGGCGCTCGCCCCGGGAGTTGCCGACGGCGTGAACAAGGTGCTCAGCGCGGTGATGGAGCCCGGCGGCACCGGCGGCAAGCTGAAGTTCGGCCGCTGGGACCTGGCCGGCAAGACCGGAACCATCCAGGAGAACAAGGCCGTCTGGTTCTCCGGCTACGCCCCGAACCTCGCGGCCGCCGCGGTTGTCGCCGACGCCAACCTGCCCTACACGAACCTGATGTACGGCCACACCCTGGACGGCCGCGACATCTCCGACCCGACCGGCTCCGGCACGGCCGGCCCGCTCTGGGAGACCGCGATGCGCGGCGCCCTCAAGGGCATGCCGCTGCGGCACTTCGTCGAGCCGTCCAAGAAGATCATCAACGGCGACCGCAAGGGCCTGCCCGACGTGACCGGCCTGGACCGCGCCGAAGCCACCAAACTGATCCGCAAGGCCGGCTTCGACGTCACGATCGCCAACAAGCTGGTCACCTCACCGGTCCCGACCGGCAAGGTCGCCTACACCGACCCGCGCACCGACTCCGGCGCCACCAAGGGCTCCCTCGTCACCATCTACCTGTCCAAAGGCCCCTCACAGCGGCCGTAGGTCTGAACCGGGAATCCACGTGACCCGGCCGCTCTCGTCGCAGAAGCGGCCGAGCCATTCGCCGTTGTGGCGGATCCACACATCGAGCTCCCCGGTCGCCCACTCCGCCCGCTGCACCGGCTGCACCGGATCAATCCGCCGTACGGCGTCCGCGGGGCGCGGCCCGTGCGTGTCGTACTGCACCTCCAGATCGGAGGCCATCCGGACCGCCTCCACCTCGGTGCCGAGACCACTGGCACGCCAACCATTGACCGCGCCGTCCCAGACACCGAACCCATCGGATCCGTCATCTGCGGGGCGCACCGTGAACCGACCAAGCATATTTTCAGATTAGCCGATCATCGAACATATGTTCTAGTCTTGATCCGGTGAAGGTTCGTGCACAGTGGGTCAGGCGCCCGTGATCTCGTCAGTTGCGGTAGCGGAAGATGATGCGGCCTCGGGTCAGGTCGTAGGGGCTGAGCTCTACCAGGACCCGGTCCTCGGGGATGATCTTGATGTAGTTCTTGCGGATCTTGCCGCTGATGTGGGCGAGGACCTGGTGGCCGTTGGTGAGTTCGACGCGGAAGTTCGCGTTGCGGAGGGATTCGACGACGACGCCGTCGAGTTCGATGGCACCTGCTTTTCTGGGCATGGTCAGGCCCCCTTCTGATTGACGCTGCGGTGGACGAGTTCGAGGTTGCTGCCGGTGCGGCGGGCGCCGAAGCCCGCGAACAGTGCGGTGGCCGCGACGTTGGTGTCGTTGACCTCGGCCGCGACCGTCTCGGTGCCGGCGCGGTGCAGTTCGGTCAGTACGTGGGCGAGCAACGCGCGGGCGATTCCGGTACGGCGCTCGCCGGGCCGGACCGCGATCAGCCCGATCCGCGGTTGCCGGGTGTGCGTGGCCAGCCGGAGCAGGCCGACGTACCGTTTGTTGCGTTGGGCAACGGTGTACTTCGACGGGTCGAGCGGTCTGGTCCCGCCCTGCCAGGGGAGGACCTCGGCGGGCATGGTCTGCCACTCGATCTCGCTGCGGATCGCCTGGTCCAGCTCGCGCAGCGGTTCTTCTTCAGCCGTCGTGATGACGACCCCCGGTGGTAGAGCGACTGAGGAGGGCCCGGTCGGTACGACGAATTCGTGCTCGCGGCGCCAACTGGTGAAACCGGCGCGTTCCCAGCTGGCCGTCAGGTCATGGTCGGTCTCGTCGACGACCGTGTACAGCGGACCGGTCTGGTCGGCCAGGATCGCCGCCGCCAGTGGTTCGAAGACATCGTCGCGCCAGGTGTCGATGCTGAGGAAGGTGCGGCCGTCGAGCCTTCGCGATGCATGACCGCGACCGACGACCAGATCGTTCTCCACCGCGTGCCATTGGTTCTCGGCAACACGGGAGACCGTGAGAAGCAAAGAGTTCATAGGTGTTTCCTTTCGGGAGTGCCCAACATCTCGGGGCGCTCCCGGCGACACCTATGTCAATCGCCCGCCCGTGACCACGGGAAGGGGAGCACCCACTGCGAAACAGCGTTCATGGGTTCCCACCTCCAAAAGTGATGTCACGGACCACGGCACGGTACCAACCCACCCGCCGTACCCGCCAATGGTTTTTCCGGCCATTAGGATTCCCGGATGACCGAGGGTGAGACGACCAGGCTGGTTGCCTGGAGCACTGAGCTTCGCCGGGTGCACACACGGATCCGCGAAGCCCTGCAGGTCACCCGTGGTGCCGTGCAGCAAGGGATATCGAGCGAGCAGGCGAGCCGTGACCTGCTGCTCTACTGTCATGGGTTCTGCGCAGCGCTCGACGGGCATCATCAGGGCGAGGATCGCGCACTGTTCCCGGCCATCGAGGCTGCACATCCGCAGCTCGCTCCTGTCCTGCGCTCACTCACGCAGGACCACTCGATGATCTCGCACCTTCTGCAAGGGCTGCGTGAGGCGGTCGATCGGGCGGCGTCTCCGGCCGAACTCGATCAGCACCTCGATGGCGTGGCAGCGATCATGGAGAACCACTTCCGCTACGAAGAGAAGCAACTGCTCTCCGTGCTGGAAAACCTGGAACTCCACGCTGCGTGCAGGACGTGCTCGGGCCACTCTGAGCCGCTGCCGCGCACCGGTCGTGATTTCGGTCACAGGTTCTCTCGGCGTGGACTGGAAGCGCTCCCAGTTTCCCCTACGCTGGCCGTGGCCAGAGTGTTGAACGCTCAAGCACTTGTTTCGCATTCGCGACGAGTCGCTCGTGTGCCCAGCGATCTCGTGGTGACCCCGCGAGATCCGGCACAGACCGAAGGGGAGTCAGATGTCCGCCCGAAAGAGACCCTTGGTGCGGGTGATGACCGTGCCCGCGGTCGTTGTCCTTCTCCTTGCCGGTCTGTTGCCGATCTCGGCCGCCTACGCCGCCGAGGCGCCGTACCCGCATGCCTGTGAGCCCGACAGCCCGCTGTGGCCGGGTTGCATCCCGACCGAGACCGCGATGTCCAATGCCACCAGGACCGGCCCGAACAAGGCCTTCTTCTGGACCGGCGGCATCGAGACCCAGGCTGGAGCGATCGCCTCTGTGCGTGGTGGGTCGACGCTGGAGATGCTGCTCGACAACGCCCACCTCGTGATGCCTCGGCTGAAGCCGCGGACCCAGCCGGCTGTCGACGCCTGGGACTACGCGTCGCGCTCGATGGCGCGGTCGGCTTCCGGCTCGTCGTACGTCGTCAAGGGCGACACCGTCCGGCCGGGGAATGTCTGGGAGCGGGTGGAGTTCCCGGCGCTGAAGGCGAACCCGTTGATCAACTGCGTCTACGAGATCACAGCCCGAACTGCGGATCAGCAGCTGCTCTGGTTCCGTCCCGGCAAAGAGCGGGAGTGTCTCGACAAGGAGCAGCTGGAAGAGGCCATCCTCGCCTGCAAGAACTGGGACAGCGCGGATTGGCCGCACGACATCAAAAGTGAGGACCCCACGTCGACGGTCTTCTTGAACGGTCAGCCCTGGAACGAAAGAATGTTCCTCTACGGCGGTGCCCCCGATCCTGGCGGCCAGACCAGAACACACGTCTTCTCCACCGCGCCGACAACTGCTCGGTCGGTGGCGGAAGCCCGGACTTTCGTGCAGAACAACGGCCGCATGTACGTGCGATTCGCCGCGAACAATCGTGACGTCGAGTCGATCGAGGTCCGCACCGCCGACGGACGGGTCGTCCTCGAGAACGCCGGGATCGACACGCTGGACTGCGAAAGCGCGAAATTGGGCAAGTGGGGGCTGCGGAAGCGCAACATCCGCGCGCTTCCGGCCGGCGACTCGATCACCTACGGCATCGGTAGCTCCACCGAGTCGAGCTATCGTGCGGACCTGATGGACCAGTTGCACGGCAACACCGTCGACTACGTGGGCTCGCAGCGGTCCGGGCAACTGTCGGATCCCGACAACGAAGGCCACCCCGGCGCGGTGATCAGTGAGATCTCCGGAAGCGCACTGGGGACCTTGTCCAGCAGCCGGCCCAACGTGGTGCTGCTGCACGCCGGAACCAACGACCTGAACAAGCCCGTCGACCCGGACAACGCTCCCGGCCGGCTCGCGAAGCTGATCGATGACCTCACCGCCGCCGCACCGCAGACGCCGGTCCTGGTCTCCACCCTCGTGCCCGCGTCCAACCCGACGACCCAGGCACGGATCGAGGACTACAACAGCCACGTCACCGAGATCGTGAACGACCGGCGTGAGGCCGGCAAGCGTGTCGTGGAAGTGGACATGGGCGCCCTGACGACCGCCGACCTGCGCGATGGGCTGCACCCGAACGACGCCGGCTACGAGAAGATGGCCGACGCTTTCTACGCGGGTCTCACGATCGCCAACAGCAGAGGCTGGATCGTGGATGCCACCGGCGGCGGCGGTGGCGGCGGCTCCGTCTGCCAGACCGATCCCGTCTGGCATCCGTGGGGCCAGGTGGCCAGTGGCGGCTTCACCAACACCAGCAGCCCGCAATCCCCGTACGTCGACTTCGCCGACCTCAACGGGGACAACCGCGACGATTACCTCGTCGTCAACAAGACGTCGGGTGCGGTGACCGCCTATATCAACGGCGGGCTGGGGCCGAAGGACGGCAACGCCGTCTGGCACCCGTGGGGCGAGGTCGCCTCCGGCGTGCTCACCTCGGGGAACTACCTCGATTTCGCCGACCTCAACGGAGACGGTCGCGACGACTACCTCGTCGTCAACAACACGTCGGGTGCGGTGACCGCCTACATCAACGGCGGGCTCGGTCCCAAGAACCAGAACGCTGTCTGGCACCCGTGGGGCAAGGTCGCTTCCGGGGTCAAGACCGCGAGTAACCACGTCGCCTTCGCCGATCTCAACGGTGACGGTCGTGACGACTATCTGTTGGTCAACAACACGTCGGGCGCGGTGACCGCCTACATCAACGGTGGTCTCGGACCCAAGAACCAGAACGCGATCTGGGACGCGTGGGGTCAGGTTGCCTCCGGCGCCGGCGAGTTCGTCGTTTTCGCCGATCTCAACGGTGACGATCGCGACGACTACCTGCTGGTCACCCCGCAGAGCGGCGCGGTCACGTCGTACGTCAACGGCGGTCTCGGCCCGAGGAACCAGAATGCGATCTGGCATCCCCGAGGACAGGTCGCCTCCGGCGGCGGCGCATCGGGCGCGATGGTCCGGTTGGTCGATCTGAACGGTGATCACCGCGACGACTACGCCATGCTGAACAACGTAGGGGCCGTCAACCTGTACGTGAACGGCTGCTAGCACGTGTTCTAGGTACGGGGATGTGCTCGGCGGAGGTCGGGCCGAGCACATCCGCACCTGTTTCCGCCCCGTGGCAGAAAGGTCTGACGTGGAGATCGTGGACGCGGCACGAGGCCACCTGCGCCTCGAACTGAACGGCCGCACCACAACGGTGTACGGCGAATTCTTCGCGGTCGGCGACATCGACTACTACATCGAACGAGCCTCTATCGCCCGGTGGGACGACGGCGCCTCAATGTCGTTACCCGATCAGGAACTCATCATCCGGGAACTGCCCGGAGTTGCCACGCGCTCCGGCTTGCGACTGCTGATCGAATGACCGCGGCTGGATCGCCTCCGGCGGGTGATCTCCCGCGAGCTCACCCGGCCAGAAGTGGCAAGGTGGAGTAGCCGCGGATGACTCGGGATTGGCGCCAGGTCGGGGTGGCTGGCGAGCGGCGGAGGTTGGGGAGTCTGGTGGCGAGTTCGGCGAAGGCGATCTGGGCTTCGAGGCGGGCGAGTGGGGCGCCCAGGCAGTAGTGGATGCCGCTCGAGAAGGCCAGGTGCTCGGCTTGGCGTGAGCGGGTGATGTCGAAGACATCGGGCTCGCTGAAGACTGCAGGATCGCGGTTGGCAGCGGCGAGGAGCAGCAGGATCCAGCTGTTCGGCTGCAGGTTGGCGCCGCCGATCGACACCGGCTCGTGCGCGAAGCGGCTGGTGCTCTGCACCGGGGGCGACCAGCGCAGGACCTCCTCGACGGCAGCGGCCGCGCGCTCTGGTTCGGCCCGCAGCAGTTCCCATTGCGCCGGGTGATCGAGCAGGGCGGCGATGCCGTTGCCGATCAGGTTGACGGTCGTCTCGAAGCCGGCGATCAGCAGCAGCCTTGCTGTGGTGTGCAGCTCGTACGGCGTGATGCCGTCCGGCGAGGCGGCGACGAGATAGCTGATCACGTCGTCGCCTGGGTGCGCCTTCTTCAGTGGGATGAGCTCGCTGAACAGCTCGTAGAGTTCGGCGTTCGCGGCGGCGAGCGCGGCCGCTTCAGCCGGAGTTTCGACGCCTGACAACGCCGAACCGACCACGGTGCCGTGCTGGGACAGCCGATCGACGTCGGCGTCCGGGATGCCCATCAGCGTCGTGATGACGCCGATCGGGAGCGGTGCGGCGAAGTCGGCGATCAGGTCGAACGGGCGGCCGTCCGCGGTCTTGCGTTCGATGCCGGTGATCAGGTCGCGGGTGAAGTCGGCGATCCGCTCGGCGTACCCGGCCATCATCTTCGGCCGGAAGGCCGGCGCCGCGATCCGCCGCAGCCGGGTGTGGTCCGGTGGTTCGCGCTCGAGGAAACCGAGGTCCAGGGTGTTGCCCGAGGTGTCCTCCGACGTCGGTCCCGGATCGCCGACCGGCCGGACACCGAAGCGCCGGTCGCGGAGAACCGTGTTGCAGATGGCGTAGTCGGTGGTCAGCCACTCCTGACCGGAACCGACCACCGATCCGCCGCCGCGCAGCTGCTCGTAGATCGGGAACGGATCCTCCGGCCCGGACCGGGCCCAGAACGCTTCGATCGCGGAAGTCATCGGGTCAGCACCCCTCCGGTGAACGTCGACAGAACCAGGTCAGGCGCGTCCCGGGGCGCGAGCCAGCCGCCTTGGATCAGCTCCCAGGCGGTGAACACCAAGGCATGCAGAGACCGGACAAGCCACCAATCCGGTACGCCGGTGCGAATGCTTCCGGCGCCACCGACAATCGCGGCGATCGGCGCGGTCAGCGCGTCGGTCCGCGAGGTGATCGTGTCGTCGGCGAAGACCTCGGGTTGTGCCGTCAGCAACGTCAGATAGGCGCCGAACGGCAGCAGGTCGACGACCATCCGGCGGAGCGGATCAGCATCGGCCGGCGCGGCCGCGATCACCGATTCGCTGATGTCGAGAGCCCGCGACGCGACCCCCACCAGCAGGTCGTGCCGAGTCGCGAACTGCTTGTGCAACGTTGTCCGCCCGATCCCCGCAGCCAGAGCGATCTGCCCCAGCGACGCCGCCGGATCCTTGGCGAGCACAGCTGCAGCGATATCAAGAACCGGCGCTGACACCAGCTGAACACTCATGTTCACGACCGTACAGCGTTGTTCACCACCCCGAAAGGCCCTCGGAACCGATCAGTGTGCCGACAGTGCGGCCCAGCCGTGTTCGAGGAGGTCGAAGGCGCGGTCGACGGACTCCTCGGGGGCTGACCTTCGCTGCCGCAGGAACCTTGCTGCTAAGGCGAAATGGGCCAGTGCGGCACAGGCCGGGTCGTCCTCGGGGAGGCCGTGGGCTTCGGCGATCGCTCGGGCCAGTGACGTCTCGTGGCGCATCCAGAGCCGTTGGCCGTACTCGATCAGTGCCGGTGTGGAGTGGATGAGTTCACGGAGTTGTCCGATAGCCGGGTCCTGGCTGCGATCGTCCATCCTGCGGACGATGTATTCGCGCAGTGCGGTCACCACCGACTGACCGGCCGGGCGGTCGCGGACCGAACTCACCAAGGCCGCTTCCAGCGCCTCGTCCTCGTCGAAGACGAGCGCCTCCTTGCCGGGGAAGTGCTTGAACAGGGTCGCGGTCGAGACGTCGGCGGCCTCGGCGATCTCCCGGACGCCGACCTGGTCGAAGCCGCGGGCGACGAACAGTTCGAGCGCGGCGTCGGCCAGCGCCTTGCGGGTCGCGGCCTTCTTCCGCTCCCGCCGTCCCACGGGTGTCTCGGTCACCTCCGCACTCTACCGCAACGGATCGAAAAGTAGAACGGTTATACTTTTAGAACCGCTCTGTTTGAATGCGGCGGCCCTCCAACCTTCAGGAGATCTCATGCGAAAGCATCTGCTGTTCGTCGCGACCGCGGCGTCCGGCCATATCAATCCGACCCTGCCGCTCGTCGAGGCGTTGGTCCGGCGCGGCCATCGCGTCAGCTATCCCGTGCCGGAGGCGTTCGCCGACCAGGTACGGCGGGCCGGGGCGGACGTCGTACCGGCTCCATCGCCCAATTTCGGGTCCGGTGGTCCGGGTGGCGGGCCGCTCGAGTTCACTGCCGAACTGGTGGGCCGGATGGCCGGCGGCTTCATGGATGGCCTGGGCGCGAAGATCGAGCCGCTGGTCGCGCGATTCGCCGACGCACCTCCCGACGCCGTCTGCTACACCTCGATGGCGATCGAAGGTCCCGCGGTCGCCGACATCCTCGGCGTACCGGCTATTCAGTTGTTCCCGAGCTATGCGTCCAACGAGCGTTACGCCGTTCGCGACGAGTTCCTGCCGACTGAGGCCGAACCCGCGCGCCGCCGTACTGGAGGCGATTGAGCAGGCCGCAGCGCGGTTGCGCAGCCGGGCTGAGGCGCTGGGGGTCCAGCGCGACATCGGTGGGCTTTTCATGCCGGTACCTGAGGATCTCAACCTCGTCTTCATGCCACGCGAGTTCCAGTACGCCGGTGACACCTTCGATGCCCGCTATCACTTCATCGGCCCGTCCCGGCGCACTGATAGTGCGGCGGGGTGGGAACCGCCGACCGGCGATCGCCGGCTGCTCTTCATCTCGCTGGGGACCACCTTCAACAGCAATCCCGGCTTCTTCCGGAGTTGCTTCGAAGCCTTCGGTGACACGGACTGGAATGTCGTGATGGCCATCGGCACCAAAGTCACGGCTGCTGACCTCGGGACTGTCCCTGACAACTTCGACGTCCGGCCCTTCTTCCCGCAGCAGGCAGTCCTGGAGCATGCCGCGGCATTCGTCACCCACGCTGGGATGAACTCGGTGATGGAAGGGGCGTGGCATCAGGTCCCGATGGCCGCCGTACCCCAGATGCCTGAGCAGGCTGCCAATGCGCGCCGGATCTCTCAGCTTGATCTGGGCACGATCGTCGGGGACGGGGGACTGCGCGAAGCCGTCGATGCCGTCGCCGATGACCCCAAGATCAAGGCCGGACTGGTCGCCGGACGGCGAGCCATCGACAACGCAGGTGGTGCCGACGCCGGCGTCGACGCCATCGAGAAGTACCTGCTGAGGTAGAGCCGGTCGCCCGAGGTGGGTGTGCACCCTCTGCGGTGGGTTTGAACAGGTTATGACCTGTTCACGCCCACGGGTTCTTGTTCACGCCCCCAAGGGCGGTCGCCTTGGTGGTCGGGATTTCGGAGGTTATGAGAACATATGTTCTAATTGAGGCCTCGGGGAGGTGGTCGCGATGGGGTACAACAATCCGCCGGTGAAGTGGTCGGAGTTGGAGCGGCGGTTGTCGGACCGGTCGCGGCCGGGGAGCCATGGTGGGCGGCCGGTGACGGCGGACGGTGGGGACAGTCCGGCGTGGTCGCAGCATCGGGGGCCTTATGTGCCGACGCGGGTTGAGCGGGGCGAGTCGGCGGTGGCTTATGCGGAGCTGCATGTGCACTCGAACTACTCGTTTTTGGACGGGGCTTCGCAGCCGGAGGATCTGGTCGAGACCGCGGTACGGCAGGGGCTGCATGCGTTGGCGCTGACGGATCATGACGGGTTCTATGGGGCGGCGCGGTTTGCGGAGGCTGCCGCGGCGTACTCGTTGCCGACGGTGTTCGGGGCGGAGCTGTCGCTGGGGCTGACCGGTCCGCAGAACGGGGTGGCTGATCCGGAGGGGAGCCATCTGCTGGTGCTTGCCGAGGGGCAGGAGGGGTATCACCGGCTGGCCGGCGAGATCACGCATGCGCAGTTGGAGGGTGGTGAGAAGGGCAAGCCTGTCTACGATCTGGAGCGGTTGGCCGCGAAGAGCAAAAGCTCGTGGGTGATTCTGACCGGGTGCCGCAAAGGGTTGGTGCAACAGGCGTTGGAGCGGGGTGGCCCGGCGGATGCCGGGCAGGAGCTGGATCTGTTGGCGCACCTGTTCGGCAAGGATCGGGTGGTCGTGGAGCTGACCGATCACCATCTGCCGGCCGACAGCACGCGGAACCGGATCCTGGCCGGTCTGGCCGCCGATCGTGGTCTGCCGGTGGTTGCCACCAACAACGTTCACTACGCGACCCCGGCGCAGCACAAACTGGCCGCCGCGCTGGCCGCGGTCCGGGCCCGCCGCGACCTGGACGCGATGGACGGCTGGCTGCCACCCAGCGGGATGGCGTTCCTGCGCACCGGTGAGGAGATGGCCTACCGCTTCCGCCGGTACGACGGCGCTGTCGCGCGATCGGTCACCCTGGCCGACCAACTCGCCTTCGACCTGGGTCGGGCGAAGCCGAAGCTGCCGTTGCGCGATGTCCCGAAGGGGCACGATCCGGACAGCTGGCTGGAGTACGTCACCCTCGAGGGTGCCGCCCGGCGGTACGGGACACCCGAGCAGCGACCGGATGCCTACGAGCGGCTGAAACGGGAGCTGGCCGTGATCAAGGCGAAGGGCTTCCCGGGGTACTTCCTGATCGTGCACGACATCGTCAGTTTCGCGCACAGCAACGGGATTCTCTGCCAGGGCCGGGGTTCGGCAGCGAACTCGGCGGTCTGTTACGCGCTCGGGATCACCGCGGTGGACAGCATCCTCTACGACCTGCCGTTCGAGCGGTTCCTCGCCTCGACCCGGGCCGAGGAGCCGGATATCGACGTCGACTTCGACTCCGACCGGCGTGAGGAGGTGATCCAGTACGTCTACGACAAGTACGGCCGTCAGAACGCTGCCCAGGTGGCGAACGTGATCTCCTATCGCCCGAAGTCCGCCGTACGGGATGTTGCCAAGGCACTGGGGTATTCGGTCGGTCAGCAGGATGCGTGGTCGAAACAGGTGGACGGCTGGAGTCCGGAGATCACCTCGACCGAGCACGACATCCCGGAGCGCGTCGTGAAGATGGCGACCGCGTTGCTGAAGTTCCCGCGGCATCTGGGGATCCACTCCGGTGGCATGGTGCTGACCGAGCGGCCGGTCGGCGAGGTGGTGCCGATCGAGCATGCCCGCAAGGAGAAACGCACCGTCCTGCAGTGGGACAAGGACGACTGCGCGTGGATGGGGCTGGTGAAGTTCGACCTGCTCGGGCTCGGGATGCTGGCCGCGCTGCAGTACTGCCTGGACATGGTGCGCGACCAGCTGGGGGAGTCGTGGCTGCTGCACACGATCCCGAAGGAGGAGGCCGGGGTCTACGACCAGTTGTGCCGAGCTGACTCGGTGGGGGTGTTCCAGGTCGAGTCGCGGGCTCAGATGGCGACACTGCCACGGCTGAAACCGCGCCGGTTCTACGACCTGGTCACCGAGATCGCGCTGATCCGTCCCGGCCCGATCCAGGGCGGCGCGGTGCATCCGTACATCCGCCGCCGGACCGGTGAGGAGCCGATCACCTACCTGCACCCGAAGCTGCAGCCGGTGCTGGAGCGGACCATGGGGGTGCCGCTGTTCCAGGAGCAGTTGATGCAGATGGCGATGGCGGTCGGCGAGATCGACGGTGACGAGGCCGACCTGCTGCGTCGCGCGATGGGCTCCAAACGCGGGGTCGAGAAGATCTCGTCCCTGAAGGCCAAGCTGTACGACGGGATGGCGCGCAACGGGATCGCCGGTGACCTGGCCGACGAGATCTACGCCAAGATCGAAGCCTTCGCGAACTTCGGATTCGCCGAGTCGCACTCGATCAGCTTCGCCCTGCTGGTCTACTCGAGCACCTGGCTGCGGCTGCACTACCCGGCCGCGTTCCTGGCCGCGTTGCTGCGAGCCCAGCCGATGGGGTTCTACTCACCACAGTCCCTGGTCGCCGACGCGCGCCGGCATGGTGTCGAGGTGCGGCGGCCGGATCTGCTGCGCTCCGGGATCAACGCCGAGCTGGAGGTGCTGGTCGACGGTCAGGAGCTGACCGGCCCGACCGGTTCGCCGGACTGCCTGAAGGATCCGCAACCGCCGGTCGGTCCGTTCGACGTGTCGAAGCCGTTCGATTCGTCCCTGCACCGGCGGGACGGCGCCTTCGCCGTACGGCTGGGGTTGTCAGAGGTCCGGACCGTGGGGGAGAAGGGCGCGACGCTGATCGTCGAGGAGCGCGAGCGCGGTGGCGACTACCGCGATATGGCCGACCTGGTACGACGTACTGGGATCACTGCCGCACAGGTCGAGGCGCTCGCCACCGCCGGGGTGTTCGACTGCTTCGGGCTGGATCGGCGACAGGCGTTGTGGGAGGCGGGCCGGGCTGCCGAGGAGCGCCCGGAGCGACTGCCCGGTGTCTCCGCGGCCGGTCCACCACCGACCCTGCCCGGGATGAGCGAGATCGAGACCGACATGGCCGACCTGTGGTCCACCTCGATCACCGCCACCAGCCACCCGATGCAGCGCGTCCGCGATCAGCTCCGCACCGACGGCATCCTCTCGGCCGCCCAGCTCCGCGAGGTCCCCGACGGCACCCGCGTCCGCGTCGCCGGCGTGGTCACCCATCGCCAGCGCCCCGCCACCGCCTCCGGCGTCACCTTCATGAACCTCGAGGACGAGACCGGCATGGCCAACATCGTCATCACCAAAGGCTGCTGGCACCGGCACGCCGCCGTCGCCCGCAACGCCACCGCCCTCATCATCCGCGGCCGCGTCGAACGCGCCGGCGAAGTCACCAACCTCTCCGCCGAAACCCTCGAACGCCTCCCGCTCGCCACCCGCACCCCGTCCCGCGACTTCCGCTGATCAAAGACACGGCGCTGATCAAAGACCGTCGTTGATCAAAGACACGGCGCTGATCAAAGACCGTCGTTGATCAAAGACACGGCGCTGATCAAAGACCGTCGCTGAATCAACGCCGAGCGATCACATGCAGCTGGAGCTGAAGTCCAACCAGGCGGGGGTGTCGCCGACCTTTTGCGTGCGGAAGTAGCCGATCGCGCCGGCGCCGTCGACCGCGCGGGCGAACGACCCTTGGCCGATGATCCGCAGCTGGTACTTGTGTCCCCTCGTCAGCGTGACGTTCGCGGCGCCCGAACCGTAGTTCACCTTGGTGCCGTTCGGATACTGCAGGCTCTTGGTCACCGGGTACTGGCGGGTCGAGCAGTCCAGCAACTGGTAGTACATGATCCCGTCGTACAGCTTCCCCGCGGCGCTCCACTTCAGCGTGATCCGGCCGGTCGTGGCTCCGGTCCGGCCGTAACAGCCGACACCGCGGATCTCGTTGACCTTCCGGGACGATCCCGTCCCCGTCCCACCGGCGCCCGGCCTCCCCGGGCCGCTGCCAGCTCCGGCGTACGACGAGTTGGCGAACGCGACCTGGTATCCGTTGGGGCAGTCGCCCGGTGACGGCGGATCCTGGGCGAAGGCGTGACCGCCGGTCGACAGCGCCGCCCCGGCCAGTGCCAGTACCAGCGCTCCGCGCACACCTGCTCTTCGCATCATCAAAGATCCCCATTCCGATCGTGGTGCCTGAGTGCAACCGCTTTGACGCTAAGTGACGGAGCACGGAGGGCGCCAGCATTCTGCAGCTTGTTGCAGACATTGGTGCGCGGGGCAACCATTTGACCCCTGGGCGGCGTCCGGTGCCGCCGGGAGGTGCAACGAACGGGCTTCGAGGGGCGTCTAGGGTGGGAGGTGATGATCATGATCCGACGGTTCGGTACGACGCTGGCGGCGGGCGCCGCCGCCCTGGTTTTGGTTGCTTGTGGCAATGAATCTGCAGGAGGAGATCGAGAAGTGAATCCGTCCGGGAACAGTTCGAGCAGTGGTTCGAGTTCGGCGACGCCGGGTGGTGCGGCGCCGACCGGGACGCCGGGTGGTACGGCGGTGGAGCAGGCGACGGCGGACCTGGTGACGAAGCTCGGCGTCCAGGCGGCCGGGGTGAAGGTGGTCTCCGCCGAGGAGGTGACCTGGTCGGACGGGAGTCTGGGCTGCCCGGAGCAGGGGATGCGCTACACGCAGGCCCTGGTGAACGGGATGCGGATCGTTCTGGAGGCCGACGGCAAGCGCTACGAGTACCACTCGGGCGGCTCGCGCGCGCCGTTCCTCTGCGAGAACCCGCAGGCGCGCTGAAAAACCCGCTGAAAAAACTTTTGAAAGTCGGTGTATCACCGGTCCGGCGGGCGGACTCCGCACTTATGGAACGCCGTTGAACTGCTTCCGGGGGGAAGGCAGGGCAAGGGCCTCCGTGGGGGGAGGGACTGACGCGGTGCGCGAGGAGTTTCGGTGGTCAGGCCGAAGTTTCTCCGCACCGCGTCAGTGCGTGCTGCCGGTCCCTGCCAACTCACCTGACTGAGCTGGCAGGGACCGGCTTAAGTTTGTTCAGGTCGTGCTGTTGTGAGCATCCCCAGGCTTGAGTACCGGGCCGACCCCGGTGATCGCCTGGCCGAGGGCGAAGGCGAGCAGGCCGTCGGCGGCCTGCAGGGCGTTCTCGCCGGTGCGCGACATCCGCCCGGCGATCAGCCCGGCCACGAGCGGCGTGGCGAACGACGTACCGCTCCAGCGCGCCATCTCGGCGAACTTGCGGACCTCGCCGGTGTGCGGCGGTTCGGTGCAGTGGTACTCGCCGGTCAGGAATGCGTTGGTCAGGTTCTCACCGGGTGCGTAGACGTCGACCCAGCTGCCGAAGTTGCTGAACCCGGCCCGCGAGGTCTCGGCCTCGTCGAGGGCGCCGACGCCGACGGTCTCCGGGAAGGCGGCCGGCCAGAAGTAGTCGCGGGTGGACTCGTTCCCGGCCGCGGCTACCAGGACCAGGCCGTTCACGCGGTTCAGCCGGGTCTCGATGAACACGTCGAGGCCGAGCGGCGGCAGGTCGAATCGAGTGCGGGTACCCGCCGACAGACTGATGATGTCCGGCGCCAGGTCGAGCACCTCGTCGAGAGCAGCCGCCAGGTCGAACTCCCAGATCGCACCGGCGGTGGTGAAGTAGCTCTGGACGACGACCTCGGTTTCGCGAGCCATCGAGCGCAGCACACCGGCGATGAAGGTGCCATGACCGGCGTACGGCTTGATCAGCCCGGCCGAATCGAACGCGCTCTCCAGCTCACCGGTGACACCGTCGAGCCAGCCGGCCGAGGGTGCGGGAGACCAGCCGACATCCAGTACGACGACCTTGACGCCCTTGCCCGTGGTTGTCGTGTCGTCGATGTACGGCTTCGGTTCCTTCGCCTCGACCTCTTCGGGCTCGGTCGCCGGGCACGGACTGACACTTGGTACGACGTAGAACAGGTGCTCCGGGGTGACGACGCCACGACCGAGCCGCAGGTCGGCGTACTTGAGGAACCGCTGGGTCGGGGACGGATCCTCCGGCGCACCCGGCGGTACCTTGGCAGGCAGCTTCAGGCGGGTGACGCCGGCTATGCCGCCCTCAGCCGTCGTACCGCCCTCGAAGAGCCGGATCACGCGCTCCACGTCTTCGTCGCGGAGCAGGACGAAGCCGGCGTGGTAGAGGTAGTCGGCCCCCGTCGACTGCCACTTGGCCGGGAAGACCTCGACGTCTCTGCCGAAACCCTTCAGGATCAGGTTGATCTGGGCGATGTACTTCGGATCGCGCTCGCCGGTAGGTTTGCTGCCTTCTACTGCCATGGAACCGCTTCCCCCTCGAATCACTGAAATGGTCGAGTCCGATCGATATCATTCCACTCCGTCGGCGTACTAGGGGGAAACTCGGATGGCGGCCAAACCCGAAGAATTGCTGGCCCTGGCTTTGTCACGTCCACACGACGCGATCGCGGCCGCGCAGTCGCTGCTGGCCGGCAAGCCGACCGCGGAGACCGCGTCGATCGCCCATCAGGCCAGCGGGATCGGGTTTCGCCAGCTGGGCGAGGTGGATACCGCGATCCGGGAGCTTCGGACCGCACTGCGGCTGGCCGAGAAATCGGGGCTGCCCGAGCGGGAGGCCGACGTACTGGCCACGCTCGGCGCGACGCTCGGGCGGGCCGGGCGCAGCAAGGAAGGGCTGGCGCGGCTGGATCGGGCCGTCGCATTAAGTCGGGGTGCGCTGGCCGGGCGCGTGCTGTTGCGGCGGGCCGACGTACTGCTCGTGCTTGGCAGGCACCGCGAGGCGCTGGACGATCTGCGGCAGGCGATCGCTCGGCTGCGGCGGTCCGGCGATCAGGTGTGGGAGGCGCGGACGCTGAACTATCGCGGCGTCATCCAGGGGAGGCTTGGCGAGACTCGGCAAGCGGATGAGGACTTCGATCGGGCCGGCCAGTTGTATGCGGCGGTTGGGCAGGAGTTCGAGTACGTCGAGACGCGGCACAACCGTGGTTGGATCGCGTTCCTACGGGGTGATCTGCCGACGGCGCTGCAGTTCCAGGAGGAGGCGGCGCAGGGGTACGACGAGGTCGACGTGGTGTCGCCGGACCTGTCAATCGACCGGTGTGCGGTGCTGATGGCTGCTGGGCTGACCGCCGAGGCGTTGACCGAGGCCGACGAGGGGCTCGTCCGGATGGAGACCGGTGGAGTGCCGGCGACCAAGCATGCCGAGGTGCTGTTCACCGCCGCGACGGCCGCATTGGCGGTGGGTGATCTGGCGACGGCCCAGGAGCGGGCTGAGCGGGCGCGCCGGTTGTTCTCGGCGCAACGGCGTTCGTTCTGGTCGGTGCGGGCGTCGATGCTGCACCTGGAGGCGCGGTACCGGTCGGGTGAGCGTGGACCCGGGCTGCTGCGGCAGGTGGTCCGGACCGCCGGTCGGCTGGACGAGCTCAGTACGGCGGAGGCATCCGCGGCGCATCTGTTGGCCGGTCGCCTGGCGTTGTCCGAGGGACGCCGGCAGACCGCGGATCACCAGCTTGAGTTGGCGGGGCGGTTGTCGAAGAACGTGCCGCCTCCGGTGCGCAGTGCTGCGTGGCTAGGTCGTGCGTTGCGCGCCGAGGCGCGAGGTGAGGTACGGCGGATGCTGACCGCCTGCGGGCGTGGTCTCGACGCACTGGACGAGTACCGGCTGATGATGGGCGCGACCGAGCTGCGTGCCCGCACCACCGGCTACGGCGCCGAGCTGGCCGAGCTGGCGCTCCGCGACGCTCTCCGCCGCAACGATTCCCAAGCCCTCCTTACCTGGGCCGAACGCTGGCGCGCCACCGCACTCACGGTGCCGCCGGTCCGCCCACCCGACGACGAACAACTGGTCACCGACCTCGCCCAGCTCCGCGACGTGGTCAGCCGCCTCGAGTCCACTCCCGAACCGATCCGGCCGCCCTCCCTGGAACGGGATCGCCGCAGACTGGAGACAGCAGTCCGCGACCGCGTCTTAAGGGCCCAAGGCAACGAATCACCCGACTCCGCCGTACCGGAGTCCTTCGACGTGGACGTGTTACACAAGGAGCTTGGTGGTACGGCGCTGGTCGAGTTGATCGATGTTGGTGGAGTGCTGCACGCCGTGGTTGCTGCTGATGGGGAGCTGACGCGGTACGAGGTGGGGCCGATGGCGACTGCTGCCGTGGAGGTTGAGCGGTCCCGGTTCCGGTTGCGGTGGTTGGCGCATGGGCGGTCGCGGACCGGGCCTTCGCTGGAGGTCCTGGGCGCCCGGTTGGAGAAGGCGATCCTGGGGCCTGTCCACGAGGTGCTCGGGGACCGGCCAGTGGTGATGGTGCCGCCGGCGAGCCTGCAGGCGGTGCCGTGGGCGATGGTGCCTGCACTCGCCGAGCGGCCGGTGAATGTCGTCCCGTCGGCGGCGATGTGGTTGCGGGCACGGCGGTTGCGGCCTCCGAGTGATCGCCGGGTCGTGCTGGTGCTCGGGCCGGGCCTGACCGCCGGGCGTGCGGAGATCGATCGGCTGACCGAGCAGTACCCGGATGCCGTCGTACTGCGGGATGGCACCGCGACCGCGGAGCGGGTGCTCAAGGAGCTCGACGGCGCGTGGATCGCGCACATCGCGGCGCATGGCACGTTCCGCGCCGACAGCCCGCTGTTCTCGTCACTGCGCCTCGACGACGGTCCGCTGACCGTGTACGACTTCGAGCGGCTGCGGCGAGCGCCGTACCGGCTGGTGTTGTCGAGCTGCGACTCGGGACTGGCCAAACCGGTCGGCGCCGACGAGCTGCTCGGGCTGAGCAGCAGTCTGGTTCCACTCGGCGCGGCGGGGATCCTGGCGAGCGTCGTACCGGTGAATGACCCCGCGACGGTTCCCTTGATGACCGCTGTGCACGATCATCTGCAGGCGGGCCGAACACTCGCAGAAGCGTTCATGCTGGCCCGGAGGGCGACAGCCACGGACCCGGTCGCCGATGCGGCCGGGCGGTCGTTCGTCGCGCTCGGAGGGTGAGCGGGTTGTATCAATCGGCGACCTCGGTCGCTCCGTAGAAGTATCGGGGGAAGGAGACAGGGCATGCGGGACGATCCGGTTGTCGTCGACCTGGTGGCGAGGGCGGTCGACGGGGACAAAGGCGCCTGGGACGAACTGGTCGAGAGGTATGCACCGTTGATCTGGGGAATCGGACGCCGGTACCGGCTGACGCCCGCGGATATCGACGATGTCGGCCAGGGCGTCTGGTTGCGTCTGATCGAGCACCTGCCGAGTCTCCGGGAGCCGGCGGCGCTTCCCGGCTGGATCGCGACCACCACACAGCGGGAGTGTTTCCGCCTGCTGCGAGCGGCCAGCCGGGTCGATCCGGTCGACCCGGCCGAACAGCGCGACGCGGTCGAGCCGGCGGTCGCCGAGGAAGAGGTGCTCCGGTTCGAGCGCTGCGCGATCGTCCGGACCGCGTTCGGGCAGTTGTCCCAGCGCTGTCAGTTGCTCTTGGCAATGATTACCAAGGACCCGCCGACGCCGTACGACGAGATCAGCCGGCAGCTGGCGATGCCGGTCGGAAGTATCGGGCCGAACCGCGCCCGGTGCCTGGAGCGGCTCCGCCGGACACCGGCGCTGGCCGGCCTGGCCGAGAACCGCTGAACGAGGAGGTGAGTAGGGTGACGGAGACCGACTGGAACGACGACGGCCAACTGCTCGAGGTGCTGCGCGACGCGCTGGCGACCGAGCGGGACGTGCCGCGTGCTTTTGTCGATGCCGGCAAGGCGGCCTTCGCCTGGCGGACCATCGACGCGGAACTGGCCGCACTCACCTACGACTCGGCCTGGGACACGGTGGACGCCGCGCCGGTCCGTTCGGCGGAGAGTGCGACGCTGCGGGCGCTGACGTTCGTCTCGGAGGGCTGGACGATCGAGCTCGAGCTCACCCCGGAGGGCCTGCTCGGCCAGCTCGATCCGCCCGCGGCCGGTGAGATCACGGCCCGGACCGACTCCGGCGTACTGGCCACGGCACGCATCGACGAGCTCGGCTTCTTCGTGCTCAAGCCGCTGCCGAAGGTGCCCTACCGCCTGGTCTGTATCCCGGACGACGGTCCGACGATCCTGACCGGCTGGGTTACGCCCTAAGACGCAACCCAGCCAGACGGTGTCAGACGGTTTGGCGCTATCTCAGCCCAGGTACTCGTGCCACGGGCCGGTGATGGCCAGCGTGATACCCGGGGTCTGGATGTTCACGAAGAGCACCTTGCCGTCGGCCGAGAAGGTCGGGCCGGTGAACTCGGAGTCGTTCAGCATGTTCCGGGCGATCGCGTAGGCCGGGCCGCCGGGGGTCGCGCTGAGGACGTGGCTGCTCGCGATCCCGTCCTCGGCGAGGACGAGCGATCCCCACGGGGTGACGGTGACGTTGTCCGGAGCGTCGAAGTTGAAGTCGTCGTACTTCGCGGCGGTACCCTTCGCGGCAGCGGGGTTCGCCGGGAAGTAGGTGACCAGCTGAATGGTCTGGGACCGGTAGTTGTAGAACCAGATCATGCCCTCGTGCGGGATGCCGTCGGCCGGGATGTCGGTCGTACCGATCTTGGCGAACGAGTTGACGACGTAGACGCCGTCCTTGGTGCCGTAGACACCCTCGAACTTCTTGCCGCGGGTGACCTGGCCGTCGGTGAACTGCTTGCGCACCGAGGTCGTGGTGGCGTCGCGGTCGGCGACCTTGACCCACGCGACCCGGAACGGGCGCAGCAGCTGGGCCGAGGTCAGGTAGGCGACATCCGGGATCGGCTTGCCGTCGTCACCGAGGATCGCCAGCGCCTCGAGGGTGCCGAAGTCCTTGTCCTGCAGGTCCTGCCAGCTGCGTGAGCTCAGCTTGTACCCGCGCGGCGCCGACCAGCGGTAGAACGACCCGTTCGGGCCGGAGGCGTCCTCGGACAGGTAGATGTGGGTGCGGTCCTCGTCGATCGCCAGCGCCTCGTGGGCGTAGCGGCCGAGGGCCTTCAGCGGCACCGGGTGCGCGGTCTCGCCGTCGCCCCAGACCTCGAACACGTACCCGTGGTCCTTCAGCCGGGTGGTGCCGTTGGCCTTGTTCTCGGTCTCCTCGCACGTCATCCAGGTGCCCCACGGCGTCGGGCCGCCGGCGCAGTTGGTGATGGTGCCGGAGATGCCGACCCACTCGCCGAGGTTCTTGCCGTTGCGGTCGACCGAGATGACCGTGCAGCCACCGGCCGCACCGACACCCGAGTCGTAGACCGTGCCCTCGATCTGCGGTACGCCGAGCGGGTCGGCCGCACCGATCTCGTGGTTCTGGATCAGCCGGTACGTGTCGTGACGACCGCCGGGGAAGACCGCCGTACCGTCATGCAGGGTCGGCGTCGGGTGACCGGACTTGAGCTTGGTCTCACCGGCCTTGGTGACGACCCGGTACTTGAAACCGGCCGGCAGCGCGAGCAGGCCGGCCGGGTCGTCCAGCAGCGGCGGGAACGGCTTGTGCTGCGGGAACGGCGACTGGTGGCCGTGCGAGGCCGGAGTGGCTTCGGCCAGGGTGGGCATGGAACCGACGGTGGCGAAGCCGACACCGGCGGCACCAGCCGCGGCGCCTCGCAGGACAGAACGACGATCGACAGACATGGAGCTCCTTGGACGCTGTAGGTGGAACGCCCTGATCCTCTCGTGACGAGCCCTGCCATTCGGCAAACAGAAGCTGAACAACGAGCATCCTGGTGATGGGTCAAGCAGTTGCTTGCGGCTGGTGTCGGCAGTGCGTGGTCGGCTCGTCGCGGCCTGCAAGGAAATTAGGGGAGCCTATACTCGCGAGCGTGCGCGACGAACGGATCGAAGCCTGGGCCCGAGCGCACGAACCGGCCGTCGTGATCGCCTACGAAGCCGCTCTCGTCCGCCCCGGCCACCCCCCGGCAACAGCGTGATCCGGTACGACGTTGAGCACGGCTCGGTCATTTCCCCGGCCCGAAAGTGGTTGGTGGGTGCTCAAGGTGGGCGGGCCGCTCGACCTTGAGCACCGTTCAACCGTTTCCGCGGGCGCCGCGTGGATGCTCAAGGTGCCAGGTCAATTTGTTGCTATTGGCAACCGCTGGGGAAGAGCCAAAGAGACATAGCGTCAACGCTGTGGCCAGGATGATTGTCCGTCGCACGGCAGAGAAGCATCACCTCGAGACGGTCACGTCCTGACCGAGGTCGTTGTAGCCGGTCGTCGCCTGCCAGGTACCAGCGTTGGCCAGCTGTACGGCGTAGATCGGGTTGGTGGTGGACGACTGGAGTCGCGGCGACGGGTCGGCGAGGTTGAGCAGCAGGCGATAGCGGCCGGGCGCGATCGGCGCCCGAACAGTTGCCTTGAGAGTGCTCGTCGTGCCGGCGGCCCAGAGTCGCGGATCGGCGGGCAGGTTCACCCGGTAGCTGTGCTTGTCACCCTGGAAGATCAGCTGCACCTGACGACGATGGTACGGCGCTGCCCAACCGTCGTTGCGGATGTCCAGACTGACCTGTACTGCTCCGCCCGGTCGGGTCTTCGAGGTGAACGTGCCGCGAACCAGCGCCAACCGGTAGCCGAGCTTCTGCTTGGCCACCGTGATGTTCGTGCCCCAGCTTCCGAGCACATCCGGGTGGTAGTCCGTGTTGAGGAACGAGAAGTGCAGCCGCGCCATCTCGGCCGACGCCGAGTCCCAGTCGGAGCGCGGTGAGTTCACACCGCAGGTCTCGCCACCCTCCGGCACGTAATTGGTGTCCTGGGCAACGAAGTCCTTGTCGAGCTCGATCGGGTCGCTGAGGTAGGTCCCGAAGTCGTCCGGGCTCGCCAGGAAACAGTCGTTGTGATGCCCGATCCGGGCCGCCGGTGAACCGTCGTACGCGTGATCCGCAGAGAGCGCTCCCTCCGTTCCCGTGATGAGTCCCAGCATGCGCTGCTTCATGTACGGCGTCCTGACCTGCACCATGAGATCGCGGGGGAGCGCTCTCAGCAACGCCATCACCACCGCGCGGCGGTCGGCCCAGTTCTGGTCCGAGACCTGGCTCGGGTCGGCCGGGTTCGCGAAGTAGTCGGTGTAGTAGCCCTCACCCCAGAGGCCGACGAACCCGGACTGCACCAGCGCGATCACGTCGGCGTTCTCCCGCAGGATCGGGCTCAGCTGGTTGATGTGTTTCAGAACGCGCTGCACCGGCGCATCGCCGTACGGGATGGTGGGCGGCCAGCCGGCCGGTTGCGCGTACGCGAACCGGACGATCACCTTGACGCCGGCCGCGCGGGCGGTACGGAAGTCCGCGCGGACGAGGTTGAGGTACGCCGGGTCGAGCTTGTCGCTGCCGGCGAACTTCTCCAGGTAGAAGACCCGGAGAATCTGGGTAACGCTCTCTTGCGTTCTGAAGTTGCGCAGGGTGGTGAGGTCGAGCGGTTCGTAGCCCGAGCCGTCGGCCCGGTAGTGGGTCTCGGTGTGGTGGTAGAAGCCACGCTCCTGGTTGGCGATCACGGCATCGGTCGCCGCGTAGACGCGAGTAACGGTCGGTCCGTCGCGATGGGCGTCGGCAAGTTGCGCCGGGCCTGACAATCCGAGGATCAGGGTTGCGCCGACCAGGCGCGCTAACCCCGCGCGAAGCGCGAAAGACGACAACTTCATCAGGGGAATCTCCTAGCTGATCGTGATGGTGTGCAGGAGCGAGTTCATCCCGGTCGACGACTCCCAGGTGTTCTGGTTCGCCAGCCGGATCGAGTACTCCGGCCGCGTGGAGAGCAGTGGATCGGGCAGGTTGAGCAAGAGCTGGTACGAGCCGGTCGGCAGACTCGAGGGCACGGTGAGCGTCTGCGAGACCGTGGTCGCAGCACCGGCCGTCCAGCGCCGCGGGTCCGAGCTCATCGCCAGCTTGTAGTTGGTACCGGTCGACGTGTTCCGCAGTACCAGTTCAAGACCACGCGAGTTGTACGGCGTCGCGTAGCCGTCGTTGCGCACCGACAGTGAGATCGGCAGGCTCCCGCCCCGCACCGCCGAGGTCGGGAACGTCCCGGTCTCCAGGCGGAAGCGGTATCCGAGTTTCTTGGTCACGTCGGCCAGGCAGCCGCCGGTGTTCCAGGAGCTCAGCACGTTCGGCTCGTAGTCGGTGTTCAGGAACGACCAGTGGAACTGCGCGAGCTCGGACGTCGCCGTCGGGCAGGTCGACCGCGGTGCGTTGACCCCACAGGTCTCGCCACCCATCGCGACGTACTTGGTCTCGTCCTGCAGGTACGGGTACTCGACCGAGGTGTTCTCGTAGGTGCCGTAGTCGTCCGGACTCGCCAGGAAGCAGTCGTTGTGGTGCCCGGTCCGGGAGGTGGCGGATCCGTTGTAGGCATCGGCCGACTGCACCGGAGTCGTGGTGTACATGGTCCGCTTGAACTTCGGCGTCC
The DNA here is from genome assembly GCF_042882005.1 of Kribbella sp. NPDC058245. Classification (NCBI taxonomy): domain Bacteria; kingdom Bacillati; phylum Actinomycetota; class Actinomycetes; order Propionibacteriales; family Kribbellaceae; genus Kribbella; species Kribbella sp. NPDC058245. The sequence continues at coordinate 29,795 of NZ_JBHVWY010000029.1, forward strand.
GCAGTTGCACCATCCGGCTCGCCGGTACGACGCTCAGCAGCTTGTCGACGACCGCCTTCCGGTTCGCCCAGTCCGTCGTACCGACGACGCCGGCGTTCCCGAAGTTCTGCGTGTAGTACCACTCACCCCACGCTCCGATCAGTCCGGACTGGACGACGGCGATGACGTCCTTCCCCGAGTTCAGGTACGGCGCGAGCTGGTCGAGGTGGGCGAGAACCTGCGCCTTGGGCGCGTCGTCACCGGTCGTCGAGGTCGTGTAGGCGAAGCGCAGCACCATCTTCAACCCGGCGGCGCGGACGGTGTCGATCTGCTGCTGTAGCTGGTCGAGGGCGGCCTGCGCGATCGGACCGTTCTTGTACTCGGCCAGATAGAAGACGCACATCACCAGCGAGATGCCCTGGCTGGTGCGGTAGCTCTGCAAGGTGCTGAGCGAGAAGTCGGTCTTGTCGCAGTCTCCGGTGTGGTGGTAGAAACCGCGCTCCGGGTTGGCGAAGTTCTCGGTGCTCGCGGTGTAGGTGACGTTTCCACCGGAGCCGCCGCCGCTGTAGACGTGGGTGTACTTGCTGGAGGTCTCCATCGGGGCCTCGACCTGGAAGATCAGGTCAGCGTCGTTTGGATTTGGGCTCTCTCCAAGATCTATACGGTCCACGGTCCAGCGCGCGACGCCCCCGGTCGAGGAGAAGGTGACGGCCTTGACCAGCGCCCAGCTCCAGCCGCTCCCGGTGCTCCGGTAGAGGTTGCCGTTCTCCAGCAGGTAGTCCGCGCCCACCGTGCCTTGGGCGTAGCCGGTGCCGGTGTTCCGGTCGGTGTCGACATACACACGCTGGTACGTCGGCGCGCCGGTGAACGTGTATTGGTACGTGACGGTGGTCGCGGTGTTGCTCGCGGAACCACCGCTGATCGTCGCGCCGGCGGGGGAGACCACCGCGAAGGCGGTCAGCAGTCCGCCGAGGGTGATGCCGGTCAACAGCCGCAGAGCCTGCCGGAGTCGGATGCCTCGTTTGTTCATGGGCCGGATTTCCTCTCGCTGGGCGGGGCGATGGAATAATCATGGACTCCACGGAAACTGTGTCAAGAGTTCACAACGAGGTAGTTTCGAGCACCTTTGCTCAAAACCTGCGCTCTAGAACATCAGCACGGCGGCGGTCGCGGGAGCGTCGCCGTACAGGGTGGACTCGACCTGCTCGACGGCGAGCCGGACGGCGCCGAGGGCAACCCCTTCGTCCCCGAACGCCGAGACGCGGATCTCCGGGGTGCGCAGGCACCAGCGGTCGAGTTCGCGACGGAGCGGTTCGACCAGCACGTCGGCGGAGCGGGAGAAGCCGCCGCCGATCACGACGAGTTCTGGGTCCAGGGTCAGCACCAGCGCCGACGTACCGATGGCGATGTCACGCACATAACCGCGGACGGCTCGCAGGGCGGCGCGGTCGCCGTCGCGGGCGGCGAGGAAGACGCGCTCGACCGGTTCGCCGGGGCTGAGCCAGGCGTGGAGATGCTCCGGTGCGCGCTCCCAGCCGACCGCGGGCAGCGCGCCGATCTCGCCGGCCGAGTTGGCGAACCCGCGATGCAGCTTGCCGTCGATGATCAGCCCGGCGCCGGTACGCAGTCCGGCCAGCAGGAACACCACGTCCTTGGCGTAGCGAGCGACACCGCGCCAATTCTCAGCCAGGGCAGCGAGTTTGCAGTCGTTCTCGACCCGAATCGGGCCGGGGACGATTCGCCGCAAGTGAGCCGTCAGGTCGACGCCGGTCCACTCGGGCAGTGAGTCCGAGAGCATCACCTTGCCCGTGCCGTCGACGAGCCCGGTCGTCGCCACGCCGGTCGCCCAGATCTGCCCGGCCGCCACGTCCGCACCAGCCAGGACCGCAGCGATGCAGTCGTCGACCGCCTGCAAGCGCTCCCGCCGTCCGGCGTCCGGCGCGACGGGGATCCGGGATTGGTGCAGTACGTCGCCCTCGAGATCCGTGACGACCGCCAGCACCTTGTGGCCGCCGATGTCGACGCCGAGCAGTCGCCCGGCGTCGGCGCGAAACCGGTAGCGGCGGGCCGGGCGGCCGACGGTGCCGGCGGTCGGCTCGACCTCGCTGATCCAGCCGCGGCCGAGAAGATCCCGTACGACGTCCTCGGTGGAGGCGCGGGACAGGCCGGTCCGCTTGGCCAGTTCGGTGACGGTCAGTGGCGCCGCAGCCCGCAGTACCCGCAGGGCGGCCACGACGTTGAGTTGCCGCAACCTTTGCAGATCCCCGCCGGATAGTGCCTCACTCATCGCGCGCCCTCAATTAGCTAGGAGTCCTGGATAACTATAGGCCCCGAGTCATCTGTTCCACTGCGTGAAAAAGCTGGCCGCAGCCCTTCCCAAGACCCCATGACAACGTTGTACGTTGGTGCGCGGCCGGTGCTGGTGAGCCGGGACGACCTCGGGCAGGAGGAAGCAGATGCCGAACCCCCTCAAGATCGCGACCCTGGGCTTCTGGCACGTCCATGCGGGCGACTATTCGCGACAGGCGCAGGAGCATCCAGGTACCGAACTGGTGGCGGTCTGGGATACCGACGAAGAGCGCGGCAAGACGGGCGCCGAAGCCTTCGGAGCCGCCTACACAAGCGATCTGGACGCGTTGCTGGCCAGCGACATCGACGGCGTCGTGATCACCACGGCCACCGACGAGCACCGGGACCTGATGATCAAGGTCGCCCAGGCCGGCAAGCACATCTTCACCGAGAAGGTGCTCGCGCCGACCGTCGCGGAGGCCGAGGAGATCATCGCCGCGGCCGACGACAACGGTGTCAAGCTCACCGTCTCGCTGCCGCGCCTGGCGCACGGGTACACGAACGCGATCCGCGAGGTGCTCGACAGCGGGCGGCTCGGTCAGGTGACCTATGCCCGGGTCCGGCTCTCACACGACGGCGCGATTCCGCGCGACGGCAAGTCGGAGGGCTGGCTGCCGCTGCGGTTCTTCGAGCCCAAGGCCGCGATCGGGGGAGCGCTCACCGACCTCGGATGCCACCCGGTCTACCTGACCCAGCTCTTCCTGGGCAGCGACGCCGAGACGGTCAGCGCGACGTACCGGTCGATCGCGGGCCTCGGCCTAGAGGACAACGCGGTCGTGGTGGTCGGCTACCCGAACCAGACGATCGGCGTGATCGAGGCCGGTTTCGCCAGCCCGAACCCGTTCACGATCGAGATCTTCGGCACCGAGAACACGCTCACCTACACCGACGCGGGCAACGTGCTCAAGGTCGGCGACGAGCAACTCCCGGTGCCCGAGGACAGCCTGGACCCGTTCGGTCAATGGGTCGATCACATCACCAACGGCACTCGTGCGGACGACAACATCGCCCGCGCGCTGGAGCTCACCCGCCTGGTGGTCGCCGCGAACGAAGCTGCCACCACCAACACTGTCGTCGCCTACTCCTGAGGAGATCACCATGCCCCAGATCAAGGTCGGCCTGATCGGCGCCGGCGGCATCGCCTCGGCCCACATCAAGGGCTACGCGGAGCACGCGGACAAGATCGGCATCACCGCGATCGCCGACGCGGTCGAAGAGACCGCCAAGGCGCGTGCGGCGGAGCTCGGCGCAACGGCGTACACGGACTATCGCGAGATGCTCGCCAATGAAGAGGTGGACGCGGTCGACATCTGCCTGCCGCACCACCTGCACCGGGACGCGATCGTCGCGGCAGCCGAAGCAGGCAAGCACATTCTGTGCGAGAAGCCGCTGTGCCTGAGTGCCGAGGAGGCAGCCGACGTACGGCGTGCTGTCGAGGCAGGAGGGGTGACACTGATGTCGGCGCACAACCAGCTGTTCATGCCCGCGGTCGCCAAGGCGAAGGAACTCCTCGAGGCCGGCACGATCGGCACGGTTTACGAGGTGCGGACCACTGACAGCTTCTACAACGACTTCGACCCGAGCTCGATGGGCTGGCGTGCCAGCAGCAAGACGAGCGGTGGCGGTGAACTCATCGACACCGGCTACCACCCGACGTACCTGATGCTGCACCTCGCCGGCGGAATGCCGGTCGAGGCGACCGCGATGCTGTCGACACACCGCCTGAAGTTCATGGAGGGCGAGGATTCCGCCCAGGTACTGATCCGCTTCGACAACGGCGTCGTCGGCCAGCTCGTGACCAGCTGGGCCTACGAGCCGGCCGGATCCACCGAACGCTTCTCGGCCGTCGGCGAGCTGGGCTCACTGCACAGCGACGGTACGGCGCTCACCTACAACCTCCGCTCTGGTGAATCGGAGACCTTCGACCTCGAACCCGTCGACACCTTCGCCGCCGAGATCGGTCACTTCGCCGACTCCCTCATCGGCAAGACCCGCCCCATCCACACCGAGGTCGAAGGCATCGCCGTACTGGGCATCCTCCTCGCCGCCTACGAAGGCGCCCGCACCAACACGATTGCCACTGTCATCAACTGAGTGTGTCGCGGATAGCTGCCGCGCAGCCCTGCGTGATCTCCGTGATCTGCGCAGGGCTGATCACTAGCGGGGGGCCGAGGACGAGGAGGTCGCCTTCGGTTCCGTTCGCACAGCCGGTGGAGTGGTACAGGAGCACGCCGCGCTCTTTGGCTGCTGTGACGATTCGCTCGGCGACACGGTCGCCGCGCGCGAACGGGGCCTTGGTCTCGCGGTCGGCGACCAACTCGATCGCCCATAGCAATCCACGTCCACGGATGTCGCCTACGTGCGGGTGGTCGGCAAGCTTGGTGTGCAGCTCAGCTCCGAGTTGGTCTCCGCGCGTGGTGGCGGCCTCTACTAGTCCGTCACACTTTAGGACCTTCAGTACGGCGAGGCCGGCCGCGGCTCCGACCGCGTGGTGCGAGTAGGTGAAGCCGTGCACGAAGCCGGCCTTCTGCACCGTGTCGTGCACCTCGCCGCTGCACACCGTCAGTCCCAACGGCCAGTAGCCGGAAGCAGCTCCCTTGGCTGCGACGAGCAGGTCCGGTCGGACGTCCCAGTGGTCAGAGCCGAACCAGCGACCTGTTCGCCCGAACCCGGTCATCACCTCGTCGGCGATCACCAGTACGCCGTACTGTCGGCAGACTGCGGTGATGGCCGGCCAGTAGTCGTCGGGTGGGACGCAGGCCCCGAGGGCTGCTCCGGCGATCGGTTCCGCGATGAACGCGGCCACGTTTTGTGGGCCCTGGGCAACGATCAGCTGCTCCAGTGCTTCGGCGTGCTTCGCTCCGCAACCGTTCGGGTGGGTGTCCGGGAACGGGCAGCGATACTCGTACGGCGAGGTCGTGTGTGCCGCCGATCCCAGCCACGGCAGGTACGGCGCGCGCAGCCCGTCGCGGCCGGAGACGGAGAGCGCTCCCCGGGTGTTCCCGTGGTAGGCGCCGGTCCGGCCGATCACGACCGACCGATCCTCGCCACGGGCCAGGTGATAGGCCCGCGCGACCTTCAGCGCCGTCTCGACGGCCTCGCTCCCACCAGACACCGGGTAGATGTAGGGGTCCTCGACAGGCAGCAACGGTCCGAGCGTTTCGGCGTACTCGAGCAATGACGCTGAGGCGAACGCGGAGCCGTGAACGTACGCGACCTCGCGGGCCTGGGCCGCGATCGCGTCGGCGACCTCGGCTGAACCATGTCCGATACCGACCACGATCGCCCCACCGGCGGCGTCCAGGTAGCGCCGGCCGGTGGTGTCGAACAGTTCAGCGCCCTGGCCGCCGGCCACGACCGGGAGGTCGCGACCGGCGGCGCGGGAGAAGATGGAGCCGGTCATGTCACCCGGCGACCGCGTCGGCGACCGCGTCGGCCACCGCGTCGGCAAACAGAGAGAGCGCGATCTCGGCTTCTCCGGCCGTGACCACCAGCGGGGGAGAAAGCCGGATAGCGCTCTCTCCACACTCCAGTACCAGCAGCCCACGCTCGAACGCCCGCTGTTGCACCGCGGCCGCGTCGTCCGCGGTCGCGAACTCAACGCCGATCATCAGCCCGACGCCGCGGACGTCCACGATCAGGTCCGGGTGCTGAGCCTGGATCTTGGTCAGCCCCTCGAGCAGGAGTTGCCCGATCTCGGTCGCGTTCTCCATCAGACCCTCGGACTTGATGACCTCGAGCGTCGCGAGTCCGGCCGCACACGCGACCGGAGAACCGCCGTACGTCGAACCGTGCGCACCCGCCGGCCAGCTCTCCATCAGCTCGGCCCGGGCCATGAACGCGCCCAGCGGGAGCCCGGAGGCGAGGCCCTTGGCCGTGATCAGGATGTCAGGCTGCACTCCGGTGTGCTCGATCGCCCACATCTTGCCGGTCCGCCCGGCACCGGACTGGACCTCGTCGGCGATCAGCAGGATGCCGTGCTTGTCGCACAGCTCTCGCAGCCGCGCCATCCAGCCCGCCGGCGGAACCAGGTAACCACCCTCGCCCTGGATCGGCTCGACGAAGATCGCCGCGACCTCGTCGGGAGCAACCTCGTACCGGAAGAGCGTGTTCTCAAGGTGCTCGAAGGTGCTGTCATCGCCGTACGGGGCGTGCAGTACGCCGGGCAGCAGCGGCCCGAATCCCTTGTGGTACTTGGATTTCGAGGCAGTCAGCGTGACCGCGCCCATCGTCCGGCCGTGGAAGGCGCCGTAGAAGCTGATCACGTACGGGCGCTTGGTCGCGTAGCGGGCGAGCTTCAGCGCACCCTCGACGGCCTCGGCGCCGGAGTTCGACAGGAACACCCGGACCGGTCCATCCATCGGCGCGGTCGCGGCGAGCGCGTCGCACATCTCGCTGTAGATCGGCAGGAAGAAGTCGCTCGCCGAGTAGTGCAGGAGGTCGCCGGCCTGCTCCTGGACGGCAGCCACGACGCGCGGGTGGCAGTGTCCGGTCGAGTTGACCGCGATGCCGGCGTTGAAGTCGAGGAAGAGGTTGCCGTCGACATCCTCGATGACGCTGCCGTGCCCGCGGCGCGGAGCCAGCGGGTAGGCGCGGGGGAGTGAGCGGCTGGTGACCGCGAGATCGCGCTCTACGACGGCGCTCGACAGTGGTCCCGGGATCGCGGTCTTGAGGTCCGGTACCGGCCGGCCTTCGGGCAACCACTCAGGTCGGCCAGTGCCGGGCTTGGCGTGAGTTGGGGTCTGGGTCATCGGGCTACCACCGTTCGGGACTGCTCGCGAAGGAACTGCTGGACGTAGTACAGGCCGCCACCGGCCTTGCCGGAGCTGCCGGATCCCTTCCAGCCGCCGAACGGCTGGACGCCCGGCCATGCACCGGTGGTCGCGCCGGCGGCGCGGTTGACGTAGACGACGCCGGCCTCGATGCGGTCGAGGAAGTCGTCGACCTCGGCGTCGTCGGCCGAGAAGAAGCCCGCGGTGAGACCGAGTTCGGTCGCGTTCGCGAGCTGGATCGCCTCGTCGAGCGAGTCAACCGGCTGAACGGCGACGAACGGTACGAACAGTTCGTCGGTCAGCAACCGGTCTCCCGCGGGGAGATCGGCGACCACGGTCGGCTGCACGTAGCGGCCCTCGATCACCTCACCACCCGCGACGACGCGGCCCACGCTCGCGGCGTGCGCGACGGAGTCCTTGAACCGGGCGACCGACTCGTCGTTCACGACCGGGCCGACGAAGACATCGCGCTCGGTCGCGTCACCGACCTTCAGCTCACCGGCCCGGACAGCCAGTCCGGCGACGAACTCGTCGTACACGGAGCGTTCGACGTACACGCGCGAACAGGCCGAGCACTTCTGCCCCGAGAAACCGAAGGCAGAACGCGCGATCCCGGCGATCGCCGTCGGCAGATCGGCCTTCGCCGAGACGATGGCCGGGTTCTTGCCGCCCATCTCGCAGACGACCGGCTTCGGGTACGGCGTCGGGAAGCTGCGGTAGATCTCCATGCCGGCCTGGAACGAGCCGGTGAAGGTCAGTCCGTTCACTCCCGGATGCGCGACCAGCAAGCGGCCGACCTCGTCACCACCGGGGATCAGTTGCAGGACCTCGCCCGGCAGACCCGCGTCCTGCAGGCATTCATAGAGCTTGACCGCGGTGAACGTTCCCTGCGGGCTCGGCTTCAGTACGACGGTGTTGCCCGCGACGAGCGCGCCACCGGCCGGCCCGGCCGCGAGCGCCATCGGGAAGTTGAACGGGCTGATCACGCCCCAAACGCCGTACGGGCGCAGGACGCTCGTCGTCCGTTCGGCGTCGGACAGCTGGTCCATCGGCCGAACGAAGCCGTCGTTGTCGCTGTACTGCTTGCAGTAGTAGCGAATCAGGTCCGCCGACTCCTCGACATCGCCGAGAGCCTCGAGGCGGTTCTTGCCGACCTCCATGGACATCAGCGCGGCGAGTTCGTTGGAGCGCTCACTGATCAGATCCGCGGCGCGCAGAAGGATGTCGACCCGCTCCTGCCAGGGCCGGCCGGACCAGGCCTGTACGGCGTCGGCCGCGACGCTGACCGCGGAGTCGACCTCGGCCGAGGTCGCGCTGTGCACGGTGCACAAGGTGAGCGCGGCATCGCCGGGGCTGGTGATCGTGAACGTTTCCTGGCCAGAGAGCGGTTTCCCGCCCACGAAGCCGGTCAGGTCGGCGCCGAGCCAGTCCTTCGCGGTTGCGAGGCCTTGCTCGTACGCGGTGTGCAGATCCTCGTTGTCCGCACTGAGGGTTGCGTAGGTGACGCGAAACTTCGTCATAGATGTCCTCCACGACACACAGAGATGGGTTGTGGCAGAAAGAGGGCAGAGCGGCAGAACGCGCGCATGCCAAAGGCCACCAGGTGTTAGCTGGTGGCGTGGGAGCGAGTGCTACCCGGGGGGAAGAATCGTGAGCGGCTTGAGGGAGCCCGGAGGACGCATTGGCCTCGCTCCCTTCGCTCACGGTGATCTGCGGCCGGAGTGGCACGCAGACGATGTCACGGCCTTTCTACCATCGAACCCGACGCGGCGACAGGGCGATCTGCGTCACGGTGGGTCAGATGTAGCGCGGCTCCAGATCGAACTCGACAATGCGGATCCGGACGATTGCGGGACGCCCGGTGGTCACTACCAGCGCCGCGGTGACGGCCTGATGAACCTTCTGGCCGACCTCGCTGGCGAGATGGTCGACGCCGACCACGATCCGCACCTCGGCGCTGACCTGTTCGGGATCGCTCAGATCGACCTCGACCCCGGCGACATCGGGGAGCTCGCGGCCGGTCGCCCGTTGCCAGGCCTGCGCGCCGAACTGGCGCAGCAGACCCTTGATCCCGGGTTGCAGCCGAACGACCCCGCCGACCGCTCGGGCCGCCTGGGCCGCCGCGTCGGCAGCCCCGATCTGCGCGACCGCGTCGGCCGTCACAGCTGCCCTCCGGGATTGGTCCAGACGTCGACGACCTCGAAGTCGAGCGATTCGAGCTCTAGCCCGATCTGACCGCGCAACGCCAGTGAGACCCGCTGCCGAGCCTCATCGAGTGCGCCGACCTGACCTGCTCCGAACTCGAGTGCGACCGACATCCACACCCTGATGGAACCGGGTTCCGTCTCCGACGACTCGATCCGGCACTGCCGAGCCCGTACGCCGGTGGTGCCGTCGACCGCATACCGCAGTACGGCGGCGAGAGCGTGTACCGAGACCTCGACCCGGGCCGGTTCGGTGGGCAGCGGAATCGTTCGGCCGAGGTTGAGATCGGCCCGGACGGCGGTCATGATCCGGTCGAGCAGTCCACCGGGGACCTCGACCGGGTCATCGATCAGGAACTGGGTCGCCTCGGCCAGCTGCTCAAGGCCGGCCTGGGCGGTCTGGCAGTGCGGGCAGGTGGCTCGGTGTGCACTGAGCTCACCGGATTCCAGCTCGTCCCAGACGTCTTCGACGGTTCGCCCGCAGGGCAACGGGTGCAGATCGGTGACCGCGTCTTCGGGATTCATCTCCATGGCTTCATCACCTCCGCAAGTTCGGCGCGGGCGCGGGCAATCCGGCCGCGGACCGCCGTGGGCGTCGTACCGACGAGATCGGCGATCTCCTGGTACGAGCGACCGTGGACCTCGCGCAAGAGCCAGCAGGCACGTTGTGGCGGTGGGAGCCGTTTCAGTGCGACGGCCAGTGCCTGCATCGCTGCTGTGTTCCCCACCGCACGGGCGGGATCAGCCTCAATGTCGAGATCCGGGGGAGCGCTCTCTTCGTTCAGCTCGGTAGTCGGCTTGCGGCGCTGCAGAACCGTCAGGCATTTGTTCGTGGCGGTGCGGTAGAGCCAGGAACCGAAGGCAGCGTCGTGCTGGATCTCCGGCAACCGGCGCCACGCGGTCACGAACGTCTCCTGGGCGACGTCCTCGGCGTCGCCGGTCGCACCGTTCAGCATCCGCAGGCAGAGCGTGTAGATCCGCCGCTGGTAGCGGCGGACCAGCAGCTCGAACGCCGCGGGGTCGCGATCACGGGCTCGGGCGACGAGGGTCGCCTCGTCGAGCTCGGTCAGCCCTGTGGTCACTCCACCTCCTGGTTGTGCCTGCGGTACTGAGACGACACTGCATGGCCAGATGTCACGGTAGCCTCCCCAGTCCATCGCGTGAGTCATGTCACGCTGGACAGGATGTGGAGGGACCGTGACGATTCCGCTCGTCCGGCAGTCCTTCTGGCGAACGGCGCCGAACTCCTGACGCCGTTCCCACCGAACGAAGTAGTCGCTGACGAGAAAGGCATCCTCCGATGACCGAAACCGCCACCACCAAGCCGGCCGCCAAGCGCCCGACCGTCGCCCCGATCACCGGTGCGGAGACGGTTGTTGCCGATGGCACCGTTGCCGGCGGCAAGACCTCGATCGCGGATGTCGTGGTCTCCAAGATCGCCGGTATCGCGACCCGCGAGATCCCCGGCGTACACGCTCTCGGCGGCGGTGCCGCCCGGGCGGTCGGGATGCTGCGGGAGCGGATCCCGGGCTCGAAGACCAACCTGTCCCAGGGCGTCTCGGTCGAGGTCGGCGAGTCCCAGGCCGCGGTCGACATCGAGCTCGTCGCCGAGTACGGCGTGGGCATCGCCGACCTGGCCACCGCGATCCGGGAGAACGTGATCTCGGCGGTCGAGCGGATGACCGGTCTCGAGGTCACCGAGGTCAACATCTCCGTCACCGACGTGCACCTGGACGGCGACGACGACGATGACGACGAGGCGGCCGAGACCGCCGAACCCCGCGTGCGCTGACCCACCCTTCCGCAGAACCCTTCCCTAGAGGAGATTCGAGTGAGCACCTCGACCATCGGCCTGTTCGCCGGCCTGTTGATCGCCATCGCTGCCGCGGCCGGCGGGTTCCCCGGCTTCCTGCTCGCCCTCGTGCTGGGTGCGGTGGGACTCGTCGTCGGCCGCTTCCTGTCCGACGGCAGCGGTACCAAGGCACTCGACGACCTCCTCTCCCGCCGAAACCGTGGCTGACACCAGCACCCCGCGCCCGACCGACGAACTGGCAGTCGACGGTTCGCCGGCTGGAGGTGTGGTAGCCGGAGGTGTGGTGGTCGACGGAACGACGGTGGACGGGCGTGCGTCGAACGGACGCGCGCCGGACGAACTCGCACCGGTGGACGGACCGGTGTCGGGGGTCTCGGAGCCGTCCGCGATCGCATTCGGGGGCGATCGCGGCCGGCTCGAGATCGCACAGCGGGCGGTCGAACGGATCGTGGAGATCACGGCCCGCCGGCACCCCGCGGTGTCGCGACAGTCCGCCGTACTGGGTCGTGGGCTGCCGAAAGCGCGAGCGGTGGTTGCTGGTCAGCGGGTCCGGGTCTCCCTGGAGACCGCGATCACGTGGCCCAATCCGCTGGCCGAGACGGCGGCTGATCTCCGCGAGGCGATCACCACGGCAGTCGAAGACCTCACTGGTCTGGGCGTGGATCGGGCCGACGTCACCATCACCACCATCGACGCCTCCGAAACCGCAGAGAGCCCTTTCTCAGCTGACGATTCGGTCTCGGCTGACGCTTCGGTCTCGGCTGATGCTTCGGCGGCGTCCGAGGCGGTGGCTGCCAAGCGGCCGGTGGCGGGGGCGGCGGTTGTTTGGGTCGGCATCGTCGGAGCGTTCGTGCTCATCCTGGCCGGGTGTGTCGCCATTCGGGAGATGGCTGTTGCTTCCGGGTTGATGGATGGTGCGTCATGGGTGGCTCGCGGGTTCGGTCGCAGGTTCGAGTTGGAGCCTGCGGGGTGGATGCTGTGGGCCGGGATCGGTGCGTTGGTTGTCGGTCTGTTGGTCTTGGTGCTGACGTACAAGCGCCGGCGCCGGACGCATCACGCGATCAACGGGGCCGACGGATTCGTGTGGCTGCGGAGTACGGACATCGCCCGGCTGGCCGCCGACAGTGCCCGGCACGTCGACTCGGTGACCGAGGTTTCCGGCCAGTTCAAGCGCAAGCGCGTCGACCTGATCGTCACAACCTTCGGTGATCGCGATCGCGTCACCACCGACGTGACCTCGGTCGTCGACGACCGCCTTCGGATCATCACCCCGGCGCCGCGCACGCGCATCGCCGTACGGGAGGAATGACATGCGACGTGGAGTGATTGCCCTCGACCGTACGGTCGGAACGCTGATAGCGCTCTCTCTGCTCGCCGCCGGCGCTCTCCTGATCGCCTGGCAGTACGACGAGCTTCCGTCCGCACCGGACCGGATCACGGCCGGTCCCTGGACCGATCCGACCGGTGCGGAATGGTGGCCCTGGGCAACGGGTGCTGCTGGAGTGATCGCGATCCTGTTCGGTCTCTGGTGGCTCGCGCGCCACCTGCCCCGACGGGTTGGCGGCCGGTTCGCGCTGCCTGGTGGTGACCGGAGCGGCCAGCTCGTGGCCGACGCTCATTCGGCAGTAGACGCCGCGGCTCAAGCGCTCGCCCGTACGCCGGGCATCCGCGACGGTTCCGGTCAGGTTGTTGCCGACCGCGGCCAACTGGTTGCCGAGCTGACCTGCACGATCGAGCCCACCGCCGATCTGGACGTCGTCCGCGCGGCGGCGGCCCGGACCGCTACCGAACTCGCCCGCGTTGTCGGCCTGGCCGCGATCCGTACCCGGATCCGGCTCCGCGTGGCTCGCTCCGACAAGACCGTTGCCGTCGCTCGCGTGATCTGATCAGGAATCGAGAAGCGGGTACGACGGTCTCATCCCTACTGTCGTAGCCATGGAGAACACGAGCACGCAAGAGACGAAGACACCGGGAACGCCGGGAGCGCTCTCCCGCTGGTTCCAGCGCACGATGAACGGGCGGGCGATCCGCAAGATCCGGCGCGGCCGCGCGACGATGATGGGGATGGATCTGCTGGTCCTGACCACGGTCGGACGCCGCAGCGGGCTGACCCGGGAGAACCCGGTCGCCTGGTTCGCGGACGGTCCGGACGCATGGTTGCTGGTCGCCTCCGGCGGCGGGAGTCAGCACCCCGGCTGGTACGCGAACCTGCTGGCCAACCCCACTGCGGCCACGGCCGAGCTGCCGGGTCGCGGTGTCTTCGCGGTGACGCCGGAGCGGCTGACTGGTTCGTCGTACGACGCGGCGTGGGCCTCGGTGGTCGAGGCCCAGCCACGGTTCGCGAAGTACCAGGAGAAGTCGGCGCGCAAGTACCCGGTCGTCCGCCTCACCCCGAGCGCCTGATTACTCGACGAGCTTTCCGTCGGTGGAGATGTCGTCGCGCATGAGTGCTCGGATCTCGGCCGGGATCTCGGGGATGCGCTCTCTCGTGATCTCGCCGGGGCCGGACCAGACAAGGTTGACCTGCAGCGACTCGTCGAGGTCGGGGTAGTCCGAACGGTTGTGACAGCCGCGGGACTCCCGGCGCTCAAGGGCAGCGTCGAGCGTGGCCCGAGCGGCGAGCGCGGAGGACTTCAGGTCGAACGCGTGCGCGAGATCCTGGAAGCCGGCGATGTCAGGGTGAACGCCGATCTGCGCCGTGCGCTCCTCGATCTCGGCTAGTTCGTCGATGCCGGCCAGCAGACCGGCCTCGTCGCGAACCACCCCGGCGCGCGCGGTGAGAGTGTCGCGGAGCGCTCTCTGAAGGGCCCGGACATTCTCCGGGCCGTCGGCCGCGAGCAGGCCGTCCACCTCGGCCCGCGCCTCTCCGACCACATCCGCGGATCGCTGCTGGGACTCGCGATTCATCGAGAACTTCGCCGCCTCCTCGCCCACGATCCGGCCGAACACGAGTAGTTCGATCAGGGAGTTCCCGCCCAGCCGGTTGGCTCCGTGCAGCCCGCTGGCCGCCTCACCGAGCGCGTACAGACCGTCGACACCGGTCGAGTGATCCTCGGCCCGCACCCACACTCCACCCATCGAGTAGTGCGCGGTCGGCGCGATCTCGATCGGTTGCCGGGTGATGTCGAGCATCTGCAGTTCGAGCAGCGTCTGGTAGACCCGTGGCAGCCGCTGCATGATCGTCTCCCGCGGCAGGTGTGAAACGTCGAGCCAGACCCCACCCTTCGGCGTACCGCGGCCTTCCTTGATCTCCGTGTACGCCGCCAACGCGACCCGGTCCCGGGTGGACAGTTCCATCCGCTCGGCGTCGTACCGGCTCATGAAGCGCTCTCCGAGCGCGTTCCGGAGCTGACCGCCCTCGCCCCGCGCGGCCTCGGAGACCAGCGTCCCGGCCGCGTTCTCGGGTTCGAGCAGGCCGGACGGGTGGAACTGGACGAGCTCGGTATCGCGAATCCGTCCACCGGCCGTGACCGCGAGCCGGAACGAATCTCCGGTGTTCTCATCACGACGAGACGACGTACGACGCCAGATCCTTGTATGACCGCCAGCCGCCAGAATCACGGCATCAGCGTGAATGACATACCGGCGACCGGTGTCGAGGTCGAATCCGTAGGCGCCGAACACGGTGTTGTCACGGACCAGGATTCGGGTCACGTAGACATTGTCGAGAATCGGTACGCCGAGCTGAACCGCGCGATTCACCAGCGTGCGCTGGATCTCCAGGCCGGTGTAGTCACCGGCGAACGCCGTCCGGCGGTAGGTGTGCGCGCCGAAGAACCGCTGCGAGATCCGCCCGTCGGCCTCCCGGGCGAACGGCATTCCGTACCGCTCGAGGTCGGCGATTCCCTGCGCCGCACCCTCGGTGACGATCCGGACCGTGTCCGGGTTGGCCAGCAGGTAGCTCTCCTGCAAGGTATCGGCGGCGTGCTGCTGCCAGGTGTCCTCAGGATCCATCGTGGCCAGCGCGGCGTTGATCCCGCCGGCGGCCAGCGACGTGTGCGCGTCGTTCCGCGGCCGTTTGCCCAGGGCAAGAACTTCGACGCCACGCTCGGCCAGCTCGATCGCGGCCCGCAGGCCACCACCGCCGGTTCCGATCACCAGGACGGAGGTTGCGATCTGCTGCTCGGCCATCGTCATTGACGGTCTCCTTCGGCTCATCGGCGCTCTACAACCACTTGACCACGCAGATTCCAGAACCGTGACAGATCGATCAGGTAACGGCAGTCACATCGGCGGTGGGGCTTGTCACAGTGGGGGCCGATGCGCTGTCTTAGCTGGTGACAGCTTTCCTGGAGGAGGACTTCGGTGCGCACAATCGTGGTGGTCGGGGGCGGATATGCCGGCTTCTACACAGCCTGGAAGCTCGAGAAGAAGCTTCGGCGCGGTGAGGCCGAGGTGGTGCTGATCGATCCGCGCCCGTACATGACATACCAGCCGTTCCTGCCCGAGGTGCTGTCCGGCTCGGTCGAGGCCCGGCATGCGGCGATCTCGCTCCGCCGGAACCTGCGCCGGACCCGGATCGTCGCCGGCTCGGTGACCACGGTCGAGCATGCCCGCCGTACCGTCACCATCCACCCGGTCAGCGGCGACGACTTCGAGCTCCCGTACGACGTGATCGTGGTGACCGCCGGCGCGGTCACCCGGACGTTCGACCTGCCCGGGATCGCGGAACACGCGATCGGGATGAAGCACGTCGAGGAGGCGGTGGCGGTTCGCGACCGGTTGCTCACCGCCTTCGACGAGGCGTCCGTGCTGCCGCCTGGTCCGGTACGACGCCGGCTGCTGACCGTGGTCTTCGTCGGCGCGGGCTTCAACGGTGTGGAGAGTTTCGGCGAACTGCTCTCGCTGGCCAACAGCCTGCTCAAGTCGTACCCCGGCCTGAACCGTGACGATCTGTCCTTCCACCTGGTCGAGGCGACGTCGCGGATCCTGCCCGAGGTGACCGCCGGCCCGCGGGCCTGGGTACGCCGACTGCTCGAGGGTCGCGGCGGTCACCTGCACCTCGAGACCACGGTCGTCTCGGCCGCCGACGGTCATGTGGTGCTGTCGGACGGATCGGAGTTCGATGCCGAACTGATCGTCTGGACGGCCGGCAACGCGGCGACCCGATTGGTTCGCGGCCACACCGACCTGCCGGTGACAGCGCGCGGCCTGATCCAGACTCGTCCTGACCTGCGAGTCGGAACCTCAGATGAGATCGTGCCGGATGCGTGGGCTGCGGGTGACGACGCCGCGATCCCGGACCTCGCCTCGGACGTGCCCGGCGCCTTGACGGTGCCGAACGCACAGAACGCCGTACGGCAGGGAAAGCTGCTCGCGAAGAACCTGATCGCCAACCTCCGCGGTCGCGAGCCCAAGCAGTACCTGCACCACTCACTGGGCGCGGTGGCGACCCTCGGCCTGGGAACCGGCGTCTTCCAGTTCCGTCGCATCGTGGTGAAGGGCTTCCTGGCCTGGCTCATGCATCGCGGCTACCACGTCCTCGCCGTACCGACCTGGGACCGCAAGGTCCGCGTACTGGCGATCTGGCTGGCAGCTGTCTTCTACGGTCGCGACATCGTCTCGCTCGCCTCAGTCCAGCAACCCCGAGCCGCCTTCACCACCGAAGCCGACCAACACCCCCACGCCACCACCGAGAAAGCCAACCACCTCTAGCGTGAAAGAGCGGACCTTCTTTTGCTGAGAATGGAGGCGTTGCCGTAGCGCAAACAGTTGCCGAGAGCCCCCTTTCCCGGACCGCAACCACAGCCCGTCAGCCCCTGCAACGTGAATCCGTCGCGGCGCCTTTCCTGAACCGCAACCGTAGCCCGTCAGCCACAGGCAAGGGTGAACCCCGGTCGCGGCCTCGCCATCCCCCTCAGCCATCGCCTCGCTCAGCCCACCCGTCTTTTGATCGGCCGCAGACATGCTCAGCCACAGCGAGACATAGCCGGCCGAGTCGCCTACCTGGCTTGCAGGGGACTCGACCGCCTCCGGCGGTCGACTGAAACCTTCGGGCGCGCCAGGTAGATGGCTGAGGGGGATGGTGCGGTCGGTGACCAGGGTGGGCGTTGCCTGGGCTTCCGGGCTGTGGCTGAGGTGCGTGATGCCCGAGGTTTGCGCTATGGGTGAGATTTTCGGGTCCAGGCGACGAAGAACTCACCGACTAACCCACCCGGCAGCCGTCGTCTGGTCGGGGTGGATGGCTGGCCGCGTGTCGAGGGGTGTGCACCCCTGTGGTGGGCGTGAACAAGCTATGACCTGCCCACACCCCCCATTTCTTGTTCAAGCCCCCAGTTGCGGGCGCGCGTTCGGCCGCCGGCGGCAGCCACTGAAACCTTCGGGCGCGCCCAGCAGATGGCTGAGGGGGATGGCGAGGTCAGCGACCGAGGTGCACGTTGCCTGGGGCTGACGGGCTGTGGCTGAGGTGCGTGATGCTCGAGGGGGTCTTGCGCTAGTCGGAAACTTTTCGGGTCCAGGTGACCAAAAATTACCGGCTAACGTCATGGGCAGGTGTGGGCAAGTTGAGTGCGCAATCAGCCCACAAAACTGCCCACACATCCCTTGTAAATAAGGGGTTCTCGGGCCGGAAACTGTCGGTGGGCGTGGCTATGCTTTTCGGTATGGAGATCTTGGCGATGCGCCCGGTGTGCATGCAGAGCGGCAGCGAACTGCTGACCAACCTCGACAACGTGCACGCCGCCAAGGCCCTGCTGAACACCTACGAACTGCAGCTCACGGGGCGGCTGGACGAGACGGGCACCGCCCAAGAACTCGGCGCCCGCGACACCGTCGAACTCGTGTCACAGCGATACCGGCTCAACCCCGCCGACGTCCGCAAAGACCTCAAGATCTCTGCCGCCCTCGGCAAGTACCCGGCAGTGGTGGACGCGCTGCCCGACCCCACCGACCCGGCCCATCCCGCGGTCCTGGATCCCGCGCTGGCCAAGGTCATCGTCACGACCCTGGAGAAGGCACCCGCCACGGTCCCGGTCGACGTACTCGAGGTCGCCGAAGAACAGATGATCAACGCCGCACGGATCTCCAACCCCCGCGAACTCACCAAGTTCGGCCTGGAAGTCCTGGCGCGACTCGACACCGACGGTGCTGAACCGGCCGAGGACGAGGCGCGCGCGAAAGAGTCACTGCGGCTGCGGCAGGTCGACGGTGGGGTGAAGTTCTCGGGGTTCGTGGCCGGTGCCAGCGGCGAACAGTTGCTGACCCAGATCCACACAGGAGCCAAACCGCACAAGACGATCGACGGACAACGCGACCCGCGGACCCTCGACGAGCGCCAGGTCGACGCCTTCAAAGGCATCTTGGACGCCGCGGCAGGCAACCCCGACCATCCAGGCGTACCGCACATCACCGTCACCATCGACTTCAACGACCTCAAGAACGCCGTCCTCGCCAACACCCCGGAGGCCTTCCGCCGTACAGACAGCGAACACGACGGGTCCGACGCGACCGGTGAAGCTGGCGCGGTCGGTGAAATGGTGTTCGGGGGCAATCTGTCGGCCTCGGCGGTGCGGTTGCTGGCCTGTGATGCGGCGATCCTGCCGATCGTGCTGGGTGGTGATTCGCAGCCGCTGGACGTCGGCACCGAGCAGCGGTTCGTGAACCGGTACCTCCGCCGGGCGTTGAACAAGCGCGACAAAGGCTGTGTGGTGTGTAAGGCGCCACCGTGGATGTGTCACGCCCACCACGTGATCTATTGGGCCGACGGCGGCCCGACCAGCCTCCACAACCTCGTCCTGCTCTGCGCCGCCCACCACCGCGCGGTCCACGCGGGTCAGTGGGCGGTCTCGATCACCGGCGGCGAAGTCCACGTCACCCGCCCCGACTGGGCCGACCCACCACCCCGCACCAGCCCCCAAGCACTCGCCGACCTAGCCGCCATCATCAACTGGGCCACGCCTGGCCCGAGCACAGGCGCTGAAGGGCTCACGCCTGCCCACAGCGACGGTACCGACGGGCTTGCCACCGACCCCTGGAGCCCTAGGCCTGCAGACGACGGTGGTGCTGGTGGTGGGTTCACTCCGGCTGGCAACGATGGTGGCGACGGGTTCAGATCTGCCCGCAGCGCCGAGGTCGGCCGAGTTGATGGGCTGAGCCCTGACCGCATGGGCGGTGCTGGCGGGATCGGGGCCAGCAGCAACCCGATGTACCAGCAGGCGGCTCGACTTCCTGCCGCCAGCCGCCTACCCAGTCCGGAACTGGCCGCCGCTCGCGAGGCCTTCAGCGCCCACTTGAGGGCGATGGTGCCCGGCTTCACCGATCCCTGGGCGACCGACGCCACCCCAGCAGCCGAACCGTAAGCCTCACCCGCCCCGGCCTCCGCGCGGTCACTGCCTTGCGGATCGCTCAGGCGCGGCCGCAGCTCGCGAATCTGCTCTTGGTCACCAGTCCGAGCACGCCGTGGGTCGCGCCGTGAATCAGGCGGTGGGCCAACACACCGGGTCACGGCGGTCGAGGCTGGCGCTGGCGGTCGCCGTACCGGAGGTGCTGGTGAGGCGGTGGAGTCGTGCTCGGGTTCGTGAGCACCGTCCTCTCGGTAACACAGGGAGCAGGGCGGACATGGTGGCGAAGCGGGTGACCTGTTCGTTGGTGAGGGTGGTGGGCAGGGGGTTCGCCGGGGACGGTTGCTTCGATCAGGCCGAAGCCGCCGTGGATCTGCTCAGAGCGGGCTTTTATCGTGTAGACGTATGCCATCACGGCCGCGGGCAAGGTTCTTCTGGCGATCGTCGGCCAGATCGAGGGCTGGGTGACGACGTACCGGAGCTAAGCACCCGGTACGGCGAGGAGGTCCGCGAGCACGGTGTCGAGCGCCATCCGGGCCGCGCCCAGCGCCACCGAATCGGCACCCATCGTCGAGCTGATCACCTCGATCGGTACCAGCGCCAGCCGGGCCAGCTCACGCCGGAACGGTTCAGCGATGATCGCCCCGCCGCGTGACATCCCGCCTCCGAGTACGACGACCTCGGGATCAACAGCCAGCGCCAGTACGGCGGCGCCGCGGGCCAGCACCTCGGCGAACTCGATCAGTACTCGCTGACTCTCCGGATCCTGCACAGCCGCAGACGCGATCACCAACTCGCCCTCACGACCGGAGGGCAAACCAGCAGCCGCAGCCAACGCCGCACCGCGAGCGTGCAACTGGTCGACCGCGGCCTCCCAACCGAGCGCCGGCCAGGTGCCGATCTCGCCGGCCGCGCCGTGGTGGCCCTGGTGCACCTGCCCGTTGATCAGCACCCCGGCACCGGCGCGATGTCCCGCGAACATGTAGACGATGTCGCGATACCCCTGCGCCGCGCCCTTCCACTGCTCAGCCAGGGCAGCCAGCTTCACGTCGTTCGCCACCGCAACCGGTACGCCGAGCCCGGCCGACAGCTCGGCGGCCACGTCGACCTCGGTGAAGCCGGGCAGCGAGTACACCGCCAGGCCGGAACCGATCGGACCACGTCGTACGTCCTGAACGCCCTCACCGGCCCGAAGCGCTCCGGTCACCCCGCAGGCGGCGTTGGTGATCTCCGCCGGCCCGAGACCGGCCTCGCGCCAGGTGGCGCGCGTGATGTCGATGGCGGCAGCCAACCGACCAACAACGTCCAGCGTCGGGTCCAGCTCGACGCGCTGGGTCGCAAGGGTGTTGCCGCGCAGGTCGGTGACCACGGCCATCGCCTTGTGCGCACCGATGTCGATACCGCTGACATGACCGGACTCGGCCCGGAAACGGAAGTGCCGGGCCGGCCGGCCGGCGCCCCGGGAGGCGGCGGCCGGCTGGCGCGGGGGAGCGGTCTCTTCGACCCGCCCCTCTGCGATCAGGCCGGCGAGGAGCTCCTCGGCCGTTGGGCGGGAGACGCCGACAACGGCGCGTAGCTCCCGCGGGGTCAGTGACTCGGCCTTCAGGAAGGCCTCCAGCGCTGCTGCGGCATTCAGCTTCCGCAGCAGCGAGGAGTCACCTGATCGTCCGGAGTCCTGGGGCACCCCGTGAGATTACTATCCGACCGAGGGGCCGAGCCCGAGGGACTGCGGCGTGCTCGAGTCGGGCGACGGCTGGTGCAAGCCCTCGTCCAACGCGCCGTACTCGGTCATCAGGGCCGCGCTCCCGCCCCACGGCGTCTGCTCTTCGGCGATCAGCGTGTTGGTGGTCAGCAGCAGCCCGGCCACCGAGGCGCCGTTCTGCAGCGCCGACCGAGCGACCCGGAGCGGGTCCACGATGCCCATCTGCAGCATGTTCCCGTAGACACCGTCCAGGGCGTCGAAACCGTCGTCGACCCCCATGGCCGACGTACGCTCCAGGACCTCGCCGCCGTTGTAGCCGGCGTTGGTGGCGATCAGGTACGCCGGTTCGCGCAGCGCACGCCGGACGATCGCCACTCCGATGGCGTAGTCGTCCTTGACGTCCAGATCATCGAGAGCCGACGCGGCATGGAGGAGGGCCATGCCGCCGCCGGCCACGATGCCCTCAGCCATTGCGGCTCGGGTCGCGGAGAGCGCGTCCTCGACGCGATGCTGAAGTTCTTTGAGTTCGGCCGGTGTCGGCGCACCGACCCGAATCACGGCGACCCGTCCGGACAGCGCACCGATCCGCTCGGTCAGCACGTCCTCGTCGACGCCGAAGGACGCCCGCTCCAACTCGGCCCGCAGCTGGGTGAGCCGGAACTCGACCTCTTTCTCATGCCCGCCCTCGGCGACGATCGCGGTCCGGTCCGCGTTGACCCGGATCTGGTCCGCGCGGCCGAGCTGGTCGAGCGTCATCGTCTCGAGGTTGAAGCCGGAGTGCTTGCTGTAGACCGCCCCACCCGTGATGGCGGCGATGTCCTCCAGCTTGTGCAGCCGCCGGTCACCGAAGCCAGGTGCTCGAACGGCGACACACTGGAAGAGCCCGTTCACATGGTTGTGCACGAGCATGCTGAGCGCGGTTCCCTCCAGGTTCTCCGCGATGATCACCAGTGGCCGCGGCGCGCGCATGATCTTGTCCAGCAGCGGCATGATCTCCTGGATCTTGGTGATCTTCTCGCTACACAAAAGGATGTACGGATCCTCCAGCACCGCCTGCATGCTGCCCGGATCCGTCACCATGTACGGCGACAGATAGCCGTTGTCGAACTCGAATCCCTCGACGAAGTCCACCCGCATCCCGTACGTCGCCGACTCCTCGACCGTGACGATGCCGCCGTCACCGATGGTGTGCAGCGCCTTCGCGATCACCGCGCCGACCATGTCGTCGTCGTTGGCCGAGATCGCGGCCACCCGGGCGAGATCGCGCTCGCTCTGGACCGGATGCGCCACCTCGCGCAGCCGCTCGACCAGCTTGCCGACGGCCAGGTCGATACCCCGTTTCACCAGAACGGGGTTGCCGCCGGCCGAGATCGCGGTCATACCCTCGTGCACGATGGCCTGGGCGATCACAGTGGCGGTCGTCGTACCGTCACCGACGATGTCGTTGGTCTTGATCGCGGCTTCCTTGACCAGTTGCGCGCCCATGTTCTCGAACTGGTCCTTGAGGAAGATCTCCCGGGCGATCGTCACGCCGTCGTTGGTGATCACCGGCGATCCGGTGATCTTCTCCAGGATCACGTTGCGGCCCTTGGGGCCCAGGGTCGTCTTCACCGCATCGGCGAGCTGATCCACCCCTGCCAGCAACAGGTCGCGAGCCTGGGTGCCGAAGCGAAGTTCCTTGGCCATGAAAAACCCTCCAGAAGTCAGTCAGCGCCGAAGTTTCAGGGAACGAGAATGGCGCGGCCGCGAACCCGGCCGGCGTCGAGATCGGCGATCGCCTCGGCGGCCGCGTCCAGGGGATAGGTGCGGGTGTGCAGGGTGACCTTGCCGGCCTGGGCGAGCGCCATCAGTTCGGCCAGCTCGTTGAAGGTACCGACGATGTTCCCGATGATGTTGCGTTCGGTGGAGATGATGTCCAGGGTCGGGATCTGTACCTGGCCGCCGTACCCGATCACGAAGTACGAACCGCCCGCCGCCGTCATCGCGAAGCCGTCCTGCTCCGCACCTTGCTCAGCGACAAAGTCCAGTACGACGTGTGCTCCGGCGCCGTCGGTGAGCTCCCGGACCGTCTCGATCTGGTTGCCGTCCGCAACGACCGTCTGGTCGGCGCCGAGCTGCTCGGCGAGTTTCAGCGCCTCGGGATTGCGGTCCACCACGATGATCCGGGTCGCGGTCAACGCGGCCAGGCACTGGATACCGATGTGCCCGAGACCGCCCGCGCCGATCACGACCGCCGTCGTACCAGGCCACAGCAACGGGATCGCCTTGCGGACCGCGTGGTACGCCGTGATGCCGGCGTCCGCCAGTGCCGCAACGTCCTGTGGTCGCGTAGCCGGGTCGAGTTTGACGCAGGCGCGTGCGGAGGTGAGGAGGTATTCCGCCATCCCGCCGTCGCTGTCGAGTCCCGGGAAGGTGCTTGCCATACAGTGCATGTCGTCGCCGGCCCGGCAGGCCCGGCACAGCCCGCAGGTCGGCGTCGGGTGCAGGATGACCGTGTCACCAACGGCGACGTTGGTCACCGCGGACCCGATCTCGGAGACCCATCCCGCGTTCTCGTGGCCGATCGTGTACGGCAGCGGCGGGTGCATCGCAGCGTCCCACTGACCCTCGATGATGTGCAGATCGGTCCGGCACACTCCCGCGCCACCGATCTTGACGACCACGTCCAGCGGGCCCTTGACGGCCGGTTCCGGTACGTCCTCGACGACCGGCTGCTGGTGGTATCCGTGCAGTCGAACGGCCTTCATCTCTGCTCCTCCTCCGGGTACCGGTGTGCAAGCATTCCCCTACAGATCCCGGTGTTGGCCTCGATCCCGGTCCGGGTGAGGCGAGCAAAACCCAAGTACCTCGGTGCCCCGGCCGCCGCTACCGGCCCACCGGTTGCCGGGTCGATCAGCAACGGCGAAGCGTCGTCCACAGGCAACCCGAGCTCGGTACGCCGGCGGCGCAGCCGATCCAGCTCAGGAGACTCCGGTACGTCGCCCAGCGTCAGCCCGGCAAGTGAGGCGGGATCGGTGCCGGAGGCAACCAACGGCCGGCACACCTGGTCGGTGCCGGCCAGCATCGCCTTGGTGACGAACGTGCGCCGTAGCTCGTCCAGCTCGGCGGCCGCCTCACCGTCGAAGCTCGCGACGAACCCGGCCCGGGCGGCGACCCCGGCGTTGATCTGCGCGCCCGCGAAGTGGTCCTCCAGGACCACGTCGACCGAGCGGATCTCCGGCAGGGCGGCCAGGACGTCGTACGCGTCGGCGACCATCAGGAACGCGAAGTTCGCCGCACAGAAGTACGTCGGGAGCCGGAGCCGGACGGCGACGTCGCCGGCTGCCGACACATGGCAGGACGCAACGAACCCGAGCGTGGTGATCGGCTCGTCCAGCTCGGGATCCCGGACGCGGTCCAGGGCGCTCAGCACCCTGGACCGCTCGACGACTGTCGTCATTACCGGGTGACCAGCTTCGCGTCGTCCGGCGCCGCCGGAGTGGCACCGGGGAGCTGCAGCTCATCCGGCACCTTGATGTCGTAAAGCTTGGCCGCGTTCAGTCCGAGGATCTTCTTCTTGCCCTCGACCCCGAGCCGCGGGTAGTCCGCGAACTCCGGCGCGTCCGGGAACTCCCAGTCGACGAAGCCCTCGATCTGCCACTTCGGTTCCCAGATGCCGTAGTCGCTGCCGAAGGTCATCTTGTCCTCGCCGACCCAGAACAGCAGCTCACCCATCACCTTGGCGAAGAAGTGCGGCCGGGCGTGCATCAGACCGCCGATGACGACGGACAGACCGGCGTACACGTTGGGTTCCTGGGTCGCCATGAAGCAGAAGTCCTCGATCCGCGGCAGCCCGACGTGCTCGACGATGAAGTTGAGCTCCGGGAAGTCGGTCGCGGCGTGGTCGATGTCGGACACGTCGAACGCGTCCTTGTCCAGCGGCCAGATCGTGGGCCCTTTGTGGACGTGGACGTTCTTGATGCCCCACTCCTGGGCCTTCTCCAGATACCGGTACGCCGCCGGGTCGGAGAGCTTGTAGCCCCGGGACCCGTTGTTCCACTCGGCGGTGTAGAGCTTGACGCCGGTGGAGTTGTACCGGTCGATGTTCGCCTTCAGCTCCACCAGGCCGGTGTCGCCGTCGCGCGGGTCGAACCGCGTGTTGTGGACGAACATGCCCGGATGCTTCTCGCCCAGGCCGGCGTTCTTCTCGGTGGTGTTGAACCCGTCGGCGTACCACTCCTTGAGGTACGTCGGCTGGAAGACCGCGACGTCCACGTAGCCGTCCTCGAAGACGTCCTTCATCAGGTCGTCCTCGGTGTAGCTCATGAACTTCTCGATCGTCCAGTGGGTCTCCTTCGGACCCAGGCTCTGGTAGGCGTGGAAACACTCGATCCAGCCTTTGGCGTACTGTTCGGCGCCCGGCACCCAGTTGTCCGGCCCGGCGTCCCAGAAGTGCATGTGGCTGTCGACCACGAAGTACTTCTCACCGTTCTTCTCGTACACGGGCGTTTCTCCCTCTACTGCGTGGCGGACAGGTCGAAGCCGATGTACTCGGCCGCGTCCTCGGGATTGGCGAACATGATGGTCCGGTCGTCGAGGTGCACCATCCGCCCGTAGTGGGTGGACATGTTCTCCTCGAACTCGGCCGCGTCGTAGTAGCCGGGCTCCTGGCCGAGGGCCTCGGAGATGTCGTCGTAGACGAAGTCCATCCGGCCGGTCGCGTCGACCCGGATCATCGACGGCAGGGGTGTCACGGTGACGTTGTCCAGACTGCTCATCACCTCGGCCACGACCGCGCCGACCTGGTTGTTCATCAGGGTCACGCCGCACTTGTTCGACGCGGTGTTGTCGGACTTGAACGGGCTCTCCGACGTGGTCTTGAGGCTTGTCACAGTGTCAGCTCCTTCGGGTCGTCGAGGCCCAGCGTGGAGAGGATCCCGCTGAACCGGCTCTTCACCCGGTCGAGTCCGTCCTCGAACCGCGGCGGCTTGGCGTCCGGCTGCGACCACAGCGGCTGCAGGGTGCGGGCGGCGGACAGGGCGAGCGCGGTCCAGGTGGACAGCCAGTCCTGGAGCAGGTCCTTGTTGTGGTCCGCGAACTCCTTGTCGTTCGTCAGCAGCTCGAACATCGCCGTGGTGTAGCGCAGGTCGCGCTCGGCGAAGTCGTGCTCACCGGCGCCGATCACTGTCGGAGTGACGAAGTCACCGTTGCGCGGTGCTGCCTGCTGGACGAGCTGGCTGCGGAACAGTTCGCCGACCAGCGGCTCGAAGACGACGTTCGCCGCGAAGATCGCCTCAGCCCAGTCGTCGATACCGGTCAGCCGTTCCGCGAGATCGCGGACACCCTGCCAGGCCGGATCGGACTTCCAGGTCTCGAGGTGCGCCGTACCGTCGAAGCCTTCGATCTCCTCCGACAGCGTGAGGTTGTAGAGCGCGAGGTCCTGGGCGGCCCGGATCCGGTGCATGCTGTTCACCGAGATCGCGTTGTTGTGCATGTTGGTGGGTGCGCGCCGGTTGGCGTTCGCGTACAGGTACAGGCCGAGGCCGTGGTCGACGTGCATCCAGGCGCCGACATGCTGCTCGACGAAGCGGACCCAGTTCGGGTTCCACTGCTCGAACGCCTTGGACAGCTTGGCCGACTCGATGTTCTGGTTGACCTGGCGGACCACGTTGGAGTTGTTCCGGTAGAACGTGAGCTCCCACTCCTCGTTCGGGTCGCGGAACTCGTGCCAGCCGGTGGCCGGCCACTCCTTCGGGAACATCCCGCCACTGCCGATGCCGCGCTGCGGGGACTCCTTGTCCTGGCCCCACGCCTTGAGCGCGGTCCAGTCCAGCGGGTAGCCGCCGCGGCCGTCGGCGAAGCCGTACAGCCAGCCCTGGCTCAGATAGTGCCGCGGGTCGGGCTGGACGTCGACCGTGACGTCCTCGTACAGGCTCTGCTTGCGCTTCTGCGGCTTGTAGTAGTTGTACTGCCGCGACGACGAGTCCGGGAAGACCCGTGCGCCCGCCTCAGCATCGGTGAAGACCGGCTTCGGCACGCTCCGTTCGGGAGCGGGATTCTGTGTGGTGGTCATCGGCTCTCTGCCTCCAGCACCTTGGGGTCACCGGCATCGCCGGTCGTGGTGAACTTGTCGTAGTAGATGTGCTTCGGTACGACGCCCAGTCCCTCGAGCAACGGGAGTGCGGCCTCGACCATCGGGGGCGGGCCGCACACGTACGCGTCCGCGCCCTTCAGATTCGGCTCGTGCTTGCGGACCACGTCGGTGATCAGCCCGCTCTCGCCGTCCCACTCTTCTTCGGACAGGGCCGGCACGTACCGGAAGCCCGGCAGGGTCTCCTGCAGTGCTTGGAGTTCGTCGTGGAAGCACAGGTCCTGCTGCTTACGGGCGCCGTAGTAGTAGGTGGCCTGCCGTTCGATCCCGCGCTCGGCCATCGTCCGCAGCAGCGACAGGATCGGCGCCATCCCCGCGCCGCCACCGACGAACACGATCCGCGCGCCCGGGTTGTCCCGCAGCGTGAAGACCCCGAACGGGCCGGTGATCTCGAGTTGGTCCCCGACCTTCAGCTGCTGGTCGAGAAACTCGGAGAACGTTCCGCCCGGATAGATGCGGATCACGAATTCCAGCTGACCGCTCTCGCGGCTTGAGGTGTTGGCCATGGAGAAGGAACGGCTGGCCTCGGTCCCCGGTACGGCGATGTCGACGTACTGGCCGGGGAAGAACTTCAGCTCGCCGTCGTCCCCGGTCAGCTTCAGCACCAGGTGCCTCAGGTCATGGGTGACCGGGGTGATCGCGACCACCTCGGCGACCCGCTCCTGGATCGGCAGCCCGGAGCGGATCATCTCCTCGTCGTAGTTGAGCAGTTCGATCGTCAGGTCCTCGTAGGCGTGCGCCCGGCACAGCAGCGTGTAGCCCTCGTCCAGCTCGTAGTCCGGAAGCGCGAAGGTCGAGTACCGATCGTGCTCGATGTCGTCACCGCCGAGAACGAACGACTTGCAGGAGGCACACTGCCCCTCCTTGCAGCCGTGCATGAGCATCACGCCCTGCTCGGCCGCGGCGCGGAGGATCGTCTGATCCTCCGCCACCTCGATCTCGATGCCGACGGGTTCGAACCGTACGACGTGTTTGCCGGTCATCCGTCAGTCTTTGCCGGGACGTCCGCCGGGACCACCCTTGACGTAGCGGGCGGCGAAAGCAGTGCGCTCGGCGTCGCTCATCTCGTTCAGCAGCACGTTCGGGCTCGCCAGTGGCGGGCACTTGCGCAGGTCGTCGAGGGTCCACATCTGTTTCGGATCCAGGTCCAGGTGCGGCTGCGCGACCATGGTCTTGCCGTCGTCACGGACGAAGCCCATGTCCGAGACCACGTCGGCCCAGTTCCAGCCGTGGTAGAGGGTCTCCCACTCGCGGTGCCCGATCAGCTTGCCCATGTTCGGCGTCTGCCGGCCCTGGTACGTCGGCCGGAACGCGGTCGCGTCGGTCCACTTGCACATCTCGTGGCAGTAGGTCCGCCACTGGCCGTCGACCTTCTCCATCACCATGTCCTCGCGGACCAGGCACGGGACCATGCAGGTCCAGCAGCGGTGCGGGTACTCGTAGTCGACCTCCTCGAAGACGATCGGCTTGTTGCCGTGCGGCTTCGAGAGCCGGTTGTAGTTCTCCCACCAGGCGCCGTACTTGTCGTACCAGCCCGGGTACTTGTACTCGAACCACTCGAAGTCCTTGTCGTCCATCGGGTCGATCCGCCAGTAGTTGGCCAGCCAGCCGGTGGCGAAGAACTGCGCGACCTCGTGCACGTAGCCCTTGTTCCAGATCTGGTTCCAGGACTCCTCGATCAGGTCGTGCGGGATCTCCAGGCCGTACTTCTCCAGCGGCACCAGGTAGCTGCGGTAGTAGTCGTCGTAGATCCAGCGCCGCCACATCTCGGCGTACGATTCACGATCCTTGCGGCGGTCCTTGGTGCCGTACTCGATGAAGGTGCCGATCGCGGCGTCCACGACGCGGTGGTTGTTCCACCAGGCGTAGCGCAGGTCGCGGGCCAGCAGTTGGTGGTTGCCCTCGTCGGCCAGTGCCATCAGCAGCGTCGCGTACCCGTTGCTGATGTGCCGGGACTCGTCGGACTGGACCGAGTGGAACACCGTCGGCAGCAGGTAGTCGCCGTTCGCGGCGGCCTCGGCCGGCATCGCGACGAACAGGGTGTTGGTGAACGCGGTCTCGGCCACGATCGTGAGGTAGATACTGGCCGCGGTGATCGCGTCCCCGGTGATGAACCCCTCGGCGAACTGGCGGCCGATGGTGCCGCAGTAGTCGCTCTGGAAGTTGCGCAGGCTGGAGTTGAAGCCCGCCGGGTCGATGTAGTTGTTCATGTACAGGCGCTTGAGGTTCTGCTGGATCGTCGAGTGCCTGACCTCGTCGATCATCTGGATGGCCTGCCCGTTGTGCAGCTCCGGGTTCGGAACGGTCCGGAACAGCAGCGGCATCGCCCGCGCGGCGGAGATCTCCGGCAGCGGGATGATGCTCAGGAACAGCTTCTGCCATTCCAGCCAGCGCTCCTGCACCTGCCGGAACATGTTGCCGCGGATCGCTCCGTCGGAGGCGCCGTAGACGCGGTGGTCCTTCTCCTCCTGCATCGGGAAGTACGACCGCAGGACCTGCTTCAGCGGGTCCTTCTTCTGCGCCTTGCGGAACGTGTAGTCGGTCCCGTACTGGGAGACCGGCTCGTGGTAGGCAGGCTCCCAGGACAGCTCCTGGATCTTCTGGTGGGCCTTGGCCACACTCTGGCGACTCATGGCACTCCTTACGTCGCTGGGGTTGCTTGAAGTAGATCGCCGCCGTGACCGCACCGAGGTCTCAAAATGAGATGCGGTCACGGCTGCGTCGTTCTCAGGGTTGGCCGAACATGGCCTGTCTGAGCTCGGCCAGGCGTTCCTGTTTGGCGACGGCGATCCGCTCGTCGCCTTGGATGTCGGGATCGATCCCGAGGGCCCGCAGCAGCTCGGCCGCGGGCTCACTGGGATTGCCGGTGCTGCCGAGAACCGGATGCAGGCCGGCGGCGGCCAGATGCTCGAAGACCGCGTGGACGATGGTCCAGGGGTTATAGGTCTCGCTCATGCTTCACATCGGACGGCTGTCCGGACGCAACGGATGTCTCAATCTGAGACCGCAGATGTGGCGAACTGCACTACTCTCGAAAGGAGTGCAGTGGGGAGGCTCTGTGGACGAACTTGCTCTGACAACCAAGACCAGCCCACGGGTCGCGCAGGCCCGACTGAACTTCCTGACGTTCGAACCGGTCCGCGCCTCCGACGTGCGACCGACGATCCTCGCGTCCTGGGTGCGCTCGCAGCGCTGGAAGCTGCCCGCCGACCGAATTGCCCTCCCGTACGTCGCCGACCCTGATCTCGAGCTGCCGTTGAGCCGTAGTGCACGCCCGGTGCTCCAGCAGCTGCACGAGAATCTCGACGGCCAGGCGATCAGCATCATCCTGACCGACCGCAGCGGACTGGTCCTCGAACGGTTGACGGCTGATGCCGGTCTCGGCCGGTACCTGGACAAGGTCCACCTAGCACCGGGGTTCAGCTATGCCGAGGAGTTCGCCGGTACCAACGGCATCGGTACGGCGCTCGAGGGTGGCGGCCCGATGCACGTCTTCGGCCACGAGCATTACGCGGAAGACCTCGAGGACCTGGCCTGCGCCGGCGTACCGATCAAGCACCCGGTCACCGGGAAGACGGTCGGAGCCATCGACCTGACCTGCTGGCGCAAGGACGCCGGGTCGCTGCTGATCGCGCTGGCCAAGACGACCGCCGACAACATCCGCGCGGCGATGCTCTCCGACAGCTCCACCCGCGAGCTGGCACTGCTCCAGGCGTACCGCAACAGCAGCCGCCGGCTCGGCGACATGGTCATGGTGGTCGACGACGACCTGCTGATGATGAATGCGCAGGCCCGCCAGTTCCTGGACGCGGCCGACCAACGCGCCGTACTGGGCTATGCAGGTGAGAGCCTCGCACGCGGTACTACGGACTCTGTTGCAGCGGAGCTGCCCTCCGGGACGTGGGTGCGGATCAACTGCCGTCCGGTCGAAGGCGGAGGCCGTGGCTCCGCCGGGCTGATCCAGATCAGTGTGTTGGGGCAGGCGCCTTCTATCGAGAGTCACCGGCCGCCGTCGCGGCCCCTGCTGCCTGGCCTGGTCGGCCGGAGCGCGGCGTGGCTCGGCAGCAGCCGTGAGGCCGACAACGCGTGCCGGGCGCGGCAATGGGTCGTACTGACTGGTGAGCGCGGAGTGGGCAAGGTCGCGCTGGCTCGGGCAGCGCATCAGCAGAACGACCACGGCGGTCCGTGCCGCGTGATCGACGCCGCGGGGGCGGGGTTCGCCCTCGAGCTCGAGGCCGAGCTGGCCGATGACACGCTGCACACGCTTGTACTGCGGCACGCCGAGCGGCTCGACGCGCGGATGATCGACTTCACCGTTGACGCGCTGTACGGCGTACTGGAGCGGCGACCGTCCAATCTGCCGTGGGTCGTGCTCACGCTGACCCCAGACGAGGGGGAGCAGCCCGATCTGGGTGATCTGCTGACCTTGTTCCCGTTGACGGTCGATGTGCCGCCGCTGCGGCACCACATCGAGGACGTGCGGGAGCTGGTGCCGTACTTCCTTGACCGGCTGAGTCATGGCGAGCTGAGCTGCGGCCCGGACACCATGCGCCAACTCATGCGGTCACCCTGGCCGGGTAACACCGCGGAGCTGTGTCACGTGCTGCAGCAGGTAGTCGCGCGACGCCGGCGTGCTGGCGTGATTGCGCCCGGCGACCTGCCGGCCCGGGTGCAGGCGATCAGCCGGCGCAGTCTGAGCCAGCTGGAGGCGCTGGAGCGGGACGCGATCATCCGGAGTCTGCTCGCGAACGACGGGCACAAGGGTCGCGCGGCCAAGTCGCTCGGGATGTCCCGCGCCACCATCTACCGGAAGATCCACGACTACGGCATCCAGTAGCTTGGCCCTGTGGAGGACCAAGCAAGCTGGCGGGAGCGGCGTCGTGAGGCGTCGATCGAGCAGGCGGCCGCACTCGAGCGGCGGAAGGCTGCTGACTCGGCCCAAGCACAGGTGCTGCTGCTCGACTTCGTGCGCGAGCTCCGCGAGCGTGGGGTCGAGCCGGAGGCGTTGCGGGCGCAGGTGATCGGCTCCGGCACGAGCTACCGCACCGGAATCAGCGGCTGGTACCTGCGCAAGAACCGCTCGGTCGGAGTCGATACCGAAGCCAACTTCTACATCCTCGGTACGACGGCCAGCCTCGCCGCCCGGGTGACCGGAGTAAAGGTACTGCCGTCGGATCCGCCGCTCGTGGTCGGTCAAGGTGGGCGCGACGGGGAGTCGATCAAGCTCGCGGATCTGCTCGATATGAGGCGGGCTGAACTCTCCAACTGACCGTCCGGCCAGCTGATCGCACCGCTGCCTGGGGTCTCGGCAATTTGGTGGGCTATCCGTTCAGGTTGACCCTTCTCTGCTCAAAAAACGGCTCTTGTGACGTATGTGCGGGTGGTTCGCGCGTTGTCGGACCGGCGGGTTGCAGTCGGATCGCAGGGTCTCGGGCGATGTGATCGGCGAGTGTGGGGAGTGTGTCGTCGACTGAACGCACTGTGCTGCTGGACATCGATTTCTGGCGGCAATCTCCTTCCACTCGACATCGGACCGCTGGTCCTGCGCGCCGACTGAACCCACCGTGCTCGCCGGGGCCGGAGGATGCGGAGGGGGGAGGGTGTGGGGTGGCGGGGTGGACCGCCATCACCGTCTAACTCTGCGCGGCTCGGACACTTCACGCTCAGCATCACCTGCACGACTAGCCGCACGAGAGGTTGGACGGTGACCCAGGTCCGTTACCCGGGGGCGCGCCGGATACAGCCCCGGGGGGTGCGCACTCCCCACGGGGGCCGTGAACAAGCTATGCCTTGTTCACAGCCCCCGTTTCCTGTCCACACCCCCAGCAACTGCACGCGGTTCACCTACTGCCAACGCTGGAACAATGCCCAGCCAGCCCACCAGCGCGC
Source organism: Kribbella sp. NPDC058245 (assembly GCF_042882005.1). Lineage (NCBI taxonomy): Bacteria > Bacillati > Actinomycetota > Actinomycetes > Propionibacteriales > Kribbellaceae > Kribbella > Kribbella sp. NPDC058245. Next base: position 62,912 of record NZ_JBHVWY010000029.1, read on the forward strand.
CAGTCAACTGACCCACACGGGGACCGGTACGCCGCACCCACCCACGAATGGGTCAGAAGAGCCCAAAAAACGAGGGGAGAACCAGCAACTTGAGCGGAGATCTCCTCATTTTCGGCTCCTGCTCGATGTGTGGGTGACCCGGCGTCGCCGGGGCTGCGGCCGCTCCGGCGCCTGAGTTGGATCCGCCGGTTGCGTACACACCGACTGTTACTACGCCTACCAGCCGCCCTTTTCGGCGCCTCCGTCACGCTGCAGCACGCCTGCTCTGTCCGCGTACTAACAGTCGGTCTGTACAGCCCGATCACCAAAGCGCCCTATTTTCGCGGACTCAACGCCCGTCACCCCAAGCAACCGCGAACCCGCCGGCGT
>NZ_JBHVWY010000030.1:0-49225 GCF_042882005.1 Kribbella sp. NPDC058245
CACAGCGCCGGCGACCCACCACGGCCCAACAACACCAACCACCCGCGACAACGCCGCACCACTCATCAACCGAACAGACGAAACATCGAGGCTAGAAGCTCACTGCTTGGACGCCTCAACACCGGCGAGGAGGAATTGCGCAGGCACCTGGTTGTCATCCGAGCTGGCCTGCTCCAGCGCCAGCTCGGCCACGTCCTCCGGCGTACCGGGCGGGACGGTCAGCAGATCGAGGCGCCACCCGTACGAGTCGCGCATCGCGATCAGCAGGTTGAGCGGCTGCGTCGTGAAGTACCCCACCGTCACCACGCGCCCGGCGACACCCAGCCGTGCCGGATGCGAACTCCAGGACGGCCGGTGCAGCAGCAGCCGCGTGACGATCCCGTCACCGAGCTCGTCGAGCGCCATGATCAGCCCGGGCAGCTCCGCCACCGGGTCGTCCGACCGCGGCCACCAGCCACCGTTCAGCGGCAGATCCTTGTTGGCCGACTCGCGCAGGCGCACCCGCGGCGTCGACGGCTCGGTCTCGAATCCTGCTACTCGTGACACTGACTGGAACCCACTCACGACGCGTTGATGGAATCGAACGGAACCTTCATGGCGCATCCCTAGGGGTGGCCGGGCACAACCGGCACCACAAGTTCGATGTCGTCGATCCGGATACCCCCACCTTACGCCCTCACTGCCACCCCTCCGCCGATCGCGCGTGCCACCGCCGTCGCCGCGAGCCTGGGTCGGGAGCGCGGAACGTCAGTCCGGGCGACCCTTGAGCCGGCGGTTGAGCGCACGCTCGGTCTCTCGGGTGGCTTCGCGTTCGGCGAGGACCTGGCGCTTGTCCCAGGTCTTCTTGCCGCGGGCGAGGGCGATCTCGACCTTGGCGCGGCCGTCCTTGAAGTAGAGGGTGACCGGGACGATGGTCAGACCGCCCTCGTTGACCTTGCGGTCGATCTTGTCGATCTGGGCGCGGTGCAGCAGGAGCTTCCGCTTGCGGCGGGAGCCGCCTTCGAACCAGCGGGCCTGCGAGTACTGCGGGATGTGGACGGCGTGCATCCACATCTCGCCGTTCTCGACCTGAGCGAAGCCGCCGACGAGGGACGCGCGGCCGGCCCGGAGGGCTTTTACCTCCGGACCCTGCAACACGATCCCTGCCTCCCAGGACTCACCCAGGTGGTAGTCGTGGGCAGCCTTGCGGTTGCGCGCGATCACTGGGTCCGTCTCGGGCTTCTTCACAGTCCGATTCTCGCACTCAGCGGTGTTCGAGCGTGCCCAACGGCCAACTCGACTCAAGCCACTCGACGAGCGTGCTGTGCAACGTGCCGTCGAGCTCGTCCCGGTCGACGGTCACCCAGCTCCGCAGTACGGCGTCGTACTCGGGCTTCTTCGACGGATAGAGGTAGACGCACCCGATGACATCGCTCGTCTCCGGATCGAGCACCGTGTAGGTGAATCCGCGCCGCGCGGCGAAGTCGTCGGCATGCCGTTGCAGATCAACGAGATTCGCCTCCAGCGTCATCCCCTCGACCGGCGGCCACTTGCCGAATCCCGCCGTACTGCGGATGTGCTCGATGCTCCCGGTCCACGCCGCATGATCAGCAACGTTGTGCTGAGGCCCCAACGGCTCAAGCCGAAACCCCGGCCCGACGAACTCCGTCGGTACGTCGAAATCATCCGGCACCAATGCACTCACAGCCATGCGCTCACTCTACGAGAGGCCTTGAACGTGCTTGTTACCTTGGGTGATTCCCTCCTAGCCGACTATGACTGAAGGGTTCTCCTCATGGGCATCTTCGACTCGCTCAAGGACAAGGCGACCGAGCTTCTCTCCGGCGCCACCGACAAGGTCACCGAGGCCACCGGCCTCGACCTCTCCGGCGTCTCCGACAAAATCGCCGAAACCACCGGCGTAGACGTCTCCGGCGTCACCGACCAGGCCACCCAAGCCACCGAAGGCCTGACCGAAGCCGCCCAAGGCCACGCCGACACCTTCGGCGACCAGGTCACCGACACCACCGGCATCGACCTCCCCACCGAGGGCCTCACCGACCAAGCCACCGAAAAGTTCGGCGAAGCCACCGGCCGGTGATCAACAGCCTCAGTCGTTGGCCGACTCGAGAGCTTCGGCAACGGTGAGACTGTCTTCGTACACGGCGTAGCGGGTGATCAGCCCGTTCTCGACGGTGAGATGAAGCGCGAACAAGGCGATGTACTGCTTGCCGGTAACCCGCACTGTCTGCTGGATATCACCGAGGACGACCGCGTCCTGATCGTCGATCAGGACGCGGGCTACGCCTCCGGCCGATCTCTCCGGGATATGGAACGCGGCCAGTTCCCGGAAGTGATCGGCAACGTCGTCGCGGGTGGCGCGCGGGCGAATCCACGGCACCGCTGGATGACCGTCCTCCGGCCAGTCCAGCAGCCACTCGACGCGCTCGGCGAACAGTTCGGGGCGGATCTGTGTCACCGTCTAAGTGGCTGCTGAGCGGTCGGGGGCGGCGTGCTGAGCGCGAATCAGCGGGCCGCGTGGAGTTGGTGGGTGATGGCGGTCCGCCGGCCGCTCGCTGGATCATGCGATCGGCGTGGTGGTGCGGACCTGCGCCACTCATCAAGCCGCTTCTGAGCCAGCTGGGCGGTACGCGCTGAGCGTGAATCAGGCGCGCCGCGCAGAGTTAGTGAGTGGTGGCGGTCCGCCGGGGATACGTCTTGAACTCCTGGCATCGGCCGCTCGACTCAGGCACCAATCCAAATGACCGAAGTCAGGCCGTACGGTGACCGGGTGGACAGATTGCCTGCTCACCACCGTGCCGTAGCCGTTGCGGCTCGAGTGCTTGGGCGTGAGCTCGTTGCCTTTGAGCCGCAGCGGACGTGGGGACCTACGGGCGTGGTCAAGGTTGTGTTGGGTGGTGGGCTGACGGCCTTCATCAAGGCGGGGGCGAACCAGAACGTCCACACCGAAGCCGCCGTCATCGACCTGGCGCGCGCGGCCCGCGTACCGGTGGTGGATGTTCTCGCGACGGGCTTTGACGAACAGTTGCCGGGCGGTCGGTGGATGATCACGCGGGCTGCTAGTGGACAAACACTTGCAGATGTTGGCTTGGGTGCGCCGACGATCGCGCGGAGCCTTGCCGACCTCGCCGATCACTACGCACAACTCCACGAGACCACGCTGCCCGGTCGCGGGCCGATCGCGCCTGATGGCTCCCGGGCGACTCGACACTTGGTCGCAGTGGCAACGGGAGGTGCTGGACGAAGCCCTTGCCAAGCTGACGCAGCGAAACGATGTCAGTGCCTCGTTTGCAGAGCGGGCCAGGCGTTTGGCGCAGCAGTTTGCCGCCGATCTCGACCGTGCGCCTGCCGCACTGCTGCACGCTGATCTGGGCGATCGCGAAGTCTTCGTCGACCCGTCGACCGGAGGCGTGACCGCCCTTGTGGATTGGGGCGCTGCGCTGGTTGGCGATCCTCTGTACGACCTTGCCCGCTTCGTCGGCGGCGGCCCCGCCGACGATCCCCGGCCCGCTCAACTCAATCCCGTACTGCGGGAACGCTACTTCGCACGCAATCCCCAGGACCCCGCCCACGCTGACCGCATGCTGCTCTTCTACCGCTTCCACATCTGCATCGTCGAAGCCGCCTGGGAACCAGCCTGGGCACCAGCCCACACCGCGTGGGCCGACAAGCTCACCGCCGAACTCTCCTGAGCGCATGTCTCCTGAGGCCTGCTAACGTCCGAAAACACGCCGAGGCAGGCGACCACGGTCTCGCCGTCGGGCGGAGGGGCTGTGGTTGCTGCACGAAAAGCTGAGGGGATCTCCGCTCAAGTTGCTGGTTCTCCCCTCGTTTTTTGACCAGAGAAGGGTCAACTTGAACGGATAGCCCACCAGATTACTGAGGTCCAGGCGACGGGTCCGAAACGCGCCGATCACGCGAACGTCCGAAAACGCGCCGACCACGCCATCCGAACCTTCGGACGTTGGCGCAGGCGGGTGTCCGGCTTGAGGTGCCCCCAGCAGGATTCGAACCTGCGACGCACGGTTTAGGAAACCGACGCTCTATCCCCTGAGCTATGGGGGCGCACTGGTGCGGGGACAGCTTAGCGGAGGGTCAGCCGGTGAGGGCGCGGACGCCTAGGTGGCCGGTGATGGAGGCGTAGCGCTCGGCGTAGAGGGTGGTGCAGCGGGAGGAGGCGCAGCCGGCGCCGGCGAAGGCTACGCCGCGGATGGTGGCGGTGGTGGAGCTGGGGCGGCTGTAGACGGGGCCGCCGGAGTCGCCGCCCATGATGGCGATGGCGCCGCCGCGGGTGGCGCGGATGACGTAGGTGGTGCAGCCGTCGACGTCGCAGTACTTGGCGGAGGTCGAGCGGACGGTGAGGCCGCAGAGTGAGGTGCTGAAGCTGCCGGACTGGCAGACGACGGTTCCTACGCCCGGGTCGGCGCCTCCGGTGACGGTGCGTTTGGCGGCGGCGTCGCCGGGGCCGTCGGTCCAGATCTTGGCGCCGTACGTGCTGCCCATCAGCAGGGACTGGTCGTAGTCGGGGTAGTTGGTGCGGACCGCGGTGGTGCCGTAGAAGTTCGGGCCGGACTTCCAGCTGGTGCCGACGCCGCCGCAGTGGCCGGCGGTGACGGAGCCGCGCTTGCCGTCGGAACGGCGGACGACGGAGAAGCCGGCTGAGCAGTTCTTCGAGCTGGACGAGATGCGGGCACCACCCCAATGACCGCCCTTCGGGGTGTCACTGAGCCGGGAGGTGCGTTCGAGACCACCTGCAGTTGCCTGTACGCCGGTCAGTCCGCTCAGGCCGTCGGCGGATTCGGGGGAGGTGCTGGCCTGGTCGTACTCGACCTGGATGTTCTCGCTGACGGGGTCGAGATCGGCGGCGAAGGTGGTGTGCTTCGCGTCGTTGGACCAGGCGCGGGCACCGACCGTGTTCCAGCTCTCGGCGATTGCCTTGGCCGAGCGGCAGCTGCGCTCCAGGCCGACCAGCTGCTTGCCGGCGGCCGGCACGTTCTTGGAGAGAGCCGCGCCGTACTTCTTCTCGTCCAGCACGTTGGTGTCGACGACGACCTTGTACCCGGTGGACGCCGTACCGATCACGCCGATCACGCCCTGGCTCAGGCCGAACGGCAATCCGGACTTCGGGCGGCCGGTCGCGTCGAGGGGTTCCAGTGAGCGGACGGCGACACCGATGCCCTCGCCCATGGTCTCGCCGAGCGGGCGCGGATCCGACGACGAGGTCGGCTGCGAGAGCCGCTTCGCCGCGGTGGCGCTGACGCTCGGACCGGCGTGCGAACAGGCTGCTTCCGCAGCCTGTGGACGCCCCGAGGCAGTGGCGGTGAGGCCGACTGCGAAGAGTGAGACTGAGCCAAGGGCCAGCAGAGGGACGGTGGCTGAGAGTCGCACAGGGCTCCTTCATCGGTGGACGACCTCGGTCAATCGTCCGCGCAGAGACTCCGCTCAGTCAATAGGTGATCACCGTCCGCAAGCAAATTTGACTACCCTGCGCGAGCGTATCTGGCAAGCTCGTGACCGTCCGCGGCAGTGAACGTGAGCGTGTCCCCGGCGACCTCGATCCGCTTGGCGGACTGCAGGACACCGGTGTGCGGAACGTTGTCGCAGCCGATCATGTGCTGCGGACCGATCTTCGCGGCGAACTCACCGCGTTGACCGATCGTGAACGTCCCCTGCAGCGGGTTGCAGCCGTCCGAACCGGACCAGGTGCCGTCGGCCTTGAAGACCAGCACCGGGTCGTCGGGCCGGGGCGCCTTCAGCGACTTCGCTCCGGTGATCTGGGTGGCTCGCCAGGTGCCGGCCACGGTCTTGGCCGACATCGGCTGGACCGCGGTCGTCGTCGGGACTGTGCTCTGGGGGGCCACGCCGCCGGCAACCGGTGGTTGCTCCGGTGTGTTGCCGCCGGTGAGAGCAAAGCCCGTGACGGCGACCGCGGCGACTGCGACCGCGGCGGCACCGGAGACCATCCAGGTACGGCGGCGGGCCTGACGCGCTCCGGTCGCGGCCCGGTCGGACAGACCGGTCGCCTGCGGCACGGACGCGGCGGCGCGGTCCAGCGTCCCGCGCAGATCATCCTCGAGATCGGTGTTGCTCACGACAACCTCTCATCAACACGGTTGGACTGCTTGCTCTTCCGTAGCGTGGCCAGCCCGCGGCTGGCCGTCGCCCGGACGGAGGACGGTTTGATGCCGAGCAGGTCGGCGATCGTGCGGTCGTCCAGGTCCTGGTAGTAGCGCAGCACCAGAACGACCCTCTCCCGCGCCGACAACTCCTGCAGGGCATGCCAGAGGTCGTCGGAATCCACGATGCCGGTGGCCGGGTCGGGCACCGTGCGGTGCGGCTCGACCTCGGCGGTCGGCGCCTCGGTGAAGGAACGCCGGCGCGTCATCGCCAGGTACTCGTTGACCAGGATCCGCCGCACGTAGTGATGCGGATCGTCGGCCTTGCGGACCTTGCGCCAGGACCGGAACGCCTGCATCAGCGCGGTCTGGGCCAGGTCCTCGGCTCGTTGGTAATCGCCCGAGACGGTGAAACCGAGCCGCACCAATTCCTGTCCGCGCGCTGACACGTACTCCTCGAACTCCACTCGCCACTCCCCGGCTGGGCGTACAACACCTCACATCTATTAGATGCACCGAGGCGCCCGATGTGCTGCAGAGGTTGCCGCACAGTCTCATCTCACCGTGCTGAGACGGACCGTGCCAGCTCACCGGACGGCCCAGACCGGGGTGAACCGGTCTGGGCCGCGGTGTGACCCGGTCCGGACGGCTTCGGGGGGCGCGTCCGGCGCCAGGTCAGCGCAGGCCGAGCGACTTGATCAGCTCGGGGGTCGCCTGCCGCGGCGCCGGCAGGGCGCCGGGCTTGCCCTGGCCCTCCAGCGAGGTCGCGACCAGGCGGTGGCAGCCGAAGGCCTCCACCGTGACAGACAGAACTCCGCGGTCGTTGTCGGTGAACCGCAGGACGTAGGTCGGGCCGAGCTCCTTGGTGCAGAAGGCCGGCTGCTTGGCGACCGGCTTGGCCGCGTTCACCAGGGCGAACAGGTCGGTCGCCTGGGCCGCCGTGCGCTTGGTCGTCACGTTGGCGTAGACCGCGCCGGTCGCGCCGGCGTCGTACTGGCAGATGGTCACCGAGACCGGCTGGAACAGCGACTTGGCCGGTCCGGTTCCCCAGGCGACCTTGTCGGTCGCGGTCTTGACCGACGCGATGGTCTCGGGGCACTCCATGCTGGGCGTGCTGCTCGGGCTCGGCGTCGTGCTGGGGGTGCTGCTCGGTGTATCGGTCGGGTTCGCGGTGGGCTGGGCGGCGGGCGGTGGCGGGGCATTCTCGGAACCGCAGGCGGCGGTCATCCCGAGAACTGCCACGACGAGCGTCGCACCGATCAGGCCCCGTGTCCGTAATGCACTCACGACTGGGTCCTTCCGGTTGGCAAGGCCACCCATGATGGTCGACGGGAGTCTCATAGCGCGTGCCAAACCATCACGGCGGCGCGTCGTTCCGGTCACGCCCGCGGATCGTGCGGCAACCGAGGCCGACCTGTAACGCGCACGCGCTGTACGCGATTGCGGACTAACATGCTGTCCCGTGGGCCGCAACGACAAGAGATCCGGTACGGCGCAGCGCGAGCGCGAGGAATGGCAGCTCGGTATCGACTGGGCGCGCTGGCTGCTGGCCGGAAACCATCCGCAACCGTTGACCATCTACGGTCTCGTCCTCGAACCGGGCGAAGTCCCCTACCTGAACACGGTCGCGCACTATGCCCGGCTGTACCGGGGGAGTGGCCGCTACACCACGAGCGGTGGTTTCATCATCGGCCACCCGGCGCTGGTGGTCGGCGCATTGGCAGCCAACGCTGCCGTCAACGCGAGCCGGAAGGCGGCCGCGAAGCGCAATACCGAGCTGATGTGGCGAGACCTGCAAGAGGTTCCCACCGTCGCGACCAACTACCGGATCCTGTGTCAGCTGCCGGGTCGTGGCTGGCTGAGCTTCTACTACAGCGCGGTGCAGGAGTTCTATCCCGATCCCGCGAACTGGCGGATCACCATGGCCTTCCAGAACGCCGAGCCGTTGCAGCTCGCCGGTCTGGCGATGCCGACGCTGTCCGTGCTGTCGGCCTGGAACGTGCTCGGAAGCGACCGCTGGCATGGTGAGCCGGGGATCCAGCCGCTGCTCCAGGCTGCCGTCGCCCCGCAGATCGACCCGAATGCCGTCCAGGGTGAAGTCGTTTCGGACCAGCCTCGTGAACTCGGCACCGGAGAGCCCCGCCAGCTCGGTAACCTGGAACCATGACGAGCCCGTACGAGGACGACGAGCCGGTGCTGCCCGACCAGACCCGCGACGACGACCCGCGGAGCTGGGGCGAGAACGACCCCGGCAGCGATGACGACGAGCGCATCCTGCGCGAGGTCCCACCGCACCACGGATGAGCACCACCGTCCTGCTCGTCCATGGCGGTCTCTGGGACCCGATGGACGCGCAGAAGTTCTGGGGTACGCCGGGCATCACCGCCGGACTTGCAGCGGCCGGTCTGACCGTGCTCGCTCCGGATCGCCCGAGGCTGCCGAACGACTGGGGTGTCGAGGTCGACGCCCTCAGTGAACTGCTGGCCAAGCGCATCGAACCGCTGACGATCATCGGCGCATCCAACGGATGCACAGTTGCTGCTCGCCTGACATTGGTCTACCCCGAGCTGGTCGACCGGCTGGTCCTCGCCTGGCCCGCAACCGCCGGTGACGCCGGTGTGGACACGCTCACCCGGGCCGGCCTCCTCGGCCGCGGATGCGCACCCGAGGACGCCGGCCGGCTCCTGGCCGGCGACACATTGCGCGGTACGACGGACGCCGAGCTCGCGGGTCTGGCCCGGATCCCGGTCGCCGTCCTGCCGTCGCTGATGGAGAACCCGATGCACCAGCGCAGGACGGTCGACGCCCTGCTGGGGCTGGTCCCGGGAAGCCGGGAGCTGTCCGGCTACCCGGAACCACCGCGCCCCGACTTCCCGCCGTACCTGGACCAATTCGTGCGGACGATCGTGGAGTTCGTGAACTAGGAGCGCTGACGCAGCGAATCGCGGATCTCGACCAGCAGCTGCTGGTCCGTGGTCAGCGGCTCGTCGTCCGGCGCGGGCTCCTGGCCGCGCTTACGACGCTCGGCCAGCTTGTTGAGCGGGAACACGATGCAGAAGTAAATGGCAGCGGCGACGAACAGGAAGCTGAGCAACTCGTTCAGGATGAGGCCGATGTGGAACTCTCCCTTGCCGATCTTGAAGTTCCCGACGCCGGACAGATCGGGCTTGCCGAAGATCGCCGCGATCAGCGGGTTGATCAGGTTGTCGACGAGCGCGGTGACGATCTTGCCGAATGCGGCGCCGATGACGACGGCGACCGCGAGGTCGACGACGTTCCCGCGCATGATGAATTCTTTGAAGCCCTTGAGCATTGGAGTGCCTCCACGAAGCGGACGTTGTACTCCGGTCAACGTAGAACCGCGCCACTGGTCACGCGAGGGACCGCGCCGCAGACGATCAACTCGTATCCGGAGTCAGGGCAACGCTGATCCTCGAGTTCGTTGTGGCCTGGGCAAGTCTGGCGGCCACCGCAGATGAGACGCCCACCACGATCAGCGCGCCAGCAGTCGAACGCGAAGCAGGCAGGGCAATCACCCGTACGGCGTGGGCCACGAGCCCGGCGGAGGCGGTCGGCGTACTGGTTCCGGCGTACAGGTCGAGTCGATCGCCGACCCGCAGCAAGCCGCTGATCTCGGCATCACCGATGCGGAACGGATAAGCGACCGACCCCGGTGGAACCAAGCTAGGGCCGAGAAAGCGCGCGTCGGTGAGTGGTTCGCCGGATCTGACCGGCCCGCTCAGCACACGCGTGGCGACATCGGCGCCAGGTTTCAGCACTCCCGAGGGAATGGCATCGGCGGGTAGCTCAAGCGAACGGAGGTCACTCGGAGTTGGCACGACGCCGCCGGACAGATCGCGTGCTGCGGCGAGCACCGTGACTGTCGGGGGAGGAGCCGGGGCAAGAGACGTCAGGCCGAAGTAGACGGCGGCCGCAGCGGCGACACCGGCGAGGAGACGGCGGTGCCAGCGAGCGGCTCGGGAGAGGTCGCGGAGGAACGAAAGGTTTGTCATGCCAGAGAAAGTACGAGTTTCTCCGGCCCTGCTTTCAGTTATCCACAGCCGAGAATCAGGCGGCGCTGGTCGAGCTGGAGGAGCTGCCCTTGCTCGAGGAGTCCGAGGACTTCGACGACGATCCGGAGTCCGAGGACGAGGACGTCGAGCTGGACGACGACTCCGACTTGCTCGACGACGAGGCCGACTCCGACTTGGCCGGGACCGAGCTCGTGCTCGTGGAGCGGCTGTCGTTGCGGTAGAAACCGGAGCCCTTGAAGACAACACCCACCGCGTTGAAGACCTTACGCAGCGTGCCCTGGCAGTTGGGGCAGACGGTCAGCGCGTCGTCGGTGAAGCTCTGCCGCACCTCGAGCGCCTCACCACAGTCGGTGCACTGGTACTGGTACGTGGGCACGGTTGGTTCCCTTCAGGCCGGCTGGCACTCCTGCTACTCGACTGCTAATAATGCGTCAGCGCCCCGAAGTATTCCAAACTTCCCGCTCAACTCCGCCCCGGAGCCCGCTCCGGACGCAGAGCAACGCAAAGTTCAGCGGGACCCCATTTGGGCCCAGGGTCCGCATTCTCTACGGTTGGGTCCGTGCGTCGCCTGCTTCGAGCCGTCATCATCTGCGGTATAGCGCTCGCCACGGTCCTCGTGGTGATCGCCGGTACTGCTGTTTTCGTCGTCCGCCACTCGTTCCCCTCCTACGACGGGAACATCGAGCTGGCGGGTCTGGACGCCGACGTCGAGGTGGTCCGGGACGCCAACGGCATCCCGCAGATCTACGCCTCCGACCCGTCCGACCTGTTCGCCGCGCAGGGCTATGTGGCCGCGCAGGACCGGTTCTTCGAGATGGACTTCCGCCGGCACGTCACCGCGGGCCGGCTGAGTGAGCTGTTCGGCAAGGACGCGCTGGAGACGGACAAGTTCGTCCGGACGATGGGCTGGCGCCGGGTCGCCGAGAAGGAGCTCGGGCTGGTCAGCCCGACCACCCGGCAGTACCTGGACGACTACGCCCGCGGTGTGAACGCCTACCTGGACAAGCACAGCGGCTCCGGCCTCAGCCTGGAGTACGCCGTACTGGGCCTGGATCCCAACGGCCGTCGTGACTACCGGCCGGAGCCGTGGACCGCGGCCGACTCGATGGCGTGGCTGAAGGCGATGGCCTGGGACCTCGGCGGCAACATGGACGAGGAGATCAACCGCACCAAGCTGCTGGCCACCATCCCCTCGAAGAGCGTCGACGGTCTCTACCCGGCGTATCCGTACGACCGGAACGAGCCGATCATCGCGACGGCCTCGGTCGGCGCGGACGGCAAGTTCAGCTCCACTCCGCCGGCCGGTAACGAGCTGCGGCGCGGCATGCTGACCACGGACCTGCTGAAGTCGCTCGACTCGGTGGACAAGGTCGCCAAGGGCCTGCCGCAGCTGCTCGGTCAGGGCGAAGGCATCGGTTCGAACTCGTGGGTCGTGTCCGGTGACCACACCGAGAGCGGCAAGCCGCTGCTGGCCAACGACCCGCACCTCGGCGCGACCATGCCGGGCGTCTGGACGCAGATCGGCCTGCACTGCACCAAGCTCGGCCGCACCTGCCCGTACGACGTCTCCGGCTTCAGCTTCTCCGGACTGCCCGGCGTGGTGATCGGCCACAACAACGCGATCTCCTGGGGCTTCACCAACCTCGACCCCGACGTCCAGGACCTGTACCTGGAGCGGATCGAGGGGGACAACGTCCTCTACAACAACCGCTGGAAGCCGCTCACGACCCGTGAGGAGACCTTCCAGGTCGCCGGTCAGGACCAACCGGTGAAGATCACCGTGCGCGAGTCCCGGCACGGTCCGATCGTCTCCGACGTCGGCGCCGACGAGCGCGCGACCGGTGAGCTGGCCGCCAGACGGGACAAGTCCGACAAGGCGTACGGCGTCGCGCTGCAATGGACCGCGCTCCGGCCGGGCAAGACCGCCGACGCGCTGTTCGCGATCAACCGCGCGCAGAACTGGACCCAGTTCCGCGATGCGGCCCAGCTGTTCGAGGTCCCCTCGCAGAACCTGGTCTACGCCGACACCGAAGGCCACATCGGCTACCAGGCACCGGGTCTGGTCCCGATCCGCAAGGTGGCCAGCGGGAAGTGGCCCGTGGCCGGCTGGGACCCCAAGAACGACTGGAGCGGCTACGTCCCGTTCAAGGCGATGCCGACCGAGTTCGACCCGGCCGACGGCATCATCGTCACCGCGAACCAGGCCGTCGTACCGAAGACGTATCCGTACTTCCTGAGCGACAGCTGGGACTACGGTTACCGGTCACAGGAGATCCTGAACCGGATCAAGGAGGCCGGCACGCTCGACGCGACCAAGATGGCGTCGATCCAGCTGGACACCAAGAACCCGGCCGCCGAGATGCTGATGCCGTCCTTGCTCAGGATCGGGATCAACGACGCGTTCGAGCGGCAGGGCCAGGACACGCTGAAGGGCTGGGACTTCACGCAGCCGGCCGACTCGGCACCGGCGGCGTACTTCAACGTCGTGTGGCGCAATCTGCTCGCGCTGACGTTCCACGACCAGATGCCGAAGGGCACCTGGCCGGACGGCGGCTCCCGCTGGATCGAGGTCATGCGCACCCTGCTCAACCAGCCCAACAACAGCTGGTGGGACGACCTCCGGACCCCGCAGGTGGAGAGCCGCGACGACATCCTCCGGCAGGCTCTGATCGACGCCCGGACCGAGATCACCAAGAAAATGGCGCGCGAGCCGTCGAACTGGCGCTGGGGTCAGCTGCACAAGCTCACGCTGACCAACGAGACGCTGGGCAAGTCCGGCATCGGTGCGGTCGAGAAGCTCTTCAACCGCGGTCCGTACGAGCTCGGTGGTGGCGCGTCGCTCGTGGACGCGACCTCCTGGGACGCGTCGGTGGGCTACGAAGTGACCTCGGCGCCGTCGATGCGGATGGTGGTCGACCTGTCCGACTTCGACAAGTCGCGCTGGATCAGCCTGACCGGTGTCTCGGGGCACGCGTTCTCGAAGAACTACACCGACCAGACCGAGCTGTGGGCGAAGGGCGAGACCCTGCCCTGGGCGTTCACCCGCGGTGCAGTCGAGGCCAAGCGCGAGCACACACTGACCTTCACAGGTAAGCCTGAGCGTTAGCCGACCGGGATCAGTCCGGTCGGTGTGAGCGCCGCGTGGACCAGGTGGTCGTGCGGATCGGACGGTAGCGAGTCGACGACTTCAGAGTCGTAGACGGCCGCCCAGATCGGCGTACCGGGTGTTACTCGGGTGAGTGCCCGGTCGTAGGAGCCACCACCACGACCAAGCCGTACGCCGTCCTGTGCGACCGCGAGTGCTGGGCAGATGACCAGGTCGGCGGTGCTGATCGCATCCGAGCCCAGATCGGTCCGGGGCTCGGACAGCCCGAGGCGTCCGGGAACCAGGTCGGCCGCTCCGGGAGCGACGCCCCAGCCGAGGTCGTTGTCGGCGTACAGGATCGGTAGCAGCACCTCATGGTCGCCGGCGAGCAGCCAGTCGATCAGTGCGCCGGTCTGAGGCTCCGGGCCAATCGAGACGTACAGGGCGATCCGCCGTGCGTTCTGCACGACCGGTAGGGAGCGGGCGCCTGGCAGCAGGTCCTCCGCGGGCCTCCCGGCGCGGGCGGTGAGGAAGTGCTGCCGCGCTACGGCCTTCGACGCGAACACGCGTTGATAGTAGGCGGCGTGACGCGGTTAACACTGCGATTGGGCCGTGTCCCCTAGGGTTGTGTCATGAGTGAGCGCAGCGAGCGAAAAGAAAGCACAGCTGAGTTCTCACTCATGGTGGAGCCGAGCGCCAGCGAGGCGAAGGCATGAGTGAGGCGGGTCTTAGGCAGGCGCAGGACAAGATGCGTTCCGCAGGTGCTGCGGAGGTCGCGGTCCGAGTGTTCACCCACTACTACCGGCTCCTGGAGTCCGGTCAGCAGGGGGCGATCCGCGAGGACGACATCGAGCCGGTGGGCGACCTGCCTCATCTGGACCACCTCGACACCGACCCCGACGCGATGCGCGCCGCGCTCGCCGAGACCGTGGTGATCAAGCTCAACGGCGGCCTCGGTACGTCGATGGGTGTCACCGGACCGAAGTCCGCACTGCCGGTCAAGGACGGTCTGAGCTTCCTCGACATCATCGCCCGGCAGATCCTGAGCACGCGGCGCAAGTACGACGTACCGCTGCCGCTGGTGCTGATGAACTCCTTCCGCACCCGGGAGCAGTCCCTGCAGATCCTGAGCGAGTACGACGGTCTCGCGATCGACGGCCTCCCGCTGGACTTCCTGCAGAACATGGAACCGAAGCTGCTCGCCGACGACCTCACTCCGGCCGAGTGGGAACCGGATCCGGAGCTGGCGTGGTGCCCGCCCGGTCACGGCGACCTGTTCACCGCACTGGTCGCCTCCGGCACGCTGGACGCGCTGCGCGAGCACGGGTTCCGGCATGCGTTCATCTCGAACGCCGACAACCTCGGTGCGACCGCGGACCCGCGGATCGCCGCCTGGATGGCCGAGCACGACGTGCCGTTCGGGATGGAGGTCTGCCGGCGGACCCGGTCCGACCGCAAGGGCGGTCATGTGGCGGTCCGGAAGTCCGACGGCCGGCTGATCCTGCGGGACAGCGCCCAGGTCGCCGAGGGGGAGACGCAGTACTTCCAGGACGTCAAGCGGCACACCAGTTTCAACACGAACAACCTGTGGATCGACCTGGACCAGCTGGCCGACCTGATGGACGGCCATGACGGCATCCTCGGGCTGCCGATCATGGTGAACCGCAAGACCGTCGACCCGGCCGATCCCAGCTCGCCGAAGGTGATCCAGCTGGAGACCGGGATGGGGACCGCGATCGAGATCTTCGAGGGCTCGCAGGCCGTGATCGTGGACCGTAGCCGGTTCAAGCCGGTGAAGACCACGAACGATCTGCTCGTGCTGCGCTCGGATGTCTACGAGCTCGACGACGCGGGCGACCTCACCACCACGCACGAGGGCGACGAGCCGTACGTCGACCTGGACCCGGAGTACTTCAAGATCCTGGCCGACTTCGACGCGCGCTTCGTGGCCGGTGCGCCGTCGCTGGTCCGGGCCGACCGGCTCGAGGTGCGGGGCGACGTGGTGTTCGGCAAGGACGTCACGGTCGTCGGCGACGTCGAGATCGAAGCGGCAGCGGGTGAGCGGCGGCTGATTGCGGACGGGACGGTTCTCGAAGGCTGATGAAATACCTTCCCCGCCCCACCGCCCCGGTCGACGACCTGCTGATCCGGCCGCTCGAGCCGTACGACACTGACGAGGCGGCGCAGGTCTGGTGGCGCTCGCGGCATGCTCCTGGCGCACAGCTGCCGCCGGCGATCCACACTGCCGAGCAGGTGGCGAGCTGGTTCGCCGAGGTACTGCTACCGGATGCACAGACGTGGGTGGGGCTCGACGACGGCCGGATAGTCGCCGTACTGACGCTGGACGGTGACGACCTCGACCAGCTGTACGTCGACCCGGATCTGGCCGGCCGCGGTATCGGATCGACCCTGGTTGATCTGGCCAAGGACCTGCGGCCCGGCGGCCTTGCCCTGTGGACCTTCCAGAGCAATCTGCGCGCCCAGGCGTTCTACCGCTCACACGGCTTCACCGAGGTACGACGTACCGACGGTGCAGCCAACGAGGAACGTGTGCCGGACGTCCGGATGGTGTGGGGTCGGCACCCGGAGCGCACCACCGACTAAGGTCAGCCGGGTGAAGCGGAGCGTTGAGGAGCATCTGGAGGCCGTGCTCGGGCGGGTGACCGCACTGCCGGCGTTCGACCAGCCGCTGATGGAGGCGCTCGGTCTGGTGCTCGCCGAGGACATCGTCTCCGGCGTGAACCTGCCGGGGTTCGACAACTCGGCCATGGACGGTTACGCCGTCCGCGCCGAGGATCTGGCTGGTGCGTCGGCGGAGACCCCCATCACTTTGGCTGTAGCCGGTGAGCAGCGCGCAGGTCGGCCAGAGCCGACCATGGTCACGCCCGGCAAATGCATCCGGATCATGACCGGTGCACCGATGCCGCGCGGCGCGGACAGCGTCGTACCGGTGGAGTGGACCGACGGTGGCACGGTCAACGTGCAGATCGACCAGCAGCCGCCACTTGGTGGATCGGTACGGCGGTTTGGTGAGGACGTGCAGGCCGGACAGCAGGTGCTGCAGCGGGACACGCTCCTCGGGCCGCGGCAGATCGCCGTACTGGCTGCTGTTGGCCGGGCGCGGGTCAAGGCGCGTCCGCGGCCGCGAGTAGTCGTCGTGTCCACCGGGTCTGAGCTGCGTGAGCTGGGTACTGCCTTGGGCGACGGGCAGATCTATGACTCGAACAGCTACACCATGGCGGCCTGCGCGAGGGATGCCGGTGCTGAGGTCTACCGCGTCGGAGTAGTCGACGACGACGCGAAGAAGATCATGGACACGCTGATGGACCAGCTGTCCCGAGCAGACATGGTCATCACCACCGGTGGGGTCAGCAAGGGCGCGTACGACGTGGTGAAAGAGGTGCTGTCCAAGACGGGCACAGTCGACTTCCCGGAGGTCGCCATGCAGCCCGGGAAGCCGCAGGGCTTCGGAGTGCTCGGTGCTGACGACGTACCGATCTTCACGCTGCCTGGGAACCCGGTGTCGGCGTACGTCTCCTTCGAGGTGTTCGTCCGACCGGCTCTGCGCAAGCTGATGGGCCAGATGCCGTACCGGCGGAGTCTGTCGCGTGGAGTGGCACTGGACGAGTTCAAGTCGCCCTCCGGACGGCGGCAGTACGTCCGCGCAGCGGCCAGGTTGGGCGACCAGGGCTGGATGGCCAGTACAGTCGGCGGGCACGGCTCCCACCTGCTCGGCGGGCTGAGCCGGGCCAACGCCCTGATCGTGGTCCCGGAGGACGTGACGGCGGTCCGGGCCGGTGACCAGGTGGAGCTCTTGCTGCTGGACGAGGAGACCGGATGACGCAGGACCGGGGGCTGACCCACGTCGACGAGACGGGGGCGGCGCGAATGGTGGACGTCTCCGCCAAGGACACCAGCGCCCGGCGAGCTGTTGCCTCTGGCAAGGTTCTGGTCTCGGCCGAGGTGGTCGAGGCGCTGCGCGGGGACGGCGTACCGAAGGGCGACGCACTCGCGGTCGCCCGGATCGCCGGAATCATGGGGGCCAAGCGGACGCCTGACCTGGTGCCGCTGTGTCATCCGATCGCGATCACCGGTGCCAAGGTCGACCTCGAGGTGGCGGACGACGCGGTACTGATCACGGCGGCAGTGAAGACCACTGATCGGACCGGCGTCGAGATGGAGGCGCTGACCGCGGTGGCCGTGGCTGGGCTCGCGGTGATTGACATGGTGAAGGCGCTGGACCCGGCTGCCGTGCTGTCCGACGTACGCGTCGAGCGCAAAGAGGGTGGCAAGACCGGGCTCTGGGAGCGGCCGTGAAGGCGCTGGTCGTGAGCGTGTCCAACCGGGCCGCTGCCGGGGTCTACAGCGACACCACTGGTCCACTGATCGCAGAGCGGTTGGGTGACTGGGGTTTCGAGGTGTCGGGGCCGCAGGTCGTGCCAGATGGTGTGCCTGTCGGTGAGGCGCTGCGGCAGGCGGTCGCTGCGGCGTACGACGTCGTACTGACGACTGGTGGCACGGGAATCTCGCCGACGGACCGGACACCCGAGGAGACGGCTGCGGTCGTCGACAAGGTCGTGCCGGGGATCGCCGAGGCAATCCGCGCGTACGGCGTTGCCAACGGCGTACCGACGGCTGCACTGTCCCGTGGGCTCGCTGGAGTCGCCGGTACGACGGTCATCGTCAACCTGCCGGGGTCTCGTGGCGGGGTGAAGGACGGTCTCGCCGTACTGGAGCCGCTGCTGAAGCATGCGGTCGAGCAGGTGCGCGGTGGGGACCACGTGCGGACGGATACCGACTGATGGCGATCGTGCACTGGCCTGTCGAGCTGCAGCACGGACAGGTCGCGCTGCGGCCGTTGCGGGCCGGCGACGGTGCCGAGTGGGCAGCAGCACGGCAACGCAACATCAGCTGGCTACGGCCGTGGGACGCGACCCAGCCGCCCGGTGCGGATGACGGTGCGCGCACCTTTCGCGCGATGGCCCGTGACTGGAACCGGCAGGCGCGGTACGGCCGCATGCTGCCCTTCGTCATCACGTACGGCGGTGCGGCGGGCGCAGGTGCGCGGGCGAAGTGGCCGCTGGTCGGCCAGCTCACCGTCTCCGGCGTCACCTACGGCTCAGCCCGCTGGGCCAACCTCGGCTACTGGGTCGACGAGCAGTACGCCGGCCGTGGCATCGTGCCGACCGCGGTCGCGCTGGCCGCCGACCACTGCTGGTTCACCCTTGGACTGCACCGCATCGAGGTGGCAATCCGGCCCGAGAACAAGGCCAGCCTGCGCGTGGTGGAGAAGCTTGGTTTCCGGTACGAAGGGGAGCGGCCGCGGTTCCTGCACATCGACGGGGACTGGCGCGACCACCGCATCTTCGCGCTCAACAGTGAGGAAGTCGGGCCCGGTCTCGTCTCGCGATTGCAGTGACTACGCTCCGTACTGTTCACATCAGTCACACGAGTCTTCTTGCGACACACCGCGCCACGTACCCCATCTGGTGCGCGCTGGGTCTTAGCGTCATCGCATGGGGACGACAGGACTGATCTATGTGGCGATCGTCGCCGCGTGGGCTGCCTACCTCGTCCCGATGATGCTGAAGCGGAACGACGAGGCCAGGCGCCGCACGTCGGTGCCGTCGACAGCCGACGCACGCGTCCTGTCGAGGGACCCCGCCACCACCCGGTACGTCGTCCGTCCACCGGGCTCGAGTGACACCGCTTCGACCGACACCGTCGAGACCGCTGACGACCTGTCCCCACCGAAGCGCTACGTCCCCAACCGAGCCCGCCGGGTGGCCGCTATGCGCCGCCGGCGGGTCCTGTCGATCCTGACCCTTTCTCTCCTGTCAGTCACCGCACTGGCAGGACTTGGCATGCTCCTGTGGTGGACCGTCGCGATCCCCGGCAGCCTCATCGTCGGCTTCGTCGTCCTCACCCGCGTCCAGCTCCGCCGCCAGGCCCGCGACCGCGCCCGCCTCGCGGCGGAACGTCGTACCGTGCTGCAGTCCCGGCACGACCACGGCCCCGCCGGCAAGCCCGCCCCGTCCCCGGACGACGAGCTCACCATCGAGGTCAAGCTGCCGGCCGAGCCGGCCCCGGTCGTCGAGAAGCCTGCGGCGTCGACGGAAGGCCTGTGGGACCCGGTCCCCGTCACCCTCCCCATGTACGTCATGAAGGAGAAGGCGCCGGACCGGACGGTCCGCACCATCTCGCTGACCGACGACGAGGTCTTCTCCAGCGCCCGTACCACGGACCCCGCCGAGCAGCCCTTCGTCGCCGAAACCCGGCCGCCCGCCGTCGAAGAACCCGAGGTCAAGCGAGCCGTCGGCGACTGAGTATCCGGTTTTAGTCTCCGGGGCCCAACGTGTTAGAGTTTCGCGGTCGCCAGAGATAGTGTGGCGGCCCGATTTGGGGCTTTGGCGCAGTTGGTAGCGCGCTTCGTTCGCAACGAAGAGGTCAGGGGTTCGAATCCCCTAAGCTCCACGAAGTCGATGGGCGGCGTGTGCGGAATCCTTCGGATTCTCGCCACGTCGCCTTCGTCATTTGTGCGGCTTCGCTTCGCTCGCCGCGTTGCGGGGGCTCCGCCACCCGCACCCCCCGCGCCTCGCTTCGCATCGGCGGCTGGGGCTCGGGTTGCCGGTCGAGTGCGCCCCGCTTTGCTGAGGGGCGTTGCGTCCGAAGACTTGCGGGGTGACGCCTCCGGACGTTGTCCTCAAGCTCAACGCGGTTGTTCCAGCCGGACGGCGCAATGACCGCCAGGTCGATATCACTGTCCGGCGTTCCCTCTCCGCGAGCGATCGACCCGAAGAGGAGAACCGCCTGTACGTCGTCGTCGGTCACCGCGATGATCGCCTCTCGCAGGGCTGCTACCGGATCCACGCACCGGCACAGACGCCTCCGGAAGGCGACCCGTGCCCGAGAGCGGGGTCGGGTCGCGTTCGTCGCCTCGGGCCCTCGCTAGGCGGAGGGGTGGATGAAGGTTGTGATCAGGGCTCGGTAGCGTTCGACGGCGGCGCGGTCGCGGATGAAGTCGCGGAAGCCGTTGAGCGGGGTGTTGTAGTCGGTGATGAGGCCGGCGGGGACGGCGACGTCGCGGCGGCTTGACCATTGCAGGACGGTGCGTTGGCGTTCGACGGTCAGTTGCCAGGCGAGGTAGAGCTTCGCGGCGGCTGGGTGGCGTGCTGCGCGGAAGATGGCGGCTGTCCGTGGCCAACTCATGAATTGGTCTGTCTTCGGGGCTAGGTATTGCACCGCGCCCGGGACCAACGGCGAGACGTTGGAGAGGCTGACAGTGCGCTGGCCGCTGGCCAGGATGGCGTTGGTTGTCGGCGAGTTCGCGACGACCAGTGGCCGCTGCTCCATGAACTGCTCCATGAAGCGCAGACCGTATTTCTGCGTCACCAGGTAGAACGCGAACAGCACAGCGTCGTCCGCAGTGGGATCCGGTACGACGATCTTGTCGCGGAAGGCCGGAGTCAGGAAGTCGGTGGCGTCTCTCGGGCGTTCACCCTCGGAGAGCAGGGTGGTGTTGACGACGCGACCGAAGGATTGCGCGCTGATGCCGATGAAGGTGTCGTCGGGATCCCGGTACTGCTTGAAGACGGCCTGTGCGCCTGGGGGACGGTACGGCAGCAGCGCGTTCCGGGCCTTCCAATGGTCGAAGTCGTACAGGGTCTGCAGCTGAATGACGTCCGGCTCCAGTCCGCCGAGCGCCAGTTGCCGGTCGACAAGGGCGCTGTGCTCGGTGCTGTAGCGGACCTTGATGACCGTGTCGATTCCGGGGAAGGCGGTGGTGAACGCGTCCCGCGTCCGGTCCTCCTGAGTGGGTACGCTCCCGCCGGCCCACACGACGAGCCCGCCGCCCTCGTTCAGCGCGGCGCGGTACAGCCGCCGCAGTTCCGCGTCGTCACCACCGCCGGCCGCCAAGGCCCCGGTCTGGTTGAAGGCCAACGCGCTCACGCCGACCGCGCCAGCGGCGCCGTACCGGAGAAGTGTGCGTCGTCCGATGCCCGCATTGTTCAACGTCGTCTCCACGTTTCAACGGGCCGGTCGCGGCGGGGCGATCCGGGTCAGGGCGAAGTAGGCGGCCAGGCCGACGACGACGTGCATGACCGCCAGCACGACAACCCCGACCGGCGACTGACCGGTCACCAGCAGCGCGACGTCGGCGAGCATCGACACCGGCACGATGATGACGGCCAGCTTGCGCAGCAGCTCGACCGGCTTGGCGGCCTTGGCCGCGATGGCCGACCATGCGACCGTGGCGCCGGCGATGCCGATGACCGTCAGGAAGATGTAGGCGCCGGGCTGGAACCCCTTGAAATCATCGGGGACCGAGAAGACCGACCGGCCGATCAGCGCGAGCAGGGTGTTGATCAGGCTCGCCGCCACGATCGCCAGTACGGCGGCGCCGGCGAGCTTGCCGGGATGCGGGGAGCGGGTGCGTACACCGTCGGCCGCGGAGAGGGTAGTCACGAAGAACCTCCTGGGAATCGTCCGGTTTCTCCGGACTCAGCTCCCAGGAAAGTGCCTCAGCCTCCGAGCGACATCGGCGTCACCTCAGAGTTTGCTGGGAACTCGATGGCAGCGCTCGCCGCCGGAAGCAGCACTCTGAGCCAGGCGCCGCCGCGATGTGGTACCACGGTCGCGGAGCCCTGATGCGCGGCGACGATCGCGGCCACGATGCTGAGCCCCAGCCCGCTGCCTTCGCCCGTGCCCGCGACGCGATGCCGGGCGGTGTCGGCGCGGTAGAAGCGCTCGAACACCTTGTCCGCTTGGTCGGGCGCGATCCCCGGCCCGTGGTCGATGACGTCGAGAAGCTCGTCGTCCCCGTCACGGCTGAGCCGCACCTCGGCCGCCGTACCGGCCGGCGTGTGCGCGCGGACGTTGGCCAGCAGGTTCCCCAGCACCTGGCTCAGCCGGTGCTCGTCGCCCACGACCCGATGCGTGCCGGGCTCGATGATCAGGGTCAGGGACCGATCGGGATCGGCAGCCCTGGCATTCTGTACGGCGGCCGTGACCAGCTCGGCGAGATCCAGCTCGACCCGGTCGAGTGGTCGCCCCTGGTCCAGCCGCGCGAGCAGGAGTAGTTCGTCGACCAGGCTGGTCATCCGGTGCGTTTCGTCCTCGACCCGGCGCATCGCGTCCTCGAGCTGCTCGGGCTCGCTCAACGCCCCCTTCCGGACCAGCTGCGCGTAACCCGTGATCGCGGTCAGCGGCGTACGGAGCTCGTGACCGGCATCGGCGACGAACCGCCGCAACCTGTCCTCGGCCAACTGCCGCTGGGTGAACGCATGCTCGATCCGGCCGAGCATCTGATTCATCGACTGCCCGAGTACGGCGACCTCGGTCGGAGCCCCGGCGAGCTCGACCCGATGGGACAGCTCGCCGTCGGCAATCCGCGTGGCTGTGGCCGACATCGTGTCCAACGGTTTCAGCACGAACCTGCTCACCCCGACCGCGAGCGCGACGGCCAGTGCGAGAGCGATCAGCGTGACCGCGAGCTCGATGAGGATCAGCCGGTAGACCACGGCGTCCGACCAGGCCGTGGCCTCCGACACCAGCAGGAAGCGCCCGCCGGGCAGGGTGGCGACCTGAATCCGGTAATCCTCTCCTGCGGTGATCGTCAGCGGGGTTCCGCCGGCCGCATACCGCGCGAGGTCCGCGACGGGCGGCGTCGGCAGTGTCTGTACGGCGCCCGCGTGCGACAGCTGGTTGCCAGTGGCATCGATGATCGCGACCGAGCAGTTGCCGGCCGCGGCCGGGATCGACGGCAGCTGGCCGTCCGGACTCAGCATCTGCTGATTGGCCGACAACGCGATCTTGAGCTGCTGATCGGTCCGCTGATGCAGATAGGAGCCCAGCGCGGTGACGCCGACGATGCCCGCCGCCGCGAGCCCGATCGCGGTCACCGCGAGCACGCCGACCAGCAGCCTGCTGCGGAGCGAACGCAACCACGGTCGCCTCGCCATCAGGTCGCCGTACGGAGTAGGTAGCCGGCGCCGCGCACGGTCCGGATCAGCTGACCGTCCGGTCCGTCCAGCTTGCGCCGCAGGTAGTAGACGTAGGTCTCGACGATGCCCGAGTCGCCCTGGAAGTCGAATTTCCACACATGGTCGAGGATCTGCGCCTTCGACAGCACGCGCCCCGCGTTGAGCATCAGGTAGTGCAGCAGCTGGAATTCGGTCGCGGACAGGTCCACCAACTCGCCACCGCTCCACACCTCATGGGTATCCGGGTCAAGCTCAACCCGCCCCGCCTTCAGACGTTCACCTGCCTGCCGAACACTCCGGCCCCGCCTCAGCAACACCTTGATCCGGGCAACGAGCTCGTCGAGGTCGAACGGCTTGGTCACGTAGTCGTCACCGCCAAGGGTGAGCCCAGCAACCTTGTCCTCCCGCGCGTCCCGCGCCGTCAGGAACAGCACCGGCGCATCGACCCCGTCCCGACGCAACCGCCGGCAGACTTCGAACCCATCCAGGTCCGGCAGCATCACATCCAGCACGATCACCTCGGGCCGGAACTCGCGCGCCTGCTCAAGCGCCTCACTACCCGTGGCTGCGGACGCGACGGTGAAACCGGCGAACCGCAAGGTCGTGGTCAGCATCGCGAGGATGTTCTCCTCGTCGTCGACCACCAGCACTCTGGTTTCCGGCATGTTCATCTTCCCCGTTGGACAACGCTCCTGACCACGATAAACACCAAACCTCAGAACCAGCTCAGAGCTCGGCCGGCAGGCGCTCTGGTTCCCTGACCCACGGCTGGCTGAACGCCAAGGAACGCGTACCGACGGACGGGTAGAGGTCTCTCAATCGGCGAACCCGCACCGCGTGTCAGGCGTAGACCTCGCCGATTCCCACCACTACTCACCGTCCGTCGGTACGCCGATCCGGTTTCCCCAGAAGGCGTCGTCCACTGCCTGCCTCGGACGACTGGGTGCTTCGCCGCATCAGCAGCGACTGACCGACGTCATCGGTGAAACCCCAGCGGCGATAGAAAGGGATCAGGTCGGGCTGGCAGACGAGCTCGATGCTGCGAACCTGCTGAAGATCAGGGTGCGTCACGATCGCCTCCATCAGAGTTGCGCCGTGACCGCCGCCCCGGGACTCGGGTGCGACCACCACGTCGAGGACCAGGGCGACGTGCGCATAGTCGGTCAGGACTCGGGCGAATCCGACCAGGCGATCCTCGTCGACCAGCGCGATGATCAGGTCGGATTCTCTCAGGATCAGAGCGGTCTCCTCCGGCGTACGGTCGGTCAGCCACCAGGCGGAGCGGAAGAGCGCGGCGAGGTCCGGCAGGTGGTGGGGCTCGATGCGGTCGATGACGGTCATGGGTCCATTCTCGAATTGAGACTCGCCGTTGGTGTTGCGGCAGGTAATCTTGACTCGTTCCAGAAAAGGCGGAAGACTGCGGGGGTGCCTACGGTGGAGGAGCTCCAGCAGTTGCTGCGGGGCGTCGAGCTGCGGGTGACCCGGCCGCGGGTGGCGGTGTTGCAGGCGGTGTACACGCATCCGCACGCGGACACGGACTCGCTGATCGGGGCCGTGCGCAACGAACTGCCGGAGGTCTCGCACCAGGCGGTGTACGACTCGCTGCACACGTTGACGGCGGCCGGGCTGGTGCGCCGGATCCAGCCGCTGGGCTCGGTCGCGCGGTACGAGTCGCGGGTCGGGGACAACCACCACCATGTCGTGTGCCGCACCTGCGGCGCCATCGCTGATGTCGACTGTGCGGTCGGGCACGCTCCGTGCCTGACCGCCTCCAACGATCACGGGTTCGTCATCGACGAGGCCGAAGTCATCTACTGGGGGCTTTGCGCCGCCTGTGCTTGACCCTTCTTGCAAAACGTCCAGTCCTGGAAGGATTTAGATGTCCGACAACCATGAGCCGCACGAGCCCCTGCCCGGTGAAGGCAGCGTGGAGAGCCGCGGCGAAGAGAACGTAGGCGGTTGCCCGGTGGCCCACGGCCAGGGCGTGCAGCCGACCTCGGGCGACGCGAACCGGGGCTGGTGGCCGAACCAGCTAAACCTGAAGATCCTGGCCAAGAACCCGGCGGTCGCCAACCCGCTCGGTGCGGACTTCGACTACAAGGCGGAGTTCGAGAGCCTGGACCTGGCCGCCGTGAAGGCGGACATCCAGGAGACGCTGACCACCTCGCAGGACTGGTGGCCGGCCGACTTCGGGCACTACGGCCCGCTGATGATCCGGATGGCGTGGCACAGCGCCGGGACGTACCGGATCAGCGACGGCCGCGGTGGCGCCGGCGCCGGGCAGCAGCGGTTCGCGCCGCTGAACAGCTGGCCGGACAACGCCAACCTGGACAAGGCCCGCCGGCTGCTCTGGCCGGTCAAGAAGAAGTACGGCCAGAAGATCTCCTGGGCCGACCTCTTGATCCTGACCGGCAACGTGGCGCTGGAGTCGATGGGCTTCAAGACCTTCGGGTACGCCGGTGGCCGGGCCGACGTGTGGGAGCCGGAGACCGACGTCTACTGGGGTCCCGAGACGGGCTGGCTGGACGACGAGCGGTACAGCGGTGACCGCGAGCTGCAGAAGCCGCTGGGCGCCGTACAGATGGGTCTCATCTACGTGAACCCGGAAGGCCCGAACGGGAACCCGGACCCGCTGGCCTCGGCCCGCGACATCCGCGAGACCTTCGGCCGGATGGCGATGAACGACGAGGAGACCGTCGCGCTGATCGCCGGTGGTCACACCTTCGGCAAGACCCACGGTGCCGGTAACGCCGAGGAGCACGTCGGGGTCGAGCCCGAGGGCGCCGACCTCGAGCACCAGGGCCTCGGCTGGAAGAGCACGTTCAACTCCGGCAAGGGCAAGGACGCGATCACCAGCGGTCTCGAGGTCACCTGGACCACGAAGCCGACCCAGTGGACGAACGACTTCTTCGAGATCCTGTTCGGCCACGAGTGGGAGCTGACCAAGTCCCCGTCCGGTGCGAACCAGTGGGTCGCCAAGGACTCCGAGGCGATCATCCCGGACGCGTACGACGGCCCGGCGAAGAAGCCGACGATGCTGACCAGCGACCTGGCGCTGCGCGTCGACCCGATCTACGAAGAGATCTCGCGCCGGTTCAAGGACAACCCGGACCAGTTCGCGGACGCGTTCGCCCGCGCCTGGTTCAAGCTGACCCACCGCGACATGGGCCCGATCGTCCGGTACCTCGGCCCCGAGGTCCCGTCCGAGACGCTGATCTGGCAGGACCCGCTGCCGGCCGTCGACCACGAACTGATCGGTGCCGGCGACGTCGACGCGCTGAAGGCGCAGATCGCGGCCTCCGGCCTGTCGGTGTCGCAGCTCGTCTCGACCGCCTGGGCCGCCGCGTCCAGCTTCCGCGGGAGCGACAAGCGCGGTGGCGCGAACGGCGCCCGCATCCGCCTGCAGCCGCAGGCCGGCTGGGAGGTCAACAACCCCGACCAGCTCGCCCAGGTGCTGCGCACGCTCGAAGGCATCCAGTCCTCCTTCAAGCAGTCGTCGTCCGGGAAGGCGGTCTCCCTGGCCGACCTGATCGTCCTCGCCGGCGGTGTCGGCGTCGAGGTCGCGGCCAAGAACGGCGGCGTCGACATCGTCGTACCGTTCACCCCGGGCCGCACGGACGCGACCCTGGAGCAGACCGACGTCGAGTCCTTCGAGGCCCTCGAGCCGGTCGCCGACGGTTTCCGCAACTACTACGGCAAGGGCAACCGCCTCCCCGCGGAGTACCTCCTGCTCGACAAGGCGAACCTGCTCACCCTGAGCGCCCCCGAGCTCACCGTCCTGGTCGGCGGCCTCCGCGTCCTCGGCACCAACTACGACGGTTCGTCGTACGGCGTCCTCACCGAGAACCCGGGCACCCTCACCAACGACTTCTTCGCGAACCTGCTCGACCTGGGCACCGAGTGGAAGTCGACCGACGCCAGCCAGGAGTTCTTCGAGGCGAAGGGTACTGACGGCAAGGTCAAGTGGACCGGCACCCGCGCCGACCTCGTCTTCGGCTCGAACTCCGAACTCCGCGCCGTCGCCGAGGTCTACGCCTCCGACGACGCCAAGTCCAAGTTCGTCACCGACTTCGTCGCCGCCTGGCACAAGGTCATGGAACTGGACCGCTTCGACCTGCACCGCTGACCCACCCCGCGAAGGCCGGCTCCCTGTTCAAGCGAGCCGGCCTTCCGGCTTGTCAGGCCGCCCGAGACCGGGTACGAGCTGGACCTTCGTCGGCAGGTGGAATTCGTCGAGACCACCACGGCTCGAGGCCGCATCGTGTCGGTGCCGACGCATCTCTCTCGGCTCGACCTCGATGCGGCGCTCGCCACGGTGACGCTGCCGTTGCATCTGAACTGGTCAGAACCCGGACGAAGCTTCGACCTGCGGAACCGGGCCGACCGCGCGAGGGTGTACGAGACCGTTCTGCGTGAGGGCGGGCCGGAGGACATCCTGCAGTACGTCGACGGAGCTTTCCTGGTCGACCTTTGGCCGGAGCTGGTGTTGCCGCGTGACGTCCGTGCCGCCTGGAGCGACGTGATCGAGCACGCCACATGACCACCGACGTGCTGCGGGGACGGTAGCTGGCGAGTGTGCGTAATGAACCGTCGACTGTGACCACCGGGTCGTTGTCCATCGATTACCGGCGGCAATCTCCTCACAGTCGGGGTGAGCTGCCCCTTTGGTGCGCGGCGAGCGAAGCCACCGTGCCGATGGAGAGCTGGCGGGTTGGGGCGCGGACCGCCAGCACCGTCCAACTCTGTGCGGCTCGCGTGGTTCACGCTCAGCGCGTCCTGCCCGGAGCGTTGAGGAGCGGGTTGGTGGGTGATGCAGATCCGCCTCGGCCGCACGTCCCGGGAGAGCGAGGCGTGGTACATCCGAACCGATCACAGCGTCCGAGAACACGCCGACCAGGTACTGCGGGCCTTCGGACGTAGCGAGGCTGCTTTCCTGATTCCTTGTGGGGGTTGGGGGTGCGTGACAGGCTGGCGGAGGATTTGGCGTCGGCGAAGGGCACTGGGATGCGGTTTCATCATGATCGGGAACCTGCGGGGGACCTGACGTTCAGTGATGTGTTTTTGGTGCCTAGCCGGTCTCGGGTGACGTCGCGGCTGGATGTGGACCTGGCGACGGGGGATGGGAGTGGGGCTTCGATTCCGGTCGTGGCGGCGAATATGACCGCCGTGTCGGGGCGGCGGATGGCGGAGACTATTGCTCGGTGTGGTGGGCTGGCGGTGATTCCGCAGGACATTCCGGTGGATGTGGTTCGGGAGGTCGTTGCCTGGGTCAAGGATCGAGATCCGGTGCACGACACGGCTTTGGTGCTGCCGCCCGGCGGGACTGTGGGGGAGGCGTTGAATCTGCTGCCGAAGCGGGGACATGGGGCGGTGGTGGTGGTTGACCGCGGGCGACCCGTCGGGGTGGTGACTGAGGCGGATTGTGCTGGGGTGGATCGGTTCACGCAGTTGGATGCGGTGATGTCGCGGGAGTTGCTGACGGTGCCGGCCGGGATTGATCCGGAGGCGGCGTTCAACCAGTTGCACGACGGGCGGCATCGGTTGGCGCCGGTGGTGGATGCGGCCGGGACGATTGTCGGGATTCTGACCCGGCAGCGGGCGCTCCGGGCGACGCTGTACGAGCCGGCGCTGGACGCGAACAACAAGCTCCGCGTCGCGGCGGCGATCGGGATCAACGGCGATGTGGAGCAGCGGGCGAAAGCCTTGCTGGACACGGGAATCGACGTACTGGTGATCGATACCGCACACGGTCACCAGGAGCGGATGCTCGACGTACTGAAGCTGGTGAAGAGCCTCGACCCACAGATCCCGATCGTCGCGGGCAACGTGGTGACAGCGGAGGGCGTGAGCGATCTCGTCGAGGCGGGCGCGGACATCATCAAGGTTGGCGTCGGACCGGGCGCGATGTGCACGACACGGATGCAGACGGCTGTCGGTCGACCGCAGTTCTCCGCCGTACTGGAGTGTGCCGCCCGCGCGCGTGAGCTGGGCAAGCACGTCTGGGCGGACGGCGGCGTACGGCATCCGCGCGATGTCGCGCTGGCGCTCGCGGCGGGCGCGTCGAGTGTGATGATCGGGTCGTGGTTCGCCGGGACGTACGAGTCGCCCGGGGATGCGCATCGCGACAGCGACGGGCGGATCTACAAGGAGAGCTTCGGGATGGCGTCCGCGCGGGCGGTGCGGTTGCGGACGGCTGACGACACCCCGTTCCAGCGGGCGCGGAAGGCGATCTTCGAGGAGGGGATCTCGTCGGCGCGGATGTACCTCGACCCCGAGAGCCCGAGTGTCGAGGATCTGCTCGACTCGATCGTCTCCGGGGTGCGCAGTTCCTGCACGTACGTCGGCGCCGCGAACCTGGCCGAGTTCCACGAGAAGGCGGTCGTCGGCCTGCAGACCGCGGCCGGGTACGCCGAGGGCAAGCCGATGCCGACCAGTTGGTGACCGAGGGGGTGTCTCCTGCCCAGCAGACACCCCCTAATCCCCGGGGTGAGGTTGAGTACACAACAACCTCATACGGCGAGCGATTGGCAGGCGCGGGGGCCGGTGGCAGTCTGTAGTCAGCAGGGGGGAGGGAACGCCTCCGATGGGCTGCAGGTGGCGTTCGATCTCGCTGGGGGAGTTGAGATCGAACGGCTCAGCACAGAAGGCGTTTCGGACGTGGTCGCGGGTGGTGGCGAAGGTTAGGCCGAGGCTTGGGAGGGCGACTCGGTCAGCCGGCCCCACCCGCGACTACCGTCTATCGTGGGACCGTGCCGGCCATCCCGATCGTCTGTGACGAGTCCGGCTATGAGGGTGAGAAGCTCGTCGGTGGGGTGACGGACGTCTTCGCGCACGCGAGCATCCGCCTCGACCAGGAGACCGCAGCGGCCTGCGTCGCCGAACTGCGCGCCCGCATCAAGTCCCCGGCCACGATGTACAAGGCCAATCACCTCCTGCGCGCCAAACACCGAGCCACCCTGCTCTGGTTCCTCGGCCCGGACGGCCCGCTGCCCGGCAACGCCAGCGTCTTCGTGATCGACAAGACCTACTTCCTGATCACCGCCCTCGTCGACCTCCTCGGTGCACCACCGTCGACAACCACCTTCCTGTACGACGCTCATCGGCGTACCGGGCGGGCCCGCGAGTTCCTCGACACGGCCAACGACTACCTCCGCGCCCACGAGACCGCCGTACTGCCAAGGCTCGACCCGCTACTCCCCGCGATCATCCGAGCCGCCGAACACTGGAGTGACGGCACCCCGGTCCTGATCGCCCACGACCGCCAAACCACCCTCTCCCCAACCCGAATCACCGCGCTCCGCGAGAAGAGCCCCGCGATCGCGGCCATCGAGCAGCTGGACTCCTTCGTCGACCACCGAGTCCAGATCGCCGACTTCCTGGCCGGCATCACCTACCGCATCGCCTCCGGCCGGCTCCACGGCAACGACGACCCAGGGGTCTGGGCCGCGCTGACGCCGTACCTCGATCCGGCGTCGCTGTGGATCGAGGACAGATTGCACGTTGTTGCAAGGAAGATCTGACCACAACCAGCCAGCGCGCGATTACGATCTGTCCTTCTGCGGCGATGAGGCGTCGCAGATCTCACTGGGGGCTTCGTGCGTAGATTCTGCGGTCTGTTGGTTGTGCTGTCGCTCATCTTGTCCGGACTGGTCGCTGGTCCGGCTCAAGCCGTCTCCACTGGTCGCGAGGGTCCACCTGCCCCGGCGATCGGCGGTGCCTCAGCTACGAGTGGTCGTGGTCAGTACGTACCGCTCGCGGCGCCCAAACGCGTACTCGACACCGGCGCGGCAACGCTTGTGGCTGCAGGGAAGACCGTGACCACGGCGCTCGGAGGACGCAACGGCCTGCCCGCCAGTGGCATGTCGGGAGTCATGGCCAACATCATCGTCATGACTGCGTCGGCGAACGGTTCGCTGCCGACCTGGGCGGTGGGCGATCCGGAACCTGCGGTCTGGACGATGCAGTTCAAGTCGACCCAGACCTACGGTTCCACGTCGAGCCTGATCCGGACCAACAGCACCGGGCAGTTCAACTTCAAGAACAACAGCACCGGCACTATCCGCGTCCTCATCGATGTCTTCGGCTATTACACCGACGACACCGTGCCGGTGGCGGCCAGCCGGTTCGTTCCGCTCAAGCAGACGCGCATCGTGGACACCCGGACCGGTCTCGGCGGCGTTCCGGTAGGGACCGCGCCCACGGACAAGAGCCTCACGTTCGCCGTTGCAGGCAAGGGCGGGCTGCCCGCTGTTGGAGCCATCTCGGCGGTTGCCGTCAACGTCACAGCCTGGATGCCCGCCGCAGCAGGAACATGGGTGGTGCATCCCGCCGGTGCCGCCGTGCCGGTTGTGTCGAACGGCAGCTACAACGTAAAGCGTCCACTGACCAGCTCCGCGATCGCTGTCCTCTCGGCGAACGGCCAGCTCGGCCTGTACGGCGGTAAAGGCGCATCGCACTTCACGATCGACGTCGTGGGCTACTACACGCCCTCGAGCAACACCGGTGCGGCGTCGATGCGAGTCACCGCGGCCAAGCCCGTCCGAGTCCTCGACACCGGCACCACGCTGATCGCCGCGGGTGGATCGAAGACGCTTCACGTCGCGGGCGTCGCTGAGGTTCCGCAAGGTGTAGGTGCCGTGGCGCTGCACCTGATGGCCTCCGGTACCGCGACATCCGGCGAACTCATCACCTACCCGACCGGCCAGGCCAAGCCGACGCCGGCGACCGACGTCGTCTACGCCCCCGATCCCTATTCGTACAACCTGGTGTGGGCCAGAGTCAGCG
The DNA here is from genome assembly GCF_042882005.1 of Kribbella sp. NPDC058245. Taxonomy (NCBI): domain Bacteria; kingdom Bacillati; phylum Actinomycetota; class Actinomycetes; order Propionibacteriales; family Kribbellaceae; genus Kribbella; species Kribbella sp. NPDC058245. The sequence continues at coordinate 32,003 of NZ_JBHVWY010000030.1, forward strand.
CCACCGGCGACGTGACCATCACCAACGGCACCAGCGCACCAGCGCGGATCTACGGCGAACTTCAAGGCTATGCGGTGTCGCCGCAAGCACCCGGTACGCCGACCGCTGTCAAGGCCACTCCCTCCAACGCAGGGGCATCGGTCGCCTGGTCAGCGCCCGATGACGACGGCGACCTGACCATCGCGAACTACCGCGTGTCCATCACCCCCGGCGGCCGAACGGTGACGGCAACCTCCACCACGGCTGTCATCGACGGTTTGACCAACGGGCGGCAGTACACGTTCCGGGTCACGGCAATGAACGCCGCCGGACCCTCGGCAGCTTCCGCCTCCTCACCGGCAGTAACCCCACGGCTGCCGGCTCCTCCCGGCAAACCGTTCATCACGAGCTCAACGCCACGTCACGCATCGGCAGCGGTGAGTTGGTCTCCGCCGACAGGCGCGGACAGCATTGTGAGCTACAAGGTCACCGCCACGCCTGGTGGGACTTCAGTGACTACTGCTGGAACGGCGCGGTCAGTGGTCCTGACCGGGCTCACCAACGACACGTACTACGATATCGTCGTGACTGCCGTCAACGGCAACGGGTCCGCAGAGTCTACACCTGTACCGGTTCGGCCACGACCCGCTGAGGTTCCCATGGCGCCGATGATCAACGCGGTCACCGAACTGGACGGCCGTGTCGACGTGCAATGGGTGCATCCGCCCGACGGCGGCGGCGACATCACGGGCTACGAGCTGGAAGCGTCACCCGGCAACATCGTCCAGAGCATCGCGCCGGACACGACCGTGGCAGCCGTGCGTGGTCTCGCGAACGGCACTGCCTACACCTTCAAGGTCCGCGCGAAGAATATTGCCGGTGATGGGCCTCAGGCAACGTCCACCGCGACCCCGATCGCCGAGCGCGCGCCCGATGTGCCGTCCAGCATCAATGTAGCTGCCGGCGCTCCCGGGACGCTGGCCGTCAATTGGCGTGCACCGGCAGATACCGGAACCTCCGCGATCACCGGCTACACGGTCAAGGTGTCGCCTGGCGGCCGCACCATCGACGTCACCGCGACCTCTGCCAGCGTCGCCGGCCTCGATCCGGAGACCGAGTACACCCTGACCGTCGCGGCGAAGAACGCGACCGGGACCGGTGCGGCGAGTACGCCCACGTCGCCGATCCGGCCCCGCGTCGCGATCAAGAAGACACCGGTCGTCCTCAGCCCGGCGTCACTGGCTGCCATCAGTGAGATGTCGTCCGACGGCGCCATCGCGATCGAGCGCCCTACCCCGCAACTGGCCGCGATCGTCGTTGGCGACATCGTCGTGGGCGAATCGTCGGCGGTGGCACCGTTGGGGTTCATGAAGAAGGTGGTGCGCATCGACAGCTACGCAGGGATGCGTGTGCTGCTGACGGAGGACGCGCCACTGACCGACGTACTGTCGGAAGGCGAACTGTTTATGCGTGGGGAGATGCTCGACGAAGACGTTGCCTCCTTCGAGCCCGCGATGCCTGGTATCCGGTTGCGCGAGTCCACGATCCGCGGCAAGACACTGCGCCAAGGAGGCGCGGAATCACGCCTGGCGCCGGCAGGTGACTGGACGATCGGAATGCGCAACGGCGCCTTCATGATCGAGATGGAGAACTCGTTCGGAGGTGTCGAGGGAAAGGTCTCCGAAGGATTCGATCTGCGGTTGACCGCCATGCTCAAACCGTTCTGGGACGGCAAGCTCGAGACCGGGTCGCGCAGGGCTGACCTGCAGCTCGGCGTCGAAACCACGATGCAGTTCAAGGCGTTCCTCAAGGCCAGAGGCGGCGGCTTCGACAAACCCTTCACACTGGGCAAGCTCCGCGGAGTCTGCCTCCGCTTCATGATCGGCGTGGTCCCCATCCAGGTCTGCCCCGAAGCGAAGCTGAAGCTGAGAATCGAGGCAAGCGGTAAGGCCAGCATCCTGATCGACGGCGAGTTCGGCCAGCGGGTAGGTGTCAACATCTTCAGCGCCCCCGGGTCGGTCGGGGGAGAGCCGTTCGAGTCACAGCTGAAGCCTGGATTCCTTCGAGTGACCCCGTCGTTGCAGGCGGAGGGACGCGTGACGCTCGAAAATGCGCTAGGGCTGGTCTTCAACGGTCTCGGCGGACCCGAAATCACGCTGAGCCCCTACATCGAGGGTGAGGTGAACCTCGGAGCCGAGCCCTGGGCAGAAGCCACCATCGGGCTCACCATGGACGCCGGCTTGAACTTCAACGCCTTCGGCATCAAACAGGAATGGACGAAGAAGAAGATCCTCGACATCGAGATCAAGCACTGGGAGACCTCCGGACCCTTCAACGGCATCGTCCTCGATCCACCGACAGCACAGATTCTCGGCGGCGAATCGGTACAGATACGTGGCTCGATCTCGGCACACCCAGATGAACCGATCAGCAGATGGCGGCTCGGTGAACACAGCGTCGGATCGATCACATCGAACGGGCTGTTCTCGGCCCCGCCAGGAACCAACGGCGACGCCAAAGTCATCGCAGAGGTCGACGCCACCGTGACCCACCCCAAGTTTGTCGCGGACATGACTGTGCGGGTCGGGGTACGCCGACCGGACGCGGTGACCGACGTCCGCGTCGCTCCGGCAGACCTCGGGGCCACCATCAGCTGGAAAGCCCCAGGGCAGAACGGTGGCACACCGCTCACCCAGTACGTCGTGACAACCGACCCGGACACCGGAGCCCGCTACGTGCCGGCCGGAAAAACCAGCGTTACGCTCGGCGGACTGTCCGATGGCAAGACCTACACCGCCTCCGTCCGTGCGGTCAACGCAGTGGGCATCGCGGACCCGGTCATGAGCGAAGACTTCGTGGTCAGGCGTGCGATCGTCAGTGACTTCTCCGCCACCGACATCAGCCGCGGTCTCGGCGAACCAGCGTTGGGGCTCGATCTTCAAGCCGGCCGGAGCGACATCGGCCTGTACTATGCCGCCGTCTCCGAGACCGGCCGTTACGCGTTCTTCAACGTCCCCGGCATGGACTGGATCACCGCCGTTCCCGGGCTCCCGTACGACGGCCAGCAGTATCTCGTCCGCCGCGACCTCTACACCGGCGAATACGAGCTCGCTTCCAAAGCCGAGGACGGCATCACCCCCCAGCCGATCGTGTCCGCGCCGTACTACTACAACAAAACGCTCCCGAACGCCGGCGACGGCCGGTACGTCGCCTACCAGGTCATGGCCGGAACCTCGCAGGTCCGGATTTTCGTTCACGACCTCACGACCGGTGCGACCTGGACGTCGGGAGCTCCCGTCGACAACGTCGCGGCGATCCGACTCACCCCGTCAGGTTCCTATCTGGCCTACGTCGTCCAGAGAACTGGTTCCAGCGGAGAAATGATCAACGAGATCTATCGAGCGTCGCCCAGTGGCCGGGTACGGGTGGACACCTGCCCCGGCCAGCCAACCTGCCGGTGGGATCCCTTCGGCCGGCTCGGGATGTCGGCGGACGGCAACACCGTCATGTACTCGGCGACTCCGATCGATCCAGCGCATCCGAACAACGGCAGAGCTGTCTGGGTTTTCAAGAATGTCTCCGCGGGTTCCTTCACCTTGCCCTACGCCACCATGAAGGATGGAATCCTCGACATGAACTTCAGTGACGACGGCACCGGGATGCTCGCCGTGGGGATCGATTCGGCGACCTTCGACTTCTACGACGTAGCCAAGCCCGCTGGGCAGCCGTTCACCATCGCCGATGCACTGGAAACAGAGAATCCGCTGAGCGTCTACAACGGCGGAGAAGTCAGCAGTGGCGCAAAGAAGGTCGCCATGCTCAGAGAGCTCACCGAAGACGAGCGACGGCTGTATGTCTACGACGTCGCCAGCCGCCAGAAGATCGAGGTCCCGGGACCGATAGTCGACACCCCCTACGAAGACTTCGCCATCGATCTGTCCGACGACGGCAGCCTGGTCAGCTGGGGCCGGTTCGACGATGCAGGAGGCCGCTGCGGATTCGGTTGCAACGGCGTACAGGCCATGCGCGTGAGCTGACCCGCCGGTTCGTGCGGTTGCCGAGTCGCGAAAGGGCTTGGCAACCGCCGGTCGTGGTGGCACAGTCAGTGCTTGATCGATAGAGCAGGAGTGCGTCGTGCCGGCAGACGGACCGCCCCCGCTCAGGGTGGACGCTGAGACCGCGATCATCCTGCGCGAGGCCTATCACAAGATCCAGGCGCTGTTCCGCGCTGACCACTACGGGCTGTACGACTATGTGCGGGTTGTGGTGGCGAAGGTCGCGCAGGTGGACACGTTCTATGTGGGGTTCCTGCACGGGACGAGCAAGGTGCGGTATCCGTACGGGTACGACGAGGGCCGGTACGTCGACCCGGACACGCACAGCTTCGGGCCGCATGGGCAGACGGCGTGGTTGGTGAAGCATCGGCAGACGTATCGGCTCGCGTATGACAACGGGGCGGCGTTGCATGCCGGCGTACCGATCGGGGCGGTGGGGCGGCGGTCCGAGGATGTGGTGACGGTGCCGATCTTCCGGCCGGTGAAGGACGGGCCGGATCAGTTGTTCGGCATGTTGTCGATGCACAGTTATGAGCCGCACAGCTACGACGACAACGCCGTACGAGCGTTTGAATGGTTGGCGGGTGTGGTGGAGCGGGTGCTGACCCGGGAGGGTGAGGACCGGGATGCGTTGCGGCGGTTGCCGGCGGGGGATGTCGGGCCGGGGCTGCTGACGTCGGATCACGTGATGGAGTACCTGACGCATCGGATCGCGTCGATCCGGGAGATCGCGACCGAGGCGCTGACGGCGGACTCGGTACCGATGGAGGTGCACGGGCATCTGGTCCGGATCGTCGACACCACCGAGCACATCCAGTCCGAGCTGATCGAGATGCTGATGGACACCGACGAGGGGCCGGAACGGCGGTTCGCCGGGTTGACGAAGGCTCAGCAGGGGATTGCGGTGCTGCTGGCGGACGAGCTGGACAACGACCAGCTCGCGGCCGAGCTCGGGATCAGCCTCAATACGGTGAAGACGCACCTCAGCGCGATTCTGCGCAAGTACGGGATGGCGCACCGGGCCCAGGTGGCCGACGACGTACGGAAGTACCTCGCCCCGTAGACATACTTGAGGCATTGAAGTAACTTCCCGGGTGGCTCGTTTATTAGGAATTATCCAGTCCGCCCTGGAGGCTCCCGTGGATCCGTTGTCCCGTCGTACGTTCCTGGCCGCGAGCGGTGGGTTGCTGGCCAGTGTCACGCTGCCGGTCGCCGGAGCAGAGGCCGCCAAGCCGACCGCGCCGCCGACCGACCTCGCGAAGTACCGGCCGGTGCGGGCGTCGTCGAGCGCGTACGCCGCGACGCCGCCGGAGTTCGCGGTCGACGGTCTGGCAGTACCGGGCGTGCGGGGATCAGGCTGGCGGGCGGCGGGTACCGATCCGCAGTGGCTGGTCGTGGACCTGCAGGCGAAGTGCAAGGTCGAGTCGGTCCGGCTGACCTTCGAGGCGACGTCCAGCGACCCGGCCTTCGATTTCTCCGGCGGCAACCCGTACGGGAACACGACCGGTCAGGAGCTGCTCTCGAGCTCACCGCTGGACTTCCGCGTCGACACCTCGACCGATGGCTCCTCGTGGCGGACGGTCTATCAGGCGAGCGACAGTACTGGTGGCACTGTCGACGTCACGCTGGACAGCCCGGTCACTGCGCAGTACGTGCGACTGACCGCGAGCCGTCAGGCGAACACGAACGCCCTTGGCCTCAACGGTTTCCAGGTCTACGGTACGGCGACCTCCGCGCGCCCGGTCGCGACCGGCTGGACCGATTGGGGTAAGCACGCGGACCGCCCGCAGGCGTTGACCAAGGCGGCCGATGGAACCTTCCCGATCGAATCCGGCTGGACGCTGACGATGGACGCCTTCACCGGTGTGGATGGCACCGGTACGGATGGCGCCGGTACGGATGGCGCCGGTACGACGGATGGCGCCGTACTGGCTGATGCGCAGATGGATACGTCGGGCTGGCTGCCTGCCGTCGTACCGGGGACCGTGCTCGGATCGCTAGTGGAGGAAGGGCATTTCCCGGATCCGGTCGAGGGGATGAACAACCTCGAGATTCCGGAGGCGCTGAGCCGGAACGTGTGGTGGTACCACCGGAAGTTCGATCGGCCGGCGGGATCGGGGACGCGGGCGTGGCTCGAGTTCGACGGGATCAACCACCAGGCGGATGTGTGGCTGAACGGGATTTCGGTCGGTACGGTGAAGCATCCGTTTGCTCGCGTGGCGCTGGACGTGACGGCCGCGTTGAAGGCGAAGAACGGGCTCGCGGTGAAGATCACGCCGATGCCGCACCCCGGATCCGCTGGTGACAAAGGGGATGCGGGACAAGCGTTTGTTCAGGCGGCGACGTTGTACCTCGACTCGCCGACGTTGCTCTCGGCATCTGGTTGGGACTGGATGCCTGCGGTCCGCGACCGCGCGGCCGGGATCTGGAACCACGTCCGGATCCGCTACACGGGCGACGCCGTACTGGGTGATGCGCGGGTGGTGACGAAGGTTGCCAGCCAGTCTCGGGCGACCGTCACGGTCAGCGTGCCGGTGCGCAACGCCGCGTCGGCTGCGCGCACAGTCACGGTGAAGGCCGCCTTCGACGGGCATACGGCGAGCAAGACGGTCACACTGGCCGCTGGCGCGAGCGCGAACGTTGCCTTCGACACCGTTGCCCTCGACAACCCCAAGCTCTGGTGGCCCAACGGGTACGGCGATCCCGCGCTACACACATTGACCGTCACCGCGACCGTCGGCAGCACTGTCAGCGATAGCCGCAAGACGACCTTCGGTATTCGGGAGTTCGCGTACGACTACGAGATCCCGATCAAGATCGACCCGGCGACCAACAGTGCACGGCAGACCGTCACCATCGCGAAGCAGACCGCGCGCCACCTCAGGATCCAGGGCCGACGACGGGCGACGGGGTGGGGTTATTCCCTGTGGACGCTGGCGATCAAGGACAGCGCGGACCCATCGGTGGACCTCGCGAGGTCCGGTACGGCGACCGCCTCGTCCGATGACGGGAGCCCGGCGGCGAATGCGATCGATGGCAACGACGGGAGTCGCTGGTCGTCGGCGTACAACGACAACGAGTGGATTCAGGTCGATCTCGGGACACCGAAGACCTTCGATCAGGTGGAGCTGCTGTGGGAGACGGCGTACGCGTCGCTGTTCGAGATCCAGGTGTCCGATGACGGCAACGAGTGGCGCAAGGTGCAGGAGGTCAACAACGCGCCGGTGCCGCTGAAGATCAGCGTGAACGGCGTCCGGATCTTCTGCCGCGGTGGCAACTGGGGCTGGGACGAACTGCTGCGCCGGATGCCCGAGGAGAAGATGCGTGCGGTGATCGGCATGCACCGCGACATGAACTTCACGATGATCCGGAACTGGATCGGCTCGAGTACCCGCGAGGAGTTCTACCAGGCGTGCGACGAGAACGGCATCCTGGTCTGGAACGACTTCTGGGAGGCGGGTCCGTTCACGGACAACCTGCCCGGGTACGTCGAGATCGCGCGCGACACGATCGTTCGGTACCGGACGCATCCGTGCATCGTGATCTGGTGCGGGGCCAACGAGCAGCACCCGCCGGCGGCGATCGACGCCGGGATCGCCGCGGCGGTACGTGAGGAGGATGACGAGATCCTCTACCTGCCGGACTCGGCAGCCGGCTTCGTGTCCGGGCATGGGCCGTACTACTGGGTCGACCCGGTCAAGTACTTCGACGCGAACACCTATGACACCTTCAACTTCGGCTTCCACACCGAGATCGGGATGCCGACGATCCCGGTGGTCGAGAGCATGCGGAACCTGGTCGGCCAGGACGACCCGGGCTGGCCGATCGGTACGCCGTGGTACCACCACGACTGGTCGACGCACGGGAACCAGCACCCGGAGACATATCTCGGCGCGATCGACGAGCGGCTCGGATCGTCGAGCGGGCTGGAGGAATTCACCCGCAAGGCGCAGTTCGTGAACTACGAGAACATGCGGGCGATGTTCGAGGCCTGGAACGCACATCTGTGGACTGACGCGTCGGCTTTGTTGCTGTGGATGTCGCACCCGGCGTGGCATTCGACCGTGTGGCAGACGTACGACTACGACCTCGACGTGAACGGCAGCTACTACGGCGCCCGCAAGGGCTGCGAGGCGATCCACGTCCAAGCGAACCAGACCGACTGGACCACGGTCGTCCTCAACCACACGATCAAGCCGTTGACCGCGTCAATGACCGCCGAGCTCTACGACCTGAACGGAGTCCGCCTCGGAACGCAGAACCAGTCGATCACCGTTGCTGCGAGCAATAAATCGGAAGGATTCAAGGTTGCCTTCGGCGCCGATCTGCCGGCGCTGCATCTACTCCGTCTCAAGCTGACCGATGCCGCAGGCAAGGTTCTCTCCGAGAACACCTACTGGCGCTACCGCAAACCGACCGACGTCCAGCGCCTCAATTCCCTGCCGACGGCGAAACTCGACGTACGGACAACCGCCGTACGCGGCAAGCTGACGGCCACCATCCGCAACACCGGTACGTCGGTAGCAGCCCTCACCCGTCTGTCTCTCCGCGACCGCGCCGGCAACCGAGTCCTCCCCGCCACCTACACCGACAACTACTTCTGGCTCCTCCCCAACGAGACCCGCACAGTAGTAGTCAGAACCCCCACCCCCACCACCGGCCTAAAGCTCCACGCCGACCCCTACAACAACTGACCCCACCGGGCGGGCGAACCCTCCAACTCGACGGTCATCCCTTGAGCTGGAGGGTTGCCCCCTGAGATTTCGCATGGGCAACCCTCCAACTGAGTGGGCCTCCCCTGAGTTGGAGGGTTGCCGCTTCAGTTAGGGGGTTGCCCCCTGAGATGGAGGGTTGCCCCAGGGAAATCTCGATGGGCAACCCTCCGGGGCGATGGGCATCCCCTGAGTTGGAGGGTTGCCGCCTGAGTTGGAGGGTTGCCCGCTGAGTTGGTGGGTGGGGGTTAGTAGGAGCGGGCTACGAACGCGGTCAATCCGCGTTCGTTGTCTTCGGTGGGGAGGGTGCCGTCGGCGCGTTGGAGGCAGCGGACGGTGATGGCGGACTGGGCCAGGCGGTCTTCGCCTTCCTCGCCGACGGCGTCGTACGGGAGGGTGGCCCAGCCGGTGGCCGCGGCTTCTACCGCTTCGTCGACGGTGGTGACCGCGGTCGTGCGGGCGGCGTGGCGGGCGACCGCTTCGTCGTGCAGCCAGGTCTGGTCGACCGCCAACGCCTCGACGACAGTCGACACCACGTCCGCGAGGTTCACGGTCGACTTCGCTGACGCGCGCAATCGCCGTACGACGGTTGCCACGCCCGCGGCCAGGTCGCGCGGACCGATCTCGATCCGCACCGGTACACCCTTGAGCTCCCAGTTGACCGCCCGGCGGCCGAAGGGCTGGTCGGTGCGGTTGTCGAGATGAACCCGTACGCCGGCCGCCCGCAGGTCGTCGGCAATCTGACCAGCCGCCTCGACGGTTTCGTCTTTGACAGCCAGTACGACGACCTGCGTGGGAGCCGCGATCGGGGGGAGACGGAGTCCGGCGTCGTCGCCGTGCACCATGATCAGCCCGCCGAGCATCCGGGTCGAACTGCCCCAGGACGTCGTCCACGCCAGCTCACGCTGTCCCTCGCGGGACAGATAGCCGATGTCGAAGGCTCGGGCGAAGTTCTGCCCGAGCTCATGCGACGTACACATCTGGAGCGCCTTGCCGTCACCCGTCATCGCCTCGAGCGTGATCGTGTTCACCGCACCCGCGAACCGCTCCCGCCGCGTCTTCCGCCCGACCACGACCGGAATCCCCAGGATGTTCGTGATGACGTCGCGATAGACCTCGATGGCGATCCGCGTCGCATAAGCTCGCGCCTCATCAGCTGAGGCGTGCGCCGTATGCCCTTCCTGCCAAAGGAACTCGGTCGTCCGCAGGAAGGTCCGGGGCCGCAGCTCCCAGCGGACGACGTTCGCCCATTGGTTCAGGAGCAGCGGCAGATCGCGGTAGCTCTGGATCCATTTCGCCATCGACTCGCCGATGATCGTCTCCGAGGTCGGCCGGATCACGGCGGGCTCCTCGAGCTGCTTGCCGCCGGCGTACGTGACGACCGCGAGCTCGGGGCTGAAGCCCTCGACGTGCTCGGCCTCCCGCTGGAGGTAGCTCTCGGGGATCAGCAACGGGAAGTAGGCGTTCTCCGCACCGGCCGCCTTGATCCGCCGGTCCGTTGCCGCCTGCAACAGTTCCCAGATCCCGTAGGCATACGGTCGGATGATCATCGTGCCCCGCACCGGCCCGTTGTCGGCGAGCTCGGCTTTGGCAATCACATCCTGGTACCACCGGGGAAAGTCCGTCGCCTGCGCGGCAAGCACGGATCGGGTCGCTGTCATGCTCGCCAGTGTAGGAATCTCTCCCGACCGCGGCCACGCATTTCCTAGCCGTACAGCCGCCGGTACTCCGCAACCGCCCCGGGATGCAAGGGGATTGGGTTGGTGACGACGAGGGACTGCAGGTTGAGGTACTGCGCTCCGACGGCGGAAGGTGGGACGAGCAGACGAGCCTGTCGGGCCAATGTGTTCGTGACCGCGCGTGCGACGGCGGTCGGCAGGTCCGGTCGGCAGAGCAGGAGATTGGGGATGCCCAGTACGGCGACCGCGGTGGGCGCCTGGTAGACCCCAGCCGGGACGAGCACGTCCTGATAGACGGATCCATAGGTACGGCGAAGTGGGGCGAGCCAGGCGCCGAGTGGGAGCAGCCGAATCGGGACCCGGCGACTCAGCTTGCCCAGCGTCGTGGTCGGGACCCCGCCGGACCAGAACATCGCGGCGACCTGACGATCGGCCAGCGCGGTCGCCGCCTTTTCCAGCGGAAGGTGGTCCTGCCGACAGTTCACCCCCGCGGCCGTGAGTAGCCGAGCCGCGGTGACGGCCGCCCCGGAACCACGCGCGCCCGCGGAGATCGTCGTACCGGCTAGGTCGGTGAGGGATTTGTACGGGCTGTCCGCGCGGACCACGCACTGCAGGTAGTTCTCGTAGACGCGGCCGAGCGCGCGCAGATCGGGGCCGGACGTGATGGCGTCCGCGAGGCTGAGAGCCAGATCGGTTTCCCGCGCGGCGAGCAGCCGCAGGTTGTCCGTACTCCCACCGGTCTCGCGAACCACCACCTCCCGAGCAACCCCAGCCAACCGCAACTGAATCGCCAGCAACTGCGCGAACTCCAGATAGAACCCACCGGTCTCCCCAGCCGCGATCGTCAACCGCTCAACCGCCGGCCCCCGACTGCACCCCGCCACCGCCAGAGCAAGGGCGCCCAACACCGCAGTCCGCCGCCTAACCCCAGCGCTAGCGTCCGAAGACACGCCGACCACGTCATCCGATCCTTCGGACGTTGCGAGGAACCCCGCGCTAGCGTCCGAAAACACGCCGACCACGTGCTGCGTTCCTTCGGACGTTGTCATGGGGCTTCGGGGAGGTGGAGGGTGGCGGTGAGGCCGTGGGGGTGGGTGGGGGAGAGCGTGAGGGTGCCGCCGATGGCGACGGCGGTTTGTTCGGCGATGGCTAGGCCTAGGCCGGTGCCTAGGGTCGAGGTACCGCCGCCGCGCCAGAAGCGTTGGGTGGCGACGGGCAGGTCCGCTGCGGGGATGCCGGGACCGTCGTCAGAGACCTGTACGACGATGCCGTCGTCGACCCGTGATGAGGAGACGACGACGGTGGCGCCGGGGCCGGCGTACTTGATGGCGTTGTCGAGGAGGACGCCGACCAGTTGGCCCAGGTCGTGCTCATCAGCGGCGGCGACGAGCCCCGCAACGGTGTTCAGCTCGAGGGTGATGCCGTCCGCGGTTGGTTGCCAGGTGTCCACCTCCTCCTGCAGAACGGCCTCCACCAAGCAGGTTGCGGTGGTCGGCGTACGGAGGCCGTCGATGATGCGGCTCTCGATCGCGGCCAGCTTCAGAAGGCCGGCCAGTACATCCTCCAACCGCGATAGATCATGCTGCACATGCGTGATCCCAGGGCTCGAAGCATCCAACGCATCCACCCGCAATCGCAAGGAAGCCAACGGGTTCCGGAGCTGATGGGAGGAGTCGGCAACCATTTGTCGCTGTACGTCGATCGACCGCCGAACCGTTGCCCCCATCACCTCAACCGCTCGCGCCAACCGCCGCAACTCAGGTGGTCCACTCGCCTGCAGCGACTGATTCCACCCACCCGAACGCCCCAGTTCCACGACCGCGTCCTCCAGCTGACCCACCGGCCGGATCACCCACCGCGCAGCCTTGGACGCCATGAACAGCAACAACAACTGAGCCGCCACCGCGGCAGCACAGATGATCGCCCACGACCGCCGTATGTCGCCAATCGCCGACCCGGCATCCACCGCCAGAACCACCGCACCCGCTGGCTCTTGCGGCGATCCGACCGGCGCTGCGATCAGCGTCCGCGCAGCAGTCCACGGCCGCAGAGTGTCGATCGTCAACTGCGGCAGATCCCGAGCGGCCAACTCCGCGACCGCACCCACTCCAGGCGACGTCATCGACATCCCACCCGTCGACACCATCACCTGCCCGGAAGCATTGGTGATCAGCACGGCCTCGTCGTACAGCTCCTCATGCCGCGAAGCCTCCAGCTGCACACCGCTGTAGTCGCCGGAAGCCGCAGCCTGCCCGGCCAGCCCGGCAAACCGAGCCAGCGTGGTATTCCGGGCAAGCTGCAAACCCTGGGTCCGAGTGTCGGAAACCGAGTCCAGGAACGGAATCACCAGCGCCGCGAGCAGGACGAACGAGACGACCGCAAGGACGCCCATCAATCGGGCCCTCATGGTTCGAGTCGATAGCCGAACCGGCGGATCGTGGTGATCACCGGCCGGCCGAGCTTCCCGCGTAACTGATGCAGATGCACGTCCAGCGCCTTCGATTTGGTGACGAACGCATCGCCCCACACCTCGTCCTGGATCGCTTCCCGGCTCACCGCCGTACCGGCCCGGCGAGCCAGCGCGGCGAGGACGTCGAACTCGATCGGCGTCAGGTGGATCTCCGAACCGTCGAGCGTCACCGACCGCAGCCCGAAGTCGATCCGCAGCCCGCCCGCCTCGTACGTCGTACCGTCCGGGGCCGACCGTCGATACCGGCGAGCCGAGGCCTCGATCCGGGCGAGCAGCTCAGCCAGCCGGACCGGCTTGGTCAGGTAGTCGTCCGCGCCGAGCCGGAGCGCGAGCACCACCGAGCGTTCGTCGTCGCGGGCGGTGAGCACGATGACCACCACGTCGTCGACCCGGCGGAGCTTGCGCAGGACCTCCAGACCGTCGATGTCCGGCAGGCCCAGATCGAGCAGGATGACCTGGGCCTCGGCGTGCCGAAGCAGGACGTCTTCGCCGCGGCTGACGAGCGTGACCTGGTGACCGTTGGCGCTCAGCACATCCTGGAGGGACCGACCTAGTGCTTCGTCGTCCTCGGCGATGAGTGTGCGCATTGGGTCATTGTGCCGTCGGTGTCCGCGGTCGGCCCACCGGACGGGCCGTGGAGTGCTGAGCCTTCATCTGGCCGCGCGTCTCGGTCATGGTCAGGTAGACGATCAGGCTGATCAGCGCACACCCGGCGACGTAGTAGTAGAACGACGACTCGTGCCCGGCGTCCTTGAGCCACAGCGCGACGTACTCCGCCGTACCGCCGAAGATCGCCACGGTGACGCCGTACGGCATGCCGACCCCGAGCGCGCGGATCGCCGTCGGGAACAGCTCGGCCTTCACGATCGCGTTGATCGAGGTGTACCCGCTGACGATCACGAGTCCGGCCAGCATCAGCAGGAACGCCGTCACCGGGGTCGCATCCTCCAGGGCGGTGAGGATCGGCACGGTGAGCAGTGTTGTACCGATGCCGAAGAAGATCAGCAGCGGCCGCCGCCCGATCTTGTCCGACAGCAGGCCACCGACCGGCTGCAGCAGCACGAAGATCAGCAGGGCAAAGAAGTTGATCCACGTGACCTGCGACTTCTCCAGGCCGGTCGTGTTCACCATGAACTTCTGCAGGTACGTCGTGAACGTGTAGAACGCGACCGTGCCACCCAGCGTCAGGCCCACAACCGTGAGCACCGCGCGCGGGTGCTTGGCCAGTTCGCGCAGCGAGCCCTGCTGGAACCGACGGCTCTTCGGCTGTGCCTCGAACTCCGCCGACTCGTCCATCGACCGCCGCAGCCAGAACACGATCACCGCCGCAACAGCCCCGATCACGAACGGGATCCGCCAGCCCCACGTCGCCAGGTCGTCCTTCGACAGCGTCTGCTGCAACACGATCTGTACGGCGAGCGCTACCAGCTGACCGGATGCCAGCGTCACGTACTGGAAGCTGGAGAAGAACCCGCGCCTGTTCTCGGTCGCGACCTCGGACATGTACGTCGCGGAGGTCCCGTACTCACCACCGACGGACAGACCCTGCAGCAGCCGTGCTGTCACCAGCAGCACGGGCGCGGCGATCCCGATGGTCGCGTAACCCGGCGTACAGGCAATCACCAGTGAGCCCGTCGCCATCAGCGTGACCGAGAGCGTGAGAGCGGCCCGCCGGCCGTGCCGGTCGGCGTACCGGCCGAGCAGGAAGCTGCCCACCGGCCGCATCAGGAACCCGACCGCGAACACCCCCGCGGTGTTCAGGAGCTGGCTGGTCGCATCGCCCTTGGGAAAGAACACCGGGGCGAAGTACAGCGCGAACGCCGTGTAGACGTACCAGTCGTACCACTCGACCAGATTGCCGAGTGATCCTTTGAAGATATTGCTGACAACCCGCCGTGAATCCACGATGCCTCCTCGAACATGAAGTTGCCGCCACTCTCCGGGCTTCGGAAAGTGACGGCAACCACACTCACGGCATCCTTAACGGGCCTTAATTTAGATGCTCTGCAGAGCGTCGTTCCAGGTCTTCGACGGGCGCATGATCGCGGCCGCCTTGGCCGGGTCCGGCTGGTAGTAGCCGCCGAGGTCGACCGGCGAACCCTGGACGGCGATCAGCTCGTCGACGATCGTCTGCTCGTTCGTGGCCAGCGTCTCGGCCAGCTTGGTGAACAGGGCGGCGAGCTCGGGGTCGTCGGTCTGCTTGGCCAGCTCCTGCGCCCAGTACAGGGACAGGAAGAAGTGGCTGCCGCGGTTGTCGATCCCGCCGACGCGACGGGTCGGCGACTTGTCCTCGTTCAGGAAGGTCGCGGTGGCCCGGTCGAGGGTGTCGGCGAGGATCTGCGCCTTGGCGTTGCCGGTCGCCTGGGCCAGGTGCTCGAAGCTCGCGGCCAGCGCGAAGAACTCGCCCAGGCTGTCCCAGCGCAGGTAGTTCTCCTTGACCAGCTGCTGCACGTGCTTCGGCGCGGAACCGCCCGCGCCGGTCTCGAACAGCCCGCCACCGGCCATCAGCGGTACGACGGACAGCATCTTCGCGCTGGTGCCCAGCTCGAGGATCGGGAACAGGTCGGTCAGGTAGTCACGCAGCACGTTGCCGGTCACCGAGATGGTGTTCTCGCCGCGGCGGATCCGCTCCAGCGAGTACTTGATCGCCTCGACCGGCGCCAGGATCTTGATGATCAGGCCCTCGGTGTCGTGCTCGGTCAGGTAGCGGACGACCTTGTCGATGATCTTCGCGTCGTGCGCGCGGGTCTCGTCCAGCCAGAAGACGGCCGGGTCGCCGGTCGCCCGGGCGCGGGTGACGGCCAGCTTCACCCAGTCGCGGATCGGGTCGTCCTTGGTCTGGCAGGCGCGGAAGATGTCCCCGGCCTCGACGTCCTGCTCCAGTACGACGTCGCCTTCGCCGTCGACCAGGCGGACGACGCCCGCGGAGGCGACCTCGAAGGTCTTGTCGTGCGAGCCGTACTCCTCGGCCTTCTGGGCCATCAGGCCGACGTTCGGCACCGAGCCCATGGTGGCCGGGTCGAACTGGCCGTGCTCGCGGCAGTCGTCGACGACGACCTGGTAGATGCCCGCGTAGCTGGAGTCCGGCAGTACGGCGAGGGTGTCGGCCTCGGCGCCGTCCGGGCCCCACATGTGGCCCGAGCTGCGGATCATGGCCGGCATCGAGGCGTCCACGATCACGTCGGACGGCACGTGCAGGTTGGTGATGCCCTTGTCCGAGTCGACCATCGCGAGCTTCGGGCCGTCGGCGATCTCCGCGTCGAAGGACGCCTTGATCGCGTCCCCCTCGGGCAGCTTGGCCAGCCCGTTCAAGATGCCGCCGAGACCGTCGTTCGGGCTCAGACCGGCCTTGGCCAGCGTCTCGCCGTACTGGGCGAAGGTCTTCGGGAAGAAGGCGCGGACCGCGTGACCGAAGATGATCGGGTCGGAGACCTTCATCATCGTGGCCTTCAGGTGCAGCGAGAACAGGACGTCGTCCGTCTTCGCCTGGGCGACCTTGGCGGTCAGGAACTCGCGCAGCGCGGCCACGTGCATGACTGAGGAGTCGACGATCTCACCAGCGAGCACCGGAACGGTCTCGCGCAGCACGGTCGTCGCGCCGTCGGCGGCGACGTGCTCGATCCGCAGCGCGCCGTCGGCCTCGATCACGACCGACTTCTCGGTGGAGCGGAAGTCGTTCTCGCCCATGGTGGCGACGTTGGTCTTGGAGTCCGAGCTCCAGGCGCCCATGCGGTGCGGGTGCGTCTTGGCGTAGTTCTTCACCGAGGCAGGGGCGCGGCGGTCCGAGTTGCCCTCGCGCAGTACCGGGTTGACGGCCGAACCCTTGACCTTGTCGTAGCGGGCCTGGATCTCCCGCTCCTCGTCGGTCTTCGGCTCGTCCGGGTAGTCCGGCAGCGCGTAGCCCTGGGCCTGTAGCTCGGCGACGGCGGCCTTCAGCTGCGGGATCGAGGCGGAGACGTTCGGCAGCTTGATGATGTTGGCTTCCGGCGTCTTGGCCAGTTCCCCGAGCTCGGCCAGCGCGTCGGCGATCCGCTGGTCCTCCTTCAGGTACTCACCGAACAGCGCGATGATCCGGCCCGCCAGCGAGATGTCGCGGGTCTCGACCCCGACACCGGCCTGCCCGGCGTAAGCCTGGATCACGGGAAGGAACGAGTACGTCGCCAGCGCGGGCGCCTCGTCGGTGTGGGTGTAGATGATCGTCGAGTCAGTCACAGCCCCCACCTTAGTAGGCCCCTAGCCTCGGGATTTCATGTCGGTGGGGTTGGGTTCGGCGTGTAACGCACGGAAGTGCCTGTCTGGCGCGGGATTCTTGGCTTGTCGAAGGTCAA
>NZ_JBHVWY010000031.1:0-44455 GCF_042882005.1 Kribbella sp. NPDC058245
GGCCCTCGCCATCGTCGTAGAGGACTGACCCGAACCGGGGGCGACCGCCCCGCGCCCCCGCCGCGGCAGTAGCGGGGGCCTTGAACAGGTCGTGGTGGGCGTGAACAGGCAATACCTTGTTCACGCCCACCGTCGCGTGTTCACGCCCACCGTCGCGTGTTCACGCCCACCGGATCAGCCCGGATCGCCGAAAGCCTCATCACCGACCGCGAACGCACCTGGCTCACCCCCACCCCCATCTGATGGGTTGACCCATCGGCTGGCGGGTTCTGTACCCGCATGGGGGTCAGGAACCCACAATCTGGTGGGTGAACCCATGCGGTTGTGGGTGGACGCACCGCATGTGATGGGCTCTCCCGCCATTTGGTGGGTTGGCCCATGGGCTGGTGGGTTCTGTACCCGCATGGGGGTCAGGAACCCACAATCTGGTGGGTGAACCCATGCGGTTGTGGGTGGACGCACCGCATGTGATGGGCTCGCCCGCCATTTGATGGGTTGACCCATGGGCTGGTGGATGGACCCACCGCTCATGCGTTGAGCGATTCGCCGGTTGGTCGGCTGGCGTGGATTCTCGAGAAGTTCTGGGAATGGACCGATCCCGCGATCCGGCAGGTGCTAGGGCGTCGGCACCGGATCGTGCACTGGTCGGAGTTCAGCCGCGGCGGGCATTTCGCGTCCCTTGAGGTACCGGATCTGCTCGTGGACGACATCCGCCGATTCTTTCGGCTGGTCCGGTAGCCGGGCCGGCGCCACGAACGTCATCAGCGATCCGTCGCGTTCGGCCACCGCATCGGGCCAGCGGCGGCGGACCATGCGGAGGCTGGCGTCGTTCGAGGCGCTGACGACGAAAAGGAAATGCGTCGCGCCGGAGGCGATGGCGTCGGCGGCTGCGACGGCGAGCATGTGGACGCCGAGGCCGCGGTGCTGCTCGTGGTCGGCGATCACGGCGGCCAGCTCGGCGACTCGGCCATCCGCCTGGTCCGGGAGGCCGAGGGTGGCCCAGGCCCACATGGCGTGGCCGATCATGCGGTCGTCGCGGAAGGCTACCCAGGCTCCGCCGGCTGGGCGCAGCATCCGGAGCAGGAGCGCGGACCGTGGTGGGCTGCCGATCGCGGTCTGGAACCGGAACCAGCGACTGAGGTCGGACAGGCCGCCGAGCAGCTGCCCGAGCCCGTCCAGGTCGGCCTCGTCGCCCCGGCGGAGGGTCATTGGCTGAGTCTGGTTCACGGATTCAGCCTGACTCCACTTGGCTAAGTCTGTCAAGCAGACTTATCGTTGAGGTATGACGACCCAGGTTCCGGAGGCGATGGCCTACTCGACGGAGAACTGCACGATCTCGCGGACGATGGAGATCCTCGGCGACAAGTGGACCTTCCACGTCCTGCGTGAGCTGTTCGTCGGCGTCCGGCGGTTCGAGGACATCCGGACCCGGGCCGGCATTCCGCGACAGGTGCTGACCGACCGGCTGGCCGCACTGATCGAGCGCGGCGTCCTGCGTCGGCACCCGTACCGCGAGCCCGGCCAGCGCGAGCGATACGAGTATCGCCTGACCCAGGCCGGCCTCGACCTCTACCCGGTCATGGTCGCGATGATCCAGTGGGGCGATCAGTACCTCGAGACCGAGGGGGGTGCGCCGATCGAGCCGCGGCATCGCGATTGCGGTGAGCACGTGAGCGTCGTACTGCGTTGCGATGCCGGCCATGAGCCGGAGCCTCGCCAGGTGGCGATCCGGCCAGGTCCGGGTGCCGTGCGGCGGGAGATTGCCGGCTAGGCGTCGAGCTCTTCGATCGCGGCGCGGAGCAGCCGCTCGGTGTCGCGCGGCTGTGCGGCGGCGATGGACAGTGCGTCCATCGTGACGACGTACGTGTCGAGGTCCTCGCGCTTGTCCAGGTAGACCGCACTGGTCAAGTGCTCGATGTAGACGATGTCCGGCAGGTCGGAGTCGTTGAACCGCAGCAGCGTGAACGCGCCGCCGGTCGCGGTGTACCCACCCTTGCCGAACGGGATGATCTGCAGCGTCACGTTGTGCCGCCGCGACTGCTCGATCAGGAACTCGAGCTGGTTGCGCAGCACCGTCTTGCTACCGATCGGCCGGTGCAGAACGGCCTCGTCGATGACTGCCCAGAGCCGGGCAGGTCGCTGCCGCGTCAACACTTCCTGGCGGCGCATCCGCAGGGCGATCAGGCGGTCCTGTTCGTCGCGTGGCAGCGGCTCCTCGAACCGGCCCATCCTGATCACGGCCCGCGCGTACTCCGGGGTCTGCAGCAGGCCGGGAACGAACTGGAGCTCGAAGGTCCGGATCAGGTCCGCGGCCATCTCCAGGCCGAGGTAGGAGTGGAACCAGTTCGGCGTCAGGTCGTCGTACCGCTGCCACCAGCCAGGGTTGTTCGCCTCCCGGGCCAGCGCCAGTAGACGGTCCCGCTCGGCCTCGTCCTCCAGCTTGTACAGCGCGAGCAGATCCTCGACGTCGCGGACCTTGAAGCCGACCCGCCCGAGCTCCAGCCGGCTGATCTTCGACTCCGAGCCGCGGATCGCCCAGCCCGCGTCGGTCCGGGAGATACCGGCTTCCTCGCGCAGCCGGCGCAGGTGTGCGCCGAGCATGATGCGCAGGGCGGTCGGGCCGCCGTACGCCGGTTCCGTCACGCCTGCCCTCCCCCTCGGTTCTTGCCGTCGTCAGCGATCATTTCACAACAGAACGTGAACACGTCCAGGGCGACCCGCGTGCACGACGTGTTCACCAGGGCCTACTGTCAGTAGAGTCTTCCCACAGACTTCCCGACGGTTGCGAGGTTCATCGAATGCCCGACTCCAGCAAGGCTCCCAGTTCGGTTCCGGTCGGGGTGGATACCACCAGGGCCAGTATCGCCCGGGTGTACGACGCCTTCTTGGGCGGCAAGGACAACTTCGAGGTCGACCGCGAGGTACTGCGGGGGGTCCAGGCCGCCGCGCCGCAGGCCCAGGACCTGGCCTGGTCGAACCGGAACTTCCTGATCCGCTCGTGCCGGTTCCTGGCGGGCCAGGCGGGGATCACGCAGTACCTGGACTGCGGATCCGGTCTGCCGACCGCCGAGAACACCCACCAGGTCGTGCAGCGGATCCAGCCCGAGGCCAAGGTGCTCTACATCGACAACGACCCGGTGGTGCTCGCGCACGGCCGCGCGCTGCTCGAGGAGAACGAGAACACGCTGTTCGTCAGCGCCGACATCTTCGAGCCGGACGAGGTGCTGAGCAAGCCCGAGGTGCGGAACTTCCTCGACTTCAGTCAGCCGATCGCCGTGATCCAGGCCGGCACGCTGCACCACTACATCGGCTCCGAAGGTGGGCAGATCATGCAGAAGTACGTCGACGCGGTGGTGCCCGGGTCGTACACGGTGATCTCGCACTTCTTCGACCCGGAGACTCCGGAGCACACCGCGGTCGCCCAGAAGATGGAGGACAAGTTCATCCACAGCCCGATGGGCAGCGGCAGGTTCCGCACCCGCAAGGAACTGATGGAGTTCTTCCCCGGCCAGGAGCTGGTCGCCCCGGGCCTGGTGCTCTGCGACGACTGGTGGCCGGACGGCCCGCGGCTCAAGCCGCTGAACCAGGTCGAGGAGTGCATCGTCGGCGCCGTCGGCCGCAAGCTCTAGCCAGGCAGTAAGTCTTAGTATGGCGAAGTGCCCCGGGACTCGACGTGTCCCGGGGCGCCTCGCGTTCTAGGCCGGGAGCGTCCAGCGCTGACCGGCGGAATTGTTGCATGCGGCAACGGTTACCGGATCGCCGAGACGTGCCGGCGCCGTCAGGCACTTGCCGTTGACCCGCAGTGAGCCGTCGCTGGCGGTGGTCCACTGCTGGTTGGCGCCGCCGTGGCAGCCGTAGGCGATCACGGTGCCGGCCTGGGTCGCGCTCGCGTCGAGACAGCTGAACAACGCGTGCAGCGTGTGGTTCTCCGCATGGACCCAGTTCTGGTTGTCCCCACCGGTGCAGCTGTAGAGCAGAACCGTCGTACTGTCCGATCCGGAGACGTCCAGGCAGCCTCCGCTGCCGCGAACCTCGCCGGATGACGAGTTGCCGATCCCGTTCTCCTGTACGGCGGTTGTCCCGGAGATCGTCACTTGGCTGTCGGCCGCGCAGCCGCTGCTCTCCGAGCTGCCGGTGAAGTGCGCCGTACTGCTGCCGCTGGTCGGTGCGGGCATCGTCAGCTTCGCGTACGGCTCGTCGTCGCAGGTGGCCTTGCTGTTGTTCCAGTCGAAGTACTCGGTCCAGCTGACCATGCCCGACGTACTGATCTGGTTGCCGGCTCCCGTCTGCAGGCTGCCGAGTTTGAACGACGTACCGGCGGTGAGGTCGCGGACGGTCACGCCGTACCAGCCGCTGCCTTCGTCGGCGATGGCGAACGCGTAGGTGTGGCCGGCGACCGGGGTGCGGTCGAGGCGGCAGCTACCGCCGGTGCCATCCTCCTGGAACTTGATGCAGTAGGTGCCGGCGTCGCCGGCGCGCCAGTCGGTCGAGTTCCAGAGTGAGTAGATGAACATGCCGACGCCGTCGCGGTGGGTCTGCAGGCCGGTGTAGCCGCCGACGTCGCGCGCGGTGAAGCCGAACTGGTTGGCCCAGTAGACGTTCGCACGGCCGGGGGAGGCGTTGATCGTCATCCGGAACTCGGCCTGGGAGAGCGAGGCCGAGTCGAAGGTGTAGTTCACGTAGGTGCCGGGCGTGACGCCGATGGCGGCCGCGGGAAGCGCGGGCACCAAGGCGCCGAGGCTGAGCAGGGCGCAGAGCAGTAGGGACTTGAGTCTCACGGGACGGACCTCCAAGACGAAGTGGGCGGACTTCGGTGCAGGAGCGCGCTCGTGGATGATGATGCGCGGAGGTGCGCAGGAATGTCCAGAGGTGAGCAGTTAACGTTACACGTGCTCGGAAATGAGCGTGGCGATCGTGCGCTCCTCCAGCCCGACGAAGACGTGCGGCAGGTCGCCCGGGTAGGAGATGTAGTCGCCGGGGTGTAGCTCGACCGGTTCGTCGGCCGGGCCGATCAGCGCGCGGCCGGTGCCGAGGATGACGTGCTCGACGACGCCCGGGTTGTGCGGCTCGGACCTGCGTCCGGGGCCGGGGCTGACCTCGATCCGGTAGATGTCACGCCGCGCGTACGGCGGACTCGAGGCGACCAGCGTCGCGCTGTACTCGGGATTCTCGGAGTAGAGCACCGGCCCTTCGCCCGCCCTGATCAGCTGAACCTTCGGCCGGGGCGGATCGAGCAATGTGGCGAACGGCGTATCGAGCGCGACCGCCAGCGCCCACAGCGTCTCGACGCTCGGGTTGCCGGTCGCCGACTCCAGTTGGGAGAGCGTCGACTTCGCGACACCCGCTCGCTTGGCGACCTCGCTCAGCGAGAGCCCGGCCCGCGCGCGGTGCCGGCGCAGGGAGGCCGCGATCACATCCAGTGGCGCCTTGCTATCCATTGGGGTTGTCCATCGGTGTTCGCTCCATCGGTCCAGTCGTTCGAGTTGACGAACGCTCGTCTCGTGTTCATCATAATGTCCATGCGTTCGATCTGGCGAACACTCGACCCCCGGCTGGCCCGTGACATCGGCCTGGTCTGCCTGGCCGACGGCGTCGTCGGTCTCTCGTACGGCGCGATCAGTGTCGGCGGCGGTCTGCCCTGGTGGGTGCCGGTGCTGCTGTCGATCATCGTGTTCGCGGGAGCATCGCAGTTCCTGTTCGTCGGGATCGTGCTCGCCGGCGGCAGCCCGATCGCCGCCATGATCGCCGGGGTGCTGGTGAACACCCGGCACGTCGCGTTCGGTCTCGCGGTCAGCGACGAGGTCGGCTCAGGCTGGCGCCGCTGGTTCGGCAGCCACCTGATGACCGACGAGAACGTCGCCTTCGCCCTCGGCCAGGACAACCCGCGGCAGCGGCGAGCGGCGTACTGGGCTTGTGGAATCGGCATCTTCATCTGCTGGAACCTCGGTGTCGTGCTTGGCTCCGCGGCCGGTTCGGTGATCACTGACACCGACGTCTTCGGCCTGGACGCAGCCTTTCCCGCAGTCCTGTTGGCTCTCGTCCTACCGGCCCTCCGCGATCGATCAACCCGTACGGCGGCCTTGGTCGGAGCCGTGATCGCGTTGGCCACAACGCCGTTCCTGCCAGCTGGGCTCCCGGTGCTCTTCGCGCTGACCGGCCTGTTGTTCTACCGCACCCCTGCTTTGGAGCCCGTCTGATGAACACTCCGTTGCTGCTGGCAGGCATCGCGATCCTTGCTATCGGCACCTTCTCGCTGCGGATCGCCGGCCCGGCGCTGCGCAGCCGGTTCGAGATCCCCGAGCGAGTCCAGAGCCTGCTCGCGGCCGCCGCGATCGTGCTGCTGACCGCACTGGTCGCGACCGCCGCACTCACCGACGGAGGCGGCTCGGCCGGGGTCGCCCGCCCGGCCGGCGTACTGGTCGGTGGTGTCCTCGCCTGGCGCAAAGCGCCGTTCATCCTGGTCGTCGTCGCGGCCGCCGCAACTGCTGCTGGACTGAGACTCCTCGGCGTTCCGTAAAACGGCTAACGTGCTGCCATGAGCAGCCCCTCCGCCACCACTGCTGCGCCGAAACGAACCCTGATCTGGATCGCACTCGGGTGTTTCGTGGTCGGCCTGGCCCTGACGGCGTTCTTCGTCGTGCGGATCGTCACGTTGGCACCGGTCGCGCCGCAAGTGATCGGCGACGATGCGACGCCGGTGACGCTGGAGGAGAGAGGGATGACGATCTACTCGTCGATCCCGGTGCTCGAGGTGCCCTGCCGGATCAAGGATGCGCAGGCCGGCGACGTACCGGTCGTGCAGCCGCACGGCACCGAGCAGATCACCGTCAACGGGGACAGCTGGTATGTCGTCGCCCGCTCGGAGAACCCGGTCCCGGCCGGCGACTACGTGGTGACGTGCACCGACAAGGAGACCAGCGCGACGTACGCCGCCGGCCCGCGATCGACCGTGGCCGGGTTCATCCTGTCGATCTTCGGGGCGATCGGTTCGGTCCTGGTGTTCGGCGCACTCGGTGGAGTGCTGCTGGTGATCGGCCTGGTCCGCCGCCGCCCGAAGCCGGTCGGCCGAGTACCGGGCTACGCGCCCCCGCCCGGTATCCCCGCCCCGCCTGGGGCCAACACCTTCCCCCCGCCCCCACCCCCGCCGTACCAGCCAGGTCCGAACCCCGACCGCCCCCAGGACCGCTAGAGCGGCAGGTTGAAGGCCGACAGTCGCGTGTAGACGCCGGGGAAGCCTGCGCGGGCGCAGCCGTGCGCCCAGGAGGTAAGCCCGGCCAGCTTGCCGTCCAAGATCAACGGGCCGCCGCTGTCGTACTCACACGTGTCCGCCTGCGTCGTCCCGGCACACACCATGCCGGCATCGAACGAGCCGCCGTACGCCGTCGTACATGTCGAATCCGCCACGATCGGTACGACGGCCTTCCGCAGTACGGCGTTGGAGTTGTCGCTCTCGGACGTCGTTCCCCAGCCGAGGACGTCGGCCGGTGCGCCGGCCGGATAGGCCGACCCGGCGTCGATCAACGGGAGCGTGGCGCGGTTCACCGCGCGGCTCAAGGTGAGCACGGCGACGTCGTTGTGCTCGACGGTGTCGCCCATGAACTTGGTTTCCTTGAACCCGGGATGCACCCAGATCTTCTTCACCGACACGGTTTCGCCGTCCTTGCCGTGCAGGTCGGCGCGGCCGAAGATGCCGCGGAGCAGGCCCGGCGTGAGCTTGAACAGGTTCGCGCAGTGCGCGGCCGTCACCACCTTGTCGGGGCGGACGAGGACGCCGCCGCAGAACTGCCCTGACGGGCGGAGCAGCATCCCGGGACTCGAGACCGCGACCATCCACGGTGGCGGGTCGACCGTCGTACCGCCGATCACTGCGTTGGCACTCGGTGCGGACAGACTGGCGGCTACGGTGAGGACCGCCGCGGCAAGCAGGAGTTGGCGTCGCATGCCTCGCACGATAATGGCTGCATGGATCTCAACTGGCCCGGTTGCCGCAACGTTCGCGATGTCGGTGGATTGCCTACTGCTGACGGTCGCACGATCAGGCCGGGCGTGCTGATCCGCTCCGAGAGTCTGCAGTATCTGACGCCCGAGGGCGTCGAGGCGGTACGGCGTTCCGAGGTCAGCCGGATCCTGGACCTGCGGACCGACGGGGAGGTCGGCGGTGCGCCGACGCCGTTCACCGGTACGCCGATCGCGGTGCGGCAGCGGCTCGCGGACCCGGCCGATCCGGACCACGGGCAGCCGACGATCGTCGCGGCCTGCACCTGGATGCTCGACCAGCGGCCGGCGTTGTTCGCGGCCGCGGTGAAGGCGATCGCGGACGAGCCCGAGGGCGCGGTCGTCGTGCACTGCCACGGCGGCAAGGACCGGACCGGGATGGTCGTCGCGCTCGCGCTCAGCATCGCCGGCGTCCCGCGCGACGAGATCATCGCCGACTACTTTCGCACCCAGTCCCGGTTGGCGCCTTGGCTGGAGGAGCAGTTGGCCGCCGAGCCGGACGTCTCCAAGCACCCGGAGATGATCGAGTTCCGCGACACCCGCGCCGAATCACTCGTCGCGATCCTGCAGCACGTCGACGAGGTCTACGGCGGCCCCGAGGCCTACCTACGCCACGGCGGCCTCACCACCGAAGACCTCACCCGTCTTCGGAATCGCTTGGTTGGCTAGACCGCACGGGCCTCATCGCCTGACCCACCCCGCGACTGCCCTCCGCGACCGCCTCATCGCCGGACCCACCCCGCGACTGCCCTCCGCGACCGCCTCATCGCCTGACCCACCCCGCGACTGCCCTCCGCGACCGCCTCATCGCCTGACCCACCCCGCGACTGCCCTCCGCGACCGCCCCATCGCCTGACCCACCCCGCGACTGCGCTGCTCACTCAGCCCGTCCAGCCCACCGGCAATTTGACTGGATATCCCTCGAGGTTGTCCCTTCTCCCCTGAAATTTCGGGGGGAGAAGGGACCATTTGAGGGGAGATCCCCTCAAACGGTCGGTGCGGGTCAGCGGGTGCGGGGTCAGACCGTACGAGCCTAAACGGTGCGGGGCTTTTCGCGGAGGCCGATGAGGAAGCCTAGGCCCCAGGACATGTGCATGGTGGCGCAGACGAGGGGCATCCAGAAGAGGGCTTTCCACGGGAGGTAACGGCCTTCGACGGCGGAGCCGATCAGGAGCAGGACGCCGTACCCGAGGGGGGCCAGGAAGCCCAGGTCGAGCCAGGCGATGCCGGTGATCAGGCCGATGATGCCGAGGATGGTGCCGAGCGCGATGCCGATCACGGCGACCGGCGGCGCGAGGTAGCGCTTGCTCGCGGTCTCGGGGTGCCGGCGGATCACCTCGCGGCGCCACTGGCCGGTGTGGAAGAACTGCTTGGCCACCGCGGACAGCGAGGACCGCGGCCGGTACGTCACCGACAGGTCCGGGCTGAACCAGATCAGTCCACCGGTCTTGCGGATCCGGTAGTTCAGCTCCCAGTCCTGGGCCCGGTGCATGGTCTCGTCGAACCCGCCGACCCGCTCGAGCGCCGTACGGCGGAAGACCCCGAGGTACACGGTGTCCGCGGGACCGGCCTTGCCACCCTGGTGGAAGGTCGACGCGCCCAGACCCAGCCGGGAGCGGTACGCACAGGCGACCGCCATCTCGGTCGGGGTCCGGCCCTCGGCCGCCATCACGCCGCCGACGTTGTCCGCGCCGCTCTCGTCCAGCACCTCGACCGCGCGGGTGATGTACCCGTCGGTCAGTGCACCGTGGCCGTCGACCCGGACCAGGATGTCGTGCCGCGCGTGCGCGATCCCGACGTTCAGCGCGGCCGGGGTCTTGCCGGTCGGGTTCGCGATGATGCTGATCCGGCTGTCGCGGTCGGCGAGCTTGTCCGCGATCTCCTGGGTCCGGTCCTTGCTCGGGCCGATGGCGAGCACGACCTCGAGCTCACCGGGGTAGTTCTGGTCGAGCACACGCCCTACTGCCTCTTCGAGATGACGTTCCTCGTTCAGCACGGGCATCACGACGGAAACGGGCGGCCACTGGGACAACGGCATATCAGGTCAGGCCTTACAGATCGAAGCGACGTCGTCGACGTCGGTGGCGGGTTTGGTCGGTGAGGTCGTCGGCTTGCTCGTCGACGTACTCGGCGTCTTGGTGGTGGAGGTGCTCTTGGGGGTGTTGGTGGTCTTACCGTCTCCTTCGGAGGCGGCCTTGTCCAGCGCTTCCGATTTCTCGATCGCCTGGGCGACCTTGGTCCGGATCAGGTCGAAGTCCGGGTTACCGGTGTGGATCAGGGGTGGGACCGCGGAGAAGCTTGACACCGGCAGCTTCTTCGCGTCCAGCGCGAGGTCGGTGAAGGTGCCCAGCTCGCCGGCCGGGATGCTCGTCTTGACCACTTGTTTGCTGGCCGACGCGATGCCCTGGAACTTGGTCAGCACGGTCGACGGCGACAGCTGGTTCAGCATCGCAGACATCACGCACTTCTGCCGAGTCATCCGCTCGTAGTCCGAGGACTCGGCCCTCGACCGGGCGAACCAGAGCGCGTGGTAGCCGTCCAGGTGCTGGTTCTTGCCGGCCTCGATGTAGCCCTTGATCGGCGAGCTGCCGCCGCCGATCGGGACCCGCTTGCCGATGTCCAGGGTGATCCCGCCGACCGCGTTCAGCAGGTCGCGGAAGCCGGCCAGGTCGATCAGCACGTAGTAGTTGATCTTCAGCCCGGTGACCGCCTGGATGGCCTGCGTGGTCGCGGTCTCACCCGGGTTCGGGTCGCCGGGGAAGAGGTTCTTGTGACCGGCCGCGTAGGTGTAGACCGCGTTCAGCAGACACTCGGCGGCGCACTTGCTCCACTGGAACCCGTTCGGGAACTGCTTGGCCATCGCCGTACCGGCGGGGAACGGGACCTTGGCCAGGTTGCGCGGCAGGCCGATCAGTACGGTCCGGCCGGTGTCGGCGTCGATGCTGGCCACCGTCATGCTGTCCGGCCGGGTACCGATCCGGTCCGCGCCGGAGTCGCCGCCCATCAGCAGCACGTTGTAGCGGCCGTGCTCGGCCTTCGACTTCTGCCCGTTGCCGAAGACGCTGGCGACGAAGTCGCGCTGGGTGTTCACGAACGAGCTGGCCCAGATCAGCGCACCGGCGACGACGAACACCAGGACGCCGTCCAGGATGCTGGTCGCGAGCCGGTGGTTGCGCTCGAGCATCATCGGCTGTGCGAGCCGGTAGGCGTCGACGAGCAGCGCGGCCCAGCCGATCGCCAGCACGATGAGCAGGATCTGCACCACCCGCAGCGTGCCCGGCCGGGCGAGCAGGTTGATGGTTCCGGAGCGCCAGATCAGCCCCAGCACGACCAGGAAGACGATGATCGCGAGCAGCCCCGCGACGACCCGCCAGGCATACCGCCCGGCCCGTTTGCTGCCTGCCACGATCTGCGCCGACCCCGGCAGTACGAGGGTCATCAACAGCAATGCCAGGGCCCGCTTGAACCGCTTCGGCTCGCTGAGGTTGCGCAGGTCTGCTTTCTCCTGCGGCATGAGGTCCTTCCGTTCTCGGCTCGGGCGGGCTGTTGCCGACCGTACCGTGTCGTCCTGGCGGTCAGTTGGTACGACGTGCCGGAGGACGCGATGGTTCGAGCCGGAGCGGGTCCGAAAACGAAGAGTAGCAGGACCGACACGGAGTGCAGGAAAACCCCTGCGTACACCCTGTTATCGGGCAGTTTCACACGGTTGTGATGGTGTTCAGTAGGTGAGATCCGCTGAGATGGGGGTGCCCAAATCGACAGTGAGGAACCGCCCCCCATGAAACTGTTCCGTCCCCTTTTTGCCGTGGCTGCGGCCACGGCGACCATCCTGACCGGCCTCGGTACTGCGCAGGCGGCGCCCGCCCCCGCTCCTGCTCCGGCCGCGGTCCGGGCGCCTGGTGGCGACTTCACCGGCATCGCAGCGCTCAGTAACTGCTCCGGCTCGCTGGTCCGGTTCGCGTCATCGGTCTCCACCGATCCGGCGCTGATCCTCACCAACGGTCACTGCTACGAAGGTGGCATGCCGAGCCCGGGCCAGGTGCTCGTCGACCGCTCGTCCACGCGGTCCTTCACGCTGCTCAGGCCGAGCTCGAGCAACGCCGGCACGGTCCGCGCCAATCGGGTCCTGTACTCGACGATGACCAAGACCGACGTCACCCTCTACCGGCTCACCGAGACCTACGCGGCGATCCAGTCCCGGCTGGGTGTTCCTGCGCTGACGCTGGCGCAGTCCGCCCCGGCCAACGGCGCCGGTATGGCGGTCGTCTCCGGCTACTGGAAGCGCATCTACACCTGCTCGGTACAGGCGACCATCCCCGAGCTGCGCGAGGCCGGCTGGGTGATGAAGAGCTCGATCAAGTACCGCCAGCCGGGCTGCGAGACCATCGGCGGGACGTCGGGTTCGCCGATCGTCAGCACCTCGACCGGTGAGGTCATCGGCGTCAACAACACCGGGAACGAGGACGGCGAGCGCTGCACGCTGAACAACCCGTGTGAGGTCGACGCGAACGGCAACATCACGGTCGACCAGGGCGCGGCGTACGGGCAGCAGGTCTGGTGGTTCTACACCTGCCTGTCCGCCACCCGCACCATCGACCTGAACAAGGCCGGCTGCCAGCTCGCCAAGCCGTAACCCGCTCTCCCCCTTTGCCTGGCTAGCCAGCGAAATCGGGGGTTCCGCACTCTGGTTCAGGGTGCGGAACCCCCCATTCGAGTGCCTAGCCAGGGAAATGGGGATTGGGGTGACGTAGGACACTGTGATTCGGGTAACGTCCCGGCCCATGGCTGTCGAATCCCCTCCCGCACCCGTGTCGTCGACGAACTGGCCGAGCCCTTTCGGGGTCCGGACCCGGCTGGTCGCGGCCAGCGCGCTGATGCTGTTCACCGAGCTCGCGCTGATCCGCTGGACCGGCTCGAACGTCGTCCACCTCAGCTACTTCTCCAACTTCGTGCTGCTCGGTTCCTTCCTCGGGATCGGGATCGGCATCCTGCGGTCCAGCCGCGCCAAGTGGCTGCCCTACTACTCGCCGGTGATGCTCGGACTGCTCGTCCTGGTGATCACCTGGAAGCCCGTCACCGTCGAACGCGGTTCCTCGTCCAACGTCATCTACTTCACCAGCCTGGACACGACGGGACCGCCCGTCTGGGTCATCCTGCCGATCATCTTCCTGGCCGCGGCCGTGATCCTGGCCGGTCCGGCGGAACTCGTCGGCCGCTGTTTCACCGAGCTGCCGCGACTGACGGCGTACAGGTTCGACCTGGTGGGTTCGCTGATCGGGATCGTGAGCTTCACGGCGCTGTCGTTCCTGGGCGCGCCCCCGATCTGGTGGGGGCTGATCGTCACGGTCGTCTTCGCCGGGCTGATGATTCCGAGGCCGCGGGGAGTGCAGTCGCTGGTGGCCGGCGTACTGAGTGGTGCGCTGGTGCTGGCACCGCTGCTGGTGATGGTCGGGGTGCTGTTCAACGAGTCGACGACGCCGGGGAACAGTTGGTCGCCGTACTACAAGGTGCAGACCGCCTATGACAAGTACCGGGGCCAGTCGCTGTTGACGATCACGGTGAACGGCGTACCGCATCAGCAGGCGATCGCCGCGGACTCGCGGTTGGCGTGGGAGCCGCAGTACGGGATGCCGTATGAGCGAGCGAACTCCGGCAAGGCGCCGAACGACGTGCTGATCATCGGTGCGGGCTCGGGTTCGGATGTCGCGATCGCGCTGAAGAAGGGCGCGGCGCATGTGGACGCGGTCGAGATCGATCCGCGGATCCGCAATATCGGCAAGGCGCTGCACCCGGACAAGCCGTACCAGGACCCGCGGGTGTCGTCGCACATCGATGACGGGCGGGCGTTCCTGTCCCGGACCGACAAGAAGTACGACCTGATCCTGCTTGCGCTGCCCGACTCGCTGACGCTGGTCAACGGCGCGAGCTCGCTGCGGCTCGAGAGCTACCTGTTCACCCAGCAGGCGTTCGAGTCCGCGCGTGACCACCTGAAGCCGGGTGGCGCGTTCGCGATGTACAACTACTACCGCGAGACCTGGCTGATCGACCGCCTGGCGTTGACCGCGGAGAAGGCCTTCGGTCACAAGCCCTGCGTGGACAAGATGGGCGACTCCCTGCAGCAGGCCGTCGTCACCGTCGGCCTCACCGCGGCCGACCAGACCTGCGCAGCCGAATGGGCCGGTGCCACGGATGTCACTCCGCCGCCGGCCACCGACAACCGGCCGTTCCTGTATCTGTTCACGGATCGGATTCCGTCGCTGTACTTGATCACTCTCGGACTGATCCTGGTCGCGGGAATCATCGGCGTCGGCATCGCGGGCGGCGGATCGTCGTACAAGCGGATGCGTCCCTACACGGATCTCTTCCTGCTGGGTGCGGGCTTTATGTTGCTGGAAACCAAGAGCATCACCGGCTTCGCACTGCTCTTCGGTACGACGTGGGTCGTCAACGCGATCGTGTTCGCCGGAGTGCTGGTCGCGGTACTCGCCGCCGTCGAAGTCACCAGGCGCTTCCGAACTCCACCGATCAAGGTGATGTTCGCGATCCTGTTCGGCGGTCTGGTGCTGTCGTGGGTCTTCCCCGACAACTGGCTGCTGTCGATGCCGCTCGGCCTGCGCGCGATCGTCGCGGTGATCATCGCCTTCACTCCGATCTTCGCCGCCAACGTCATCTTCGCGAAACGCTTCACCGACACCGAAGACGGTACGGCGTCGTTCGGCGCGAACCTCTTGGGCGCCATGCTCGGCGGCTGCCTCGAATACGCCGCGCTGATCATCGGCTTCCACGGCCTGCTGATCATCGCCGCCGTCCTGTATCTGGGAGCGTTCTTCCTGCGCCCGAAATCGAAGGCGACAGTGAGGGCCTAGTGGCCCGAATCTGAAGTTGGTTGACAGTAGGCGGTGTTCAGGTGCGTGCATCGTGGTGACGGAGAAGCTGCCTCGATGCTCTTTATCGTGGCTGTTTCTCCGGTGCCGCGAGGTGCGTGCCTGGGCGCCGCCTACGTCAAGGAACTTCGGACTCGGGTCACTAGCTGCTAGGTTCTGATGTCTGGGTCGCTCGGACCTCCGTCAGGAGGAGCGACCATGAAGGACTACTACCGCGAGCGAGCGGCGGAGTACGACAAGATCTACGAGAAGCCCGAACGGCAGGAGGACCTCGCCACGCTGCGAGGCCTCCTGCCGTCACTCGTTGCAGGACGTTCGGTCCTCGAGATCGCCTGCGGCACGGGCTACTGGACCACCGCGCTGGCCTCGTCGGCCCACTCGGTGCTCGCGACGGACATCAACGAGGAGACGCTCGCGATCGCCCGCACGCGCTCCTATCCGTCGCCGGTCCGGTTCGAGATTGCTGACGCGTTCGCCCCGATCCCGGGTGAGTTCGACACGATCTTCTCCGGCTTCTTCTGGTCCCACGTGCCGCGAGCCGACGTACGGCGCTTCGTCCGCGGCCTGCTCGAGCAAGCCGAGCTGGTGATCCTCGCCGACAACCGGTACGTCGAGGGCAGCAGCTCCCCGATCACCCGCACGAGTGCGGACGGGGACACCTACCAAACCCGCCGCCTGTCGGACGGCCGCGAGTACGAGATCCTGAAGAACTTCCCCACCCCCTCCCAGTTCGAGGCCGACGTCGCGCCCGCCGCGGTCCGCCGTACCGACCTCACCTACTTCTGGCTAGCCACCCTCACCCGCTAACCCCGCAACCCTCCAGCTGAGTGGATATCCCTCGAGCTGGAGGGTTGCCCACTCAGATTTTCGTGGGGCAACCCTCTAGTTGAGGGGATGTCCCTTGAGTTGGGGGGGTTGCCCACTCAGATTTTCAGGGGGCAAACCTCTAGCTGCGGGGGCAACCCAGGGTGTGGTGGGTTTGAACAAGGTATGACCTGTGGTGGCCCACCGTTTCCTGTCCAAGGCCCCGGTCCGTGATGATCAACGGCCGATTCGCGACCCACTCCTGCCCCGACCAACGCCGTACCGGGGCGCGGGGCATTTGAGGGGATATCTCCTCAAATGGTCCCTTCTCCGCTTGAATTTTGAGGGGAGAACCAGCGACTTGAGGGGATATCCGCTGAAATTTCGGGGCGCGGGAGCGGCGGTACGGCGGCCTGGCGTGCGGGGTGATGTCGACGGTGCACGCGGCGGGTGCGCCGGGTGATGTGGACGGTGCATGCGGCGGGTGGGTGGGGTGGTACGGGATCGGCCCGTTTGGGGTGAGGGTTGGGGGTGGGGTGGGAGGATCGTTGTATGACATGGCTGGTGAGTGGTGGGGCTGGGTATATCGGGGCGCATGTGGTGCGGGCGTTCCTTGCTGATGGCATCGATGTGGTGGTGGTCGATGACCTGTCGAGTGGGAAGGCGGAGTTCGTGCCGGACGGGGTTCCGTTCGTGCAGGCGAATCTGCTGGACGGCGCGGCGGTGCGGGGAGCGCTGGAGGGGGTGAGTGGGGTTGTGCACCTGGCGGGGTTCAAGTACGCCGGGGTTTCGGTGGATCGGCCGTTGCACACGTACACGCAGAACGTGTCGGCGATGGTGTCGTTGCTGGAGGCGATGGACGCGCAGGGCGTGCGGAACATGGTGTTCTCGTCCAGTGCGGGGGTTTACGGGACGCCGAAGGTCGAGACGGTGACGGAGGAGACCGCGCCCGCGCCGGAATCGCCGTACGGGGAGACGAAGCTGATCGGCGAGTGGTTGCTGCGCGACCAGGCCAAGGCGAGCGACCTCAAGCACACCTCGTTGCGGTACTTCAACGTGGTCGGCTCCGGGGATCCGATCGTGTACGACGCGAGTCCGTACAACCTGTTCCCGATCGTGTGCAACCTGCTCTCGCAGGGGAAGGTGCCGCAGATCTACGGCACCGACCACCCGACACCGGACGGCACGTCGGTGAAGGACTACGTGGACGTCGCCGACCTCGCGCGTGCACATGTGGCGGCGGCGCGTGCGCTGGATGCCGGTACGGCGCTCGAGCCCGTCTACAACCTGGGGAGCGGAACCGGTACGTCGGTCCGCCAGATCATGGACGCCGCACGCCGGGTGACCGGCATCGACTTCACCCCGACCGAAGGTCCGCGCCGGCCTGGTGACCCGTCGCGCGTTGTGGCGCAGGGTGAGTTGGCTGCGCGCGACCTCGGCTGGAAGAACACGCACACGGTCGACGAGATGTTCGCGTCGGCGTGGAAGGCCTGGCCCGCCAACCGCTGAGCCTCTACAGTCCGGTCATGAATGAGGAGCCGACCGCGTGCCCGTGTGGGGTGCAGGTTCGGCAGCCGTGGCGGACGCGGGACTCGACGTACAGTCCCGCGTCGTTCATCGGCGGTCTCGTGTGGATCGCGCTGGGCGTTGGCTCGGTCCTGGGTGGTTGGACCGTCTTCGGGAGCGTCCTGCTCGGGGTGCTGGTTGCGCTCGTGCTCGGCTCAGTGATCCTGCAGTCGGTACGACGGCATCGCGGCGGCTGCTTGATCACCCGCGGGGCGTGGTTCGGGATCGCCGTACCAGGGTTGCCGTTGCGGGTCGCCTACTGGCTGAACTTCTAGTACTCCTTCTTCGCGTGTCCCGAGGTGCTGAGGTTGACCAGGACCGGGCCTGTCAGGACGCCGCCCTCGACCGGCAGCGTGTGCCCGGTGATCCACGACGCGTCGTCTGAGGCGAGGAACGCGACCGCGGCGGCGACGTCCTCGGGCTCGCCGACCCGGCCGAGCGGATACATCTTGGCGAACCGCTCCAGGGTGTCCTGCTGGTTGTCCCAGTTCGGCGTCCGAATGGTGCCGGGGGCAACGACATTGAACCGGACGCCGAGATCGCCGTACCGGGAGGCGTAGTTGAGCGTCATCGCGATCTGACCGGCCTTGGCCGCGGAGTACTCGATGTTGCCGAAGGCAGCGATCCCGTTGACCGAGCTGATCGTGACTACGTTGCCGCGGCTCTTCACGAGATGCGGGAGTGCGGCCTGGATACAGCGCGAGGCGCCGACCAGCGTGAGGTCGAGTTGGCGGTGCCAGTCCTCGTCCGTGGTGTCCTCGGGAACGCTCGTGACGATGCAACCGCCCGCGTTGTTGACGACCACGTCCAGCCGGCCGAACCGCTCGACCGCGGCCGCCACGGCCGCGTCGACGTCCGCACGGTTCGTCACGTCGGTGCGGACCCCGATCGCCTGCTCACCGAGCTCAGTCGCGAGCTCGCCGATCTTGTCCTCCTGCAGATCGGTGATCACCACCGAGCCGCCCTCGGCCGCGATCCGCCGCGCCACCGCCGCGCCGATTCCCTGCGCACCCGCCGTGACGAGTGCCACCCGCCCCTCGAACCGTTGCACTAGTCCTCCAGGACTCGATCGACCTTCTCGTCCGCCACCCGGCGGTCGAGTTTCGCGGCGTCCAGGTGGCGGCACAACACGATCGAGCCGCCGCCGATGATCGCCCCGATCAAGACCCTAATTCCGTCCCGGGTCGTCAGGTCGCGAGTGGTCAGAATGCGGTCGGCGATCGGTTCCGCCGTACCGATCAGGTCGGCGTGCGTGAGTTCGTCGTACGCCGGGGAGTCGGCGGTCGGGGCGTCGAACGGGACGAACACGTCGGGGTGGTTGTAGACCTCGGCGCCGTAGTCCTGGATGCCCTCCGGAATCGGTTCGCGGAACCGGCCGCCCAGCGGCAGGAGCGCGGACGCGATCGTCTCCCGCTCACCACGGACGGCGAAGTCCGGCCCCGTGATCGCGAGGGCGCCGGTCTTGGAGGTGAGCGCGGCCCCGGCCGACCAGGTCGCCAGCGCCCAGACCACGCCCAGCCAATGCGGCGGCAAACCGATCGCAACGGTCTCGCCGGCTTCCAGGTCGTACTCGTCGACGAGGAGGTTGGCGGTCTTGGCCACCCAGTTCGCGGTGGTCACCGCGCTGAGCTCGATCCGCTCACCGGTCTCGTCGTCGTAGTAGGTGAGGAAGGGGCTCGCCCCGTCCCGGCGGACCGCAGTGGCGAAAAGCTCGGGCAGAACCTGTGACATATGGCCCACCCTACGTTTGCCGGACCGGCGTAAGTTGGCTGGGGACTAGCGCGTATCTCTCGACCCCACGCCTACTGCGCTGCACTCGGCACGGCACCTCGCCGCACTGGTGCAAAGGCCACGATGGAAAAGCATCGAGGCCTTCGCCCCAGCGCACCGAGCTACCGCACCGAGCACATGCTCGCTACGGCGCGGGATCGAGAGACACGCCCTACGGAAAGAAGGCTGGTCATGGCTCCACTGCTCGCGCTGCCCGAAGGCGGCGAATGGGTCGTCATCCTCATCATCGTGGTGTTGCTCTTCGGAGCGAAGAAGCTCCCGGAGCTCACGCGGAGTGCCGCGCAGGCGATGAAGGAGTTCAAGAAGGTGCAGAGCGACAGCGAAGACACCCCCGCCGTCGCGGCCGCGCCGACGGTAGCCGCTCCGCCCACGGCGGCCGCGCCGACGACCGAGCACAAGCCGTAGCCGTTGGGTCACACTGCT
Organism: Kribbella sp. NPDC058245; assembly: GCF_042882005.1. Lineage (NCBI taxonomy): Bacteria > Bacillati > Actinomycetota > Actinomycetes > Propionibacteriales > Kribbellaceae > Kribbella > Kribbella sp. NPDC058245. Next base: position 19,464 of record NZ_JBHVWY010000031.1, read on the forward strand.
GGTGTGACCCTGCGAACCCTCCCAGGCGAGCCACCTGCCGGCCCATGGCGCGCTGTCCGGGTCGCCGTTCTCACGGAGCTGATCGCCGGTACGGCGCCGGCCTTCGGTCCGTGCATCGTGGCGGTCGACGGGCGTAGCGGCGGAGGTAAGTCCACGCTGGCCCAACGGCTGTCCGACGCAGTGCCGGACTCCACGGTCGTCCACGTCGACGACGTTGCCTGGCACGCCCCGATGTTCGGCTGGACCGAGCTGCTGGCCGACGGAGTACTTGGACCGCTCCGACGAGGCGAGGAAGTGTCCTACCGGCCCCCGGCCTGGGACCTCCACGGTCGTTCCGGTCAGATCGCTGTACCGGCCGGTCGGTCGCTGGTGATCGTTGAAGGTGTTGGCGCCGGCCGCCGAGAACTCTCCGAGCTGATCGATTGCCTGGTCTGGGTCCAATCCGACTACGCAGAGGCCGAACGCCTCGGTCTGGCTCGCGACGTCGCCTCCGCCGTCAACGGTGATCCCGCAGCCACCGTCGCCTTCTGGCACACCTGGATGGCCGCCGAGCTGCCGTTCCTCGACGCCGACCGCCCCTGGGAACGCGCCGACATCACCGTTGCCGGCACCTCCGCTCTGCCCCAGCCGCCCGGCAAGGTCCTCGTCAGCTCGCTGCCTACCGACAGGAGGTGTGGGTCCTTAGGCCGTGGTTCGGGCGGTTGCTGAGCGGGGCGGGGGCGGGCAGTGGGCGTATACGTCCTGTCCTTGTGCAGACAGCACGGCGGCGGGGCGTTGGGTGGGGGATTGACTAGGGTCGGGGCATGCTGATTCTGGGCGGCCTGGGACTGATCCTGGTGCTGACTGTTGCCACGGGCTACTTCGTGTCGCAGGAGTTCGCGTACGTGGCGGTGGACCGGAGCCGGCTGCGGACGTTGGCCGATGCGGGCGATGCGGCGGCGGTGCGGGCGTTGAAGGTGACGTCGCGGCTGTCGTTCGTGTTGTCGGGGTCGCAGGTGGGGATCACGGTGACCGCGTTGCTGGCGGGGTACTTCGCTGAGCCGTATCTGGGTGCGGGGCTCGAGGGAGTGCTCGGGTCGGCCGGGGTGCCGGAGGCGGTCAGCGTTTCGCTGTCGGTCATCTTGGCGCTGTTGCTGGCGACCGTGATTCAGATGGTGCTGGGGGAGTTGGCGCCGAAGAACCTGGCGATTGCGAAGGCCGAGGCGATCGCGCTCCGGTTGTCGCGGTCCACGTTGATGTACCTGACGATCGCCGGCCCGATCATCCGCGTCTTCGACGCCGCGTCGAACCGGATCCTGCGCCGGGTCGGGATCGAACCCGTCGAGGAGCTACCGCAGGGTGCGACCGCTCAAGAGCTGGACCGGATCATCGTTACGTCGTACGAGCAAGGGCTCCTCGACGAGGACACGATGCGGCTGCTCGATCGCGGTCTCGACTTCCGCGGCCGGATCGCGGAACACGCGATGGTGCCGCGGGTCGATGTGGTCACCGTGCATGAGGACGACCCGCTGACGAAGGTCGTCGAGCTGCAGGACACCGGCCACAGCCGGTTCCCGGTGATCGCGGGCTCGGTCGACGAGGTGGTCGGCGTGATCGCGATCGGCGATGTCGTCGAGGTCGAACCGGCCGACCGCGGCCACGTGACCGTCGGCTCACTCGCTTCGCCGCCGGTCGTCGTACCGTCGACGCTTCCCGTGCCCGTCGTCCTCGAACGCCTCCGTACGGCGCACCGCCAGCTCGCGATCGTGGTCGACGAGTACGGCGGTTTCGCGGGCATCGTCACGTTGGAGGACATCGCCGAGGAACTGGTCGGCGCGATCCGCGACGAGGACGATCTGCCGGAGACTTCGCCCGTCCAAGGTGGTGACGGGTCGTGGGTGCTGCCGGCGCGTTGGCGGCTCGACGAGGTGGCGGAAGCGACCGGGATCGCGCTCCCCGAGGACGACGACTACGAGACCGTGTCCGGGCTGGTGATGGCGCGACTCGGCCGGATTCCGGTGGTTGGCGACGAGGTGGTGATTGAGCTTCCGCATCGGCTCGACCACGAGGGCCGGCCGATTCCGCCGGAGTTCGTCAAACTCGTCGTACAGACGCTTGAACGCCGGGTGCCCGGTCTTGTCGTGATGGAGCGGACCGCATGAGTACGACGCTCGCTCTGATCATCTCGGTCGGACTGCTCGCGCTGAACGGGTTCTTCGTGGCGGCCGAGTTCGCGCTGGTCGCGTCCAAGCGGCATCGGCTGGAAGAGGCCGCGGCGAACGGCAGCCGGTCGGCGCGCGCCGCGATCGCGGGCATCAGCGAGCTGTCGTTGATGCTCGCCGGCGCGCAGCTCGGGATCACCTTGTGCACGTTGGGTCTCGGCTCGCTGAGTGAGCCGGCCGTCGCGCATCTGCTGCACCCACTGTTCGAACTCGTGCACATCCCCGAAGCCGTCGGGCACGTGATCGCGTTGATCCTCGCGGTCGTCGGGATCGGCCTGCTGCACGTCCTCTTCGGCGAGATGGCGCCGAAGTCGTGGGCGATCAGCAACCCGGAGCGCGCGGCTCAGGCGCTGGCGATGCCGTTCCGCGGTTTCACGTACGTCGTCCGCCCGCTCCTGCTCGGCCTGAACTGGGTCGCCAACCTGTGCGTCCGCCTGGTCGGCGTCGATCCGCAGAACGAGCTGGCGAGCGCTCACGGTCCCGACGAGCTCCGCCTGCTGATCGAGTCGTCCCGCGAGCACGGCACGCTGGAGGAGCCGGAGCACGAGCTGCTGACCGCGATGCTCGCCCTGCAGAACATCACGATCTCCCAGGTGATGGTGCCGATGGACCGCCTCGCCACGGTCGTGTCGACGGCAAGCGCCCGCGAGGTCGAGCTGACCAGCCGCCGCGAAGGCCGCTCCCGCCTCGCCGTCATGACCGGTACGACGATCTGCGGCATCGTGCACGTCCGTGACGCGGCTCGCGCCACCACTGGCGGCGGTACGACGCTCACCGCGGCCGAGCTGATGACCGCGCCGCTGAACCTCGCTCCGGCGACTCCAGTCGCCACGGCGATCCGGACCATGCGGGACCAGCGGTCTCAGCTGGCCGTCGTCTGCACCGGCGCCGAACCGCTGGGCGTGGTCGCTCTCGAAGACCTGCTGGAACAGGTGATCGGCGAGTTCGACGACGAGACCGACCCGATCGTCAGCGCCGCGGCAAAATCACCGGAGCGCCGGTCTGAGGATGCGGCCACACCTCCACAGGATGCCGATACACCTCGGTAAGCAGGTCGGCCGTCAGCACCTCCGCAGGGTTGCCGTCAGCAACGACCTTTCCGTGCGAAAGCACCGCCACCCGATCGGCGTAGCCCGCGGCGAGGTTGAGGTCATGCACCACAACCACCACCGCAGCGCCGGCAGCGGCAGCCTCGCGGGCTAGCTGGAGAACTGCTTCCTGATGGTGGAGGTCCAGGGCGGCGGTGGGCTCGTCGAGCAGCAGGAGTTGGGCTTCCTGCGCCAGCGCTCGAGCCAACGAGACGCGCGCACGTTCGCCGCCGGACAACGAGCTGAAGACGCGGTAGGCGAACTCGGTGATGTCGGCGGTCTGCAGAGCCTCCCGTACGGCGCGGTCGTCGTCGTCCGCGCGGGTGTCCCGTACCAGGGTGCGTGCCCCATCGAATGCAGTTGGCCAGGGCCAGGGCCAGGGCCGGGGCCGGGGCCGGGGCCGGGGCCGGGGCCGGGGCCGGGGCCGGGGTCGGCGCTGGCGCGGGCGCTCGTCGCGAGCGGAGGGGCGCCTTTGTGGTACTTCGCTGCCAGCCAGTGGCAGTAGGTCTCCACAAAGGCGAGAGCCGTGCCCACGCACGGTGGCGCCACTCGCCGTACAGAGACTGAGTGTGCGGACTGTGTCGCTGACAAGCGTTTGCCGGCAACACGCTCCGTACACTCGGCGCCGGGTCGCACGGTGGCGCCACTCGCGGGTGACGGCCGGGCACGGTGGCGCCACTCGCCGTACAGAGACTGAGTGTGCGGACTGTGTCGCTGACAAGCGTTTGCCGGCAACACGCTCCGCACACTCGGCGCCGGGTCGCACGGTGGCGCCACTCGCGGGTGACGGCCGGGCACGGTGGCGCCACTCGCGGGTGACGGCCGGGCACGGTGGCGCCACTCGCGGGTGACGGCCGGGCACGGTGGCGCCACTCGCCGTACAAGGGTTGAATGCCGCTGCCCAATCCGCTAGCCCCGTCCCCTCTGACCGCTGCCCGCCCGCCGCCCCGTCCCATTTGATGGGTTCACCCCAAGGCCGGTTAGTTAGCCAATTCGGCGCGATGTCAACGACGGATCCCAATGTCATAACGTCCGAACAACCGCAGAGCCACCCTCCGGTCTTTCGGACGTTACGCGAGCACGACCACTAACGTCCGAACAACCGGAGAGCCCCCCTCCGATCCTTCGGACGTTGGGCCCGGCGACAGTCCCGCTCCCCGAACCGGTTCCGGGGAGCGTCTGCGCTCCGCGCGTGGTGATCTGGGGAGGATTCACCCCCCGAATGCGTCGGGGATCCTCCCCAAAACGGTTCGGGGAGGATCAGCCAGGACGGTCCAGAAGGGCGGGGAGTTCCACCACTCGATTTGGTGGGGTAGCTCCCAACGGCCGCCGTGCTGCGCCGTCGTTGGCGCCACCCGGAACCGCCTTAACCAACCGGCTTTGGGGTTCACCCATCAGGTTGTGGGTTCTCCACCCGCATGCGGTGGGGGAACCCACAAGCTCGTGGGTCCACCCATCAGATGCGGTTGGTTGGGTGGGCGAGGCGGTGGGGTGGGGTTGTCCGGTGGGTGGGGCTCGGTGGGTGGGGCTCGGAGGGTGGGGAACCACCGCCTCACCCCGGCACGGGCTGTTGTGCGGGGGGCCGGGAGCTACCGTTGGGGCATCTGTGGGCTGAGGAGGATGCGGCGTGGTTGAGCGGATCGGGCTTGTGGTTCACCAGGGGCGGGAGATGGCCGTCCGGACGGCGGAGACGGTGCGGGCCTGGGCTGATAAGCACGGGATCGGGTGTACCGATATCGACGTGTGGAAGGGCCATGAGGGCCGGCGTAGCGGGATGGCCGAGCTGCATCATGCGGGGGATCCGGATCTGGTGGTGACACTGGGTGGGGACGGGACGTTCTTGCGGGGTGCCCGGATCGCGGCGAAGAACAATGCCGCCGTACTGGGGGTGGATCTGGGGAAGGTCGGGTTTCTGACCGAGGTCGCGTGCAAGGACGTGGAGGCGGCGCTGGAGGCGGTGCACCACGGTGGGGCGACGATCGAGGAGCGGATGACGCTCACGATGCGGGCTTCGCGGGCGTTGGAGATTCCGGATGGGATCGAGTCGCTGCTGCGGTACGGGCATGGGCCGGCGTTGCCGCCGCCGGCGGTTCGGCCGGAGAGTACTGAGGGAAACGGGTGGGGTGTCGCGCTCGACGTGACGGCGCTGAATGACGTCGTACTGGAGAAGTTGGCACGGGATCACCAGGTGGCGCTCGGGGTTTATCTGGCCGGGCGGTTGCTCGCGTCGTACTCGGCGGACGCGGTGATCGTGGCGACGCCGACCGGGTCGACGGCGTACAGCTTCGCGGCGGGTGGTCCGATTCTGTCGCCGAATACGAACGCGATCGTGTTCACGCCGGTGGCGCCGCACATGACGTTCAACCGGAGTGTGATCGCCGCACCGGATGAGCCGATCGCGCTGCGGGTACTGCCGCATTCGGGGCAGGCCGCGGTGAGCATCGACGGGCAGTTGCGCGGCGTGCTGGATCCGGGGGACTGGATCGGGGTGTACGGGTCGACGCGTCCGTTGCGGCTGGTGCGGTTGCGGCCGACCGACTTCTACGGGCGGCTGCGGGACCGGTTCCGCCTGACTGACGCGCCGGCGACCGGGGTCGACGGGGAGTCGGATGCGTTCTTCCTGCCGTCGGATTCGCCGGTGCCGCCCGACCTCGCGCACCTGCGGCTGCCGCCGGCACCTTCCGCGGCCCGGTAGGGTTCCTCCTCATGCGAAACGTGGTGATCCTGGCCGGGGGCTCGGGGACACGGCTGTGGCCGCTGTCCCGGGACGACAGGCCGAAGCAGGTGCTGCCGTTGGCGGCCGGTGAGTCGCTGCTGCGGGTGGCGTACAACCGGCTGCAAGGACTCGTCGAGCCGGCGAACATCTACGTGTGCACGGTCGGTGCGTACGCCGACGTCGTACGCAAGGAGCTTCCGGAGCTCGGCCCGCACGCCATCATCGGTGAGCCGGCCCGCCGGGACACCGCGAACGCGGTCGGTCTCGCGTCGGCCGTGGTCGCGCGGAACGACCCGGACGCGGTGGTCGCGTTCGTCGGGTCGGACCACCTGATCAGCCCGGAGGACGAGTTCCGGGCCGCGATCGAGAACGGGTTCGCGGTGGTCGAGCAGCGGCCCCGGTCGCTGGTGACGTTCGGGATCGAGCCGACGCATCCGCATACCGGGCTGGGTTACATCGAGCGCGGTACGGCGATCGACGGTACGGCGGCCTTCGTCGTGGACCGGTTCCGGGAGAAGCCGGACCTGGCCACGGCCGAGGAGTACCTGGCGACCGGACGGTTCTGGTGGAACTCCGGGATGTTCGTCTGGCGGGCCGAGACCGTGCTGAGCGTCCTCGACGAGCTGCTGCCGGAGTCGGCCGCGAACCTGCGTCAGGTCGCGTCCGTGTGGGACACGCCCGAGCGTGAGGCGACGCTGGCCGGTATCTACCCGAACCTGCGCAAGATCAGCGTCGACTACGCCGTCATGGAACCCGCATCCCAGGGCAAGGTCGACGCCGAGGTGGTCGTCGTACCGATGCCGGTGCACTGGCTCGACGTCGGCTCCTGGGCCGCGCTGGCCGGCACCTACAGCTCTGACCCCAACGGCAACCGCACCGACGGTACGACGCTGTCCTGCCTGCTCGACTCGCACGACAACATCGTCGTCACCGACGACCCCAACCACCTGATCGCCACCGTGGGCCTGCGCTCCCACATCATCGTCCACACCAAGGACGTCACGATGGTCTGCCCCCTCTCCGACGGCGAACGCGTCAAGGACCTGGTCGCCCAAGTCCAGTCCGACCACGCCACCAAGTACCTGTAAATGGGGACTTGGGACGAGAGTGTGTTCGGGAACGACACGGCGGCTGACTGGGGCGCCAACCTGGCTGATGCCGACGATGAGCAGGTTGTGAGGGCGACCCTTGAACTAGCTGAGGGTGGCGACTTCCTGGGGGCGTCCGACGGGATGAAGGTGTTGGCGGCTGCGGAGGTGGTTGCGGCTGCGGGTGGACGGCCGCTGGTGGCGAATGCGTACAGCGAGGAGGTGCTCGCGTGGGCGGCGGCGCGGCCGGGGTTGGCTGAGTTGGCGCCGCTGGCGGTGCGGGCGGTGGTTCGGGTGGTTGGGGATGGCTCCGAGCTGCGAGAGTTGTGGGAGGAAGTCGGCGCGTCGGACTGGGTGGCGACGGTTCAGGATCTTCTGGGCCGCCTGCAATAACGCAGAACGCCCTCACGGCCGAGGGCCGGGAGGGCGTCAAGGCGTTGTCGATCAGCCGCCGTTGGGCTCTTGGGCGTCGGTGGCGGGGTACTTCTCCATGAAGTTCTTCAGGGCCTCGCCGCTGACGGAGCCGCAGAACTGGCGGTGGCCGAAGGCGTCTTTGGCGCCTTCCTTGTTGCCCGACCAGTGCGCGAAGGCGAGGTTCTTGCCGTCCGGCCAGGGCTTGCCCTCGTCGGCCTTGAAGGGGGCCGCGATGAACTTGCCGAAGGAGGTCTCCGGGAGCTTGCCCTTGGAGATCTGCTCGATCTGGTCGATCTGCTCCTTCGGGAGGGTGTCGCGGTACCAGAGCAGCGTGTAGCCGTGCTCCAGGTTGTGCACCAGGTTGGAGACCGGCGGGCGGTCGGCGACGGTGTAGAACTTCTTGCCGAACGGCGCCCAGGTCGCGTAGTGCGGACCGGACGACGGCGGGGACTGGTCGTACATGATGACCGTGCCGTCGGGCTTGTGGTCCTGGGTGCCGCCGGCCTTGTCGTCCGTGGGGGTGTCGCACGAGGCCGCGCTCGCGGCGACGCCGAACTCGTTCACCGCCTGACCCTTGGTCTGTGAGTCCTGGATCAGCTTGATCGCCGGGTAGGCGATGATGGCCAGGCCGACGACGATCGAGGCGATGACGATCAGGACGGTCCGGTTCCGGTCGGACTTGGCCTGGTCGCGCTGCATCTTTTCGATCATCTCGCGGCGTGACTGCTTCTGCGACGACGCTTTACCCACAGTGTTGGACTTCCCGGATCCGGGCGGCCATCGTCGCCGCCGTGCGGATGCAGTGTACGAGAGGTACCTAAGAAGTTGCCTAGAGTGTGGCCAACAACTTCCCCGCCTACTGCGCTGCACTCGGCACAGCACCTCGCCGCACTGGTGCAAAGGGCACGATGCTCCGCATCGAACCCTCCGCCCCAGCGCACCGAGCTACTGCACCGAGCACATGCTCGCTACGGCGCGGAAGTCGTCGGCCACACTCAGAAAACTACTCCGACCGTGAGCCGAACGTGATCGTCGCCTCGCTCCCCGGCCCGATCCGCACGCTGACGCCGTAACCCTCGGCGTGCAGCAGGACCGCCAGCCGCTCGGCGATCACACCCACCGTCACTGGCTCCCCACCGAAGACCGTGACCGCGTCATCGAGCACCTGCAGGTGGATGCCTTCAAACGAGTCCAGCAGGCCGGCCCACAGCGCCGGATCGACCTCACGCGGCCCAGCGGGCGCAGAGCGATCCAGTACGGCGGCCCGCGCGGCCTCACGCGTCCCCAGGCTGAACATGTCGTGTTCGGCGTCCCGCACCAGCGCCCGAGCGCCCGGACCGTGCTCTCCGGCCGGCAGGACCACGTCCTCCAGCCCGCGCAGCACAGCTACCGGTACGCCGTCGGCCTTGCCCTTCACCAGCTCACTGGCGCTCGCGATCTCGTCGGCCAGCGCAGGCTCGGTCACCGCGAGCACATTGCCGTGACTGTCCGTCGTACCGCGGAGGTCTTCCACCACGCGCACTCCAGCTGCACCGATGGCCAGATCGATCTGTCCGTTGCGCCATGGCCGCCCCAGCGTGTCCGTGATGACCACACCGACGTTCACGTCGTACCGGGCCTTCAGAGCCTCGCGCAGCGCCCGCGCAGACGCATCTGGGTCGACAGGCAGCAGCAGGACGGTTCCCGGCGCGGTGTTGGAGGTGTCCGTGCCCGCAGCGGCCATCACGAGCCCGTGGCGGGTCTGAACGATCCGGGTGTCGCCACGCTGCGCCACAACTCGCACCAGCTCGGCGTCGATCGCCTCCTGGCGGCTGCCGAACGTCAGCTGCCCCTCCGCCTTGCTGACGATCTTCGAGGTGACCGAAACGACGTCTCCGTCGCGCAGGTCCGTCCCGTCCCCGATCAGCGCGGTCAGGTCGTCTCCTGCTGCCACCTCGGGCAGTCCGGTCACCGGGAAGACTTCCAGGTGTTTCCTCATCGCCGTACGGCCTCCGCGAGGTTCAGAGCCGCGTCAGCCATCGCGGCGGTGGTGGTCTCGTCCGTCATCCACAACGGCACCGCCTGCACGTGAATTCCGGCTCCGGCGATCGAATCGGCCTGGATCGAGTCCGAGGTGTCGATCAGCCAGCCGTCCAGTACGCCGCCCGTCGTCCGGGACCCATAGAACCGGGCAACGGCGGAGGCGGTCGAGGCGACGCCGACCGCGGCCAGCACCTTGTCGGCCATCCCACGGACCGGACCGGTACCGATGATCGGCGACAGCCCGATCACCGGGGCGGCGGTCTCCCGGACGGCGTCCCGGATCCCCGGTACGCCGAGGATGGTGCCGACCGAGACCACCGGGTTGGACGGCGGGATCAGCAGCACGTCGCAGTCCGCGATCGCTTCGAGCACGCCAGGGGCCGGCTTGGCCTTGTCCTGGCCGACGGCGACGATCTGGTGCGCGGTGACCTCGGCGTGCCAGCGCACCCAGTACTCCTGGAAGTGGATGGCCTTGCGCTTGCCCGGCTGGTCCGGGTCGTCGACCACGACGTGGGTCTCGACCCGGTCGTCGCTCATCGGCAGCAGCCGCACCGGCAGCTTCCACCGCTGGCACAGCGCCTCGGTGACCGCGGTCAGGCCGTAGCCGGCGTCCAGCATCTGGGTCCGGACCAGGTGGGTGGCCACGTCCCGGTCGCCGAGACCGAACCAGGTCGGCTCGACGCCGTACTCGGCGAGCTCCTCCTTGATCACCCAGGTCTCGTCCTCACGGCCCCAGCCGCGCTCTTTCGAGATGCCGTTGCCGAGGGTGTACATCACCGTGTCCAGGTCGGGACAGACGCGGAGTCCGAACAGGGTGATGTCGTCGGCGGTGTTCCCCACCACGGTGATCTGGGCGTCGGGGCGGGCCTTCAGTAGCCCGCGGATGAAGGTGGATCCACCGACGCCGCCGGCCAGCACTGTCAATCGCATGGGAAGAGTCTGCACGAGTCGTCAATGCGGCGAGCCACCGCACGACTATGCTGCGGTGGGTCCGAACATCCGCACAGCTCAGTTGTACGGCCCCCAACATCCCGAGGAGCCCTCGTGGTCACCGACGCAACCAAGAAGCTCAGAGAGCCGGTCGCGTACATCCTGCTCGCCTTCGCTGCCCTGTCCGTGCTGGCGGTCCTGATCCTGCTGTTCTTCGGCGGCAGCACGTTCGCGACCAACGCCCTCCGGGCGCAGACCCGGCTCGCGCCGACCGATGTCAGTGGCATCGTGCTGCTGCTGACGCTGGCCGCGTCGGTGTGGCTGGTCAACGAAGCCGGCGAGCGTACGACGAACGCCCGCCTCGTCACGATTGTCGCCCTCGCGATCACGGGTGTGGCTCTACTGGTCGGGCTCATCGCAACGTTCTCCGTCTTCGCGTCCGACGGCTCTGGTGGCCTGCTGACCGCCACCTTCGTCTGGTCGCTGGCCGGACTCGCGCTGACCGGCGCCGTCGGGTACTACATCTTCAACACCTTCCAGGGTCTGCCGGCCGCGGTGCGTGCGCCGAAGCCGGGTCAGTTCGCACCCCAGGGCCAGTACGGCAACCAATACGGCGGCCAGCAGGCGCCGTACGGGCAGCAGGGTGGTCAGAGCGGCCAGTACGCCCAGCAGGGTGGCCAGCAGCCGCAGTACGGCCAGCCGGGCTACGAGCAGGGCCAGCAGAGCCAGTACGGCGGTTATGGCGCCGCAGCCGGTGCCGGTGCGGCCGCTGGTGCCGCCGGTGGTTACGCCGCGGGTCAGGGCGAGCAGCAGTGGCCGCAGGAGCAGAGCTGGAACCAGGGCGAGCAGCAGCCGACCTGGTCCGCCAGCGAGGCCGAGGCCCAGCAGCACCAGCCGGCCGCCGAGCAGGCGTGGTCCGCCGGCGCCATGCCGGGCACCGAGGCGACCCAGCCGTGGAGCTCGGAAGGGCAGCAGCAGTGGAGCGGCCAGGAAGCTCAGGGCAACCAGTGGCCGCAGGAGCAGCAGCCGCAGGGCTCGCAGTGGAACGACGGTAGCCAGCAGCAGTGGTCCGGTCAGGACTACCCGCAGCAGGAGTGGCCGTCGCAGTCGGGCCACGCCGCCGAGCAGCCGCAGCCGGAGGGCCAGCCGACCTGGCAGTCCGGTGAGCAGCAGCAGGCCTGGCCGGCCGAAGAGGCTCCGGCCGAGGAGCCGGAGGCTGCCGAGCAGCCCGCGGCCGCCGAGCCGGCCGCCGACGAAACCCGCGTGGATCCGCGGGTTTCCGACCCCGAGAAGAAGGACGACCAGGGTCAGCAGGGCTGGTGGTCACAGCCGTCCTGACCCTCAGGATGCCTGTGAGGTAAGGGTGCAAGCCCTTACCGAAGCTGCTGACGAAACAACTTCATCGAGTTTCAGTACGTAGCACATGAACACGAGAGGCCTGTGTACACAGGCCTCTCGTTGTTTTGCAGCCATGTTGCGGATGATGCCAATAGCAGACCACAGCTTGACTTTCGTGCATTGCAGGAATGTAATTTCAACCGTGTCGTTCGTTGACACTCGGTATCGGGGACCGTTTGAGCACACCAGACGGTCGAGGTCAGGCATGTGGACCGCAAACCCACATGTACAGGGGAACGAACAGGGTCGAGGAGGTCGTACCGTGACAGAGCTACTGGCGATTGTCGACGGTGAGGCGATCGAGGAGGAGCCGAACTGGCAGGAACGGGCGTTGTGCGCCCAGACCGATCCAGAGGCTTTCTTCCCGGAGAAGGGCGGTTCCACCCGCGAGGCGAAGAAGGTCTGCCTCGGGTGTGACGTCCGAGGTGAATGCCTGGAGTACGCACTCCACAACGACGAGCGTTTCGGAATCTGGGGCGGGCTGTCGGAGCGGGAGCGCCGCAAGCTGAAGAAGAAGGCTGTCTGACCGCCAACAGACACACAGCGTTAGACAACTTCAGATGAGCTTTCCGCGAGGCCCCGGGCGACGACCTGTCACCGGGGCCCGCGGCTTTTCGGACCGCTACCCACGCGGCTGTATGGTGACCCAGACCGTCCGTAACCACTGAGGTGTCACAGCTCCGCATGGAACAAGAAGCTCCGGCCGGCTGGGAGTTCTTCGACTCTGTCGACTTCCCCACCGATCACACCGATGACCCGATGGGTCGACCGCGGGTCCGGCACGTCGTCACCGCGGTGGTGGTCGGGCACGAGGGTGCTGCCTGGTTACCGCGGCTGTCCGAGGCCTTGTGGGCGCTGAACCCGCGGCCGGACCGCCTGATCGCGGTCGACACCGGATCCACCGACGAGACCGCCGAACTGCTCGCCTCGATGCCCGGCGTCGAGCCGGTCGTCAGCGTCTCCGCCCGCACCGGCTTCGGTACGGCGGTCGCCCGTGGCGTCGAGACGGTCGGTTTCGCGCCGATCCCGTCGCCGTACGGGCCGTACGGCGACGACGGGCACATGCCGGTGATCGAGTGGCTCTGGCTGCTCCACGACGACTGCGCGCCCGCCCCGAAGGCCCTGGAGAAATTGTTGCTCCAGGCCACTATCTCGCCCGATGTCGGCATCTGGGGCCCGAAGCTGCGGCTCTGGCCACGGGACCGCGATCTGCTCGAGGTCGGCGTCACCACGTCGCTCGGTGGCCGTCGCGATACCGGCATCGAGAACGGTGAGCTCGACCAGGGCCAGCACGACCAGCCGCGGAACGTGCTGGCGGTCAGCTCGGCCGGCATGCTGGTCCGTCGCGACGTCTGGGAGTCGCTGAAGGGTTTCGACCCGCGCCTGCCGATGTTCCGCGACGACATCGACTTCGGCTGGCGCGCGAGCCGGGCCGGCTTCCAGGTCGGCGTGGCGCCGGATGCGGTCATCTACCACGCACAGGCCGCCGCAACCGGTGAGCGTGCGCTGGCTGGTACCCGCCGGCACGCCTACCAGCTCGACCGCGCCCACGCGTACTACACCGTCCTGGCGAACGCTCCTGGCAAGCTGTTGCCGCTGCTGATCCTCAGGTTCCTGCTCGGCACGATCATGCGCTCCGTCTGGTTCCTGATCGGCAAGACTCCGTCAGGTGCTGTTGACGAGTGGACGGCACTGCTCGGCACGTTGCTGGCCGGTGGCTGGACGCAGGCCCGCAAGGACCGCCGCAATCTGGACAGAGTCCCGTACGACGACATCAAGGGACTGTTCTCCCGGTCTGTGCACGCATTGCGGCACAACCTGGAGGAGACCACCAGCACCATCTCCGAGCGGATCCGTGAAGCCTGGGCGGACGAGCCGGAAGAGCAGGTGGTCACCACTGCGCGCCGTGCGAAGACCACAGCGCGGGTAGCGGTCGACCAGCCACGCTGGCGCCGTCAGCTGATGCGGCGGCCGTTCCTGGTCGCTTGGGTCGTGCTGGCCCTCGGGACGTTCATCGCCGCGCGCAGTCTGATCGGGAGCGGCGTACTGCGCTCCAACCTGTTGTTGCCCGCGCATGAGAGCCTCCCCGCGCTCTGGCATGCCGCAGCTTCCGCACCGCCCGGTGTGACGCCGCCCGCTTGGCTGGCGCAGTTCTGGGCCTTCTCCGCTGTCATGTTCGGACCTTCGGGTGCGGCCAACGTTCTGCTGCTCGGTGCGATCCCACTGGCCGCGCTGGCCTCGTGGGCGTTGCTGCGGGCGTTCATCGTCAACCGTGGCGCTCGCGCGTGGGGAGCGTCGGCGTACGGCATTGCTGTCTTTACGAACGGCGCGATCACGCAGGGCCGGATCGGGACTGTGGTGGCGGCGATCGTGCTGCCCCTGCTCGGTGCTGCTGTCCACACCGTGGCGCGTCGGCGTCGTGTCGTCATCCAGGGCAGTTGGCGAGCCGCATGGTTCGCCGGTATCTGCCAGGCTGTCCTGTTCGCCTTCACTCCGGCTCTTGGCCTACTGGTCGCCGTCACGCTGGCAGTCGGTGGCGTGCTGGGTCTGGGCTGGCGTCGACAGGGCCGGCAGCTCGTCTTCTCGGTGGTGCTCGGTCTGCTGCTGGTGCTGCCGTGGACGATCCAGCTAGTGCTGCACCCGTCGTTGCTGGGACAGGAGGCGGGTGGTCAGCCGACCACTGCGATCGGTCCGGGCGACAGCCTGCCGCACCTGCTGACCGGTACGCCGATTGGCGGTCCGACGCCGTGGTGGTTCGCCGTACCGCTGATTGTGGTGGCTTTGGTCAGTCTGCTGCGTGAGTCGCGGCAGCGGTACGAATTGCTGGGCTGGTTCGTCGCACTGGCCGGACTGATCGGCACGCTGGTCGCTAGCCGCTTGGGCGGTGGCAGTGGCCCGCTGATGTTCCTGATGAGCGCCGGCTGGGTTGTTGCGGTCACGGTGGCCTGGGACTCGGTGGGCAAGACGAACGAGATTCTGATCCAGGGCGTGCTCGGCATCGTGCTGGTGACGACGATCGTCACGGCCGGCTTCTGGCTGGTGCGTGGTGTGGACGGTCCGCTGTGGCGTGGGCCGGTCCAGGACCTCCCGGCGTACCTGGTATCTGCTCAGGGCCCACCGACCAACGACTCGATTCTGGTTGTGCGCAAGGCCCCTGGCAGCCCGATGCGGTTCTCGCTGGTCAAGGACGGCGGTCCGCGGATGGGTTCGGTCGAGGCTGCGCCGAAGGCCGCGCAGATCAAGCCGCTCACCGACGTGCTGGCGACCCTGGGTGGTGGCGGCTCCGGTGAAGAAGGACGTCAGCTTGCTGCGCTGGCCGTTGACTACGTCTACCTGCCGGCGCCAGTGGACCCGACGCTGCAGTCGACGCTCGACTCGCTGCCGGGCCTGTCGCGTGCCAGTGCGAACGAAGGCGATGCCGCCTGGCTCGTCGACCGGTCGGGCGGTGGCGGCACGTCCCCGCTGAGCGACGTGACCCACAACCTGTGGCGCATCCTCGGTCTGATCGCGTGGATCATCGCGCTGATCTTCTGTCTGCCGACAGTCCGCCGGACCGTCGCCATACCGCATGGCACGCACGCGAGGAGGGACCGATGAGCAGCTTGCTGTCGGATCCGCGTATCCGGCTCGGCGGCTGTGTGCTGGCGATGGCCGTGGTCGGTGGGCTGGCTGTCGTCACCCACCCCAAGCAGCCGGACGTCAATCCGCAGGCCGCGTCGCAGTCCCCGGCCCGCACTGTCGTCAACCGGACCGCACTGGCGTGCCCGGCGCTGACTGGCGACAAGCAGACCAGCGTGGTCAACGGTGTGGCGCCAGTGCTGCCCGAGGACACGCCAACCGCTGGCGGCAACGCCACTCCGCTGTCGATCAGCCCGCTGGCCACCACCTCCGGTCCGGTCGGCTCACTACTGGTCCGCGGCAAGATCGGATCCAGTACGGCGACAGCGAAGCCGGAGACCCTGTCGATCCGGGGCACCGGCCCCATGGCCGCAGGTGCGGTCGGAACCAGTACGACGGTCTCCACGACCGGTGTGAACAGCGGAATGGCCAGTGCGCCCTGCCAGCTGCCTGGCTCGGATTTCTGGTACGTCGGCGCCTCCACCGCGGCTGGTCGTCGGGACGTGCTCACGCTGACCAACCTGGACAGCGTCAACGCCGCAGTGAACGTGACGATCTACTCGAACAAGGGCCAGCTGGATCTGCCGAACGCCCGCGGACTGGTGATCCCGGCCCGATCGACGTACGAGCTGTTCCTCGATCAGGTCGCCCGCAGTCAGAAGGACCTGGCGCTGCACGTCGTGTCGACCGGTGGTCGCGTGGCTCCGGCTTTGCGGGACTACGCGAGCAAGGCGGACAAGACGCCGGCCGGTGTGGACTGGATCGGCCCGACAGCGGCTCCTGCAACCAAGGTCTACGTGCCGGGGGCAGCGCCGGGTGCTGGGCAGCGCACGCTGGTGCTGGTGAACCCCACTGACCTGCAAGCGACGATCAGCCTGACGGTGAACGGTCCGAACGGCCCGTTCAAGCCGGCTGGCCTGGAGACGGTTCGGCTGCCTGCTGGTGCGGTCAGCACGATCAAACTCGAAGACGTGCTGCACGGGGACGCGAGCGGGATCAGCCTGGTTTCGGACCAGCCTGTGGCCGCGTCACTGCGGATGGCCGACAAGAGCGGTTCGGACTTCGCGTCGATCGGTGGGGCCGAGGTGCTGACCGGACCGGCGTACCTGGTGCTGCCCGCTCACAAGGAACAGGCTGTCTTCCAGGTGACGGCTCCGGGGAAGGCATCGAGCGTGAAGCTCGACCTCCACGACGCAGCCGGCAAGTCGCTGCTGAGCCGGGCCGTCGATGTCGTGGCTGGTTCGACGACGCAGATTCCGCTCAAGGCGGCGTCAGGTCCGACGTATCTGACGGTTGAGCAGACGCGCGGGACGGTCGTTGCAGGCGTCACGCTGATGCCGCCGAAGAAGCTGGACGACGACGACACGCCGCAGGTGGCCGCCTGGCCGCTGAGCACGTCGCTGGTCTTCCGCGCCCAGCTCGGCGCGCAGCCCGACGTACGGGCGGCTCTGCGTTAAAGCTCGGCGTTAGTTAGTTGCCGTCGGGGTCGCGCAGCATCCGCAGGTGACCGCGGCGGGTCACCTCGACCGGCGCGCCCGGCATGTCGGTGCCCGGCTCCCGGCGGGGGAGCGGCCGGGCGGCCTCGCGCACCGCGTTGGCCAGCGCCTCCAGGTCGTCCGTCGACGGTCCGGCGGCGGCCGGGTCCGGAGCGAGCCGGATGACTTCCCAGCCGTTCGGAGCGGTCAACCGGTCGGCGTGGTCGGCGCAGAGGTCGTAGCAGTGCGGTTCGGCATACGTCGCGAGTGGACCGATCACACAGGTCGAGTCGGCGTAGACGTAGGTGAGCGTCGAAACGGCCGGTTGATGACAGGCGGCGCGCGAACAGATCCTGGCGATGCTCACGTCAAGACGTTACCCCCACTAGGCTGAGCGCGTGACCGAGGCTCGCCGTCATCGCAGGCACATCGACCGCCATGGCCGCGGCATGCTCGGACCGATCAGCCGGCCGAGCCCGTTCGCGCCGCGTGGTCTGCCGCTGCAGCGCTCGGCCGCTGCCCAGTTCGACGAGGTGGTCGCGATCGAGGTGACCCGGCTCGAGAAGCGGCTGCCGCAGGTCATCGCGCGGGTCGAGTTCGCTATCGAGGACGTGCCGAACCTGGAGCTGGACGCGACCGAGATCCCGCTCACTCACGCCACCGGCGGTACGTCGCACGAGCCGTACCGGATCGTGGTCTTCCGGCGCCCGATCGAGCTGCGGGCCGAGCGCTCCGGCGCCGGGCTGTCGTGGCTGGTCCGGTCCGCCCTCGTGCTCGAGCTGGCCGACGTACTGGCCCTCTCCCCGGAGCAGATCGACCCCGAGTTCGACACCGACGAGGACTGACCTCGCGCCCCCGCCACCACTGGTGGCAGGAGACACGAAGTGATGGCCGGAGACCTGGTGTGCGGGGTCTCCGGCCGTCAGTCGCTGTCTCGAGCCAGTACTGATGGCCGGGGCGGCGGGGGTTGGCGGGCCTGCGACACTCGGTCGGAAAGTGTTCGATCTTGTTCCGTAGTGTGGAAAGCGCATTGTCGTGACCACGTTGCCGGGAGAGGATCGATGCTGTGAACGATCAAAAACTGCGCGTCGGAGTCGTCGGGCTCGGCTTTGCCGGCCGAACCGCCCTGGAAGCGTTCTCGGAGCTGCCTGAGGTCGAGGTGATCGCACTCGCTGGGCTGGAGAAGGATCTCCTGACCAGCCTGGGCGGGAAGCACGACGTACCGCATCTCTACGAGAAGTGGGAGGACCTGCTCCAGACCGAGGGTCTGGACGCGGTCAGCATCGGTACGCCGACGCAGTTGCACGCCCCGATCGCGCTCGCAGCGCTGGAGAAGGGGCTGCACGTGCTGTCGGAGAAGCCGCTGTCCCGGACGGTGGCTGAGGGCACTGCGATGGTGGAGGCCTCCAAGAAGGCCGGCCGGGTGCTCAAGGTCGTCTTCAATCACCGTGAGCGCGGTGACGTCATCGCACTGAAGCATCAGATCGACGAGGGCCAGCTCGGCCGCATCTACTACGCCAAGGCGCACTGGATGCGTCGCAACGGGATCCCTGGCATGGGTGGCTGGTTCACCAACCGCGAGCTGTCCGGTGGCGGCCCGCTGATCGACCTGGGCGTCCACATCCTCGATATGGCGCTGCACCTGCTCGGCGAGCCGCAGGTGACCACCGTGTCGGCCAACACGTTCGCCGAGCTCGGGCCGCGTGGCCGGGGTGGTGCGCACAGTGCGGAGCGTCCGGTCGTCGACACGCTCGGCACGAAGTTCGAGGTCGAGGATCTGGCGACGGCGTACCTGCGACTCGAAGGTGGCGGCGCACTGCAGCTGGAGACCAGCTGGGCGACCTACCGGGCGCCGGGGGACAACTTCGGCATCGAACTGTTCGGTACCGAGGGCGGCGCGAAGATCGACGTCCAGAACTACACGAACGACGACACGCTGCGGATCTACACCGACGTGGCCGGTATCCCGGCCGAGGTGCGCCCCGCGACCGGACCGGGCCTCGGCCACCGCGCAGTGGTGCGGGAGTTCGTCCGGATCGTCCGCAGCGGTGAGTGGGAAGGGCAGAACGGGTCGGAGGCGCTCCTCCGGACCGAGGTCATCGACGCCTGCTACGCCTCGGCGAAGGCAGGACGAGAGGTAGTGCTGCATGACTGATCCCATTCGCGTCACCGTCTGGGGCGAGAACGTCCACGAGGACCGTGACGAGACCGTCCGCAAGCTCTACCCGGACACCATGCACGAGACGATCGCCTCCGCCCTGCGGGACAAGCTCGGCCAGGACGTCGTCGTTCGGACTGCTTGGCTGCAGCAGGACCAGCACGGTCTGACCGAGGAGGTGCTGGCCGAGACCGACGTACTGACCTGGTGGGGGCACGCCGCCCACGACCAGGTCGATGACGCAGTCGTCGAGCGCGTCCACAAGCACGTGCTGTCCGGCATGGGCCTGATCGCCCTGCACTCCGCGCACTTCAGCAAGATCTTCGTCAAGCTGATGGGTACGACGTGCTCGCTCGACTGGCGCGCCGAGAACGACCGCGAGCTGATCTGGACGGTCGCCCCCGGCCACCCGATCGCCCGCGGCATCCCGCACCCGCTGATCATCGACAGCGAGGAGATGTACGGCGAGCTGTTCGACATCCCGCAGCCCGACGAACTGGTCTTCATCAGCTCGTTCAGCGGCGGCGAGGTCTTCCGCTCCGGCTGCACCTACCGCCGTGGCCAGGGCCGGGTCTTCTACTTCCGCCCCGGCGACCAGGAGTTCCCCACCTACCACCACTCGGATGTGCAGCAGGTGATCGCCAACGCGGTCGGCTGGGCGGCTCCCACGAGCCCCCGTCAGCTGCCTGAGGTTCATCACCGGGGCGAGTCCGGCTGGTTCCAGAAGGGCTGAAATACAGCTTTTACACTGGGCCGGATAGGGTCCACGCATGGTTGACGTTGCGGCGATCTTCAAGGCGTACGACGTTCGCGGGATCGTTCCGGACCAGTTCGACGAGTCGGTGGCCCGGGCGACCGGGGCGGCGTACGTGGAGGTCCTGGACGTGCTCGCGGGTTCTGGTGCGGTCGTGGTCGGGTACGACATGCGGCCGTCCAGCCCGGCGCTTGCGGCGGCCTTCGCCGAGGGTGTGGCCAGCACTGGTGCCGACGTGATCAACATCGGGCTGGCCTCGACCGACCAGCTGTACTTCGCGTCCGGGCGGCTGAACCTGCCGGGTGCGATGTTCACGGCGAGCCACAACCCGGCGCAGTACAACGGCATGAAGCTGTGCCGCGCGGGTGCGGCGCCGGTCGGTGCGGACTCGGGGTTGCGGGACATCGCCGACCTGGTGGCGAAGGCGCTCGTGGACGGTCCGGTGCCGAGCGCCGTACCGGGCAAGATCCGCGAGAAGGACCTCCTGACCGCGTACGCCGATCATCTGCACGACCTGGTCGACCTGACCAAGATCCGGCCGCTGAAGGTGGTCGTCGACGCCGGGAACGGGATGGGCGGCCACACCGTGCCGGCCGTCTTCGCGACCGGTCCGGTCGAGATCGTGCCGATGTACTTCGAGCTCGACGGCAGCTTCCCGAACCACGAGGCGAACCCGCTGGACCCGAAGAACCTGGTCGACCTGCAGGCCAAGGTTGTCGAGGTCGGAGCTGACCTCGGGCTCGCCTTCGACGGCGACGCGGACCGCTGCTTCGTGATCGACGAGAAGGGCGACCCGATCTCGCCGAGCGCGATCACCGGCGCTGTCGCCGTGCGGGAGCTGGCCAAGCACCCCGGTGCGACCATTCTCTACAACCTGATCACCTCCAAGGCGGTGCCGGAGCTGGTCACCGAGCACGGCGGTGTGCCGGTGCGGACGCGGGTCGGGCACTCCAACATCAAGCAGAAGATGGCCGAGACCGATGCGGTCTTCGGTGGCGAGCACTCGGCGCACTACTACTTCAAGGACTTCTGGCGGGCCGACACCGGCATGCTGGCCGCACTCCACGTGCTGGCCGCGCTGGGTGAGCAGGACAAGCCGGCCAGCGAGCTGTTCGCCATCTACGAGCGGTACGTCGCTTCCGGCGAGCTGAACAACAAGGTCGACGACGCGGCGGCCACGGTCGCCGCGATCGAGGACACCTACGGCAGCCAGGCCGACATCACTGTCGATCGCCTGGACGGCCTGACCGTGTCCGCGCCACAGTGGTGGTTCAACGTCCGTGTCTCGAACACGGAGCCATTGCTGCGGCTGAACGTCGAAGCCGCGGACCGCGCCACGATGGAGCAGGTCCGGGACGAAGTGCTGGCGCTGATCACCGGCACGCCTGCGACAGCGTTGTCGAACGAGGGGAAGAACTGATGGCAGTCAATCTGGACCCGGACCTGCTGAGCATCCTGGTCTGCCCGAAGTGCCGCTCGGAGTTCCGGGTGGACGACGAGGCGAACGAGCTGGTCTGCACGAACACCGGCTGCGCCCTGGCCTATCCGGTGCGCGATGACATCCCCGTGCTGCTGATCGACGAGGCGCGGGACACCCGCACCGAGGAGACCGCGGACCAGGCATGAGCGTCTTCGATGACTCGCGGTTGGACGACCCGGCGGCGCTTCAAGCGACTGATCACCTGCTGCGGCGGTTGGCGATGGCCGGTGCGCGTGTGCGCGCCGAGCTGGAGGCAGCAGACGACGTACTGTCCTCGCTGACCTCGGACGGCTTCCGGCCGCGCGCCATTGTGGCCGCTGGTCGCGACGCCCGGCTGGTGCGCGCCGTGCTGGAGCCTGTCTGCCCAGTGCCGTTCGTGGCGTGGCCCGGTCCGGGTCTGCCCGGGTGGGCCGGTCCGCTGGACCTGGTGATCGTGCTGGGCGGTCAGAGCGAGGACAATGATGCAGTGTCGGCTGCTGCCGAGGCTGCGCGTCGTGGTTGCGGTCTGATCATCGCCAGCCCGGAGGACTCGCCGGTTGCGATCGCATCGGCCGGTCTGCGGCATGCGATCCGGCTGCCGTCGCAGTCCGATGACCAGCTCGCTGCTGCGGTCGCCGTACTGCAGGGGCTGCACCAGATGGAGCTCGGGCCGGAGGTGGACGCCAAGTCCGTCGCCGCCATGCTCGACGACGTAGCGATCGAGTGCTCGCCCAACAACGACGTAGCGTCCAACCCGGCCAAGGAGCTCGCGCTTGTGCTAGCCGACGCGCTGCCGCTCGTGTGGGGCGGCTCGGTGCTGGCTGCCCGCGCAGCGCGCCGAGTGGTCGAGGCACTGCGTCTGGCGAGTGGACGGCCTGCTCTTGCTGCGGACGCCGGTCACCTGCTGCCGGTGCTCAACCAGCCGCCGCGGGACCTGTTCGCGGACCCGTTCGACCAGGGCGACGAGCTGCGACCCGCACTGATCATTCTGGACGACGGTCTGGCCGACACTGCGGTCACTGAGACCCGCAACAAGCTTGCAGTCAAGGCGGAGCGTCATGAGGTGCGGGTGCATGTCGTGACGCAGGCTGCCGGCACAGACATCGCCCGGTACGCCGCTCTGACCCAGCACGGCCGCTATGCCGCGGCGTACCTGGGTATTGGGCTGGGCCGCTACGGCACTGCCGTTGACGACGGACCGACCGAGCCAGGCATCCCGTCGGAGGACCCGGCGTGGTAGTTCGGCTGCTGAACACCATCCGCGACTACGCGTGGGGATCGCCGACCGCGATCCCGGCACTGCTCGGCGTCGCGCCGGACGGTACACCGCAGGCCGAGATGTGGATGGGCGCGCACGAGTCCGCGCCCTCCATTCTGCCGAGCGGCGATTCCTTGTACGACGTGGTCCAGGCCGGCGCATCCGACGTACTGGGCGTGGAAGTCGCTGAGGAATTCGAGGGGCGGTTCCCGTTCCTCGCCAAGCTGTTGGCGGCAGCGCAGCCGTTGTCGATCCAGGCGCACCCGTCGCGGGCGCAAGCGATTGACGGGTACGCACGCGACGAGGCGGCCGGGATTCCGCGCGATGCCGCGGACCGGAACTACAGGGACGCCTGGCCGAAGCCAGAGATCCTCATTGCTTTGGAGCCGTTCGACGCGCTGGTCGGCTTCCGGCCGTTGGCGTCGACGGTTGCCTTGCTGGAGGCACTAGCCCCGGTCGGTCTCGACGGACTGACCCAGCAGTTGCGCGACGGCAAGCTGCAGGAAGCCTTCACAGACTTCATGAGCAGCGACCGGGATTCGATCCGGCCGCTCGTCGCCGCGGTGGGCGAGGCCTGTGCGCAGTACGTCGGTTCGGCGTACGCGCTCGAGATCGAGACGCTGGCGAAGTTGTGTGCGGACTTCCCGGATGACCCCGGCGTACTGGCGGCATTGCTGCTGAACCGGGTCCGGCTGGAGCGCTTCGAGGCGGTCTATCTGCCGGCTGGCAACGTGCATGCGTATCTGCACGGACTCGGGTTCGAGGTGATGGCGAACTCGGACAACGTGCTGCGTGGTGGACTGACGAGCAAGTACGTCGACGTACCGGAGCTGGTGTCCGTGGTCGACTTCGAGCCGCTGACGGACCCGGTGCTCACCGCAACCGATGGTGTCTACGCGACCGGATGCGAATACTTCGCCGTACGGCGGGTGGAGCTCGACGGCGGTGAACAAACGGTCACCGGGTCCGGGCCGCGAATCGTCTGCTGTGTGGACGGATCGATGGAGGTCGGTGCCGGAGGCACCTATGACGGTGTGACGTTGTCCGCCGGGCAGTCCGCGTTCGCGGGTGGACCCGAGGGACCCTGTAACCTGCGTGGTTCCGGCACGGCGTTCGTCGTGTCCGCACCCTGATTGATCTTCACGGAGGACCTGAACAACCATGGCTGGTGGCGGAAACAAGGCCGTGGTCGCGGCCCTGCTGGCGAACACCGGGATCGCGGTCACCAAGTTCGCTGCCTGGGGGCTGACCCAGTCGGCCTCGATGCTGGCCGAGGCGATCCACTCGCTGGCCGACGCCGGCAACCAGGTGCTGCTGCTGGTCGGTTCGCAGCGGGCCAAGCGCGAGGCCGACGAACTGCACCAGTTCGGCTTCGGCCGGGAGCGCTACGTCTACTCGTTCATCGTGGCGATCGTGCTGTTCAGCGTCGGTGGTCTGTTCGCGCTCTACGAGGGCTGGCACAAGGTCCACGACCCGCACGGCATCGACAACTGGAAGTGGGTGCCGGTCGCCGTTCTGTTGGCTGCGATCGTGATGGAGTCGCTGTCGTTCCGGACCGCGATCATCGAGGCGAACAAGATCCGCGGGCACATCTCGTGGCCGAAGTTCATCCGCCAGGCCCGCTCACCCGAGCTGCCGGTGATCCTGCTCGAGGACTTCGCCGCGCTGACCGGTCTGGTGCTCGCGCTGATCGGTGTCGCGCTGACGCTGATCACCGGCAACGGCCTCTTCGACGGTCTGGGCTCGATGGCGATCGGCGCGCTGCTGGTCTTCGTCGCGATCTTCCTGGCGATCGAGATGAAGTCGCTGCTGCTCGGTGAGTCCGCGACCCGCGAGGCGCAGCAGAAGATCGTCGACGCCATCGAGGGCACCTCCGGTGTCCAGCGCCTGATCCACATCAAGACCCTGCACCTCGGTCCCGAGGAGCTGCTCGTCGCCGCCAAGCTCGCCGTCGAGCCGACCACCGACAGCGCGGTCGTCGCCGAGACCATCAACGCCGCCGAGCGCGCCATCCGCGCCGCCGAACCGATGTCGGTGCACATCTACCTCGAACCCGACATCTTCCACGAGAACTACACCCCCGACGAGCGCCCCGCCGTACCGGAAGCTCCTTCGCACTAACCCCATGCCCCGCCGTACCGGAAGCCCCTTCGCGCTAACCCCATCTGATGGGTTACCCCACGAGCTTGTGGGTTCTGTACCCGCATGCGAGTGGGGAACCCACAACCTGATGGGTTAGCCCATGAGATGGTCAGCGCGCTGATGGGTTAACCCATGAGATGGTCAGCGCGCTGGTGGGTTAACCCACGAGAGATGGTGGGCCTTGCCCCCGGTTCGTGGACACGGGTGGTGGATTACGCCGCTGATGGGAGCGTAGTGGCGGTGCTGGTTTCGTAGGTGGTTGGGGACTGGT
>NZ_JBHVWY010000032.1:0-38606 GCF_042882005.1 Kribbella sp. NPDC058245
GCTACCCCGCAACCCGTATCTGACCAGGCCGTTCTTTCCCGCGTAGCGGGTAGCGGCCACGGCTCCTCACGCCCAAAAACAGCCCGTTGGAGGCTCCCCATGCTGTCCCACGCCGCTACCGCTATCCCCATCCCCGCTACCCACGGTAGCGACCAGCTCGGCGCCGTCGCTACCCTCAC
Source organism: Kribbella sp. NPDC058245 (assembly GCF_042882005.1). Lineage (NCBI taxonomy): Bacteria > Bacillati > Actinomycetota > Actinomycetes > Propionibacteriales > Kribbellaceae > Kribbella > Kribbella sp. NPDC058245. The sequence goes on from NZ_JBHVWY010000032.1 coordinate 180, forward strand.
CGCCACCGCACACACCGCCGGACAGGTCGCCGCAGTCCTACTCATCGTGACCATCGTGGTCTGGTTCTACCTGCTGACCTGCCTGATCTGGCCGTTCGGCAAGTGCCGCCGCTGCAAGGGCGTCGGCAAGTTCAAGTCCCCGTTCGGACGGGCGTACCGGCATTGCGGCAAGTGCCAGGGGAGCGGGCTGCGGGTCCGGCTCGGACGGCACGTCATCAACCACATCCGTGCTGTCCGGGGAGCCGGGCAGAACTCGACCAGCAAGGGCGGCAAGTGATGGCCGCGCCGCTGGACGGTCTGAGTCTGCACCCGGCCCGGTCGATCTGGGTTGAGCTGTGGAACGGCAAGTACGCGCTGGGCTGGGACTTCCACGGGACACCGGTGTTCAAGTTCCGCTGGGCACCCGGCGGTCTGGCCACCCGCCGCCAGCTCCGCGCGATGCGGATGTGTCCTGGCGGTCAGGAACCGTACGCGCTTCTCGTGTGGCGCAAGGGCAAGCGCTGGGCATGGCTCTACCGGCTCGATCTCGCCAAGCCATCCCAGCCCGCTAGCCCGGCCAAGCTCAACGCCCTGGACAAGGCCATGGCCGCCCGCCGGACCTGCGGGCAGTGCCACCAGAAGCAGACCTACTGCATCCCGACCTCTGACGGCCGGTGCCTGGACTGCATCGACGCCGCCAGCTACACGACCGCCGCCTAACCCACCTCGAGGAGGAACCACCGATGAACCGACTCATCACCACCACCCTCGCCGCGCTCGTCCTGGCCGTCGCCACGGGATGCGGGCCGACCGGAACGGTCGTGGAGAAGGACCAGCGCACCCACCAAACCATCGTCAATGGCAAGCCCCACTACGAGCCCTGCTGGTGGATCAAGATCCGCGACACCTCCGGGGACACCCACGCGTTCTGCACCTCCCGCGCCAAGTGGCGCAAGGTCCGCAACGGCGACCACTGGAGCGGCGAATGACCACGCCAATGATGGCCGCCGCACTGGACGCGGCCGGACGTGGCTGGCCGGTGTTCATGCTCGGACGTTCCAAGCGGCCGGTTGCCAACTGCGATGACTGCCACGACAACCCGCACGACCCCGCGAACTGCGGGCACCTGACCTGCCACGGGTTCTACGCCGCTACCACCGACCCCGACTGCGTCGCAGCGATCGTGGACGCCGTGCCGGGGGGACAGCTCGCCGTACGCACCGGCGCTGCCTCTGGCCTCGTGGTGGTCGACGTAGACCCCGCACACGGGGGAGCTGACAGCCTCGCCGAACTCGTGCGCTGCCAGCTGGTGCCGCGCACGCTGTGGGTCCTCACCGGTTCGCTCGGGCAGCACCTGTACTACCGCCACCCCGGCCACGAGATCGCGTCGCGGCCGATGCCGAATCGGCGCGGGATCGACATCAAGGCCGACGGCGGATACGTCGTACTCCCGCCCTCGATCCATCACCGCACCCACCGCCCCTACCAGTGGGCCGCCGACCGGACCGAGCCCGTTGAGATGCCCCCGCCGCTGATCGACGCATGCCAGCCACCCGCGCCGGCCAAATCTCCCGTCGTCCGTCCCGAGGCACCAACCCGCAGCGCGGGGGGCATCTCCCACCCGCAACGCCTGCTCACCTCGCACCTCAATGCGGTGCGCAACGCACCCGAGGGGCGACGCCGGACGACCCTCTACGGCGCGTCCAGAGGCATCGCGCGAATGGTCCTCGCGGGGGCGATCGACCAGGGCGAAGCCGTCGCCGTGCTGACCGCTGTGGGGCAGGAAGTCGAACAGACCGCCCGCGACATCACAGCCGCCATCACCGGTGGCTTCCGTGACGAAGGGATTGCCGCATGACCACCCCAGACACCGAGCTCGAACCGGTCGACGGTGCCGAACTGCTAGACGATGTAGCGCGCACTATCACCCGGTACGTGATCTTGCCCAGCACGTCGGCACTGATCGCCGTGGTGTTGTGGATCGCTGCCTCTCACGCCGTACCGGCCTGGAACTGCGCGCCCCGGCTCGTGATCCGGGCACCGGAGAAGCGGTGTGGGAAGTCGCGGCTGCTGGACATGATCGAGGGCATGTGTCATCGGCCGCTGATGACCACCAACGCGTCTCCGTCGGCGGTCTATCGGTCGATCTCGAAAAAGCCCAGCGACCCGCCCACCTTGCTGATCGATGAGGCCGACACGATCTTTGGGGCCAAGGCGGGCGATAACGAGGACCTGCGGGGCCTGCTGAACGCAGGGCACCAGCGAGGCCGTCACACGATCCGCTACAGCGCTGCCCGAGACGATGTGGAGCACCTCCAAACCTTCGCTATGGCGGCCCTTGCTGGCATCGGGACCATGCCGGACACGATCGAGGATCGGGCGGCCGTGATCCGGATGCGTCGGCGCGCGCCGGGGGAGTCCGTCCAGCCATACCGGGTGCGCCGCGACGGGCCGGAACTCGATGTGCTGCGCGACGAGTTGAACCGGTGGCTCAAAGCCCACATGGACGAGCTGACGGACGCCGCACCGGACATGCCGGTGGAAGACCGTGCAGCCGACACGTGGGAGCCGATGATCGCCGTTGCCGACCTGGCGGGCGGCCAGTGGCCACGGGCCGCCCGGAAAGCCGCTGTGGCGCTCACCAGCGACCGCGACGCGGGCGACGAGGCCTCGCTGCACACGCGTCTCCTGAGCGACTGCCGTAGCGCCTTCCAAGACGCCGACGCCCTGCCCACCGCTGAACTGCTCGACCGGCTCAAGGGTGACAGTGAAGCGCCGTGGGCGACCTACGGCCCGAACGGGCTGAGCGCGATGAAGCTGGGCAACTTGCTGCGGGACTTCGAGATTCGGTCCAGCAACATCCGGTTCACCACCGGGCAGGCCAAGGGCTACACCCGAACCGACTTCGCCGATGCGTGGAGCCGTTACTGCCCAGAGCCCACCACGACCGCCGGAGAGGAAGGCGTCCCAGCCGTCCCAGGCGTCCCCGCCCAGGTCAGCACGGGGACGGCTTCCCTCACTGGGACGGCTCAAGCCGTCCCAGCACCTCAAGCCGTCCCGGGCCTGACCTGCGATGCAACGGCTGGGACGGCTGGGACGGCTTGGGGCCCGAGAGCTGTTCCTGCCCTCTTCGGCACCGACGACCTGACCCGCGAGACCGCATGAGTACGACCACGACGAACCACATCACGACCCCGAGGAGAACGACGTTGCCGACATCAACGACCGACTCTGACCGACTGCTGGATGTCGAGGAGGCAGCCATCATGCTCGGCACCTTCAACACCAGTGGTGTCCGGTTCCCCCGCCGCCTCATCGCGGAGCGCCGAATCCGATTCGTCCGTATCGGCCGGTTGGTGCGCATCCCTGAATCTGCGATCCGTGAATTGATCGACGCGAACACCGTGCAGCCGTTTCGCGTCGGCTTCGAGAGGAAGGTTGCCTGATGGCGAAGCGACGTTTCGGCCGGGTCCGGAAACTCTCCTCCGGCCGTTGGCAGGCCCGCTACCCCGGCCCCGATGGAATTGACCGGCCCGCGCCCAACACCTTCGCGAACAAGACCGACGCGGCGGTGTGGTTGACCAACAAGGAAGCGGAGATCCTCAGCAAGCGGTGGTTCGATCCTGCCCGCGCGGCGACCCCGCTTGAGGAGTTCGCGGAGAGCTGGATCAACGAACGCCCGGGCCTCCGTCCGAAGACGCTGGTTCTGTACAACGGCCTACTCCGCAATCACATCAAGCCGCACATCGGCAAACGACCGCTTAACGAGCTCACGCCGCCCGAACTGCGCGCCTGGAGGAAGACGCTGCTAGACGGGGGATTGGGGCCCGTCACCACCGCAAAGGCATATCGCCTGCTGCGCTCGATCCTGGGAACGGCTGTGGAGGACAGAATGCTGGAGTTCAATCCCTGCTACATCAAGGGCGCGTCGTCCGAGAAGAGTCCCGAGCGGCCGATCCTGACCCTGCTGGAGGTTCACCGGCTCACCAGGTCAATTGAGCCCCGGTTCCGTGCGCTGATCCTTCTGGCCGCAATGGGCAGCATGCGGTTCGGCGAACTCGCGGGCTTGCAAAGGCGAGATGTCAGCCTGACCAGGGGAGTCGTCAAGGTTCGTCAGGCGGCGTTGGAGCTGCCGACCGGCGCGCTGCGGATTGGGCCGCCGAAGTCGGATGCCGGCATGCGTGAGATCTACCTTCCCGATCTGGTCACTGAGGACCTCCGAATGCACTTCGAGCTGTACGTGAAGCCGGGACCTGACGCGTTCGTATTCACCGGTGCAAAGGGTGCGCTACTCCGCCGGTCGAACTTCCAGCGCCCATGGCGGAAGGCTCTCCTTGCTGCGGAGCTTCCACTCACTCTGCACTTCCATGACCTGCGACACACGGGGAACAACTGGGCGGCTGAATCTGGCGCGACTCTCGCCGACCTGATGCAGCGGATGGGGCACGCGAGCACGAGAGCTGCTGTCCGATACATCCACACCCGCGACAGTCGACAGCGAGAGCTTGCCGAGCGGATGTCAGAACATTTGATCGCCGATCTCAACGGCACGGCGCTGGAAGGCCCGGACGAGGACGACGGCGGTGCGGTTCCGGCTCTGACGGGCACGTAACGGGCACGGACGCGCCGGAGAGACGCTGAGACGACAGAACGCCAGGTCAGGAACTAGCCTCTGACCTGGCGTTTTCTCGTGGAGCGGGTGACGAGAATCGAACTCGCACTGTCAGCTTGGGAAGCTGATGTTCTGCCATTGAACTACACCCGCGCGCATCGCCTGTTCGGACGAGCGGAGAAAGCATAACCGATGGGTGGGGGCAGCGGCATGGTGGGTCCGGCGCGCCGGACCGAGGCGGTTGTTGCGCGGTCAGCGGAATGCCGGCGAGTTGATGCCGGATGCATCGAAAAGGGGTCCGCGGACGGTTGGCGCGGGGGAATGCTGGGCAGTTTTCCACAAAGGGCAGGTCCAAGGGCTGGGCAGGCCCGGCATCTTCTGGCAGATTAGAACGCGTTGCCGGGGGCAACATTCGACGCAACGTGAGGATGCGGTCCTGGCCGGGACCGGACAAGATGGTTGCGGGGCAACTGGATGAAGGGGTGAACGGTGGCAACAGACACGAGTGACGCGCTGGAGAACCTGGAGAAGGAGCTCGTCACGTTGGCACGGCGGCTGCGCGGTCTGCAGCGGACGCTGTCCGACGAGGCGCATCCTGACCTGGAGCCGGCGCAGTACGCGTTGCTCAACCATGTCGAGGAGCTGGCGCCGGTGCGGATGGCCGACCTGGTGGCAGCGCTCGAGGTGGACAAGGGACCGGTCAGCCGGGCCTGCGCGCGTCTCGAGGAGGAGGGCCTGCTGAAGCGGGCCGCCGACAAGACCGACGCGCGAGCGACCCTGCTGACGCTGACCGCGGCCGGCAAGCGCAAGCTCGCCGCAGCCCGGAAGAAGCGGCACAAGGTGATCGAGGACCTGCTCAAGGACTGGTCGCCGGCGCAGGTGAAGACCTTCGCCACCCAGGTGTCGAAGTTCAACAAGCTGTCCGACTAGTTCGTTGCCTCAGGCATAGGAGTTGGGTCTCGCCGGGGAGCTGAGGGCTCCGGACGGTCCACCGCCGGCCCACTGAGGTGATGTCCGGGTGGAGAGCGGCACGCTAGGCTTCCTGTCGTGCTGCTCTCCGACCGCGACATCCTGTCCGAGCTCGACGCCAAGCGCGTCCAGCTGGAACCCTTCGACGCTGCGATGGTGCAGCCGTCGAGTGTCGACGTACGGCTGGACCGGTTCTTCCGGGTCTTCGAGAACCACCGGTACCCGCACATCGACCCGGCCGAGGAACAGCCCGACCTGACCCGTGAGGTCGAGCCGGAGGGTGATGAGCCGTTCATCCTGCACCCGGGCGAGTTCGTGCTCGGGTCGACGTACGAGATGGTGACGCTGCCCGACGACGTCGCGGCCCGGCTGGAGGGCAAGTCCTCGCTGGGGCGGCTCGGCCTGCTCACGCACTCCACGGCCGGCTTCATCGACCCCGGTTTCTCCGGGCACGTGACGCTGGAGCTGTCGAACGTCGCGACGCTGCCGATCAAGCTCTGGCCCGGGATGAAGATCGGCCAGCTCTGCTTCTTCCGGCTCTCCTCGCCGGCCGAGCACCCGTACGGCTCGGCCAAGTACGGCTCCCGCTACCAGGGCCAGCGCGGCCCGACGCCGTCGCGCTCCTACCAGAAGTTCCACCGCACCGACATCTGATCCTGGTACGACGCAGTGCGTGAAAGGCCCCCGCGGACGTCATCCGTGGGGGCCTTCGCGGTGCTGGTGGATCAGGCGGTCGGCTTCATCGCGATCAGGATCATGTCGGTGTCGTAGGAGTCACCCATGTCGTCCTGCAGATAGGTGGCGCCGTACGGCGTGATGGCGGTCGGCGCCGGCGTCCCCAGCTTCGGGTCGTACAGGGACATGTCCGAGCCGAACATGGATCCGACGTCCTGGCCCGGGGTGCCGGACGACGGAGTGACGTTGCCGTCGTGGGTCGGCGTGACGCTGGTCGACGGCGTCGTGCTCGGCGCTGTCGAGGGCTGTGGGATGTCTGCGCCGGTCTTGGCGTCGAGCATCACCGGCTGGTCCTGCGCCTTGCCGTAGACGACGCCGTGGAAGGCGCCGGTGATGACGGGAACCACCCGGCTGGCCGAGTTCTTGTTGTAGCCCCAGACCTTCTTGCCGGTGCTGTCGTCGATGCCGATGATCTCTTCGGTGCCCATGTTCTGGCCGGTGCTGCAGACCACGGCGGTGGCTTGGTCAGCGAGGCAGGTGAACCCGTACGCCTTCTCGGTGCCGAGCGTCGACTTCGTCTCGCCGACCAATGTTCCGGTCGCGATGTCCACGGAGTACATGCCGCTGTTGAACGTGTAGACCATGGACTTCGAGTTCGGCACGTACGCCGAGCCGTTCAGGTAGGCGTGCTTGCTGCCGCCGGCGGACGGTGTCAGATAGTCCATCTTGGTGGGGATCTGCTTGCTGATCTTGCCGGTGGCGCCGTCGTACTGGACGATCGTGCCGTCGTGCGCGCCTTCGGAGTTCGAGGCCTTCGCGCCGACGAGCGTGCCGTTCAGCAGACCGGCGGGGACGATGAAGGGAACGACATTCGCCTTCTGCGTCTTCGGGTCGGCGTAGACGGTGAAGCTCCGGCTGCCTTCCTTGTCCGCGTTGTCGCCGTTCGCGCTCAGCCCGATCGCGACCTGTCCGGTCGCGGGGTCGTAGGCCTGGCTGCCCACGGAACCGACGACGGTGCCGGGGCCGAACTTCTCGGTCAGGTCCGCCGTCACTTCGGCGACCTTCTTGCCGTCGGTAGCGTCGATCCACTGGATGACGACCTGGCCCTTGGCCTTCTGGGTGCCGTTGCCCTTGTCGGTCTGGGTGTAGGCGATCGCCGCGACGTCCTTGCCGTCGAGCTGGACCGGCATCACGTCGCTGTGGTCGTTGGTCGTGATGGTGTCGGGCTTCTCGGTCGACAGCACCGTGAACGGGTCGTGCTGGCCGGCGATGTTGCGACCGGTCAGACCGGCCTTGCCGGCGACGAGAGCGGTCTGTCCGACCATGCCTGCCGACAGCGTGGTGTCCTCACCGGCGGCCTTGTCGGTCGGGACGCCGTACGCCGCGACGGCGGTGAGGCCCCTGGGCGGGTCGAAAGATGCGACAGGCGGGGGCGCGGGAGTGCCTGGTGTGTCAGCACTCTTGGGTGCGTCGCTGCCCTTGCTGTCGTCCTTGCCGCCGCAGCCGGCCAGCAGGATCAGCAGGGCGGCGCCGGTGGCGACGGCCTTGGCTGTCGGACGCTGCATTCTTGCTCTCTCCCCAAGTGAAGCGAAATGATCGCTTGAAACCTAGCAGCGTCCCTGGGGTCCGATCGTGGTTATCCACAGGCGTTGCACCAAGCTGCAACGCAACCGTCAGCGGACGACCGAGAGGCCGGTACCGCGGTGTTCGGGGCGGGCGTGCCGGGCCTGCGAGGCGCCGGCGGTCATCGGCTCGAGCTTGTCGGCCAGCCGGCGCAGCGCGATCGCCAGGCCGTGCCGGGGGCCGCTGTCGGTCTCGTCGTTCTCGTGCAGCAGGGCGCGGTTCTCGGCGGCGCGAACCTGCTCGGCGACGCGATAACGGGCGACCTCTTGGTGTTCGGTGATCATGTCCGTACTCCCCTTGATGTGTCCCCGTGCTGATGAGTTTTTGGCAGTGCTTCGCCCAGGTCCCGCCGGACCGATGCCGGCGGAACCTCTGGCAGGGCGGTGGGTCAGACCTTGACGACGGTGACGTCGCCGGTGACGGTGCGGGCCCGCAGAGTCAGCGAGCGCTCGCCCGCCTCGGGCTTCTGACCGGGCTCCAGCTCACAGCGGATCTGCCCGGTGACCGTCTTCAGGTCCAGGTACGTCGGGATGCCGTCGGGTACTCCGACGCGGACATCACCGTTGGCCGTCTCGGCCTGAACGCTCGGTCCGTCGGCCACCTCGACCGTGACGTCACCGGAACCGGAGGTGGCGACCGAGTGGTCCTGGACCCGCTCGATGGTGATGTCACCCGAGCCGACCTTGACGCTGGCCGGTCCGGCCGCGTCACCGATCCGGACGTCACCGGAGCCGGTGCTGACCCCGATCGCCGCTGCGGTGCCGATGTCGATCGAACCCGAGCCGGTGCCACCCTTCGTCACGCCAGCCACTGAGACTGCCCGGACGTCACCGCTGCCGGTGCTGACCGCGAGGTCGCCCTGCACGCTCTCGAGCTGGATGTCGCCGGAACCGGTGGACAACCGTGCGGTGCCCAGCGGAACGTGCGCGGTGATGTCGCCGGAGCCGGTCTTGGCGCGCAGATCCAGGACTGCCGGAGTGGAGATCCGGACGTGGATCTCGGGGCCGCGACGGGTGCTGTAGCGGCCGCCCTTACGCAGCTCGACGACCAGCTCACCGTCCTCGACCGTGTAGATGACGTCCTCTTCGGTGCCGTCCTCGACCTCGAGGTCGACGATCGTCTGATCGCCGTCGGCCGGGACGAGCAGGACCTGACCGGAGCCGATCTCGATCCGCGCCCGGGTCAGCTCGAGTTCGCCGTCGCCGGCGATCAACTGACTGGTGAAGCCGCTCATTGTGCCCATCCCTGGAATCGGTTGTTCGGTCCGCGGCCACCCCGGCGGCGGTCTTTCTCTTCGCGGCGGCGCTCGGCCTCCGCGCGGCGCTCGTCGCGCCGGGCGTCCCGCTCGCGGCGGCCGCGGTCGTTGCCGAAGACGCCGCCCTCACCGAACGGGCCGTCGGGTCCGAACACACCGTCCGGGCCGAAGACACCGTCAGGTCCGAGCGGGCCGTCGGGACCGAGCGGTCCGTCCGGGCCGAACATTCCAGCGCGCGGCGGGCGCGGGGGACGCGGCGGGCGGGGGTCACCCGGTCGGCTACGGCCGCCCAGCGACATCATCACCGTGCGCATCAGCCACGCGTTCGAGGAGATGCCCTCGGCGGTCGCGGCCTCGTCGACCTTGTTCTTCACCGACATCGGCAGCCGCAGCGTGATCCGCGCGGTCGGCTCGTCGGCCTCCGGGGTCAGGTCGGTGACCGCGGTGTCGTCGTCGTCCAGTTCGTCGTCCGTGTCATCGGGACCGGTCAGCTGGCTGGGAGCCGGCGTGACCACGAACTCGGGACGGCCACCGGCCATCCGGAGCTCGACCGAACCGGGGGACAGCTCACGGCTGATCTCCCCGGCCGCGTCGGACAGGGCTGAGATGAGGGCCAGGCGGCCCGCGTCATCCAGCGTGGCTCCGAGGCGCTGGGCCACGGAGCGAGTCTGGTCGTCGGCCAGGGCGGTCGCGTTCTCCACGCTCCGTCGCACCGACTCGAGGTAGTGGTCAAGTTCCATGACGCCAACTATGACGTCATCGTGACGTCACTGGCAACCCCATCTGATGTCATGACGGCGTCAGGGGCAGAATAGGGGGACGTCAACCAAGGGAGGCAGCGTGTCCAGAGGAGTACTCGTGACCGGCGCATCGCGCGGGGTCGGAGCCGCCACGGCGATGGCCTTCGCGCAGGGTGGTGACCGGGTGGTCCTGCACTGCCGCGGCGCTGTCGAGCGAGCGGAAGAAGTGCGCGCCGGACTGCCCGGCGACGGGCATGCGGTGGTGGCTGCGGATCTTGGCGATCCGGCCGCAATCCCTTCCCTGGTTGAGGAATCAGCCCGGTTGCTCGGGCGCATCGACGTCCTGGTGAACAATGCTGCCCTGTACGTCGACGAGCCGGTGGCGGGGTCGCGGCGATTCGGTCACCCGCTGGCAGAGACGTCGTACGACGAATGGGTCGCAGCCTGGCGGCGGACCCTCGCAGTCAACCTGGAGGGGGCGGCGCACGTGACGTGGTGCGTGGCTCGGCAAATGCTCGATATCGAGCCTGCCGAGGGGGTACGGCGAGGTGCGATCGTCAATGTGGGATCGCGGGGCGCCTACCGCGGCGAGCCCGACGTACCGGCGTACGGGGCTTCGAAGGCGGGTTTGCATGCGCTGGGGCAGTCACTTGCCGTCTCGCTGGCGCCACATGACATCACCGTGACGTCAATCGCGCCCGGTTTCATCGCCACCGACATGACCGTCGACTTCCTGGCCGGCCCCGGCGGCGACGCCATCCGCGCCCAGAGCCCCTTCAACCGGACCGCAACGGCCGAGGAAGTCGCCGAAGCCATTCACTGGCTGGCATCCTCCCCGGCCGGGTGGTCCTCCGGCGCCGTCCTCGACTTCAACGGCGCTTCACACCTGCGCTAGTTGACGATCTTGCTCGCCGGCGGCGGCGTGATCTTCACCGGCTTGTTGTAGTCGGACATCGTCATCACCGTGGACGTGAAGCCGTAGTTGAGTTCGAGCTCCATCCGGCGCATCAGATGGGACTTGTCCATCCACATCGTGTACATGATCGTCGCGGGCATTCCCTTGGGCACCTTCCTGCCCTGCGCGGCGAACGCCTTCGCGGTGTTCAGCGTGACCTCGTACCGCTCCATCCACATCCCGGCCATCCGGTTCTCGCCGATGTACTTGACGCCGACCAGGGCCTTGTCGAACGACTTGAACGTCCTGGTCGGGTCGCCGTTCTCGAGCAGCTGGTCGAGCTGGGCGACCTTGCCGGACTTGAACTTGGCGTATTTCCCGGCCGGGGTGACGCCGGGGATCGAGGCGTAGCCGTTGCCCTTGACGAAAATGATCTTGGCCGTCTTGCCCTTGAAGGCCGTGCCGGACATCGTCAGCGACATCGCCGCGGGCTTGAAGGTCTGAACGCCCTCGCTGGTCAGCACCGTCTGATAGCGGACCTGCAGCTGGAGGGAGGTGCGCCAGGACTTCTGCTTCGCCAAGGCGGCGTTCATGGCGGGGACGAATGTCGTGCGGTTGAGGCGGACCGGCGGCGGCGGGGTGGTGGCGACGGCCTTCTGCGCCTCAACGGTGGTGGGTGCCGGGACCGGTGCGGGCGGGGCAGCGGCGGGCTTGTCGCTGCCGCCGCAGGCGGCCAGGCCTAGGGCGAGCGGTACGACGGCGGCCGTGGCGACGGCGGCACGGAACTTCATGATGCGGTTCCCTCCCAGGTGGTTCAAACCTCGGATCCTAAGGTCCGAACCACCTGACGAGGAAGAGAATTGCACGTTGCTGCAATGCGGGCCTTGCTACTCAGCCACGTTTCACGGACGCGAGCAGGAGCTGGGCGACGTCCTGGACCTCGACCTCTTCGCGGGCGGAGCCGTCGGCCTGCTTGGCGGTGAGGCCGTCGGACAGCATCACGCGGCAGAACGGGCAGCCGGTGGCGATCTTGTCGGCGCCGGTCTCGACGGCTTCGGTGGTGCGGTTGACGTTGATCCGGGTGCCGATCTTCTCTTCCATCCACATCCGGGCACCACCGGCACCACAGCAGAACGACTTCGTCTTGTTCCGCGGCATCTCGGCGTACTCGGCGCCGGGGATGATGTCGAGCAGTTCGCGCGGGGCGTCGTACACCTGGTTGTGGCGACCCAGGTAGCACGGGTCGTGGTAGGTGATCTTCTGGCCGTTCAGCGTGCTGTCGGCCGGAGCGACCGGGGTCAGCTTGCCTTCACGGACGAGCCGGTTCAGCAGCTGCGTGTGGTGGATGACGTCGAGCTCGACGCCGAGCTGCGAGTACTCGTTCTTCAAGGTGTTGAAGCAGTGGGCGCAGGTGGAGACGACCTTCTTGGCGCCGGTCTCCTTGAAGACCTCCGCGTTCTGCATCGCCAGCTGCTGGAAGACGAACTCGTTGCCGGAGCGTCGCGCCGGATCACCGGTACACGTCTCGCCATCACCGAGCACTGCAAACGAAACGCCGGCGATGTTGAGTAGTTCGGCCACGGCCTGCGTGGTCTTCTTCGCGCGGTCCTCGTAGGCACCCGCGCAACCGACCCAGAACAGGTACTCGACCTCGGCCAGCGTCTCGACGTCAGTTCCGACCTGCTTGACCTCGAACGGCAGGTCCTTGGCCCAGTCCATCCGGCCGGACGGGCTCATGTTCCACGGGTTGCCCTTGTTCTCCAGGCCCTTGAACAGTCCGTTGAGCTCGGACGGGAACGACGACTCGATCAGTACCTGGTAGCGGCGCATGTCCATGATCGCGTCCACGTGCTCGATGTCGACCGGACACTGCTGCACGCAGGCGCCGCACGACGTACAGGCCCACAACGCCTCTTCGTCGATGACCGCGACGTCGGCCGGACCGACCAGCGGCTTCTCCTGCTCGTCGAGCACCAGCTGTGACAGCGACTTGCGCTCGTCATCCGAAGAGGCCAGCAGGTACGGCGCTTTGGCATACGCGTGCTCGCGCAGTCCCATCATGATGAGCTTCGGCGACAGCGGCTTGTCGGTGTTCCAGGCCGGGCACTGCGACTGGCAACGACCGCACTCGGTGCAGGTGGTGAAGTCGAGCAGGCCCTTCCAGGTGAAGTCCTCGATCTTGCCGACACCCAGCGCCGCGTCCTCGTCGAGCTCCTCGATGTTCTCGAAGTCGATCGGCTGACCCTTGACCATGATCGGCTGCAGCGCGCCGAGCGCCGTACCGCCGTCGGCCTTGCGCTTGAACCAGATGTTCGGCCAGGCGGTGAACCGGTGCCAGGCCACGCCCATCGTCGCGTTCAGCGAGATGGTGATCATCCACGCGAACGAGATCAGGATCTTGACCATCGCCACCAGGTAGACGGTGTTCTCCAGCGCGTGCTCGGACAGCCCGCCGAACAACGCGTCCCCGACGAAGAACGTGCTGGGGAAGTGGAACTTGGTCCCGCCGCCGAGCGAGTACTCCAGGCCGCGGAGCAGCAGGATGCAGATCAGTACGCCGAGGATCGTGTACTCGACGTAGTACGCCTGCCAGGCCGTGGACCCGAAGAACCGGCTGTACCGGCCCTTCTCGCCGCGCGGCAGCGCGCCCAGCCGGATCGCCATCAGCCCGATGATCGAGACCAGACCGGTCCAGGTGAGGAACTCGCTCACCCACTCGAAGACGAACCAGTGCCCGATCAGCGGCAGCGCGAAGTGTGCGTCGAACAGCTGGCCGAACGCGGTCACCAGGCTGAGCACCAGACCGAGGAACCCGAACGCGACGAACCAGTGCAGGATGCCGATGTGGCTCCACTGCAACATCCGGGTGTGGCCCAGGGTTTCCTTGGCCAGGGTCACGCTGCGCCGGCCCGGCTGATCGGTGCGGCCGGGAGCGGGCTGACCCAGTTTGATGACGGACACCATGTGCCCGATCGTCTTGCCGAACAACGCGACGCCGACGGTCGCGATCGCGAGCGAGACGATGATGGCGAGGATCTGCATACCAGCGATGTTATTGGTTGGTTACTGGTGAGTCATGGTGATGCGGCAATCGTCACGCCAGCGTGTCCCGTCTCACTCGTGCCGCACAGGCAACCCTTCGTTACCTTGATCACTCGGCCAGGCGGTCGAGGCGGGCGGCGACGACTGGGCGGCGCGGGTCGGCAGCGGCCAGGATGACGGCCAGGGTCTCGAAGACTTCGAGGTCCTCGGCGCCACCCGATGTCAGCGCGAACCGCCACAGCAACTCGGGGTCTGCGGAGGAGAGTGCGGCCCGGCGCAGCGTGGCGTCGAGCTCGTCACGCTCGGCGCGAACCGCGGGTGCGTCGGATCTGGCCAGTAGCGGACCGGCGTACAGGTCGAGGGCTGCGCGAACGTCGCCGCGGCGCAGAGCAGCCTGTACGTCGGTGATGTCGCCGGTGACGTCCGCGATGATCCGGTAGGGCTTGGTGTCGAGGACGCCGCCACCGAGCACGTTCCGCAGCCGGTGCATCTCCGCACGGACGGTCGTCGGGTTGCCCTCGTCGCCGTACAACTGGAGCATCAACTGATCGGCGGTCAGCCCGGCGGGATGTAGGAGAAGCAGCGTCAATACTTCGGCCCGCCGCAAGGTCAGGTTGATCTCGCGGCCGCCGACGACGGCGAGTGGCTGGCCGGCGCCGAGCAGCTTCAACCGCAACGACGGTCGGGTACGGCGGATCGGCGTACCGGGGATGCGGAGCAGATAGCCCTCGTCGAGCTGCTCGATCAAACCCTCGCGGCCGTCGCCGAGCTCGACCCGGTCGGTGTCGGTCGGCACGATCAGCCGATCCGGTAGCCATTCGAGCGGTTGAACTGCCAGCACGCGGCCGCTCGGGGTGAGCAGCGCGCCCGGGGAGTCGCCGAGCGCGACCAGGTGCTGCATGTTGCGGGCGCGCAGCATCTCGTCGGCTGCGGCCATCCGCACCCGCAGCTGGCCTTCGGCGAGCTGGGCGGCCGCTGTCACCAACGCGACCATCGCGGGATGAACAGTGCGGAGCGGACCGGAGACGTCAACCGCACCGATCAGCTTGCCGGTGTCCGGGTCGTGCACGGGTGCGGCTGCGCAGGTCCACTCGTGGATGCGGCGGACCAGGTGTTCGGCTGAGTGGATCTGCACCGGCTGTCCGGTGGCTAGCGCCGTCCCCATGCCGTTGGTACCGATCTGGTCCTCGGACCACACCGCCCCTTCGGACAAGGCGATCCGATCGGCCTGACGCCGTACGGCGGCTGCTCCTTCGCGCCACAGGATCATCCCCTGGGCGTCGGTGATGATCATGATGTGCGACGCCTCGTCGGCGATCGTCGTCAGCGTCTGCCGCAGCACCGGCAGGACGGCCCGCAGCGGATGGTTGGCCCGGACCGCCTCCAACAGTTCGTTGTCGACGACCACCGGTGGGGAATCCAGGTCCGGGTCGACCGCGGCGGCGAGCGATCGCTGCCAGGACGCAGCGACAAGAGGGCGTGGCGCTCCCGGCACCCGGTGACCACCGAGCACCTCGTCGTACAGCGCACTCAACCGGCGCGCCTCATCCGCCGCGTCCATCGCCTCACCTCGTCGGTGCAACGTCGATGCAACGTCGCGCTCCGTAGATTCCGGTCCACGTCAGGTATCCCAAGGAGGACCTATGACGATCTTCGCAGCTCCTGGGCAGGATGGAAGCCCGGTCACCTACAAATCGCGCTACGACCACTTCATCGGTGGTGAGTGGGTGCCGCCCGCCAAGGGCGGATACTTCGAGAACCCGACCCCGATCACCGGGGCGAACTTCACCGAGATCGCCCGCGGTACGTCGGACGACGTCGAGCTGGCCCTCGACGCCGCCCACGGCGCCGCGCCGGCCTGGGGCCGCACCTCACCGGCCGAACGGGCCAACATCCTGAACAAGATCGCGGACCGGATGGAGGCGAACCTCGAACTGCTCGCGGTCGCCGAGGCCTGGGACAACGGCAAGGCGGTGCGCGAGACGCTGGCCGCCGACATCCCACTCGCGATCGATCACTTCCGCTACTTCGCCGGTGCGTTGCGGGCCCAGGAGGGTTCCGTCTCGGTCATCGACGACGACACGATCGCCTACCACTTCCACGAGCCGCTCGGCGTGGTCGCGCAGATCATCCCGTGGAACTTCCCGATCCTGATGGCCGTCTGGAAGCTGGCACCCGCGCTCGCGGCCGGCAACGCGATCGTGCTGAAGCCGGCCGAGCAGACCCCGGCCTCGATCCACGTCTGGCTCGAGCTGGTCGCGGACCTGCTGCCGCCCGGCGTGCTGAACGTGGTCAACGGATTCGGCGTCGAGGCCGGCAAACCGCTTGCCTCTAGCAACAGAATTGCCAAGGTCGCGTTCACTGGTGAGACCACGACCGGCCGGCTCATCATGCAGTACGCCTCGGACAACATCATCCCGGTGACGCTGGAGCTCGGCGGCAAGAGCCCGAACATCTTCTTCGACGACGTGGCCGCGTCCAACGACGCGTTCTACGACAAGGCGCTCGAGGGCTTCACGATGTTCGCGCTGAACCAGGGCGAGGTCTGCACCTGCCCGTCGCGGGCGCTGATCCAGTCGACGATCTACGACCAGTTCCTCGGCGACGCCACCGCGCGGACGCAGGCGATCAAGACCGGCAACCCGCTGGACACCGACACGATGATCGGCGCCCAGGCCAGCAACGACCAGTACGAGAAGATCCTCGCCTACATCGACATCGGCAAGGCCGAGGGCGCGAAGGTGATCACCGGTGGCGAGAAGTCCGACCTCGGTGGCGACCTGAGCGGCGGCTACTACGTCCAGCCGACGATCTTCGAGGGCGACAACAAGATGCGGATCTTCCAGGAGGAGATCTTCGGTCCGGTCGTCTCGGTCACCCGCTTCGACGACTACGCCGACGCGATGAAGATCGCGAACGACACCCTGTACGGCCTCGGGGCCGGCGTCTGGTCGCGCGACATCAACACGGCGTACCGGGCGGGTCGCGAGATCCAGGCCGGCCGCGTCTGGACGAACTGCTACCACGCCTACCCGGCGCATGCGGCGTTCGGCGGCTACAAGAACTCCGGCATCGGCCGCGAGAACCACAAGATGATGCTCGACCACTACCAGCAGACCAAGAACCTGCTGGTCAGCTACAGCCCGGACAAGCTCGGGTTCTTCTGATCGTGGTCGACAAAGTTCTGTTGAGTGAGTCGGCGGCGGAGCTGCTCCGCCGGCTCACCGAGATGCATGGCCCGCTGATGTTCCATCAGTCGGGCGGGTGCTGCGACGGCAGTTCCCCGATGTGTTTCCCGGACGGCGAGTTCCGGACCGGACCGGCCGACGTGCACCTCGGCGACCTCATGGTCGAGGAGCTCGAGAGGCCGATCGGGTTCTGGATGTCGGCCGATCAGTACGAGTACTGGAAGCACACCCAGCTCACCGTCGATGTCGTGAAGGGGCGCGGCAGCGGATTCTCGGTGGAGGCCCCGGAGGGCGTCCGCTTCCTGATCCGCTCGCGCCTCTTCACCGACAAAGAGTCCGAGGCCTTGGGACTCCTCTGAAGCGGGTGCCGACCGTCCGGTGGCGTTGCCGGGCGGCCGGCACTCTTTCACAGCTCCAGTACGGCGTTGTAGATCGTGCTGCTGTCGGATCCGCGCAGCTCGTCCTTGAGCCGCAGGATCGTGCGCCGCTGCTCGTCCGTGCACTCGCTCACCCGGCGCGCGTGCGCGACCTGCGGCCGCTCGACCACGTGCAGCCAGAAGGTCAGGTCGATCTTCCAGTCCGCCGTGTGCAGTACGGCGTAGTACCGCTCGTCGGTGATTGCCGGGGTGGGCCGCCGGTCCCCACGCTCGTCGCGGAAGTCGATCGACTCGAGCTCGACCCGTCCGCCCAGTGTGGTGAGGCCGGTCAGCACGGTGGTCGCGGTGGCATCGGGTGCGTCGAACATGACGTCCAGATCGCGCGTCACCATCAGCCCCGACAGGGCGCTGCCGATCAACGTCGACGACCACGGGAACGCCGTACCGAGGTCGAGTTGCGCGAACAGCTCGTGAGCTTCGGTTTGCAGGGCGTGGGCGCGATCAGTCAGTGCCATTCGCCCATTGTCGGCAAAGACGCGGGGAATCCTTCAATGATTTCCCGATCAGGCAGAACGCCGTCCTGACGGGGAAAATCGCGGCGTTTCGGGGCGGCTGTCACGGGTGCGCCCATGACATTTGTCAGGGGCGTAATCGCTGGCTTCCGCTCGGTGACCGGGCGGACGATTTCGAGCACCAACCAACTGTCGGTCACCGCCCTTCCGATCTGGTTCGCAGGTGGTGACCTGCCCACTCGAGGAGTTCTGTTGAGGCAACGGAATCTCGTGTCCGCCCTGGGCGCCGGCGTACTGGCCGTCGCGGGACTGACCGCAGCAACAGGGGCCTACGCGGCCCCGATCACCCCCTACACCGCGGGCAAGCACGCGGCGCAGGTGTGCTCGACCACCACGGCCAAGCACACCGCGACCTGCCACGCGATCAAGCTGGTCGACACCAACGGGCTCGCGCCCAAGTCGGCCGCACCGCCCGCCACCGGTCTCACCCCGACCGGCCTGCGCGACGCGTACAAACTGAACGGACTCAGCGCCGGCGGCCGCACGGTCGCGATCGTCGACGCGTACGGCTACCCGAACCTGGAGCGCGACCTCGGCGTCTACCGCTCGCAGTTCGGTCTTTCCGCCTGTACGACGGCCAACGGCTGCCTGCGGGTGATCAACCAGACCGGCGGGACCACCCTGCCGACGTTCAATGTCGGCTGGGCCGGTGAGCAGGCACTCGATGTCGACGCGGTCTCGGCCGCAGCGCCGGACGCCAAGATCGTCGTCGTACAAGCCAAGTCGGCCAGCTTCGCCGACCTCGGCACCGCCGTACAGACGGCCGCCAAGCAGGCCGGTGTAGTTGCCATCTCCAACAGCTACGGCGGCGGCGACGCCTCCGACAGCGACTACGGCGCGTACTACAACCACCCGGGCATCGCGGTCACCGCGTCGACCGGTGACGACGGTTACCAGGGTGGCAGCTACCCGGCCTCCTCGTCGTACACGACGGCTGTTGGCGGGACCTCGCTGGTTGCCGCGAGCAACTCTCGCGGCTGGAGCGAGTCTGTGTGGAGCGGAGCCGGTTCGGGTTGCTCGACGTACAACACGGCCTTGAGCGCGGCGTCGTCGTTCGGTACCGGCTGCTCGAAGCGAGCCATGGCTGACGTCTCCGCGGCGGCCGACCCGGGCAAGGGCGGGATGGCGATCTACTACCCGACCAGCAAGACCGCCTCGACCTGGGCACAGTTCGGTGGGACCAGCGAGGCCGCGCCGATCATTGCCGCGGTCTACGCACTGTCCGGCAACACCGCCGGCTACGCGAACGCACTGCCCTACGCACACCCGGGCTCGCTGTTCGACGTGACCAGTGGCAGCAACGGCAGCTGCCCGACAACCCAGTGGTGCAACGCACGCACCGGCTGGGACGGGCCGACCGGCCTGGGTACTCCGAACGGAGCAGGCGCGTTCTGAGCACCCTCTAGACGAGCGGGCGGACCCCTACCGCGATTGGGGTCCGCCCGCTCAGTTGCGTCCTTTTCGGCAACGTCCTGAGTAATGTTCCGCTCACGAAGGACAACCCTCGTCTCCGCGTCATTCCGGGGATATCTCTTCCCCGGTACCGGATCGGCGTTTAAGGTCGGGCGCGGACCGGGTCGCGGAGGGCGATCCGCGCTGACGACATTTTCTGGAGCGTTTCTGTGACCTATTCACGTAGACGGCGGGGGCTGCTGGCAGTCACCGCGGTCTCGGCCGCCACGGTCCTGGCCGTGACCGCCGCAGGAGGTGCCGCCACCGCGGCACCGTCCGCCGGTCCCGGCGAAGGCAAGGCCGCCTCGGCCGAGAAGAACCTGAGCAAGGAGCGGAAGGGCAACTACGACGCCCGGACGCCGAATGCGAAGACGACCTACGCCCGCGCCGCCAAGGTGGCCGGCAAGGAGTCCGCCGCGTCGAAGAAGTTCCGCAACTCGCTCGGCACCCAGGGTGTCGTCGAGTTGGACGCCAACACCGGTACGCCGGCGCAGGTGACCAAGCTGAACGGTTTCCTGACCGGCCGCAGTGGCAAGAAGGCGACCGACGTCGCGCTGTCGTACGTGAAGGCGCACTCGGATGTCTTCAAGCTCAGCGCCGCCGACCTGGCCACGCTGAAGCTGCGCAAGGACTACGTCGACGACCTCGGCACGCACCACATCTTCTGGTCCCAGGTCGTCGACGGCACCGAGGTCTTCGGTAACGGTCTGAAGGCCAACGTCACCAAGCACGGTGAGCTGATCTCGATCATGGGCTCGCCTGTGTCCGGTCTGACCAGCCAGGCCGCTGCCCGCTCGGCCGCCCCGGCTGTTTCGGCCGGCACGGCTCGCGACACCGCTGCCAAGGACATCGACGGTACGGCGGCCGCGGCCAGCGCGAAGACCGCCGGCAACGAGGTCACCTGGAGCAACGGTGACACCGCCCAGCAGGTGTGGTTCCACACCGCGGACGGCCTGCGCAAGGCGTGGTCGACGTACGTGAACGCGGGCGGTACGAAGGTCTACACGCACGTCATCGACGCGCAGACCGGCGACCTGCTGTACCGGCGCGACCTGTCCAGCGCCGGTAACGGCGACGCCCTGGTGCAGGACAACTACCCGGGAGCCCCGAGCGGCGGCACGCAGCGCGTCGAGAACCTGATCTACAACAAGTGGCTGCCGAAGACCGCGAAGTCGCTGCTCGACGGCACCTCGGTGGCGGCCTGGGCCGACATCAACGACGACAACCAGCCGAACGCCGGCGAGACCGTCAAGGTCCCGGGCACCAAGACCGGTGCGGAGTACAAGCTGGTGCCGTTCCAGAGCGCGTCGTCGTTCTGCTCGGCGGCGTTCATCTGCACCTGGGACCCGGCCAAGCCGGACTCCTGGAAGACGAACATGAACCAGGACGTCACCAACGGCTTCTACCTGGCCAGCAACTTCCACGACTGGCTGGCCAAGCCGCCGATCAGCTTCACCCCGGCGGCCGGCTCGTTCGACGCCGCGGGCGGTGACCCGGTGCACCTGAACGCGCTGGACGGTGCCGCGACCGCCGCCAACGGTGGCCCGGACGCCAACCACATGAACAACGCGAACATGAACACCCCGCCGGACGGCACCCCGCCGACCATGCAGATGTACCTGTTCCAGGACCCGAGCGGCGGCTACGTGCCGAGCAGCTCGGCGAACGACGCCAGCATCCTGTACCACGAGTACACCCACGGTCTGTCGAACCGTCTCGTGGTCGACGCCACCGGCAACTCGACGCTGAACAGCATCCAGGCCGGCTCGATGGGCGAGGCGTGGAGCGACTTCTACGCGATGGACTACCTGGTCTCGCACAACCTCGAGAAGGACACCACCGCTCCCGGTGAGATCCTCGAGGGTAAGTACGTCTCGCACGGCGAGCTGTTCCGCACCCAGGCGATCGACTGCCGCGTGAAGGCCGTCAGCGCGAACTGCGTCCAGCCCGACGGTTCGAAGGGTGGCTACACCTACGGCGACTTCCCGACCATCGGTGGTGCGCCCGAGGTGCACGCTTCCGGTGAGCTCTGGGCCCAGACCCTGTGGGACCTGCGCGAGCGCTTCGGTCGTGCCTACGCGCTGAGCATCATCACCCGCGCGATGGAGCTCTCGCCGGCCGACCCGACCATGCTCGACATGCGCAACGCGATCGTGCAGGCCGACCTGGTCGCCAGCGGCGGCAAGAACGCCGGCATCATCTGGCAGGTCTTCGCCAACCGCGGCATGGGCTGGTTCGCCGGCGTCATCGACGGTGGCGACGCCTTCCCGATCGAGGACTTCCACAAGCCCCCGACGGGTGCCACGACCTCGGTCACCGGTGTCGTGAAGGACAAGGACACCGGCGCTCCGGTGGCCGGCGCACTGGTCTTCGTCGGCGGTCACGCCTCCGGCTTCGCGGGTGACTACGCCGCGACGACGGACGCGGCCGGCCAGTACAAGATCACCGGCGTCGCGCCCGGTACCTACGGCAAGTTCGTCGTCTCCGGCGCGGGCTACGAGGTGCTGACCACCGCGCTGACGGTCAAGGCCGGCGGTACGGCGGCCAACTTCTCGCCGCGGCACAACTGGGCGGCCAGCTCGGGTGGCGCCTCGGTGGTCGGCTTCAACGGTCCGGACTTCAGCCCGCAGTGTGGGCCGGCGTACGCGATCAACAGCAGCCAGGGCACCGGCTGGGGCAGCACCACCGGTGACAACGCCGGTACGCCGACCAACGTGATGATCCCCAAGCACGTCGACATCAAGCTGTCGTCCCCGGTCACGGTGACCAAGTTCTCGGTCGACCCGTCCAACACCTGCGGCGACCCGGGCAGCGCCTCGACCGGTAAGTACCGGATCGAGACGTCGGCCGACGGCCAGACCTGGGCCACCGCCCAGGAAGGTGAGTTCACCGCCGCGAACCGCGGCAAGTTCACCGAGCTCGCCCCGACGGCCAACGCCGGCAACGTGCAGTACGTCCGGTTCACCATGCTGAGCCCGCAGGTTCCGGACTTCGCGAACAACTGCCCGGCCGGCGCCTTCGGCGGCTGCCGCTTCACCGACATGACCGAACTCCAGGTCTTCGGCACCAAGTAGTCCCCCGCAGTACCCCCTCGAGAACCGGCCGGGCACAGTGCCCGGCCGGTTTTTCGTTGCCCGGACGCGGTATCACAGAGTGAGACCGGGCAAGTAAGTGTAGTGACTTGGTTTAGTTTCGAGGGGTGGATGCTGGGAACGGTCGGTCGCCGCTCCGCTCAGGTGGGCGGAGCGGCGACCGAGCCGCGCTCGATGAGAGTCGGTACGACGGTGGTCCGGCGAACCCGGCGGTTGGTGTCGACCGTGGCGGTGACGCGGGCCACGACGTCGGTGACCAGGTCGTCCAGGGGCCAGTGGAAGCTGGACAGCGGTGGCGTGAGCAGCTGGGAGAGCGGCTGGTCGTCGTAGCCGAGCAGGGACAGATCTTCCGGGACGCGGAGGCCGAGCTCGCGGCTGGCGGCATACACACCGAAGGCCATCGAGTCGGCGAGCGCGAGGACGCCGGTCGGGCGCGGGGTGCTGGTGAGCAGCGTGCGAGCCACGGCGGTGGCGCCGGGAAGGTCGTGCGGGCACTGCAGGATGCGGATCTTGAGCTTGAGGTCGACGGCGATCCGGTGCGCGATCTCTTCGGCCGGGCGGTCGATCTCGGCGCGGAGGGTCGGGCTGAGGACGGCGACCTCGCGGTGGCCGGCGTCGGCCAGCCGGCGCAGCGCCGTACTGACCCCCGTCTCGTTGTCGAAGACGACCTCGGACTTCGCCTTCGCTCCGGGCAGCGCGTCACCGATCGCGATCACCGGCGCCTGCTCGGCGATCGTCGCCCATCCCGGCGCGGAGGGGTCGATCGGGATCACCACGATCGCGTCGGCGCGGTGGTCGACCAGGTGCTGGGCCAGCTCGAGTTGGCGGCCGGCGTCTCCGGCGGAGTCGATGATCCACGCGTTCCGGTCCGGGGCGAGCAGCTCGCGACCGAGGGCGGCCGCGAGGCGCTGCTGCCAGAGGTCTTCGAGGGACGCGCACAGTACGCCGATGGAGCCGCTGCGGCCCGAGGCGAGAGCGCGGGCCACTGGGTCGGCCTGGTAGCCGAGCCGTTCGGCCGCCTCCTGGACCCGCTGCCGCGTCTCCGGGGTGCCGTGCAGGCCGCGCAGCGCGTAGGAGACCGCCGCCATCGACAGGCCGGTGTCGGCCGCGATGTCTTTGAGGGTCGGCCGTCGGCTTCCGGACATGCCTTGAACCCTAGCCCGAGGCATGGACAAAAACTTGACAAGCAGGGCTTTGAAGCGCTTCACTCTATAACTACTGAAGCGCTTCAATCTGATCAAAGAAGCCTGGCCGATCAGGTACCCGGACGGAAGGAGGAGCTGTGATCGACATCCACCAGCACCTCTGGCCGGCCGAGTTCGTCGACCGCCTGCGCGCCCGGACCGAGCCGCCGTACCTGGACGGCTGGACGTTGCACACTGCGACCGAGCCGCCGTACGAGGTGGATCCGGCCGCGCACGACGTCGAGGCGCGGGTCGCGATCGAGCGCGAACTCGGGACCGGGCTCGCGGCGGTTTCGGCGTCCTGTGCGCTCGGGATCGAGTCGCTGGGCGACGATGAACTGTTTGATTCATGGCATTCCGGGGTGGCTGCGCTGCCTGAGCCGTTCAAGGCGTGGGCTTCGGTGCGGCTGCCCGAGCCGGATCTTGATGAGGCGAAAGCCCTTCTGGACAAGGGATTCCTTGGCTTCCAACTGCCCGCACATGTGCTGGCCACGCCAGCCGGCTGGTCGACGTACGGGGAACTGCTGGCGATCGCCGAAGGATGGGACCGGCCGGTGCTGGTGCACCCGGGGATCGCTGAGCCGGCCGGCGACGTACCCGGCTGGTGGGCCCCAGTGGTCGACTACAGCCAGCAGCTGCAGGCCGCGTGGTGGGCCTGGCATGCCTACGGCGGGCGTCGTGAGTTCCCGCGGCTGCGGATCTGCTTCGCCGCCGCGGCCGGCCTCGCGCCCGTGCACCACGAGCGACTGGCCGCGCGCGGCGGTCGCCTCGGCACCATCGACACCAACCTGTACGTCGATACCTCGAGCTACGGCCCGCAGGGTATCGACGCGGTCGCGCGGATTCTCGGCATCGATCAGGTCGTGCACGGCACCGACCGCCCGTACGCCGGAATCACCGACCTTCGCCAAGGCGCCGCCGCAACCGCGGTGATCCGCCACGACAACCCACACCGGTTGCTGTTCGGGGGAGACCCCAGCGCCGGCCGTCCATCTCCTGAGAGGGGAGTGCAGTGACTGCTCAGCCCATCGACGCACCCGTCGTCCCGGCACGTCAACCCAGCCGTTTAGTGGATCTCAACAACTGTTTGTCGCTGGACGACCTCCCGGGCCGCGATCTCACTCCGCAGGAGCTGACCGAGCTGGCGTCCTCCATCGCCGCCCAGCCGCACCTGTGGGAGGACAAGGTCGCCTACAGCGACGACGAGCGCGTCTTCGCCTCCCTGCACCGCGACGCCAACGTCGACGTCTGGCTGATCTGCTGGACCCCCGTCAACGACACCGGCTGGCACGACCACGACACCTCCTCCGGTGCCGTCGCCGTCGCCAAGGGCAGCCTCGTCGAGCACAACCTCGCCATCGGTACCGACTCCATCGAGACCGAAGTAGTAGCCGGCGACGTCTACGGGTTCGGCCCCGACCACATCCACCGCATGGTCGGCCGCGACAAGGGCAGCGTCAGCGTCCACGTCTACAGCCCGCCGCTCTGGCGGATGGGCCAGTACTCCGTCAAGGACAACGTCCTCCGCCGGGTCTCCGTCTCGTACGCCGACGAGCTGCGCCCGATCGACTAGACGGCCCGATCGACTAGGACGCTCGGAAGGCTTTTCGATAGCCGATCGGGGAGGTCCGCACCTGGCGGGTGAAGTGCTGGCGCATGTTGATCGCCGTACCGAACCCGCAGTGGCGAGCGATCTCCTCGATCGGGATCGTCGTGGTTTCCAGTAACTCCTGGGCGTGCTGGATGCGCTGCCGCAGCAACCACTGCAGCGGCGTCGTACCGGTCTGCTCGCGGAACTTCCGGTTCAGCGTGCGCGGACTGACCATCGCGTACGACGCCATGTCGGCCAGCGTGATCGGTTCGGCGAGGTGCTCCCGGATCCACCGCATCGTCGGCTCCAGCGACCCGCAGTCGGGACCGGGCTCCGGATGCACGATGAACTGCGCCTGCCCGCCTTCGCGCGCCGGCGACAGCACGATGTGCCGAGCGACCTCGGCGGCCACCGCCGACCCGAAGTCGCTCCGCACCATGTGCATACACAGGTCCATCCCGGTCGCCGCGCCGGCCGAGGTGAGCACGTCGCCGGCGTCCACGAACAACACATTCGCATCCACCTGCACACTCGGGCATCGCTCGACCAGGACGTCGGTCGACGTCCAGTGCGTCGTTGCCACCTTCCCCTCCAGCAGCCCGGCATCACCCAGCACCAGCGCGCCACTACAGATCGACGCGATCCGCACCCCGCGCGCATGGGCGTCCTGCAGCAGTTCGATGAGCTCGGCCGACGGGCACGTCGCGTTGGACCCGCCCGGCACGATGATCGTGTCCGCCGTCCGGGCGTCCGCCAACGTGTACGGCGTCGTCATCGTGAACAGGTCGAGTCCGCCGGGCCCCGAAACCGTCGCCTCCGGCCGCTCGGCGCACACGATCACGTCGTACAGGCGTTCGCCCCACAACTCACCCGGCGCCTTCTCCAACGACCGGGCCGTCCCGAACACCTGGGCCGGGATCGCCACATCCAGCACACCCGACCGGTCGGCCATCACCACCGCCACCCGATGCATGACCACAATCTATCGAACAGCGGCATTCCTGCCACTGTCTCGTCCAGTCGGCGAACAGAACCATGGAGTCATGTTGATGCTCCTGCTCCAGATCGCCGTCTATGCCTTCGCACTCCTCGTCATCGTGTTCTTCGGATACCTCGTCGACCGATCGCTCAATCACGCTGACCAATCCCGAACAGCAGCGGGCTCGATTGGACGACGTCGGGGTGCCGGTCGGCGAGTCGCGCGCACTCGAGCGCGGTCTGCAGCGGCGCCAGATCGCTGTGCGGTAGTGCCAATCCCTTGTAGTGACTGTCGATCATGACGGTCAGCCAGTCGCCTGCGCCGGCCAGGCCGTGAACCGACACCGCGCGCAGCCCTGCGCCGGTCAGCTCGGATCGCAGCTGCGCGACCGTGTGGTACGTCGTGTGCTCTGACCAGGCCGCGGTTCGGTTGATCGCGACCGCCGCCACGAACCCGCCGTACCGCGTCACTCGAACCGCTTCACGCAGAGCGGTACGGCGGTCGGCGGGGTCGGCCACCAGCGGCATCAGGCCGGGCAGGAACGCCGCATCGAACTCCTCGTCCGCGGTCTGTCGTGCGACCGGATTCAGCATCCGTACGTCGTACCCGTCCGCCAGCAGACCTTGCGCGTGAATCCCATGCCCACCTCCGATATCCGCCACCTTCGCCGGCGGCTCCGGCAGGTACTGGCGGAGCAACTCCCGCACCCGCGCCGTCTCCAGCAGCCTCGTCATCCCGTGTTCGTCATGAATCGTCATGACGAACAAGCCTCACCACACTTCACCCCCCACGGCAGGCCAGATCCCGGGGCATCCCGGGGCAGCCAGCGCCCGTCGCTAATGTCCGAATAACTGGCGGGCGTGGTCGGCGTGTTTTCGGACGTTAGCGGCGATCGCTGCGGACGACGCCGGTTCGCGGAAAGTGGCGGCCGGTATTTGACAGTAGGACTCCGCGGATCCCCATCCGAGGCGGCCGGCTGAAGCCCGCCGGGCGGGTCGCGACCCCCGGCTAGGGCCGATCCCACTAACGTCCGAAAAACCGTACGCGGGCTCTCCGATCGTTCGGACGTTAGTGCGGGGTCTGCCTTAACGTCCGAAAAACCGTACGCGGGCCCTCCGATCCTTCGGACGTTAGCGCAGGTGCCTGGCGGGGCGGCGCTCATTGTTGGGTGCCCGGGAAGGCAACACCTTCCCGGGCAACGGGTGTTAGGGCTTGCGGAGGAGGCCGATGAGGCCGTGGGTTTCGTTGTCGGGACCGGCGGAGAACCAGAGGGCGTCGGTGCCGCCGGTGGCGGCCGTGCCTTGGGTCAGGGCCCAGAGGCCGTCGATGGCGAGGGGCTTCCCTGCCGGGGTGCGGACCTGCCCCACGGACTTGTAGCGACCGTGGGACTTCGGCTGGACGATGTTGATCCGGCCGTCGCCGAAGTTGCCGATCAGCAAGGTGCCGGCGGGCTGACCCCACGCGGTCGGGGCGAGCGCGAGCGCCCAGGGCGCGTTCAGGTCTCCGCGCGACGCGACCCGGGCGACGAACTTCCCGTCGACCGTGTACTCGTCGACGTACCCGAGGCCGTGCCCAGCGGCACTACGGCCGGTCTTCTTGTCGACCTTGGCGTAGCTGACGAAGATCCGCCCGTTCAGCGTCTGCACGTTGAACGGGGTGTAGCCCGAGGGGAGTGAGAAGTCCCGGAAGGCCCACCAGGACTGCTTGACCGGCTTGAACGTGTTGTCGAAGACGTCGATCCGGTGCTGCGCGAAGTTGGCGGCGTACAACTTGTCCCCGGCGAGGGCGAGGCCGGTGTAGACGGCTCCGGGGGTGGTCGCCTTGATCTCGGCCGCGCCGACGAGCGGGCTGACGGGTGGTCCCCAGGCCGCGATCTGCCCGGTCAACGTCGAGAAGATGAAGCGGGCCGGCGCGCTCGCGGTCCCGTTGGACAGCACGAACCCGGTCCCGGCGTTGGCCACCTGCCCGGTCGGCGCGGGTACGTTCACCCGGATGGTCGGCACCTTCGTGGGTGCAGCCGTGTAGAGCGTGGAGGTCGACGTACCGGCGTTTGAGGTCCACAACGGCGACGTCGCGCCGAGCGCCAGCCCCCACGGATTCACCAGATCTGGGTCGGCCAGGGCCGCTTTCCCCGGTTGGTCGGCCACCAGGTTGACCTGCTGTACGGCGAGCCCGCCATGGGGCCCGCCGTACGGGTGCGCGTTTGCTGCCGGGGCGACGAGCCCCAGTCCACCCACAAGCACGGTCGCCAGAATCACCGGGCGACCCTTGAGACGAAACGACATGTCACTTCCTGTCGATCGAGGGACGAAAACACCCCTGATACGTCAGGAACGAACGGGTGGTTCAGATCTCAGGCCCAGGACTCCGCGTGGGTCGGGATGCCGTTCGGGGCGGAGAGCTCGCTGGTGATGTCCTCCGCGTCCGGGTCGAGCGGCTCGAACGGAACCTCCGGTACGACGTACGCGCGGGCGCCGGCCAGCATCTCGATGCCGGGCAGCTCGAACCAGGCCTCGCCGACCTCGCGGCTGATCTCGAAGATGGCCTGCTCGGCGGTCTCGACGGGGTCGATCTCGCCGCCTTCCTCGAGCTCGGCGGGGTGCCGTTCCTGGGCGGCGCGGCCGGCTTCCAGGAGCGTGTCCAGGTCGACGACGCGTAGGTCGAAGCGGGAGACGACGCTGATCACGTGGTCCTCGTCGGTCTCCTCCTCGCCGTCGACGTCCTCTTCGTCGTCGAGCAGCAGCGGGGTGGTGCCGGTGTGCTCGAAGACGGCGTCGTTCCAGTCGGCGACGAGCTCCTCGAGGGCAGCGTTCTGCTCGTCGAGGGTGTCGTGGTCCTCGGTGCCGGTCATCGCCAGCAGGGACTCGGTGTGGGCCTGCAGGCGCTCAGCGAGCTTGCGGCTGGCCTCGGCGAGGGCCTCGCGGCTCTCGGCGGAGAAGAACTGCTCGGCGGGGGCGGTGATGTCCAAATCAGTCACGGCGTAAGTATGGGGGCGGCGGGCCCAGGCGCGAAGTCAGGTCCGGTATCAGGAGCGTGAGAGACCCGTGAGAGAGCTGTCAGCGGGTGTGAGAGAGCTGTGAGAACCCTCCTGACCAGGCAGCGAGCGGTGTGCAGTGAAGGCATGAGCAAGAAACCCGTGCGGGGCCGTCATGTCTGACGTGATCTACCTCGCCGTCACCGTCGTCGTCTTCGCGGCCGTCTGGTTCGCGCTGCGTGGAGTGGAGAAGTTGTGAGCGCCGAGAACATCGCCGGACTGGTGGTGGCCGTGGCTCTGGTTCTTTACCTGGTCGCCGCCCTGATCTTTCCCGAGAGGTTCTGATGTCCGACACCGCTGCCGGCCTGTTGCAGGTCGGCTTCCTGGTCGCGTGCCTGGCCGTGGTCTACCGGCCGTTCGGCGGGTACATGGCCCGGGTCTACACCTCCGACTCCGACCTGCGGGTCGAGCGGGGCGCCTACCGGCTCTTCGGTGTGGACGCGCGGGCCGACCAGACCTGGGCGGTCTACGCCCGGTCCCTGCTCGCGTTCTCCGCGGTCAGTGTGTTCCTGCTGTACATCCTGCAGCGGGTGCAGAGCCACCTGCCGCTGTCGCTGGGCCTGCCGAACGTCGAGTCCGGCCTGGCCTTCAACACCGCGGCGTCGTTCGTGTCGAACACGAACTGGCAGTCGTACTCGCCCGAGGTGACGATGGGTCACCTGGTCCAGTTCGCCGGCCTCGCCGTACAGAACTTCCTCTCCGCCGCGGTCGGAATCAGCGTCGCGGTCGCCCTGATCCGGGGCTTCGCGCGGTCCAAGACCGACCGGCTCGGCAACTTCTGGGTCGACCTGACCCGGACGGTACTGCGCGTGCTCCTGCCGATCGCGATCGTCGGAACACTCGCTCTAGTCGCTCTTGGTGTTGTCCAGAACTTCTCTGGTGGGCACGAGGTGACCTCGGTGGTCGGCCAGACCCAGACCATCCCAGGCGGCCCGGTGGCCAGCCAGGAGGTCATCAAGGAGCTCGGCACCAACGGTGGTGGCTACTACAACGCGAACTCAGGTCACCCGTTCGAGAACCCGAACGGCCTGTCCAACCTGTTCGAGATCTTCCTGCTGCTGGTGATCCCGGTCTGCCTGACCCGGACCTTCGGCGTGATGGTCAAGGACAAGCGACAGGGCTACGCGATCCTCGGCGTGATGGGCACGCTGTGGGCAGCCTTCACGTTCTCCGCGACCTTCTTCGAGAACCAAGGAACCGGTACGGCGACGCAGGCCGCCGGTGCCGCGATGGAGGGTAAGGAAACCCGCTTCGGCGAATGGGCGTCGGCCCTGTTCGCCAGCTCCACCACCGGTACGTCGACCGGCGCGGTGAACGCTGCGCACGACTCGTTCACCCCACTCGGCGGCGGTACGGCGCTCTTCCACATGATGCTCGGTGAGGTCTCACCGGGTGGTACCGGAACCGGCCTGTACGGCATGCTCATCCTTGCAGTGCTGACGGTGTTCATCGCCGGCCTGATGGTCGGCCGGACGCCGGAGTACCTGCGCAAGAAGATCACCGCGCGCGAGATGAAGCTGGTCTCGCTCTACATCCTTGCGACGCCGACCGTCGTACTGGTGGGTGCCTCGATCGCGATGGGGCTGGCCGTCGCACGGGCGTCGATCTTCAACACTGACAGCCCGCATGGGTTCTCCGAGGTCCTGTATGCGTTCACCTCGGCCGGTAACAACAACGGGTCAGCGTTCGGTGGCATCAGCGCCAACATCCCCTTCTACAACACGGCTCTCGGCCTGGTGATGCTGCTCGGCCGCTTCGTCCCGATCGTGTTCGCGCTCGCGCTGGCGGGTTCGCTCGCCAAGCAGCAGCCAGTCCCGGTCACCCAGGGCACATTGCCCACGCACAAGGCCTTGTTCGTCACGATGCTCGTCGGTGTCGTTCTGATCGTGACCGGCCTGACCTACTTCCCCGCACTCACTCTCGGACCCCTCGCGGAGGGACTGTGACCACGCTAGTGAAGACCCCTCCTCCCGCTGAGGAGAAGGCGGTCGAGAAGAAGGCATCTTCCGGTCTGTTCGACCCCAGGATGCTGCTGACCTCGCTCCCGGATGCCGTGCGCAAGCTCGATCCGCGGGTGATGGTGAAGAACCCGGTGATGTTCGTGGTCGAGGTCGGCGCGGTCGCGTCGACGATCATCGCGATCACCGACTCCAGCGTGTTCGCCTGGTGGATCGTCGTGTGGCTCTGGCTGACCGTGATCTTCGCCAACCTGGCGGAGGCCGTGGCCGAAGGCCGCGGCAAGGCTCAGGCCGAGACGCTGCGTCGTGCCAAGACCGAGACCACCGCCCGTCGGCTCATCGATAACGGCCCTTCGGAAGAAGAGGTACCAGCGGCTCAGCTGCAGCTCGGCGACTTGGTGGTCGTCGAGGCGGGAGAGATCATTCCCGGCGACGGTGATGTCGTCGAGGGTGTGGCGAGCGTCGACGAGTCGGCGATCACCGGTGAGTCGGCTCCGGTCATCCGCGAGTCCGGTGGCGACCGCAGTGCGGTCACCGGCGGTACCAAGGTGCTCTCGGACCGGATCGTCGTGAAGATCATGACCAAGCCCGGTGAGAGCTTCATCGACCGGATGATCGCGCTGGTCGAGGGCGCCTCGCGGCAGAAGACGCCGAACGAGATCGCCCTGAACATTCTGCTGGCGAGCCTGACGATCGTGTTCCTGATCGCCACGGTCACGCTGCCGACGTTCGCGAACTACGGCGGTGTGCACCTCAGCATCGTGATCCTGGTGGCCCTGCTGGTCTGCCTGATCCCGACCACGATCGGTGCGCTGCTGTCCGCGATCGGTATCGCCGGCATGGACCGGCTGGTGCAGCGCAACGTGCTCGCGATGTCCGGTCGTGCGGTCGAGGCGGCCGGTGACGTGAACACGTTGCTGCTGGACAAGACGGGCACTATCACGCTGGGAAACCGGCAGGCGGCCGAGTTCATCCCGGTGGTCGGAGTGACCGACACCGAGCTGGCTGACGCGGCCCAACTGTCAAGCCTGGCTGACGAAACGCCCGAGGGTCGGTCGATCGTCGTACTGGCGAAGACTGGTTATGGTCTGCGCGAACGGCACACGGGAGAGTTGCCGCATGCAACGTTCGTCGAGTTCACCGCACAGACGCGGATGAGCGGCGTCGACGTCGACGATCGCCAGGTGCGCAAGGGCGCAGCGGGTGCCGTCAACGTCTGGATCAACGGCCACGGCGGTACGACGGATCCGCGGCTCGGCGAGATCGTGGACGGCATCTCGGCCTCTGGCGGTACGCCGCTGGTCGTGGCCGAGGCAGTCGGCGGTACGGCGCGCGCCCTCGGGGTGATCCACCTCAAGGACGTGGTCAAGGCCGGGATGCGGGAGCGCTTCGACCAGATGCGCGCGATGGGCATCCGGACCGTGATGATCACCGGTGACAACGCGCTGACCGCGAAGGCGATCGCCGAGGAGGCCGGGGTCGACGACTTCCTGGCCGAGGCGACGCCCGAGGACAAGATGGCGCTGATCAAGAAGGAGCAGGAGGGCGGCCGGCTGGTCGCGATGACCGGTGACGGCACCAACGACGCGCCCGCGCTCGCGCAGGCCGACGTCGGGGTCGCGATGAACACCGGGACGTCGGCGGCCAAGGAGGCCGGCAACATGGTCGACCTGGACTCCAACCCGACCAAGCTGATCGAGATCGTTGAGATCGGCAAGCAGTTGCTGATCACCCGCGGATCGCTGACCACGTTCTCGATCGCGAACGACGTGGCCAAGTACTTCGCGATCCTGCCGGCCCTGTTCGCCTCGGCGTACCCGGGACTGGACAAGCTCAACATCATGCAGCTGCACTCGCCGGAGTCGGCGATCGTCTCCGCGATCGTCTTCAACGCCCTGGTGATCGTTGCCTTGGTCCCGCTGGCCCTGCGTGGTGTTCGCTACCGGCCGTCCTCGGCCTCGGCGATGCTGCGCCGCAACCTGCTCGTGTACGGCGTTGGTGGCCTCATCACACCGTTCATCGGCATCAAGCTTCTCGACCTGGTGATCTCGTTGATCCCTGGTCTTCGGTGAAGGGACTTCAGATGATGAGGCAGTTCGGTACGGCGCTCCGTGCGCTGCTGGTGTTCACGGTGGTGCTCGGCATCGCCTATCCGTTGGTCATGACCGGGGCGTCGCAGGTGCTGTTCCACGGCAACGCGAACGGCTCGATGATCAAGGTGAACGGCAAAGAGGTCGCCTCCGACCTGATCGGTCAGAGCTACACGATGGACAGCGGGAAGAAGGACGACAAGGGCGACGCGATCATGGTCGCCGACCCGAAATGGTTCCAGACCCGGCCGTCGGCGGTCGACTACGACGCGATGGGCAGCGCAGCGTCGCAGTACGGGCCGAACAACGCCGACCTGCTCCAGCTGGTCAACGACCGGCGGCAGGAGGTGGCGAAGCTGGAGGGTGTCGACCCTTCGCAGGTCCCGCCGGATGCGGTGACGGCCAGTGGGTCGGGACTCGACCCGGCGATCAGCCCGGCGTACGCCGCTCTGCAGATCAACCGGGTTGCCCGGGAGCGCGGGCTATCCGTGGCTCAGGTGACGCAGTTGGTGAAGAAGAACACGCACGGTCGTGTGCTCGGGTTCCTGGGGGAGCCGTACGTCAATGTCGTCACGCTCAACGCAGCGCTGGCATGATCACTGTATGCGGCATCATCGAGTGAGGGGTGGTCAGCTGCGGGTCTACCTCGGCGCCGCACCTGGCGTCGGGAAGACCTACAAGATGCTGGGTGAGGGGCAGCGCAGGCTGGCCCGGGGCACCGATGTGGTGATCGGGTTCGTGGAGACCCACGGCCGTGAGCACACCGCAGCGATGGTCGAGGGGCTCGAACTGGTACCGCGGCGGATCGTCGACTACCGCGGTGCCAGCTTCACCGAGCTGGACCTGGACGCCCTGCTGGCCCGGCGGCCCGAGGTCGCGCTGGTCGACGAACTGGCGCACACGAACGTGCCGGGCGGCCGGAACGAGAAGCGCTGGCAGGACATCGAGGAGCTGCTGGCCGCCGGGATCGACGTGATCTCGGCGGTCAACATCCAGCACCTGGAGTCGATCAACGACGTGGTCGAGAAGATCACCGGCGTGCCGCAGCAGGAGACCGTGCCGGACCGCGTGGTCCGGGCCGCGGACCAGATCGAACTGGTCGACATGACCCCGGAGGCGCTGCGCCGCCGGATGGCGCACGGCAACGTCTACGCGGCGGACAAGATCGACGCTGCCCTGGGCAACTACTTCCGGGTCGGCAACCTGTCCGCCCTGCGCGAACTCGCACTGCTGTGGCTCGCCGACCGGGTGGACGCGGGGCTCCAGCAGTACCGTGCCCAACATGACATCGACTCGACCTGGGAGGCCAGGGAACGGGTGGTCGTCGCTCTCACCGGCGGTGCCGAAGGCGAGACCCTGATCCGGCGTGCCGCCCGCATCGCCGCCCGCTCCTCCGGTGGGGACCTGCTCGCCGTCCACGTCGCCCGCTCGGACGGGCTGACCGGCGCCGACCCGAAACGCTTGGCCGAGCAGCGCAATCTGGTCGAATCGCTCGGTGGTACCTACCACCAGGTGGTGGGGGACGACGTACCGCTGGCCCTGTTGACGTTTGCCCGCGCCGAGAACGCGACCCAGTTGGTGCTCGGCGGTTCGCGCCGCTCGCGGCTGTCCGCGATCACCGGGCCAGGGATCGGGTCGTCGACGATTCGGGACTCGGGCGATATCGACGTACACATCGTCACGCACTCGCAGATGGGTCGCGGTCGGCTGCCTCGGCTGCGCGGGAGCTTGTCGCGGCGGCGGAAGGTTCAGGGGTTCGTGCTGTCGGTCCTCCTGCAGCCGATCCTCGCGCTCGCGCTGGATCTCGGTGGCGATCGGATCAACCTGACCAGCGACGTACTGGCTTTCTTGCTGGCTGTGGTGGTTGTTGCGCTGGTTGGTGGGCTCTGGCCGGCGCTGGTGACCGCGGTCGGTGGATCGTTGGTGATCAACTATTTCTTCACGCCACCGACCAAGACCTTCACGATCGCCGAGGTGAACAACGCGCTCGCGCTGGCGATCTTCGTGCTGGTGGCGGCGCTGGTGAGTTCAGTCGTCGACCGGGCTGCCCGCCGTACCAGACAGGCCGCTCGAGCGGCGGCCGAGTCGGAGACCTTGGCCACGCTCGCCGGTTCGGTCCTGCGCGGCGAGACCGCGTTGCCGGCCTTGCTCGAGCGGGTGCGCGAGGCCTTCGGGATGACGAGCGCCTGCCTGATGGAGCGCGTGGACGATGACGAGCTGACCGAGATCTGGCGACCGATCGCTTCAGCCGGTACGCCGACCTGCCGGCGACCGGAGGATGGGGACGCGGAGATCCCGGGTCGGGATGATCTGGTGCTCGTGCTGCAAGGTCGGCAGCTGGCTGCGGATGAGCGGCGGCTGGTGGGCGCGTTTGCGGCCCACGCGGCTGCGTTGGTGGATCGAGCCCGGTTGAGCGAGGCGGCCGCGGAGGCGAAGCCGCTTGCCGAGGCGGACAAGCTCCGTACGGCGTTGCTTCGGGCGGTCGGTCATGACCTGCGATCGCCGTTGGCGTCGGCCAAGGCCTCGGTGACTTCGCTGCGCAGCGATGATGTGGAGTGGACCGAGTCCGAGCGTTCTGAGCTGTTGGAGACTGCGGATGAGTCACTCGACCGGCTCTCCCGGCTGGTCGACAATCTGCTCGACCTGTCCCGGCTGCAGGCGGGAGTCCTGCCAGTGTTCACGCGGCCGATGGCGCTGGATGAGGTGATTCCCGGCGTACTGGCTGAGCTCGGCGACGACGGTGCGCGGGTCGTTGTGGACATCCCGCACACACTGCCGTTGATCGAGGCCGACCCGGCGTTGATCGAGCGCGTTGTGGCGAACCTGGTGGCGAACGCCTTGCGCTACTCGCCTCCCGACCGT
Source organism: Kribbella sp. NPDC058245 (assembly GCF_042882005.1). Lineage (NCBI taxonomy): Bacteria > Bacillati > Actinomycetota > Actinomycetes > Propionibacteriales > Kribbellaceae > Kribbella > Kribbella sp. NPDC058245. The sequence continues at coordinate 36,349 of NZ_JBHVWY010000032.1, forward strand.
GGACCGTTGGTGACGGGGAGCTCGCTCGGGGACACGGTGGAGATCAGGGTGATTGATCGGGGTCCCGGGATCCCGCGCGAGGACCGCGATCGAGTGTTCGCGCCGTTCCAGCGATTGGGCGACACCGACAACACGGTCGGGGTGGGGCTCGGCCTCGCCCTGGCTCGCGGTTTGGCCGAGGCGATGCAGGGCTCGGTGCAACCCGAGGACACCCCCGGCGGCGGACTGACGATGGTCGTGTCAGTGCCGGCCGCCACGACTGCCGACGTACCGGTGCCTGGAGCACGTGAACGGGAAGGCCCAAAATGACCACAACGTCCGAAGATCCGAGGACGAGTGCCCGCGAGTCTTCGGACGTTAGCGGTGGCTGGGGGGTCGCGTGACCAGGGTGCTGGTGGTCGACGACGAGCCGCAGATTGTGCGGGCGTTGCAGATCAACCTGAAGGCGCGTGGGTACGAGGTGCATCTGGCCGGCACCGGTACGGCGGCGCTTCGGGTGGCCGCGCAACATCCGCCGGAACTCGTCATCCTGGACCTCGGGTTGCCGGATTTCGACGGGGTCGACGTGATTCGCGGGCTGCGCGGCTGGACGGAGGCGCCGATCCTGGTGCTGTCCGGGCGGACTGATCAGACCGACAAGGTCGAGGCGCTGGACGCCGGGGCCGACGACTACGTCACGAAGCCGTTCGGGATCGACGAGCTGCTGGCGCGGATGCGCGCCGTACTGCGGCGAAGCAACCTGGCGCAGGATGAGCCTGTGGTCGCCGTCGGTGGTATTCGCGTCGACCTCGCCGCGAAGCGGGTCACGTTGGAGACCGGTGAGGACATCCGGCTGACGCCGACCGAGTGGCATCTGCTCGAGGTGCTGGTCCGGCATCCGGGCAAGCTGATGGCGCAACGCCAGCTGCTGACCGAGGTGTGGGGGCCAGGGTACGAGAGCGCGAGTGGAAACCTTCGCTTCTACATGGGTCAGCTGCGGCGCAAGCTCGAGGCCGATCCGGCGCGCCCAAAACATCTGTTGACCGAACCCGGGATGGGCTACCGTTTCGAGCCGTGACGACAACGGGGGACCCGCGCAGGGTCAATTACGCGAAACGTACTGCCGAGACGCAGGCCGCCTTCTTCACCAGGCATTTGCGCCCAGGAATCAGCCTGCTCGACCTCGGCTGCGGACCGGGATCCATCACGGTCGGACTGGCCGAACGGGTACATCCGGGATCCACGACGGGCTTCGACCTCCATCCCGGACTGCCTGAAGGGGCAGACCCGAGTGCGGTGACGCTGGTCGAAGGTGACGTGACGAAGGGCCTTCCGTTCGAGGACGGCACCTTCGACGCGGTCTTCTCCAGCGCGATGCTGCAACACCTGCCCGACCCGCTGGCCGTCATGCACGAGGTACGACGCGTAGCCCGTCCGGGCGCGGTCGTCGGCTTCGTCGACGCCGACTGGGACGGCCAGCTGCTCTACCCGACGAACGCGTTGCTGGAGGCGTCTTCTGAGGTAATGCGCCGGCTTCGTGCCGGGACGTCGCCGTTCGTCGGCAAGCAACTGCGTTCCCTGCTCGTCGAGGCCGGCTTCGTCAACTGTGAGAGCTACGCGCGCGTCGTTCACCACGGCACGCCGGCAGAGGTCGCCGGGGTCGGGACCTTCACCGCGAGCCTGATGGCCAAGCAACGCGACCGGATCATCGAGCAGAACATCGCCACCGGTGCCGAGGTCGACGAGATGGAGCAGGCCTGGACGACCTGGTCCGAGGAGCCCGGCGGCTTCCTCGCCCGCTTCTGGATCGAAGCCGTCGGCTGGGCCCCCGAGCCCTAACGTCCGAAGGGTCGTAGTACATGGTCGGCGTGTCTTCGGACGCTAGCGGCGGCCGGCCCCGCATCCGCGGCCGATGGGCGGGGGTGAGTCGGGGCCGTGAACAGGAACCGGTGGGCTTGAACAAGCCATAACGTGTTCAAGCCCCCCACCAACCACGCGACCCCCCACCACGGGATGCCCGCCCGGAGCATTCGGGTGCGACGGTCTTGTCGTTGGGGACTTCTTCCTGTCGATCCAGGTCAGTCCCGTTCCCCAGCCACCGCGCTCCCCCGCGCCCTCCCGACCCCCCGCGCCCCTCCCGACCCGACCCGGCCTGTTGCTGGGCATTTCAGGGGATATCCGCTGAATGTGCTGGGCGGAGTCCATCGGTCGAAGCAACGCCTGAAGGAAGGTGTTGTCCGATGCCGGTTGCGCGTGGGTATGAGGTGCGGGAGAGGTTT
>NZ_JBHVWY010000033.1:0-33302 GCF_042882005.1 Kribbella sp. NPDC058245
TTCCTAGACAGCTCAGAAACCTAGACAGGGAACGGCGTGCGCCATTCAAGGCGCGCTCAAACCACCCACACATGCATCAGGAGAGCCGGATATCCCCTCAAATTTCCGGGCTCTTCTGACTCATTCGTGGGTGGTGCGGCGTACCGGTCTCTTCCCCGGTGTGGTGGGGCAGTTGGCCGGCGTGCGGGCGGGCTGGCTGGGCGCTGTTCCACCGTTGGCAGTAGGTGATCTGCTTGCGGTTGTTGGGGGTGTGGACAGGAAATGGGGGCTGTGAACAGGGGCATAGCTTGTTCAAGGTCCCCGTTGGGGGTGCGCACCCCCGGGTTGTATCCGGCGCCCCCGGATGCCGGACCTGGGTCACCGTCTAACCTCTCGCGCGGCTGCTCGTGCGGGTGATGCTGAGCGTGGACTGTCCGAGCCGCGCAGAGTTAGACGGTGCTGGCGGTCCGCCCCCGCCACCCCACGCCCTCCCCCCGCAGCCTCTGTCCCTCGGCGAGCAGGGTGGGTTCAGTCGCGGTGCAGAAACGGCGGTCCGACGACGAGTGGAAGGAGATTGCCGCCAGAAATCGATGTCCAGCAGCCCAGTGGGTTCAGTCGGCGACATCCTCCCCACACTCGCCGATCACCTCGCTCGAGACCTTGCGAGCGGACGGCAAGCCGCCGGGGCAACAACGCGCGAACCACTCACACATACGTCGCACGAGCCAATTGCCGAAGGTCAGAGGGCGGCCGGGTCGGCGGCTGTGGACGCCGGTCGCATCCCAGCAGCGCGTCACCTACCCCCCGCCGGCCTCACCTTCCACACCGACCGCGGTGATCCGCCACGACAACCCACACCGGTTGCGGCGGTTGTCTGAGGTCGTAACGTCCGAAAACACGCCGACCACGCCCGCGGGTCCTTCGGACGTTAGCGTTTGACAGCGCTACGAACCGGCGGGGGTGAAGGCGTGGTCGGCGGTGGGTGCGGCGACGAGCTTTACTCGGGGTCGTTTCCGCGGAGGCCGTCTACGGCTTCGCGCAGTACGTCGGCGTGGCCGGTGTGCTTGAGGTATTCCTCGAGCAGGTCGACGAGGATGCGGCGCCGGCTGGTGATCCAGTCGGGGTCGCCTTCGTCGATCAGGACGTCGAGACCGTCATCCGCGCACAGCTCGGCCCAGGTCGCCTGCGAACGCTCGACGCTGGAATACCAGAGCCCGTACAACTCCTGCGGATCGTCGGTGACCGCGGACTCCCAGGCCCAGTTGTCGTTCGCGACCCAGTCTCGGACATCCCACGGCGCCTCGATCGGACGCTGCGCGGCGCGGGCGGTGAAGCCGGCCTCGACGAACGCCAGGTGCTTGATCAGACCGGCCAGCGTCATCGTCGACGGCGGGTGCTGCTGCCGCAACTGCGAGGCAGTGAGGTCGCCGGTCTTCCAGGCGAACTGGCGCCGGACGCGGTTGACGGCGAACTGGAGCATCTCCGCCTCGCCGCCGCGCAGGCACTCGGTCATCGGGATGTCTTTCCACTGCATGCGTCCTCCTTGAGGGTCACCTCGTTCCTACCAGGACGCGCTGACATTTTGATGACAGCCAGGAGCGCACCGGCGATCGTGATGACGGCTCCGACGATCTGGAGTGTCGTGAAGGATTCCTCGAGGAAGGTGACGGCTGCGGCGGTGCCGAAGACCGGGACGGTAAACATCGCCACGGTTGCCGTGCTGGGGCTGACCGAGTGCAGGGCTCGGTAGTAGAACAGGTAGGCGACCGCGGTCGGGCCGATTGCCAGGAAGATGATGTTGGCCCAGACGGTCGTGGAGACCTCGGCCCAGTGGGTGTCGGGGAACGCCGGGATCGCGACCAGAGCGAGGGCCAGGGCACCAACACCAGTCGCGTACGTCGTTGCGCGGAGCGGGTCGATGCCGGTCAGAACCTTCTTCGAGGCGATGCTGTAGAACGCCCAGCAGGCCGCGGCGACCAGGTAGAGGAAGTCGCCGGCGAGGTGGGAGCCGCTGACCGCGCCGCCGATCCCGACGAAGAAGACGACCGCGCCGATCACGCCGAGTGCAAGGCCGACCACGCGCCGACGGGAGGCCGACTCGCGACCGGTCAGAACCAGGGCGATCGTGGTCAGGACCGGGCTCATGGTCGGGACGATCACACTGCCGTCGATGGCCGGGGCCTTGGTCAAGGCCCAGAAGAAGAACAGGTTGTACGCGAAGACGCCCACCAGGCCAGGTGCTCCCGCCGTCCGGAGATCGCGCCAGGAGAAGCGCGAGGAATCGCGGCGCAGCGCGAGCACCAGGATCAGGACGAGCGCGGCCCCACCGAAGCGGAGCGCGGCGGCGACCTCGTGCGGAAGTTGGCCGACGGCAACCTTCGAGCTCGGGAACGCGGTCCCGAACAAGATCATCGTCACCAACAGATAGACGTACGGCTTGGTCATCTCTCGATGCTGATTTCGCGACGAGGGATTGTCTTGTACGTTCTTGTCATGGTCGGCGAAGCTGCGATCAGTGCCTGGCATCCGGAGGTCCCCGGGATCACCGAGGTCTTCCATGCGCACTTTCTCCAGCACGCCTACCCGGTCCACACCCACAGTGTTTGGACCCTGCTGATCCTCGACGACGGCATCCTGCGCTTCGACCTCGACAAGCACGACCACGGCACCCTGCGCTCGCAGGTCCTCCTGTTGCCGCCGCACATTCCGCACGATGGCCGTACGTCGACCCCGCAGGGCTTCCGCAAGCGCGTGATCTACCTGGCCGAGGACGCCTTTGACGCCAACCTGATCGGACCCGCGACCGATGAGCCCAACCTGTCCGACCCATTGCTCTGGCAGCGGATCAGCCAACTCCACGGCGTCCTGGCCCAACCCAGTGAGTCCTTCGAGTCCGAGGCTCGCCTGGCTCTGATCCTGGAGCGAGTCAGCGCCAGCCTGAGCCGTACGTCGACGGCCGAGCCCCCACCACGTGGCGTCGCCGACGACCTGCATGACCTCCTGGACGAGCGGTTGACCAGCGGCCTCACCCTCGAAGAAGCGGCCGAACTGATGAAGACCACCTCAACCAGCCTGGTCCGCTCCTTCAGCAAGCGCTTCGGGATCCCGCCGCACCTCTACCTGACCGGTCGCCGGGTGGAGCTGGCCCGCGAACTCCTGCTCGCCGGCATGCCGGCCGGCGCTGTCGCCGCCGAGGCCGGCTTCTACGACCAGTCCCACCTGAACCGGCACTTCAAGCGGATGCTCGGGATCACTCCGGCACGCTACGCGCGAAGCCGGCGATGAGCGTGTTGATCCCGAGGCGGAACCGGCGGTTGGCGGACTGCTTCGAGCTACCGAGCCGGTTCGCCTTCTCGGCGCCGGTCAGGCCCTCGACGACGGTGAAGAAGATCAGCGCGATATCCGTCGGGTCGCCGTGGAAATGCCCGCGCTCGACGGCGTACCGCGCGTGGTCGACGAAGATCTTGCGGACGGCGACCCCGGCCCGGACCTCGTCCTGGGTGGGGTCGAAGTCGGCGAACGGCCGGGCGAACATCACCTCGGCGAGCACGGAGTGGTCGAGGATGAAGCGCCGGAAGGCCTCGGCCAGCCGGCGTAGGGCCTCCAGCGGATCCGTCGTCATCGGTACGGCGGCGAGCCGCTCGGCGAGCAACCGGAACCCCTCGAAGTAGACCTCGCGGACGATCCCGGCCTTGTCGCCGAAGACCTCGTAGATCGCCGGCACCGACGCTCCGGCCCGGCGCGCGACCGTCCGTGTGGTCAGGGCGGTGACGCCCTCTTCGTCGAGCACCGCCAGCGCGCTGGCCAGTCCGCGCTGCTGGAGGTCGTCGGTTCGCTGCTTCACCCTTGGCACTGCCCGACGGTAGCATATCGACGTTATGTAACGTTGATACGGAACGATGATACAGTTCGATCTGTGAACGATTCCGTCCGTCAGTTGCTGCTGGATCGCCGGGACCAGGGCAGCCTTCCCGGGCGTCGTGCCGACGACGCCCGGCTCGTGCTGCTGATCGAGGGTGGGAGTTCGCGCGGCGCGTTCTCCAGCGGGATGACGGTCGCGATCGAGCAGCTCGGCCTGCTGCCGCTGTTCGATGCCGTCTACGGCAGTTCGGCCGGTGCGCTCAACGGCGCCTGGCTGCTCTGCGGCCGCGCCGACAGCACCAAGCACGCCTGGTGGGACCGAACCATCATGGGTACGACGATCAGCCCGCGCCGGCTGCTGCGTCGCCAGCCGGTGGTCGACACCCACTACCTGGTGAACACCGTCTACACCGAGGTGATGCCGATGGGTTTCCAGGAGGTCCTCGACAACCCGGTCGAGTTCCACCCGATCGCCACGGACGCGCGCACCGGCAAGTCCGTCGACCTGCATCCGCACCTCCATGACCAGCTCAGCCTGCAAACGGCCCTCCGTGCCTCCGCAGCAATGCCTCTCCTGGCCGGCCCGCCGGTAGAGCTCGACGGCCGCACCTACGTCGATGCCGGAGTCACCGAAGGCACTCCCATCCGGACGGCGCTCGCCCAGAACGCGACCCATGTCGTCGCCCTGCGGACCCGGCGCCTGAACGAGACTCAGCGCCCACCATCACGTGCCGAGCGCGCGCTCTTGAACCGCTGGTTCGCCCGCTACGCGCCCGGAGCCCTCGACCCGTGGCTGCGCCGGGTGGAGATCCGCGCTGAGGAGGAGACGTTGCTGGCCGAGCATCCGGCGGTGATCCAGATCCGTCCACCCGCCGACAGCCTGAGCATCGGCCGGACCGAACGCCGCCCGCAGCCGCTCCGCGCCGCCGTACAGACTGGTCGGCAGGTCGCGATGGAGGCGCTGTCGCTGGGCACCGAGAGTTGGCGGCGCGTATGAGCACCGTGGTGTTGCCGAGCGGCGAGATCGAGTACGTCGAGCAGGGAGCCGGCCCGGCGGTCGTCTTCGTGCACGGGCTGTTGGTCAACGGCAAGCTCTGGCGCAAGGTCGTCCCGCAGGTAGCGGCTGCCGGCTTCCGCTGTATCGCTCCGGACTGGCCGCTGGGTGCGCATCGAATCCCGATGCCGGCTGACGCTGACCTGACTCCACCCGGCGTGGCCAATCTGATCGCCGAGTTCCTCGAGGCACTCGACCTGACCGATGTCACCGTCGTCGCCAATGACACCGGCGGCGCCCTCACGCAGCTCCTCATGACCAACCATCCCGAGCGCGTCGGCCGAGTGGTGCTCACCCCGTGCGACGCCTTCGAGGACTTCTTCCCGTCGCCGTTCGATCGGATGCCCAAGCTCATGAAACTGCCGGGTGCGATCTGGCTCGGCAGTCGCCTGCTCCAACTCCCGATCGTGCAGCGCCAACCGAACACCTTCGGCTGGCTGGCCAAACGCGGGATCCCCGCCGAGATCCTGAAGGACTACCTGCGACCGATCCGCGACAGCGCCGCGATCCGCCGCGACGCCACCCGCTTCATCGGTGCCGTCGACAACAAGTACACCCTGAACGCCGCAACGGCCCTCAAAGATTTCGCGAAGCCGGTCCTCCTGGTCCGCGCCGCCGACGACCGCATCTTCCGGCCGCACCTCTTCGATCGCCTGGCCAAAACCTTGCCCAACGCAACCATCGTCACCATCGAGGACAGCTACTCGTTCATCCCGGAAGATCAACCGGACGAGCTGGCCCAACGCATCATCGAGTTCGTATGCTGATCGTCAGGAGTGCGCTCGTCGTTGCCTGGCTGGCGATCGTCGCAGTCACCGTGCACGCCATCACGACCCTCGGCCTGTCGGCCGGCAGCGTGTTCATCACCGACTTCGCCCATCCCTGGCGAGCGCAGATCAACGGCGATTTCGGTCTGCATCTGCTGCTGATCATGGCCTGGATCGCCTACCGCGAACGCGGCGTACGGCGGTTGCTCGCGCTGCCTGTCGTACTCGGCAGTGTCTACACCCTGCCCTACCTGTTCGCCGCTACCTTCACCAAGAAGCGCGTCACGCCTGGCGGGTGATTGAGGCGAGGATGAGGGCCTTTGCCTCGGCGGCGATCTCGGCGACTGGGTAGCGGGCGGTGTGGGTCTGCCACTCGCGGAGCAGGCCGGTGATGGCGCCGACGATCATGATCGTGGTCAGCCGGAAATCACGCCGGGGAGCGAGGCCAAGAGCAGCGGCGCGGTCGGCCTCTTGCTCGATCAGCTCGCTCCAGCGGCCGACCCACTCCACGTGCAGGCTCTCGACCGCGGGGCTGACGCCGACGGCCTCGACGTAGTTCAGTCGAGCGAGTCGCGGGTCTGCGGTGACCGCGGCCAGGTAGACGTCGACGAGTACGTCGATCCGCGCGGCCGGGTCCGCCGTCGACAAGCTGGTCAGGGTATGGCTGACGTGGTCGTAAGCGAGCTGGTTGGTCCGGACGTACAGCTCGAGCAGTAGCGCTTCCTTGGTCTCGAACTCCTGGTAGAAACCACGGTTCGACATCCCGGCCGCGGCGCACAGTTCGGTGATCTTCGTCTGCTGATAACCGGTCGAGGTGAACAGTTCGACCCCCGCCGCGAGCAGCCGCGCGCGCCGATCCTCCCGGCGCTGAGCCAACGGCACACCGCCGTAGCTGCGCTCTGTAGACACCGAACCTCCACACGTCCAGGGGATTGTCACAGCCTAACCCGACCCCTATATTCGGGTAATCCTCATTACCACTCTCCCGCCCCGGAGGTACTCACCGTGTTCCGCAGACTCGTCACCGGGCTGGCCGTCGCAGGCCTGTCCTGTGCGGTCGTCGTCGCGCCCGCCGCGGCGGACGACCGCCCACCAACCCCGCAGAACGACCCCTTCTACACGGCGCCGTCACCGCTGCCGAATGTCCCGGCAGGCGACGTCCTCAAGACCCGGAAGGTCGACCTGTACGTCGGCCTGTTCCCCACCCCAGTTCGCGCAGACCAGGTCCTCTACCGATCAACCTCAGCCACCGGTACGGCGAACGCTGTGTCCGGCACGGTGATCACGCCGCTCACCGCCTGGACGGGACCGGGGAAGCGCCCGGTCGTGGCCTACGCGATGGGTACGCAGGGACTCGGTGACCAGTGCGCGCCGTCGTACCAGCTCCGGACCGGTACCGAGGTCGAGGTCGCCTTCATCGTCCAGGCCATCGGCAAGGGCTGGGCGGTCGCACTGACCGACTACGAAGGACTCGGTACGCCGGGAACGCACACCTACGCGACTGCGAAGTCCGAGGGGCGCGCACTCCTCGATGTCGCTCGCGCGGCAACCCGACTCCCGGCCGCCAACCTTGACCCAGCTGCTCCGGTCGGGGTCTTCGGCTACTCCCAAGGCGGCCAGGCGGCGGCCGCTGCGGCTGAGCAGGCAGCGGCGTACGCTCCCGATCTCAACGTCGTCGGTACGGCGACCGGCGGGGTTCCGGCCGATCTCAATCTGGTGGCCAAGAGCAACGAAGGCGGAGTGTTCGGATTGGTGGCAGCTGCCGCGGCCGGCCTGGCGACGGCCTATCCCGACGTTCCGCTGGACAACGTGCTGACCACGCAGGGCAAGGCCCTGTTTGCGCAGCTCAAGCAGGCCTGCGTCGCCGAGATCGGCACGACCGCGCTGGGCGGGCATCTCAACGACTACACGACGGTTCCGGACGTCATCCAGGACCCGCGCTGGCAGCAGCGTATTCACGAGAACCTGCTCGGCAACGTCAAGCCGTCCGCGCCGATCTACCTCTACCAAGGGACCGCCGACGAGCTCATCCCGTACGCCGGTGCGGTGGCGCTCAAGTCCAGGTACTGCGCGGCCGGTGCGACCCTCGAGTGGCACGCGATTCCGCTCGGCGGACACGTCACGACCGTATCCATCTGGGGCACGAATGCGCTGAACTGGTTGGGCGACCGTTTCCAGAGCCGTCCCGCCACGACGTCCTGCTGAAGGAGCCCGCCCCCGATGCTGCCCGACACCGTTCTCGACCTCGTACGGCGAAACGCCGCTGAGCACAGTGATGTCGTGGCGATCATCGACGGCGAGCGGCGGTTGACCTGGGCCGAGTACGAACGCCAGGCCCAGGCGATCGCGTTGCTACTGCTCGATCTCGGGATCGAACCGGGTGACGTGGTCGGGCTGCAGATGGTGAACCGGGCCGAGCATGTGCTGACCGACGTCGGAGTGATGCTCGCCGGCGCGACTCCGACGTCGTACTACAACACCCTCGCAGCCGACCAACTTGCTTATGTAGCAGGGGATTCGGCCTGCAAGGTATGCGTCGTGGACATGGAGTTCCTGCCTCTCTGGCTGGAGATCAGAGACCGGTTGCCGGAGCTCCGGACGATCCTCGTGATCGGCCCGGGCCCGGCGCCGGTCGGCGTACTGTCGTTTGAGGTACTGACCGCGGCCGCGCTCGCGTCGTTGCCCGAACGCCTGCCGGAGGTGCGAGCCGCAGCAGCAAAGGTCCAACCGGATGATCCGGCAACAATCGTCTACACCTCCGGTACGACGGGTCCGCCGAAGGGCACGCTCGTCACCCACGCCGGAATCTCCACAGTGTTGTCCGGGGTCCTCACCCGCGTGGTCGAGGACCTGGGTGAACTCCCGAAGCCGGGGCGAACGCAGGTGTCCTACCTACCGCTCGCCCACCTCGCCGAGCGGATGATCACGCACTACCTCGGTACGGCGCTCGCCTCGACCGTCACGTATGCCCGGGATCTCCGCACCCTGCCCGACGAATTGCCGCTCATCCAGCCGCACGTATTCCTCGCGGTGCCGCGTGTCTGGGAGAAGTTGCTCGGAGCAATCACCGAGCGAGCCATCACCGAACGATCCCCGGTACGACGGGCGCTGCTGCGCCGAGCGATCGCCGTTGCCCGCAAGGGAGAACCGCGCGGTGTGCTGTTTGAACGGCTGGTCTATCGGCGGATCCGGCTCGCGCTTGGCCTCAACGAACTGATCGTCGCGGTCAGTGGGGCAGCGCCGATCTCGCCGGATGTGCTGACGTTCTTCCGCGGCATCGGCGTGACGATCGTCGAGGCCTACGGAATGACCGAGACCTCCGCCGTACTGACCCTCAACTCCCTCAGCGAACCCCGTCTCGGCACAGTCGGTCGTGCGCTGCCAGGTGTCGAACTCCGCCTGGCCGACGACGGTGAACTGCTGGCCCGGGGCCGGATCATCTCGCCCGGGTACCTGAACCGACCGGATGACACCGCCGACACCTTCATCGACGGCTGGCTGCACACCGGCGACCTCGGCCGGATCGATGCCGACGGCTACCTTTCGATCGTCGGTCGCAAGAAGGAGCTGATCATCAACGCGGCCGGCAAGAACATCTCGGCCGCCAACGTCGAACAGGCGGTCTCCTCGGCCTCCGACCTGATCGGCTCCGTCTACGTCCACGGCGACAACCGCCCGTACCTGGTTGCCCTGATCACCCTCGATCCCGGTTGGCGCCAGTGGTGCGCGGCCCGCAATATCGAAGCCGGTACGTCGGCCGAGGCTGCCGCGCATCCCGCCGTACGGGCTGAGATCGAGCAGGCGGTTCGCCTCGGCAACGCGCGGCTGTCGAGGGTCGAACAGGTGAAACGCTGGTCCCTGCTGGAGTCCCTTTGGGGCACGGATACCGGCGAGCTGACGCCTACGCTGAAGCTCAAGCGATCCGTGGTGCGGGACAAGTACGCTCGCTCGCTGAACACTCTCTACGCCTCGAAGGAGCTCCAGTGAAACGCCTGCTCGCGATAGTCGTCACGACCGCTGCCCTCGTCGTCAACCTGACACCTGCGGCCCAGGCGGCCGGCTGTCCGTCGGTGAACAAGAACTGGTCAGCACCCGGTCCGTACGCCGTCACCTCGGCCTCCAACGGGCAAGGTACGACGATCATCCGGCCGACCCAGCTCGGGACGCTCGGATGTGCGAAGCACCCCGTGATCCTGTGGAGCAACGGCGCGGCCGCGACAGTATCGACGTACCAGCCGTTGTTGGAGCACTTCGCGTCCCACGGCTTCATCGTGGCCGCGGGCGAAGGCCGGTCGAGCTCGGGTGACCCGCTGCTGGAGGGGCTCGACTACCTGACAGCACAGAACGGTACGGCGGGCAGCGTGTTCGCGGGCAAGGTTGATCTCGATCATGTCGGCGCGACCGGCCACTCGCTCGGTGGTGGCGCGGCCGTTGGGGCTGGGGCAGACCCGCGCGTGGACACCGTGGCGCCGCTCGAGGGCGGGCCGTTCAACGACCCCGCGGACCTGCATGGCCCGGCCCTCTACTTCGCGGGCTCGGCAGACCTGATCGTCTGGCCGTCGGTCGTGCACGACCGCTACACACAGAGCGCCCAGGTACCCGCAATCTACGCCGAGCTGAAGGGTGCCGATCACTTCGTGGTCAGCCCGGACGGCGGTCAGTTTCGCGGCGCGATCACGGCCTGGTTCCGCTACTGGCTGATGGGCGACGCGCAGGCCCGCGGCGAGTTCTTCGGTCCGTCCTGTGCCAACTGCACGTCAACCCTGTGGTCAAAGTTCGAGCGCAACGCGAAGGCCAGCGCGCTCTGAAGGATCACCAGACGAAGGTGTCCGCCAGTTCGCGCAGCTTCTGCTCATCAGGGCTGCCCGGATCGGCCGTGAAGATGGCGAGGAACTGGGAGCGGTCGGAGTCGACGACGTAGTCGCTGTTCAGTTCCAGCCAACCCGCCTCGGGATGGTTGAGGTGCAGCCGCGGCCAGTCCTGCTCGAACACCGGATGCTCGGCCCAGACCTCGGCGAACTCGGGGCTCTGGCCGAGCAAGGTCTCAACCAGTACGGCGGCCTGCGGGTCCGACGTGGCGTGAGTGGCGAGCACCTCGGCGACGATCGCGCGGGAGATGCGGTCATGGTCGACCGGCGCGTAGAGCTCTCGCTCCGCCGGAGTCAGGAACCAGCGGTAGGCCCAATACCGCTCGATCCCCTCGAAGCGCGAGTGATCGCCGAAGACGGCGACCGAGAGATCGTTCTGCTGGAGAGTCTCACCCAGATGGCTGCAGATCTGGGCCGGTGTGTTGTCCAGCTGCTGCATCACCCGCAGGAGGTGCTGAGCCGCTCGATCGTTCAGGTGCCGCGGCGGATTGGGGTAGCCGGCCAGCCGGAAGAGGTGCTTCCGCTCGTCCTCGCTCAGCCGCAGGCCCTCGGCGAGTGAGCTCAGGATCGGCTCGGACGGCCGCGGCCCGCGCTGCTGCTCGATCCGGCTGTAGTAGTCGGCCGAGACGCCGGCCAGCTCCGCGACCTCCTCGCGACGCAGGCCGTCCGAGCGGCGGCGCCGCGCCCGCGGCAGCCCGACGTCCTCCGGCTGCAGCTGCGCCCGCCGGGTCCGCAGGAAGTCGGCGAGCATCGCCCGGTTCAGCCCTGTGCCCTGGGTCACAGGACAAAGTATCCCTGGTTGCCTCTGAGCGGTGTTGGTTCGGTAGGGATCATGAAACGACTTCTGACCCTGGTGGCCGCGGCGATCGTCCCGCTCGCCGTACTGGTCCCACTACCGAGTAGCGCGACGCCCAGCACCTGCTCGAACCTCCCCGTCAAGGCACCGCAGGGTGCCCACGTCGACTCCGTGACCGGGGTCGACCAGCCCGGTGGCACGGTCGACTTCCCGGCCAACCCGCCGTTTCCGGCCAGCTCGGTCGCCGGCGTACCGGCGTACTGTGAGGTCACCGTCCAGCTCAGCCATCCGGGCGCCGGGGACCACGTGAAGACCGTGGTCTGGCTGCCGAAGACCGGCTGGAACGGACGCTTCCAGGCGCTCGGCGGCGGGGGATACGCGGCCGGTGAGTTCGGCGCGCCGTGGGCGAACGCGATCAAGGCCGGGTACGCCGTTGCCTCGACCGACGCCGGCGTGGTCGGGTCGCCGTACACCGCGGACTCCTGGGCACTCAAGGACGGCAAGGTCGACCAGGGCCTGCTGACGAACTTCGCCTCGCGCTCGGTGCACGACCTGGCGATCGTGGGCAAGGCTGTGGTGAACGACTACTACGGTCGCGCGGCGGCGTACACGTACTGGAACGGTTGCTCGACCGGTGGCCGGCAGGGGTACGTCGAGGCGCAGCAGCACCCGACCGACTTCGACGGCATCCTCGCTGCCTCACCCGCGGTCAACTGGGACCGCTGGACGGTGGCCGCGATCTGGCCGGCCGTGGTGATGAACCAGGAGCACACCTACCCGACGAAGTGCGAGTTCGAGGAGTTCACCAAGGCCGCCGTACAGGCTTGTGGCATCGAGGACCCACAGAACTGTCACTGGGCACCGGAGCGGTTGATCGGCAAGACGGTGTTGTGCGAGGGCAAGTCCGTGACGATCACGGCTGCCGATGCGCGCGTGGTGCGCAAGATCTGGGACGGCGGTCCTTGGTACGGCCTCACCCGCGGTACGCCGCTCGACGGGCTGGCCGTGACTGAGGGGCAGCACGCGGTGCCGTTCGTCGTACCGGACAGCTGGATCCGCAACTTCCTGAAGCTCGACCCGAGCTACGACACCAGCAAGCTCACGTATGCCCAGTACTACAAGCTCTTCCGGCAGTCGCACGCGCAGTACAACAAGGTGATCGGCAGCGACAACCCCGACCTGTCCGGCCTCCGGCGCGCGGGCGGCAAGCTGCTCTCCTGGCACGGACTCGCCGACACCCTCATCCCGGCGCAAGGCACTGTCGACTACCGCCGGCGCGTCGAGCACCAGATGGGCCGCGTGGACAGCTTCTACCGACTCTTCCTGGTTCCGGGTGCCGGTCACTGCGGCGGCGGTCCGGCCCCGACCGATCCGCTCGGTGCGCTGGTGAAGTGGGTCGAGCAGGGCAAAGCTCCCAGCACTCTCGCCGATCTCAGCAGCTAGTGAGAACTGTTGTCTGCTGAGAGGAAGCGTTTACCTGTTCGCAACAAGTGAAGAGTGTTGCTGAAACCGTTGGGTCCTGAACTGGAACAGACCCGCCGGGACGGCGGGGCGCCCCTAGGGTTCCGCTGCCATCCGGTGGGTCTGGTCCGAGAGGGGAGGCGGCGCCGCAGTTGAGCGCCGTTCCACGGCGGGACAAAAGCCCGGGAGGCCGCGAGGCCCGGGCATGCCGTGCGCGTTCCGGGCCGACTCGACGGAGGCCGGAATGTCAGCAACCCCTGATCTACTCACCGCCCCTGTAGAAGATCTGAGCCACTTCGGCTACGCCCAGCAACTCTCGCGCCGAGTCGGCAGCTACGCGTCGTTCGCCGCGGGCTTCTCGTTCGTCTCGATCCTGACCACGGTCTTCCAGCTCTTCGGCCTCGGCTTCAGCTTCGGCGGTACGGCGTTCTTCTGGGCCTGGCCCGCGGTGCTGGTCGGGCAGTTGATGGTGGCGCTCTGCTTCGCCGAACTGGCCGCTCGCTACCCGTTGTCCGGCGCGATTTACCAGTGGGCTCGGCGACTCGGTGGCGCGGTCGTCGGGTGGTTCGCGGGCTGGACGATGGTGATCGCGCAGACCATCACCCTGGCCGCTGCGGCGATCGCCTTGCAGGTGGTGCTTCCCGCGGTCTGGTCCGGGTTCCAGCTGATCGGTACCGACCCGGCCTTGTCGTCGAAGGACGGTGCGGCGAACGCCGTTGTCCTCGGCTGCATCCTGCTCGTCGTGACCACGATCCTGAACGCGACCAGCGTCCGGATCATGGCCGTGGTCAACTCGATCGGCGTCACCTGCGAGCTCGTCGGCGTCGTCCTGATCGTCGTGCTGCTGACCAGCAAGGCCGAGCGCGGGCCCTCCGTCGTACTGCACACGACCAACCTCGACAACACCACCGGGTACGTCGTTCCGTTGCTGATCTCGGCGTTGATGGCGGCGTACGTGCTGGTCGGTTTCGACAGTGCGGGCGAGTTGGCCGAGGAGACGCACAAGCCGCGCGCGACCACGCCACGAACGATCATCCGCGCAGTCGTTGCCTCGGGCATCGGTGGTGCGTTCCTGATCATTGCGGCGCTGATGGCCGCGCCGTCAGTGACCGACGGGAATCTGGCCACGCAAGGACTCCCGTATGTGTTGACGAGTCGACTTGGCACGACCACCGGCAAGCTCCTGTTGTTGGACGTTGCGCTCGCGGTTTGCGTGTGTACGTTGGCGATTCAGACCGCTGCGGCGCGGATGATCTTCTCGATGGCGCGCGACAACGTCCTGCCCGCCTCGGCCTGGCTCCGCCGCGTCTCACCACGAACCGGTACGCCGGTCGCCGCGACCGTCGTACCGGGTGTGCTGGCGGCTGTCTGTCTGGTGGTGAACGTGGGTAACGCCGGTCTGTTCCTCGGGCTGGCCAGCGTCTGCATCATGTTGCTCTACATCGCCTATCTGATGGTGACGACGCCGTTGCTGTTCCGGCGTCACACGTTGCCGACCGGTACCGATGAGAACGGCCGTCCGTTGTTCTCGCTCGGCCGGTTCGGTCCGATCGTCAACATCGTTGCTGTGGGCTACGGACTCGCGATGGCGATCAACCTCGGCTGGCCGCGGGCGGAGGTTTACGACCCAGCGGGAGAGGGCTGGTACCTGCACTATCTTCCGCTGCTCACGCTGGCGATTGTCGGCATCGGCGGCGTCATCGCCTACCTCGGTCAACGACGCGCCTATCACGCGTCGGTCGCGCCTGCTCTCGAAGGCGCCGTCGCGTGAAACACGAGATCCCCGGCGACGCCGCCTGGTCGGTCGCCGTCCGGTCCGGACGCGCGCTGACCCTGACCGCCCTGGCCGATGACGCCAACGCCTCGGTGCTGATCATTGGAGCAGACCGCCTCGACCGGCTGAACATCCCGGACACGCTGAAGTCGCAGATGACTGCCCGGATCCACTCCGGCCTCGTGCTGATGTCCGACCGCGGGGTAGCCCTGGCCACGGTCACCTCCTCCACCCTCGACTGGCATGACTGCTTGACCGGGTTCGTTCCGAGCCAGCTTCTCCTGCTGGAGCTGGCGAAACATGGACTCGGCCCTGCTGATCTCCACGGCTGCATCAACTTCTTCTCCAAGGTTGCGATCGACTCGACCTCGGCACTCGCTTTCGTCCCCGGGCATGCGACTGTTGGAGCCAGCGTCACCTTGCGGGCCGACCAGGACTTGCTGGTGTTCGTCTCCACGACGGCGCATGCACTCGCCACCACGCCGGCTGGCGCTGTCGGCGTACAGATTGAGGTGGCGGAACCGGGGGATCCGGCCGAGCTGCGGCCAGAGGCCCTGCGTGCGTTGGAGTTGGTCCGATGACCGCACTCGACCAGGTCGTCGCTGCTGGCGACGGCGCGCTGCTGACTGTCCCGGTTGGTGGGCGTTTGCGGATCGTTGATCTGCATGGCAACCAGGCGGTGGATACGTTGTTCTACGACGCGCACGACATCGATAACCGGTACTCGGCCTTCGACACGATTCGCGCCCAGCAAGCCGTCTACCTGACCACCGGATCGCGTCTGATGTCGACGCAAGGCGATGAGCTCGGGCTCATCTCCGACGACACCTGCGGACGGCACGACACGGTCGGCGGCGCGTGTTCCCAGGAGAGCAACGTCATTCGGTACGGGCACCACACCCGGCACCAGCACGCCTGCCGTCAGACCTTCCTCAGGTACGGCGCTCAGGCTGGGATCGGGCAGCGGCAGCTCGCCCACAACATCAACTTCTTCATGAACGTCCCCGTCACGCCAGAGGGCGACCTGAAGTTCGACGACGGACTGTCCGCACCCGGCCGGTACGTCGAGGTGACGGCGAGCCGCGATCTC
The DNA here is from genome assembly GCF_042882005.1 of Kribbella sp. NPDC058245. Lineage (NCBI taxonomy): Bacteria > Bacillati > Actinomycetota > Actinomycetes > Propionibacteriales > Kribbellaceae > Kribbella > Kribbella sp. NPDC058245. The sequence goes on from NZ_JBHVWY010000033.1 coordinate 15,651, forward strand.
CTGGTACTGATCAGCAACTGCCCACAGATCAACAACCCCTGCAACGGCTGGAACCCGACCCCGGTGCAACTCCTGGGCTGGTGGTGACCCGTGCTCACAGTGATCAGCCCGGGCCTACAGACCACCATTCAGGATCTCGAAGGTCGGCCCGGCCTGTGGGATGTTGGCGTACCGCCATCAGGTGCGGCCGACGAGCTCACCTTCGCTCTAGTTAATGCGGCGGTCGGCAATCCGTCGAGTGTGGCCGGCCTGGAGTGTGTGCAGACCGGTCCGGTCCTGACGTGCGACGAGGATCGGTTGATCTGCGTCGGCGGTGCGGCTCGGCAGGCGACGATCGACGGCTGGCCGGTCCGCCCGGGTTTGGTGGTGATGCTCCCGGCCGGAGCCGTGCTGGATATCGGTCCGCTCGACGGGATGCGTGGCTATCTCGCGATTGAGGGCGGTGTCGACGTACCGCCAGTCCTCGGCAGCCGATCGACCTTCGTGCTGGGTGGGTTCGGCGGTCTGGACGGGCGGCCGCTGACGGCTGGTGATCAGCTGCCTCTCGGTCGGCGCGAGAACCTACTCAGCCCGACCAGCGTGGAGTTGCCGACGATCGCGAACAGTTGGCAGCTTCGGGTGATCCCGGGACCGCATGGCGCGCCGGATCACCTCACAACGGCAGGAGTCGAGGCGTTCTTCGGGACTGAGTGGACAGTCGACCATCGATCGGACCGGACTGGTGTCCGGTTGGCCGGTCCACTGCCGGGCTGGGCTCGGAGCGATGGCGGCGAGGCCGGACTTCATCCGTCGAACGTGCACGACTCGGCTTATCCGGTCGGCGGGATCATGCTCTCCGGAGATACCCCGGTGATCGTTGGTAAGGACGGTCCGTCGCTCGGCGGGTTCGTCGTACCGGCTGTGGTGATCGAGGCTGATCGGTGGATGCTCGGTCAGTTGCGAGCTGGAGACTCCGTTCGGTTGTTGCCGGTGACAATCGATGCCGCGACCGCAGCGATCGAGGAACGACGGCGGTGGCTGGCCGATCTGCGGCAGGATCCGTTGCCGGTGCCAACAATCGTCGGTACGGCGTCGCGGCCCGACGTACTGCATGAGGCGGCCGGCTACACCATCCGTTGTGCTGGGGAACGACATCTGCTCGTCGAGGCCGGACCTGCGGAGCTTGATCTCACCGTTCGGGTGTGGATCCACCTGCTGGCCGAGGCCTTGCGTGAGCATCGACCGCGTGGTGTGGTCGAGATCGTCGAGGGTGTCCGATCGCTGTTGGTTGCCTTGGACACCTCGTCACTCGGTCCCTTCGAGTTGGCCAAACACCTTGCACAGCTGGTGTCTGGGCTCGCCGACCCGGAGACCGTCGTACTGCCGGCGCGTGAAGTGACGCTGCCGATCGCGTTCGATCATCCGGAGGCGCACGAGGCGATGCGCCGGTATGCGACCTCGGTTCGGCCGGATGCGCCGTGGTGTCCGGACAACGTGGAGTTCATCCGGCGAGTCAACGACCTGGACGAGCGGGATGAGGTGTTCGAGATCGTCCAGCAGGCGACGTACCTGGTCGTCGGGCTCGGCGATGTCTACCTCGGGGCGCCGGTCGCGGTCCCGATCGATCCGCGGCACCGGCTGGTGACGACGAAGTACAACCCGGCCCGGACCTGGACACCGCAGAACGCGGTCGGGATCGGCGGGATCTACCTGTGTGTCTATGGCATGGAGGGTCCTGGTGGGTACCAGTTGGTCGGACGGACTGTTCCGGTCTGGCGGCTGCAGGACGAGCGGCCGTGGTTGTTGCGGCAGTTCGACCTGATCAGGTTCACTCCGGTGAGCGTGGAGCAGTTGGCGCACGAGCGGGCCGAGATCGCGGCTGGACGGGCTGACCTCAAGGTGGCCCCGGCCACCTTCTCGATCGCCGATGTACGCCGGATCGAGCGGGAGGCGCCCGTAGACATCGCAACCTTGAGAGCCCGGCGCCGAGCGGCGTTCGACGCGGAACGAGCGAGGTGGGGAGCATGAGCAACGCCGAATGGATCACCCGGGTGGAGCCGGTCGAGGCGCAGGCCGGACCGTTGCGCGGGCTGACGATGGCGCTGAAGGACAACATCGACCTGGCCGGGGTACCGACCACGGCCGGTGACCCGCGGACCGTCGTACCGGCTGCGCAGAACGCTTTCGTGGTCGATCAGTTGATCGCGGCCGGCGCCGTACCGCTGGGGAAGACGAACCTGGATCAGTACGCCACTGGGTTGGTCGGCACGCGATCGCCGTACGGCGCTTGTCACTCGGTCTTCTCGGAGGAGCACATCTCGGGTGGGTCGAGCTCGGGGAGTGCGGTGGCGGTCGCGACTGGGCAGGTCGACTTCGCGCTCGGTACGGATACCGCTGGGAGTGGTCGAGTGCCGGCTGCCTTCAACCGGCTGGTTGGGATCAAGCCGTCTCGTGGTCTGGTGTCGGCGCGTGGGGTCGTTCCGGCTTGTCGCTCGCTCGATTGCGTGACCGTGATGGCGCGGTCGGTCGAGACTGCCCGCCGCGCATTCGAGGTGATGGTTGCCTTTGACCCTGATGACGCGTGGTCGCGGCGGTTCGAGTCCTTGCCACACAGTCGGCCGGGTCGATCGGGTACGCCGGTGATCGGCGTACCGGATCTTGATCTGGACCTCGATCCGTTGCACGAGAAGGCGTGGCAGCAAATGCTCGCCGAGGCGCATCGGCTCGGCGAGGTGGTTCCGGTCGACGTCAGGCCGTTGCTCGAGGCAGCGAACCTGCTGTACTCCGGGCCGTGGCTCGCCGAACGCTGGCTGGCCTTCGGGGACAAACTCGACGACGTACCTGAGGTCGATCCGACCGTACGGACGATCGTCCGCGGCGGCGAGGCGTTGACCGCGTCGGCCGCCTTCGCCGGCTTCGACCGCCTCGCTGTATTGGCCCGGGCGGGCGAGCAGCTGTGGACCTCACTCGACGCACTGTTGTTGCCGGTGACACCTAATCACCCGACGCTCGCGGAGGTCGCCGCCGATCCGATCGGTACGAACAGCCGGCTCGGTCGCTTCACCAACATGGTCAACCTGCTCGACCTCTGCGCAGTCGCCTTCCCCGGCCCAGACCGCGCCGACGGCCTCCCCTTCGGTGTGCAGCTGATCGCCCCAGCCGGTCACGACTACGCGCTGATCGACCTAGCCGCCCAATGGACCGACGAAGTACTCCTCGCGGTCGCCGGTGCACACCTCACCGGCCAACCGTTGAACCACGAGCTGGTACGACGAGGTGCGCGCCTGGTCGAGACGGCCCGCACGGCACCGTCGTACCGGATGTATCTCGTCGACGGCCCCCGCCCCGGCCTGACCCCGTCCACCGAAGGCGCAGAACTAGAGGTCGAGGTCTGGGCCATCCCTGCCGCCCAACTAGGCAGCTTCGCCACCACAATCCAACCCCCACTAGCGATCGGCCCCCTAACCCTCTCCAACGGCCGCCAACTCCTAGGCTTCCTCTGCACCGCCGACGCCGTAAACCCAGCCCACGACATCACGTCATACGGCAGCTGGCGCACCTACCTGGCAACCGCTCGCTGAAGCTAACGTCCGAAGACCCGGAGACGGGCCCTCCGATCCTTCGGACGTTAGCGCGGCACCACCCGCAACGTCCGAAAAAGCGGAGACGGGCCCTCCGGTCCTTCGGACGTTAGCGCGGCACCACCCACAACGTCCGAACAACCGGAGACGGGCCCTCCGGTCCTTCGGACGTTAGCGCGGCACCACCCACAACGTCCGAACAACCGGAGACGGGCCCTCCGACCCTTCGGACGTTGGCGCGGCGGCTCGCCGTCGACACCAACCCACCCCCGCCCGCCCGACCGCCATCTGATGGGTTAACCCATCAGGTTGTGGGTTCTGTACCCGCATGCGAGTCCAGAACCCACAAGCGGATGGGGTAACCCATCAAACGGTTGGGGGGATGGCCCATCCCGTGGTGGGTGGGCCAACTGCATGCGGTGGGCCAACCTGCAACGCGGTGGGCGGGCCCACGAAATGGGGTTAGGTGGCGGGCCAGGGTTCGGTGGTTACGGCGGAGGTGAAGACGGGGGTGCCGGATTGGGTGACGGTTACGTGGACTACGCCGTCGGGGGCGGGGTCGGCGGTGACTGTGCACGGTTGGTCGAACTCGACGTAGCGGAGGAACTGGGTGTCGAAACGGGTGGTCGCTACCGGGGTCGGTAGGGATGCCTGTGCTGCTTGAGCGGCGGCCTCGAGCAGGACCATGCCGGGCACGTGGTCGTGCGGGTGGTCGAAGAGAACGCTGTGGGTGGTGTCCACTCGCAGCTGCCAGCTCAGCGGCTGGTCGAGCGGAGTCAGTACGACGTTGCGCGTGCTGCTGCGACCCACCAGCGCGGGGTCGACCGGCGGCGTGAGCGCGATGGCTTTGCTGAAGGCGTCCTTCGCGGAGGAGTAGGGACCGCGCAGGCGGTCGTAGATCGCCGGCGGGTGCGCGCTGTAGCGCACCTCGGCACCGCCGATCCGGCGGCCGTCGCTGACCGCGTCGATCCGCGACACCAGGTAGACCGATCCCATCCGGCGTCGCGTGACGCTCGGGTGACTCACCAGGAGAGTGACCTTCCGCGCGCTGCCCTGGACGTCCAGCGCGGTCGGAAGAATCCAGGAGCTGATCTGTTCCCAGCCGAGTCGGTGACCCAATGGAATCGAATGAACACGGTGACTGAGTAAAGCGAGTGCTTGTCGCAGGCTTTCCGTGAACAGCAAAGGTGTGAAATGGTCGCCCTCTGTATAGAAGGCGTGACTCTGCGGCCAGGTGGCGACGACTTCCTGGACCAGATCGGGGAGTTCGCGCCACTGCGTGACGAGGGCTTCCTCCGATTTGTCCTTGCGGACAAGCGTTTGGATCGGTGGAGCTATGGCGGCTGGGCTGATGGTCATGGCAGGTTTCCCCCCTGTGGGACGACAGGTAGAGGACAGGAACGGTGGTTCCGCCCAGTGTCCACGTATAAATTAAATAAAGTTGTTCTTTTCGTGAAGCGATTCCGGGCAGATTGCAGGGGAGAGGTGTCCACATGGCTCAACGGGTGGTGAAACAGGCGCGGGCCGAGCGGACCAGGGCAGCAGTGATGCTGGCCGCCGCCGAGGTGTTCGCGGAGAACGGGTTCTCCGGTGCCAGCGTCATGAAGATCGCCGACCGGGCCGGGGTGACGCTGGGTGGGGTCTACTTCCACTTCCGCTCCAAGGAGGAGCTGGCCCGGGCGATCGTGGCCGGTCAGCCGGAGTTCGTCGTACCGCCGGAGTCCTCGCACGGGCTGCAGCGGGCGATCGACGTGACCAAGACGTGGGCGCAGCAGCTCGCGGAGAGTCCGATGCTGCGGGCGGGCGCGCGGCTGGTCTGGGAGCAGGACCGGTTCATGCCCGCAGGGGAGAACTCGCATCAGCAGTGGACCAGTCTGATGGCGGCCGACCTGCAGTCCGCGGTGGACAGCGGGGAGCTGAAGCCTGAGGTCGACATCCAGTCGATCGCCCGGATGATCGTCAACGCCTGTACCGGCGCGCAGATGCACTCGTACGTCGAGACCGCTCACGAAGACCTGGTCGACCGGGTAGAAGAGATCTGGCGCTGTCTGATGCCGGCGCTGGGAGTGTCGGATCAGTGCAACGGGATCAAGGGGATCGGCCGTGAGTAGTGAGGCTGTAAGTGATGCAGTAGGCACGCTGAGTGGCAGGACGATCATGATCACCGGTGCGTCCAGCGGCATCGGCGCCGCGGCCGCCCGGTGGTTCGCGGTCGAGGGGGCGGCCGTCGTACTGATGGCTCGTCGCAAGGACAAGTTGGAGGAGATCGCCGCCGAGATCCGCGCCACCGGTGGCCGGGTCGAGTTGGCACCAGGCGATGTCACCGACGCCGACGCGGTCGAGCGGGCTGTCGCCATCGCGGTGAGTGCGTTCGGCGGGCTGAACGGCGCCTTCAACAACGCCGGCTGGGGGACCATCGGGACGCTCGTGCACGAGACCGACGACGCGGACTTCGAGCGGACCATGGACGTCAACGTGCGCGGGACGTGGAACTGCCTCAAGCATCAACTGCCGGTGATGATCGAGGCGGGTGGCGGCTCGGTGGTCAACACCTCCAGCACTGCCGGTGAGTTCGCTACCGGTGCAGGTGCCGCGTACGTCGCTGCCAAGCACGCCGTACTGGGTCTGACCCGGGCAGCGGCGGCCGAGTACGGCCAGTTCGGCATCCGGATCAACGCGCTGATCGTCGGCACCACTCGGACCGAGCTGATGGAGAACGCGATTCGCGCGTTCCCGCCGCTCGAGCAGGGATCGGTCGCCCGCCAGATCCAGCCGCGGATGGCGGACCCGATCGAGGTGGCGCGCGCTGCCGCCTGGCTGCTCAGTGATCAGGCCTCGTTCATCACCGGTGGAGCCATCCCGGTCGACGGCGGAGCCAGCGCGATTTAGCCAGAACCCGCTGCGACTTGGCCAAGTCTGCGCTGTGTGCCCACCTGGTGACTAACTTTCGTTGACGATAAAAAAAAGATCACTATTATTTGAGTGTCCTGGGGGGACGCTGCCGGTGAGGTCTCGTATCGAGAGGCATGTGAGGTGAGCAGTGGCACAAGGGACAGTGCGCGTTCTCGTGGTCGAAGGGATCTCCGCGGAGATCGAAAACAGGCGGCAGGACCTGCGCAGGCAGGGCTACGCCGTCAGCTGTGTGGACACCGGTGCCAAGGCGTTGCGAGCACATCGGAGTGCTGATTTCGTCTTGCTGGACTTGGATCTGCCCGATATCGACGGGCTCGAGGTGTGCCGGTCGATTCGGGCTGCTGGTGACAAACCGATCATCACGGTCTCGTCTGGTGGGACGGAGACCGACCGGATCCTCGCGTTGCAGGCCGGTGCGGACGACTGCGTGGACGTCCGTTGCGGCCCGCGGGAGATGCTGGCCCGGATCGAGGCGGTCCTGCGGCGGACGCTGCCGTGCCGTCAGCCGGGCCGCGTGATGACGCTGGGCTCGTTGAGCCTCGACGTTCAAGCGCATGAAGCACGCGTTCGCGGTGAGCCGGTGCGGTTGACCGGCAAGGAGTTCGAGCTGTTGCACAAGCTGGCCTCGCATCCCGATGAGGCAGTGTCACGCAAACAGTTGATGGCCAGTGTCTGGGAGACAAGTTGGGCCGACTCGAGTCGCACGATCGACACCCACGTGCGGAGTCTGCGGGCCAAGCTCGGAGCCAGTTCGTGGATCATCACGGTCCGCGGCGTCGGCTACCGGATCGGCAGAGGCTGAGTCGACCGTTTGGGTGAGGCCGTGTCCGTCCCAGGACGGACACGGCCTCTTCGGCGATCAGGCTGCGTTTGGTCGCCGGCTTGGGAAGCCGTGCTTGCGGGCGATGATGGCCACCAGCAGCACGGGGACCACGAGCACGAGCACGCCCCAGGGGAACGATTTCGGGCCGAGGACCGCGAGCAGGATGCCACCGACAGCGCCGCCGCCGGCCATGAACGAGTTCCACGTGGTCACCAGCAGCGCCTGACCCCGGTCGCCACCTGCGTCGGTGACGGCCGTCTGCAGCAGCGTGGTCACGCCACCCCAGCTGAGGCCCCAGATGATCATGGCCGCGTACACCACGAGGTCATTGCTGGCTGCCAGTCCGAGCATCGCCGCGGCGAGCACGAACAGGGCGGCCGAACCGATGGTGAGACCGCGCAGCTTGCGGTCGACCAGGGCGCCGGTGATCACGATGCTGATGACGGATGCGATACCGAAGACCAGCAGTACGACGTCACGCCGGGCGCCCATGTGGTACTCGTCGAGGAAGGTCGAGATGTAGGTGTAGAGGATGTTGTGCGCCAGCACCCAGGCCGCGACCGTGAACAGTACGGCGACGACGCCCGGCAGCTTGAGAGCCTGGAAGATCGGCTCGCGCTGTCCGACCGCCTGGCCAGGAGTGGACGGAACCGACAGACCCATCCAGCCGAGCAGCAGGACCGAGAGCGCGGCCACGATGCCGAAGGTGAGTCGCCAGCCGAAGAGGTTGCCGAGGAACGTGCCGACCGGGATGCCGAGCGCCAGTGCGAGGGGGACACCGGCCATCGTGATCGAGATGGCTCGGCCTTGCAGGTGCGGCGGCGCCAAGCGGCGTGCGTAGCCGACCAGCTCGGCCCAGACCGCCGCCGCCGCGATACCGGCCAGCAGGCGGAAGCCCATGGTCAGCACGTAGCTGGAGGAGGTCGCCGTGACGATGTTCGCGATACCGATCATCGCGACCGCGAGCAGCAGCAGCTTCTTGCGGTTCCAGGTGGCGGTCGCCACCGACAACGGGATCGCCGCGATGCCCGTCGCGATAGCATAAATCGTCAGTGACTGACCGGCGGCGGACTCGCTGACCGACAGGTCGCGAGCCATCTCCGGCAGCACGCCGGCGGGTAGGGCCTCGGTCAGGATGCCGACGAACGCTGCGGTGCTCAGCGCCAGCAAGGGTGACCAGGGCAGTTTGTTCCCGCCTCCGATGGGCGGTGTCGAGATCTCAGTCTGGGAAGCAGCCATGGGAGATATACTCAAACCTTCTCATTGATGTGCAGGTCAAGGTCGTCGAAAGTGAGGTGCGCCACATGCGGATCGGAACCTTGGCGGACAGGACCGGGACGTCCCGGCGGTTGCTGCGGTACTACGAGGAGCAGGGGCTGATCGGCTCCCAGCGGTCCGCGAACGGATACCGGGACTACGCCGAGTCCTGTGTGGACAAGGTGATCCAGATCCGCGGCCTGCTGGACGCCGGACTGCCGACCCGGGTGATCCGGGAGGTCCTGCCGTGTATGGACACCCCGCGCGCCATCCGGATCTCCGCCCCCACCGAGGAGACGATCGCGCTCCTCGAAGGCGAACGGGACCGGATGGCCGAGCGCATCCGCTTCCTCGAGCGCAACCGCGCCGCCATCACCGAGTACCTGGTGGCGGTCCGGGAGGCTCAGGCAGAGGGCGCCCCCCAGACCCCGAACTCGGCCGAGGCCGTCGTCACCGCCTGACCGGCGTACACGACGTCGTTCGCGAGGACGACGCCATGGCTGGCGATGTCGAAGATGATCCGGTCACCGTCGGCGATCCGGTAGCCGGCGTGCCAGCTGGCCTTGTCCGACCCGAGCAGCAGGTAGTTGACCAACCCCGGTCGCCGCATCCCGGCGTACCCGAAGAGGTTGTCGACCATGTCCGGGACGCGCTGGAAGATCGAGTCCGCGCCGGCCGAGAAGTCGCCCTTCCAGGCCACCTCACCCTCGCGCTCGATGATGATCTGCCCGGTGACCGTGGTCGGTGGCTCACCGAGGAATAGCCACGGCGTGAGCGAGGTGTCGCAGAGCTTCGCGTACGGCGTCCAGCCCCACGGGTTCTGCAGGTGCAGCCCGATGTCGTTCAGGTCGTTGCCGAACGTGTATCCCGCGTAGTGCGGGTTGCCGTCCTCGTCGTTGACGAAGACCAGTCCGACCTCCGGCTCCTCGAGCAGTTCCTGCGAGGTGAACGGCACGGTCAGCGGCCCGCCGTTGGTCTCGAGCCAGGACCCGAAGCCCTTGATCAGCCAGTTCGGCGCCTTGAACTCCTCGTCCGGAGCCGGCGGCGCCGGGAACTTGGAGCGATGCGTGCCCATGAACCCGGTGACGAGCGAGTTGTTCGAGGCCGGCAGCAGCGGCGGCAGGAAACGCAGCTCGGGGTCGTCGGCCGCGACCGTGACCGTGTCGGTCCCGGACGTCAGCGAGTCGAGGAGCGCCTGCGTGCCGCCACCGGCCAGTACGGCGTTCCGCAGCTGGTCCTCGGCGACCGGGAACAGGGTGACCGGCGCATCGGTCGGCAGCCCCACGCCCGCGTAGCGCTGCCCGCGGTACTCAACTTCGAAGATGACGGTGGACATTGCTCTCCTTGGTTAGTTCGGCCATGACTTCGGTCAGGCGGTCGATGGATGCCTTGATCCAGGGCAGGGTGAGGGGGTCCGGCGCGTGGAGTGCGGCGAGGCGTTCCGCGTCGGTTTCGCCGTACAGGCGGCTGGTGGCGGCCCGAATCCTCAGTGAGTGCTGGGGTTCGCCGAAGGCCGTGCCGGGTAGCAGGGCGACGCCGTACTTGGTGCTGAGTAGCTCGGTGAGTTCAGTGCCGTTGATGCCGAGCTGCAGAGGCTCGAAGTCGGGGTAGAGGTAGCAGGTGGCTTGAACCGGCGCGAGCTCGGCGCCGATTGAGGTGAAGACCTCGGCCACTCGCCGTACGACGCGTTCGTGCAACCGGCGTGACGCGGCGACTCGCTTGACCACCTCGGGCGGTTCGGCCAAGGCGTACGCAGCCGCCGCCTGGACGGGAGCCGCCGTACTCGACCAGATCTGGCTCGCGATGCTGATGAGCCGCGTGCGGAGTTCGGCGGTTGGCAGTCGGGCAATGCCGAGCCGCCAGCCGCCGACGGCCAGGTTCTTGGTCAGGCCGGTGGTGACGACTGTTCGCTCCGGTGCATAGACCGCAGGTGAGACGGCCGGGGCGTAGGCGAGGTCGCAGTAGATCTCGTCGGAGATGATCACCAGGTCGAGTTCGCGCGCCACCTCGGCGAGTTCGCGGACCGTCTCCGGCGTGGCGATCGTGCCGGTCGGGTTGTCCGGCAGCGTCACCACGACACTGCGCGGATTGCCCCCAGCTGCTCGTGCTTTGAGCACCTGGACCCGAAGCTCGGCCGGATCCGGTACGCCGCCCTCGCCGGGGCGCGTGCGGACCGCGATGGACTTCAGACCGCCCAGCTGAGCCTGCGCGGCATAGCTCACCCAGGTCGGAACCGGTACGACGACATCGCCGCCGACCGCCATCATCAGCGCGAACAGCAGTGGCTTCGTACCCGGACCACAGACCACGTCACCCGGATCGGTGGGCAGACCGCGGCGGTTCCAGTAGCCCGCAGCAGCCAACCTCACCTCAGCCGAACCGGCCACCGGTCCATAAGCGTTGCGATCGGCCGCAGCGATCAGGTGCTCGCGCAGCTCCGGCAGAACGGGCAGCCCGATCTCACCGGTGGCCAGGAACAACACGCGCTCCCCGGCCAGCCGCCGACGTTCGAACTCCTCGTCGGCGGCCAGCGTGGCCGACATCGTGATCACGCGTACAGCTTTCGTAGTTCGACCTTGCGGACCTTGCCGGTCAGCGTCTTCGGCAGCACGTCGACTACCTCGAGCCGCTCGGGGTAGAACCGCTCGTCCTGACCGGCACTCCGAAGGTGAGCCTGGATCTCCTGGAGGGTCGGCCGAGTGTTGCCGTGGGCAACGGCCACCGCCAGGATCGGGTCGTCGACCTGACCCGTCGTACCGACGAGCGCGGCCTCGGTGACCTTGGGGTGCTGGGAGATGACGGCTTCCAGTTCAGCGATCGGTACGACGATTCCGTCGCGAACGATCGTGTCGCGCGCCCGGCCGAGGATCCGGATCCCGCCGCGCCCGTCCTCGCGCGCCACGTCACCGGTGTCGAACCAGCCGTCCTCGTTCACCTCGGCATCGAAGACGTCCTGCTGCTTGAAGTACCCGAGTGCCTGGGACGCACCCCGGACTCGCAGCCGTCCGACCGGAGCACGCTTCGAAGGGTCGTCGCAGAGGTCGATCCGAATCTCCATCGCGTCGATCGGCCGGCCGTGACTGCGGGCAGCCCAGTCGCGGTCGTAGTCGAGCCGGCTGATCGTGATCGGCCCGAACTCCGACATCCCCCAGACCGAGTAGGTCCGGGACCCGAACGTCGATCGCATCTCGTCGACCAACTCCTGGAGCACCGGCGCCGCGCCGGTGACCGTGTGCTGCAGGCTGGAGACGTCGTGGGGATCGGCCTGCTGGACCCGTGCAACACCGCTGAGGGTTGGAGGGGGACCGTACAGAAGCGTGGCGCGATAGCGCTCCACGAGGTCCAGCAGGCCAGCCTTGTCGGGACCGTCCTGGAAGGCGACCGTCCCGCCGAGCAACACGCTGGCGAGCACGCCCTGACCGAAGCCCGAGTAGTGCACCAGCGGCGTGGTGTTCGCGACGACCAGGTCGTCACTGAGCATGAACGCGTCCACATAACCCCGTACGCCGGAGTGCACGGTGTTCTGACTGTGGACGACGCCCTTGGAGAAACCCGTCGTACCGGAGGTGAACAGCACGACGAACGGCTCGTCCGGTTGGAGCTGACGACCCGTCAGGTCAGTCGTCTCCTCCCAGCGGGTGCCGATGAAGTGGTCATGGAACTCCTGGCTGTCGATCTCGATCAGGTCCTTGACCGGCAGTTCGTCCTGCACCTTGCGGAGGTCGGCGGCGATCTCCGGCAGGGTGATGAACACCTTCGCCTCGGTCAGCGCGAGGCGGTGGTGCAGTTCGTCGTCCAGGCACTCGGGAGCGATCGGGACGATCACCGCGCCGACCGCCATCGTGGCGAACATCAGCGGCACGATCTCCCACCGGTTCGGCAGCTGTACGGCGACGCTGTCGCCGCGCTCAATCCCCAGCTGGAGAAGGGCTCCCGCGAATCGATCCGTCAGCGTGGACAGCTCCGAGTAGTCGAGCGTGTCGGTGTGCGCCTCGTCGAGCCGGCGTCCGGCGATGGCCAGTTTGCGGGGCCGTTCCCGGGCCTGCTTGCGCAGGTCGTCGAGAAAGGTGTCGTCCCGCCACCAGCCGCGACGCCGGTACTCCGCTGTCATCGCCCGCGCTCCGCACGTCGTACGGCGAGGAGCTCGGGCAGCGGGTCGCCCGCGCCGGCCTTGGCAATCTCCAGCAGGGCCTCGGTGTTCAGCTTGACGCGGTTGCCGATCCAGTCGAAGACCCACGCCTTGCGAGCCTCGGCCTCCAGGTCGAACGGGACCACGCGGGTGACGGCCAGCGCCGCCGAGCCGGCGCCACCGATGTTGGCGATCACGCCTGGCACCAGTACGGCGCCCGCCGCGCGAGCCTTCTCCTGCGCGACCGGCGTGGAGGCGATATTGGCGCCCTCGACAACGAGTTCGGCGCGGAGCCGGTGCACGTTCTCGTCATTCAGTGCACGCTTCTGTGCCGCGAGGATGAGCAGGTCCGCGTCGACATCGAGCCACGCGTCCGAACCGTCGGACTGGGTCACGCCGTCCGGCAGCTTCGTCCGGTCGATGCGGCCGAACTCGTCGGTGATCGCGATCAGAGCGTCGACCGGCAGCCGGTCGGCGCTGATCGTGCCGTCGATATCGGCGACGCCGACGACCACGTGACCGCGGGCCTCCAGGAACTGCGCAACCGCACGGCCGACCGCGCCGAAGCCCTGGACGACGACTCGCGCTTGCTTGCGACCGCTGGCCTCCAACGCGGTGACCGCGGCGACGCCGACACCGTGGCCGGTGCAGTCGATCAGCGGCTCGTAGTACGTCCGCCAGTCGATCGGCATGTCCGGGGCGCCGAGGCGGTAGCGCGGGTCGTACTTCGCCTCCTCGAAGAAGATCGCCCGGTCGGCCGGGGTGACGCCCATGTCGATGCCGAGGTGGATTCCCCCGTGCAGCAAGGGTTTCACGGTCCGGCCGAAGGTCTTGAACGTCGTCTCCCGGTCGGTGCCGTCGGAGACGATCCCAGCCTTCGCGCCGCCGATCGGCAGCCCGGCCAGGGTGAACTTGTGAGTCATGTCGCGAGCCAGGCCGGCCACCTCTTCCTCGGTGACGCCCGTGGTCATCCGGGTGCCGCCCATCGCCAGGCCGTCGTACAGGGAGTCGATGACCACCCAGCCCTTGATGTTGCCTCCGGCACCGTTCAGGTGCACGGTGAGGGCGGGCTTGTCGTGCTCAGTCATGCCATGTCCTTTGAGTTTTAGAGGAAGGTTTGGGCGAAACCGCGGAGGATCTCGCGGCCGTCGTCGCGGAACTCCAGGTGGGCCTGGGATCCGAAGATCCGGCCGTCGTCGGAGCGCAGGAACTCGACGGGCGCGTGGTCGGAGCGGCCGATCGACCGGAAGCCGGCCGGGGCCGCCTGCAGGTACAGGGTGTGCCGGTGGAAGACGGTCACCGTCGGCTTCACGAAGGTGAACAGGGCCTCGCTCTTGTCCACCTCGGCGTCGTGCCCGCCGACCCGCTGCGGCCCCTCGGCCAGTTCGCCGCCCTGGGAGACGGCGATGATCTGCATGCCGCCGCAGATCCCGAAGACCGGGACGTCCGACGTCATGACGAGGTCGATCAGCGGCTTGTAGTACTCGGTGTCGTAGGCCCGGACCTTGGTGCCGCTCAGCACGATCGCCTGGTGGCGGCCATCGAGCTTCGCGGGCACCTCGGTACTGGTGACCACATCGGTCGCGGCACCGAGGTCCTCGAATCGCTTGCGCAGTTGGGGAAGCGACAGGGTCTTGTTGTTGACGACCAGTACGCGGGGTTGCGCCACGGTCACTGCTCCTTCGCTCTCGTGATCACGGTTCCGGTCCGGCCGGCCAGTAGGTCGGAGACCGGGGCGCTGCCGATGACGACCTCGGCCACGCCCTGCTCCAGGGCCTCGCCGGCGGCACGCAGCTTCTTGCGCATCCCGCCGGTGGCGCCCTTGTCGCGGAAGGCCGCGGCCGCGTCGGCATCGATCCGGGAGACCGGCTGGTCATCGATCAGCAGGTGCTCGACATCGGTGACCAGGACGAGGTTGGTGGCCCCGATGGCACCCGCGATCGCCGCAGCCGCGCGGTCGGCATCGGTGTTGACCTCTTGTCCTTCGTTGTTCCTGGCCAGGGGAGTCACCAGGTAGACGTGGCCGGGCCGAAGGTTCTTGAGGACGGTCGGGTCGACCTTCGTGATCGGGCCGACCAGGTTCTCCAGCTCCACCAGTTGCTTGCCCTGCCACCACCAGCGCTCGCCAGGTCCGGCGTACACGAGACCGTCGCTGCCGAGCTTCCGCTCGAGCGTGATGCCGCGGTACTCGAGCCGGGTGGCGACGTCGTCGGCCATCACCGTGCTGACCGTCTTGATGTCCTCGATCACCTCGGTGGTGGTCCAGCGGCTCTGGTTGCCGTAGCGGTCCCGCAGGATCGCGGAGGGATCGCTGTAGCGCGAGCTGAGCTGCTTGAGCGGCTTCGACCAGCCATGCACCAGTACGACGGGGTGCTCGGCCGCGTGCACGGCCAAGTCGTTCCACCAGTCGCCTGCGAGGTCGTCGAGAACGCTCCCGCCGAGCTTGATGACAGTCGGAATCTCGTTCATGCGGGCATCACCGGCTGCATGGTCAGGCCCGACTCCTCGGGCAGTTCGAACCGCAGGTTGGCGGCCTGGATCGCTTGACCGGCAGCGCCCTTGACCAGGTTGTCCAGCGCTGCGAGAGCCACGATCCGCTTGGCCTCTTCGTCGTACAGGACGGTCACGTCGCAGTAGTTGGAACCCAGCACGGCTTGGGGATCCGGGACTGGGATCAGCGTTTCGTTGTGCCGCCGTACCCGGACGAACTGCTTGCCCTTGTAGAAGCGGGTGTACGCCCGGTGCAGGTCGCGCTGGTTCACCTCGGCGTCGGTGAAGACGTAGCTGCTCGTCATCAGCCCGCGGACGTGCGAGACGCCGTACGCCGACATCGACAGCGAACCGATGGTTCCGGGCTTGGCGCGCTCGAAGAAGTCCCGAACCTCACCGGCATGGCGGTGGCCGGTGGGGGAGTACGGGGCGATGGCGCCGTTGCGGAGTGGGTGCAGGTCTGTCTTGCGCATCGACAGACCACCACCGCTGGAACCGCTCTTGCCGTCGATCACGACCGTCTTCAGGTCCAGGCCGAGTTCGAGAGTGAGCGGGGCGAGGGCCAGGGTGATGGACGTGGCATAGCAGCCGGGGAGCGAGATCAGGCTCGCTTGCGGAAGCTGGTCGGCGATGAGCTCGGGAACGCCGTACACGAAACGGTCGGCGAGCTCGGTGCTGCGGTTGACCTTCGGGTACCAGCGATCGTGGAGCTCTGGGGTGCGGATCCGGAAGGCGCCGCTGAGGTCGATGATCGTGGGGCCCTTGTCGGCCAGCAGATTTGCCAGGTCTGCCGAGACCGGCGCGGGAGTGGCCAGGAACAGTACGTCGACTTTGTCCGCCACGTCCTCGGTGACGGCTTCGACTGTGAGGCCGAGGTCCATCCGGAGGCCGGGGTGCAACTCGGCCGGGCGGCGGCCGAGGTTGGACGAGCCGCCGAGGAACGTGAGCTCCAGCTCGGGATGCTGGACGATCAGGCGGATCAGGTCGCCGCCGGCCAGCCCGGAGGCGCCGACGATTCCGGCCCGGATCATGCGCCGTGTCATGAGAGGGCCTCCTCGAGATAGTTGCCGATGGCCACGGCTACGTTGACCCCGGTCGCGGTGGCCACACCCCGGAAGCCCGGTGCGTGGTTGACCTCGTTGACCACATAGCCCTTCGGCGTACGGAACAGATCGACGCCGTAGATGCCGGGGCTGAGGACGTCCAGGACGCCGCTGACGATCTTGGCGACGTACGGGTCGTCTGCCGCCGCGTGACTGGTGTTGCCGAGGGCGGCGTTGTTGCGCCAGTCCTCGCCACCGGTGCTGAACTCGGCGACGCCGACCAGTTCGGTGCCGACGACCAGGCAGCGCACCGAGGCGCCGCCGGCCAGGAACGGTTCGACCAGGCAGGCCTGCTCGAACGCGTGACCCAGATCCTCGACGTAGTCGTAGACGGAGTTGGCGAGATCGGCGTCGCGGATCAGCGTGACCCGCTTGCCCATCCCGCCGTACACGGGCTTGAGTACGACGGGCAGCTCGAACGCGGTGAGCGCCTTGGCGAAGTCTGAGCGGGAGAACACCATCCGGAACTCCGGGACCGGGATCCCGGCCGCTCGCAGCGCGGTTCGGAGGACCGCCTTGTTCTCACACAGGTTGATGGCGTGCGCCGAGTTGATCACCCGGGTGCCGGACTCCTCGGCCAGGGTGGCGATCAGGCCGCCCCGGGTGTAGCTCCGGCTGCGCAGCAGTACAGCGTCGAAGCCGGCCAGCGCCGAGGCATCCGGATTGCCCAGGCAGAGCGACTCGTCGTTGACCCACTCGACGGCCAGGCCCAGCTCGGGCCCGGCCTGGATCAGCTGCCGCTCCTCCCAGGCGATCCGGTCCGCGACGATCGCGATGGACTTGGTCGGCATCTCACTGACCCCAGTCGCGCAACTGCACCTCGACCATCGACAGCCGCAGCTGGCCGTCGTCGATGCCCTCGACGCGCAGCGTCAGCATGCACTCGGGGCAGGAGAAGGTCTCGCCGGTGACGAGGGCCGGAACGGTCAGGTCGGTCTCACACTCGGGGCAGACGCCGGAAACGGTGGCGGTGGACATTTGGTGAACTCCAAGGGAATGAGTAGGAAGATTCAGGCGTACTGGAAATCGACGGCGGCCTTGCGGATACCGTCGCGGTCGAGCAGGTTCCGGCCGGTCTCTTCCTGCCGGTTGATCAGCCACGGGGTGAATTCATCGACATTCACCGTCAGGCCGGAATCGTTGAGCGCCCATTTCACCAATGCGGGCGTGAGGCGGGTGCGGACGAGCAATTCGCGGGAATTGCCGACCAATTCCGCCGGAAGCGTTTCGTAGGCCTCCGGGTTCGTCAGCTGGCCCGGCAATTCATAGGCGAAGGCGTGCGGTGACGTCGGCCCGGACTGGAACGCCGTACCGAGGCCGGCGCCGTGCAGGGCGACCCGGGACAGCTCGGTCAGGTGCGACAGGTCGAAGCGGTGG
>NZ_JBHVWY010000034.1:0-22588 GCF_042882005.1 Kribbella sp. NPDC058245
GGCTCGCCCCGCCCCGGCTCGCCCCCGCCCGGCTCGCGCCGCCCGGTCGCCCCGCCCGCGCCGCCCCGGCTCGCCCCGCCCGGCTCGCGCCGCCCGGTTCGGCCCGTCCGCCGAGCCCGGTCGCCCCGTCGTACCGGCTCCGTCGCTTCCTGCTCCCTCCGGCAATTTGAGGGGAGATCCCCTGAAGTTGCCGGTTCTCTGCCCGAAATTTGGGGGGAGAAGGGGCCATCTCAGGGGAGATCCGTTGAAATGGCCGAGGTGCGATGGGCGGTATGGGGAGGTGGTGGGGAGCTGGGTCAGGCTGCTGGGCGGGCTCGGTTGAGGCTGCGGCGGATGGTGGCGGCGAGTTGGTCCGGCCGGTTGAGGTCCAACCAGACGGTGCGGACGACGTGCAGGCCGAGCGCTCGGAGCCGATCCTCGCGGCGTTTCTCGCGGATGAGGACTTCAGGTTCCCCGCTGGTGTATTTGAGGAGGCCGTCGAACTCGACGACGCTGTCCTCGACATCGAAGTAGAAGTCGGGCCTGCCGATCAAGCCTTCCTCGTCGTAGAACTCCACTTGAAGCTTGGGCGCCGGAAGGCCGTGCTGGTGCATCAGGACCCGGACGCGGGATTCCCCGACCGATTCCGACAGTGGGTCGGCGAACCGCATGACGGCTCGTGCCGCCGGACCCCCTGGCCAGAACTCGATCGCGGCCTGCAGACGCTCCAGGTCACCCGGCGTGAAGCCGCCGCGGCGCAGCGCGGCATCCGCGACGACGACTCCAGACTCGAAAGGCACGACGGAGGCGGTCTCGACGACGGCTCTGGGTACGGTCGTCACCAGCAGCCCGTCAATGACGGTCAGGTCCGCCGGTATGAGTACACCGAGGTGATGCCGAACGCCGGCCGTCAGGCCACCTGCTTGCCCGTCGAGTCTGGTGACGTGTACACGCTCGAGATCCAAGCCCCACAACGGAAGCCCATGTACGGCGAGGGCCGACTGATGGCTCACCGCGACTGACCCTGGCCGCAGCGAGTTCATCGCAGCGCGGACGGCCCGGAGGTGGCGCAGCCGGATCCGCTCCCAGTCCGGCATCTCGGTCTCGACCGGACGTTCGGCGTACTGGCCGTGCCGGATCCGCACCCAGCGACCGTCGCCGAGACGGTCGCGAACCTGACGTGGGGTGTAACCGCTGGCCAGCGCCTGGCGGCGGCTGAACACCCCGCCCTGCTGCTCGGCGATCACCCTGAGTTTCACATTCACGCGTTCAAGCATTCCGCAGCCGCCGCCTCTGTGGGCCGCTCCCAGAAGATCTGTGGATAACTCATTTCAGCGGATATCCCCTGAAGTCCCTGGTTCTCCCCTCGAATTTCGAGGGGAGAAGGGTCGCTTTGAGGGGATCTCCGGTCACATGGTCCAGGGGGTGAGACGCACCATGGGCGGGTTGACGAATGTCTAGTTAGTGGGTTGACAATGGGGTCATGACTCGCGAGTTGATCTTGGTGCAGCGCCGCCACATCGACCTGCTGCGTGTCGCCTCTCAGGCGTGTTGATTCCAGCGGTCGGCCTCAATCCACCCATCCGGAATCCCCTGGGAAACAAGGAGTTTCATCCTCATGTCAACCTCAGAGCTTCGCCCTGCCCTGTCCGAAATCACGCCGTCCACGCCGCAGGAGTGGATCCGGCGCGCCGCCGAGGTGGCGGCGATCCTGGCCGTCGACGCGGCTGAACGCGACCGCGCCGGCGCTACGCCGTACGACGAAGTCCAGCTGCTCAAGGACTCCGGCCTCGTCACTCTGCTGGGCCCGACCGAGCATGGTGGCGGCGGTCAGAACTGGCCGACGGCGTACAAGGTGATTCGTACGGTCGCCGAGGCCGACGGGTCGATCGGTCAACTGCTCGGTTATCACTTGTTGTGGTTCTGGGCCGCGCGGTTGGTCGGCACGAAGGAGCAGATCGCGGCGGTCGAGGAGCAGGCCACGAAGAACAAGTGGTTCTTCGGCGGTGCGGTCAATCCGCGGGACGCTGATGTGGTCGTCACCGATGAAGGCGACACGATCAGCTTCAGCGGTCGCAAGAGCTTCTCGACCGGTAGCAAGGTCTCCGACGTGACCGTCCTGGAAGGCACGCTGCTCGACAGCGGGACCCACGTCTTCGCGATCGTCCCGTCCGATATCGAGGGGCTGACCTTCCTCGACGACTGGGACAACATCGGCCAGCGGCTGACCGAGAGTGGCGGCGTCACCCTCAACCAGGTCCGGGTCGGGTGGGACCAGGCTGCTGGTTTCGTCGGCAAGACGTTCCAGCCGCGGGTCTACAACACCCTCAACGTTCCGACGATCCAATTGGTCTTCGTGAACTTCTACCTCGGCATTGCTCGCGGTGCCCTGGAGACCGCGGTGACCTACACGCGGGAGAAGAGCCGCTCGTGGCTGCACGGTGGGTATGCGACCGCTGTCGACGAGCCGGCGGTCATTGACGCGTACGGCGATCTGCAGTCGAAACTGTGGGCCGTCGAAGCGCTCGCCGATGCGGTCGCGCTGGAAGGGCAAGCTATCCACGACAACGCGTGGGAGGTCACCGAGCAGCAGCGTGGTGAGCACGAGGTGCGCGTGGCTGCGGTCAAGGCTCGCGCCACCGAGGTCGCGCTTGAGGTGACCAGCCGGATCTTCGAGGTCACGGGTGCCCGGTCGACCGCCACGATCGAAGGGCTCGACCGGTTCTGGCGCAACGTCCGGACGCACACGCTGCACGACCCGGTGGCGTACAAGCGGCGGGAAGTCGGGCGGCACCTGCTCGTCGGCGAACTGCCCGAGCCGACCTGGTACAGCTGATGTCGACCGAGCGCGTCGCGGACGCGGTCAAGTTCGCGTACTGGGTTCCGAACGTCAGCGGTGGCCTCGTCACCAGTGACATCGAGCAACGGACGAGTTGGGACTTCGAGTACAACAAGAAGTTGGCGCAGACGGCCGAGCGAGTCGGGTTCGAGTACGCGCTCAGCCAGGTTCGCTACACCGCGAGCTATGGCGCCGAGTTCCAGCACGAGTCGACGAGTTTCAGTCTCGCGCTGCTACTCGCGACCGAGCGGCTGAAGGTGATTGCCGCGGTTCATCCCGGGTTGTGGCAACCCGGCGTACTGGCGAAGTTCGGTGCAACTGCGGACCACCTTTCAGGTGGGCGGTTCGCGGTGAACGTGGTCAGCGGCTGGTTCAAGGGCGAGTTCACCGCGTTGGGGGAACCGTGGCTGGAGCACGACGAGCGGTACCGGCGGTCGGCCGAGTTCTTGCAGGTACTGCGCAAGCTGTGGACCGAGGACAACGTGGAGTTCGCCGGTGACTTCTACCGGATCCGCGACTTCACGCTGAAGCCGAAGCCAGGTGTCTTTCCCGAGTTGTTCCAGGGCGGCAACTCATCCGCCGCCCGGGACAACGCGGGCAAGCACTCGGACTGGTACTTCTCCAACGGCAAGGATTTCGACGGTGTCACCGAACAGCTTCTCGACGTACGGCGGGTTGCCCGCGACGCGGGTGGTGGTCGCGAGGTGAAGTTCGGGCTGAACGGATTCATCATCGCCCGGGACACCGAGAAGGAAGCGCGGGAGACGCTGCGGGAGATCGTTGCCAAGGCCAACAAACCGGCGGTGGAAGGGTTCCGGGACGCCGTGACCCAGGCCGGCCGGTCAGCGCCTGACGGCAAGGGGATGTGGGCGGACTCGTCGTTCGAGGATCTCGTGCAGTACAACGACGGATTCCGGTCGCAGCTGATCGGGACGCCGGAGCAGATCGCCGAACGCATCGTCGCCTACCGGCGGCGCGGCGTCGACCTGATCCTCGGCGGCTTCCTGCACTTCCAGGAGGAGATCGAGTACTTCGGTGCCCGCGTCCTCCCGCTGGTCCGTGAACTCGAAGCCGCCGAACGCAGCGCCGAGCTGGAGCTCGCCGCCGTCTGAGAGGCGTCGTCTGAAAGGCGTCGTCTGAAAACAGCCGCGGGCGCCCACTGTCGCCAGCGCCCGCGGCTCCCACCGACCGGGTTCGGCCGGGGTCACCAGGCCCGACCGCATCCGCTGCCGGCCGTCCACCGATCGGCCGGCAAACGACAGCAGGCCCACCTCCCCGTGCACAGGGGTGGTGGGCCTGCTGATCGTTCTGCGACTAGGCGCCGGCGCCTTCCTGCTTCACGCCGGCGACCGCGGTCGGGTCGTCGATCCGGTACTTGCGGGCCGCCTCGGCCGCAACCTCCGGCTTGACGTCACCGCGCTTGGCCAGGATCTGCAGGGCCGCGACGACGACCGACTCGGCGTCGACGTGGAAGTGCCGCCGGGCCGCGGCGCGGGTGTCGGCCAGGCCCCAGCCGTCGGTACCGAGCGACGTGTACTCGTTCGGGACCCAGCGGGAGATCTGGTCCTGTACGGCGCGCATGAAGTCGCTGACCGCGACGACCGGACCCTTGGTGTCCTTGAGCTGCTCGGTGATGAACGGCACCTGCTCCGGCTCCTCCGGGTGCAGCAGGTTGTGCTCCTCGGCCGCGACCGCGTCGCGACGCAGCTCGTTCCAGGACGTCACCGACCAGATGTCGGCAGCCACCGAGTACTCCTCGGCGAGGATCTGCTGTGCCTTGCGGATCCACGGCAGTGCGACACCCGAACCGAGCAGCTGGACGCGCGGGACGTCGTCGCCCGCGGCCGTCTGGTACTCCTCGAAGCGGTACATGCCCTTGAGCAGGGCCGCGACGTCGAGATCCTTCGGCTCGGCCGGCTGCGCGACCGGCTCGTTGTAGACGGTGAGGTAGTAGAAGATGTCCTCGCCGTACGGCTTGTCCTTGTCCAGCCCGTAGCCGTACATCCGGCGCAGGCCGTCCTTGACGATGTGTGCGACCTCGTAGGCGAACGCGGGGTCGTAGTGCACGGCCGCCGGGTTCGACGAGGCGAGCAGCGGCGAGTGACCGTCGGCGTGCTGCAGACCCTCACCCGTCAGTGTCGTCCGGCCGGCGGTGGCGCCGATCACGAAGCCACGGCCGAGCTGGTCGCCGAGCGCCCAGAGCTGGTCACCGGTCCGCTGGAACCCGAACATCGAGTAGAAGATGTAGAACGGGATCATCGGCTCGCCGTGCGTGGCATACGCCGTACCGGCCGCGATCATCGAGCCCATCGCACCGGCCTCGCTGATGCCCTCGTGCAGCAGCTGACCCTTCTCGGACTCCTTGTAGGCAAGGAGAAGAGCGCGGTCGACCGCCTCGTACTGCTGACCGTGCGGCGAGTAGATCTTCGCCGTCGGGAACATCGAGTCCATCCCGAAGGTCCGGTACTCGTCGGGCGCGATCGGCACGATCCGGTGCCCGATCTCCGGGTCCTTCATCAGGTCGCGGAAGAGCCGGACGAGCGCCATCGTGGTCGCCACCGGCGTCTTCTCGTTGCCCTTGCTGAGCGGCTTGTACACGTCGTCGCCCGGCAGCTTCAGCGTCTTCGGCCGAACCCGCCGCTCGGGCAGGAAACCACCGAGCTGGGAACGCCGCTCCATCATGTACTGGTACTCCGGCGAGTCCTTGCCGGGGTGATAGTACGGCGGATTGTAGGCGTCCTCGAGGTCCTTGTCCTCGATCGGCAGGTAGAGCCGGTCGCGGAAGGTCTTCAGGTCGTCGGACGTCAGCTTCTTCATCTGGTGGGTCGCGTTGCGGCCCTCCAGTGCCTCGATCGTCCAGCCCTTGACGGTCTGGGCCAGGATGACGGTCGGCTGCCCGACGTGCTCCTTGGCGCTCTTGAACGCCGCGTAGACCTTGCGGTAGTCGTGCCCACCACGAGGCAGTTTGCGCAGGTCCTCGTCGGACAGGTTCTTGACCATCTGCGTGAGCCGCTGGTCGCCGCCGAAGAAGTTGTTCCGGATGTACTCGCCGGACTCGACGGAGTAGGTCTGGAACTGGCCGTCGGGCGTGGTGTTCATCTTGTTCACCAGCGCGCCGTCGTGGTCCTGCGCGAGCAGCGAGTCCCACTCCCGGCCCCAGACGACCTTGATGACGTTCCAGCCGGCGCCGCGGAAATACGCCTCGAGCTCCTGGATCACCTTGCCGTTGCCGCGGACGGGACCGTCCAGCTGCTGCAGGTTGCAGTTGATCACGAAGGTGAGGTTGTCGAGCTCCTCGCGGGCGGCCAGGCCGATCGCGCCGAGCGACTCCGGCTCGCCCATCTCGCCGTCACCCAGGAACGTCCAGACGTGCTGGTCGCTGGTGTCCTTGATGCCGCGGTGGTGCATGTACCGGTTGAAGCGCGCCTGGTAGATCGAGTCCAGGGCGGCGAGACCCATCGAGACGGTCGGGTACTCCCAGAAGTCCGGCATCAGCCGCGGGTGCGGGTACGACGACAGCCCCTTGTGCGGGCCGCGCGACACCTCCTGGCGGAACCCGTCCAGCTGGTCGGCGCTCAGCCGGCCCTCGAGGAAGGCCCGGGCGTACATTCCGGGGGAGGCGTGGCCCTGGATGAAGACCTGGTCACCGCCGCCCGGGTGGTCCTTGCCCCGGAAGAAGTGGTTGAACCCGACCTCGTACAGGCTGGCCGCGGACTGGTAGGTGGCGATGTGACCGCCGACCTCGAGCCCCTTGCGGTTGGCCTTGCTCACCATCACCGCGGCGTTCCAGCGGATGAACGCCCGGATCCGGCGCTCGATGTGCTCGTCGCCGGGGAACCACGGCTCACGCTCGGGCGGGATCGAGTTGATGTAGTCGGTACTGCGCAGCGCCGGAACGCCGACCTGCCGTTCCCGAGCCCGCTCGATCAGCTTGAGCATGAGGTAGCGCGCCCGCGCCTTGCCGCGTTCGTCCAGCACGGCGTCGAGCGATTCGACCCACTCGCGTGTCTCGTCGGGGTCGATGTCGGGGAGCTGGGTGGGCATCCCCTCGGTGATGATGGCTGGTGGTTCGTGTCCGGAAGCCACGGTGTCCTGCCGTTCTCTCTGGTTGTCTTCAACCGCAATCCTGTCACCTGTTCGGAATGCGTTCTACTTCGGCTTCCTCGCAGGCGTGAATACGGTTGCCGGCGCCTGATCTGAGCGGACACGGACAGTACCCGCCGCGCGGATACCGGACACGTCACGGATACCTCGTGCATACTTGCGCGACGCGGTACGTCACGATGGACTATCGCTACTGACGTCTACCCCCGGGCAACCCGGGACCACGAAGGAGGACCTGTGAGCGCGACCGCGGACCACGCGGACGGCAAGGAGCAGCCGAACATGGCGGCCCGGCTCGGCCTGGAGGCCGGCTGGATCGTGCAGGAGATCGGCTACGACGACGACTGCGACGAGGATCTGCGCGACGCGATCCGGGCGGTCACCGGCGAGGAGTTCGTCGACGACGACACCGACGAGGTGGTCGACGTCGTACTGCTCTGGTTCCGCGAGGAGGACGGCGACCTGGTCGACGCCTTCTTCGACATCCTCACCGACCTGAAGGCCGGTGGTGTCGTCTGGCTGATGACTCCCAAGGTCGGCCGGGACGGGTACGTCGAGGGCAGCGAGATCGCCGAGGCCGCTCCGACCGCCGGGCTGTCCACCACGAGCACATTGAGCGTCACCGACGACTGGTCGGCGACCAAACTGGTGGTTCCGAAGTCGGGCCGCCGAGGCTGAGGTGACTGCTGCCGCCGGCAGCCAGGCCCCGGACTTCAGCACGCGCAACCAGCACGGCGAGGAGATCCGGCTGAGCCAGTACGCCGGGCGTCCCGTCGTACTGGTGTTCTATCCGTATGCCTTCAGTGGGGTCTGCACGGGTGAGCTGACGACCCTCCGGGACCGCCCGGACCTGCTGGCGGCAGCGGAGTTCCTGGCGATCTCGTGTGACCCGATGTTCAGCCTGCGCGCGTACGACGACGCCCAGCACCTCGGCTTCAGCCTGCTCACCGACTTCTGGCCGCACGGCGCGATTTCGGCCCGGTACGGCGCCTTCGACGCCGAGCGTGGTTGCGCCCACCGCGCCACCTTCGTGATCGACGGTGCCGGAGTGATCCGGTGGTCGGTCCTGAACCCGATGCCGGCCGCCCGAAATCCGGACGACTACGCCGAGGCCCTGGCGAATCTGAGGGCTTGAAAGTGATACGGTTTGCCGTCGCAAGGGCTGTTAGCTCAGTTGGTTAGAGCACCTCGTTTACACCGAGGGGGTCGGGGGTTCGAGTCCCTCACAGCCCACGCATCGAATGGGTGAGGTGTGCCGACGGAGAGCGTCGGCGGGTTCGATGCTTCGTGTCTTCTGGGGGTGCGACCCCCAGACCCCGCCCGGAGGGGCTCCGCCCCCCGGACCCCCTGGTGCGCCGGGCTGGTCGCCGTGGTCGGGTGCCGGTCGGTGGTTGCTGGTCGTCGCCGCTGGGTGCGGTCCGTCGGTGTTCACGGTTTGGTTTCGGGGGCGTATCTGATGCTCTCGCCACTCGTTGTAAGCGGTGTCGGCGGGTCCGGGAATTCTTAACTCATTGCTGGCCGGAACTGGGTCCTGCTGGGGCCGGAACGGCTGGTAGGGTTCACGGCTGTCGGTCGGCACGATGACGCACCGGGTCCGCTTGGTGACGGCATTGGTCCGGCTGTCCGAAATACGGGGCTTCGTGTCGGTGAGAGCGAGACGGGTGTGCCCTGAGCCCGGCTCCGTCCAGTGGGGGAGGCGCTTGTCCGTGGGTCACCGACCGACTCGCGTCATCGTGATCTCCGCCCCCCGCTCTGACGCCCCGTTGGTGGTGGCGCCGGCGTGGTGAGGAGCGGTGCCGACCGGCCGGCGATCAGCACCGGGCCGGCCTTGATGATTCCCGCGGGCTACCCGCGCGACCTGCCGACTGCGCTGCTGCGCGCGGCCCGCGACTTCAGCGGTGCCGGTGTGGTCGAGATCGGCGCGGACGGGCGCGAGACCAAGCTCGATTTCCCGACGCTGCTCGAGCTGGCCGCCCGGATCCTGGCCGGCCTGCGGGCGAACGGCGTACGGGCTGGTGATCCCGCGCTCGTGCACTGCACCGAGCCGGTGGGATTCTTCGCGGCGTTCTGGGCCTGCACGCTGGGCGGCATCCGCCCGCTGCTGATGGCACCCTCGCCCGAGGGCGACCGGACCGAGGCCGGCCGCGAGCGCCTGCGCACCGTCACCGACCTGCTCGGCTGGACCGTCCTCATCGGCCGCCCGTCGGACCTGCCCGACGACCTCGGCCTGCCGGTCCTCGACCCGGACGCCCTGGCCGGCCACGAGCCGACCAACGAGTTCCACCGCCCGGCCGCGGACGACGTCGCCGTACTGATGCTGTCCTCCGGCACCACCGGTACGCCGAAGATCGTGCAGCTCACGCATCGCGGCCTGGTCGAGTTCGCGGCGGGCACACCGGCGATGCTCCCGGTCCGCCCCGGCCAGACCACGCTGAACTGGCTCCCGCTGGACCAGAGCGGCGCATTCCTGCTCTACCACCTGCTGCCCGTCTTCACCGGCTGCACCAACATCCACGTCAACACCAACTGGGTGCTGGCCGACCCGCTGCGCTGGCTCGACCTGATGGACCAGCACCGGGTCAACCACTCCTGGTCGCCCAACTTCGGCTACCGGCTGACGACGCAGGCGATCGCGGGGGAGCCGGACCGGCACTGGGATCTGTCCGCGCTGCGCAGCCTGGTCAGCGGCGGCGAGCAGATTACCGTCCCCGTGATGACCGAGTTCCTCCGGCTGACGAACCGCTTCGGCGTCGTACCGGAGACCTTCGTCGCCGCCTGGGGCATGACCGAGACCGTCACCGGCATCACCTTCGCCCGCCCCGGCCTCACCCCGAACGTGCACCGCGTCCGCGTCCCACCCACCGGCATCGTCGAATGGGTCGACCAACGCCCGTCCTCCGGCAAGGTCGCGGTCGCACGCCCGGGCAAGACGCGCGCGGAGGCGCCCGGCGTACTGAGCCTGGTCTCCGTCGGCGCACCCGCTCCCGGTACGACGGTCCGCATCGTGGCGCCCAACGGTGCCGTGCTCCCCGAGGGCCGGATCGGTCAGCTGCAGGTCGCCTCCGCCCGGGTCACACCCGGCTATCTCGGCAACCTGGAAGCCGACCGCGAGGCGTTCCCGGTCGGCAACTGGCCGATGCGCAAGTGGCTGTCGACAGGCGACCAGGGCTTCATCACCGGCGGCCAGGTCGTCATTACCGGCCGCGACAGCGAGCGCATCATCATGCGCGGCACGCTCTACTACGCCCACGACATCGAAGCCGTAGCGGCCACTGTCGTCGGTGCCGAGGCCGGTCTGGTCGCGGCGTGCGCGGTACCGGACGTCGAGTCCGGCACGGATCGCCTGGTCGTCTTCTACGCGCTGACGCCGGACTCGATCCCCGGCATGGACCAGGCCATCCGCAGCCTCATCCAGACGAGACTGCACTTAATCGCCGAGGTCGTCGGCGTCCCGCGCCGCGACTTCCCGACCACCCCCGGCGGCAAGATCCTCCGCCCCCTCCTGAAGCAACGCTGGCTCGACGGCACCCTCGAAACGCCACCCCACCCGTACGTCGAACCCGCCGGCGCCACCTCGTACTCCGGCCCCACCGGCGAAGGCCCCGAATCCGCCACCGCCAACACCCACATCTCGGCCGAGGAACTAGAAGCCGGCGAACGCACCACCGAGCTCCCCACCGTCCGCCTAGCCTGGCAACGCACCCTCCAGCAAATCCCCACCCCACCCCAACGCCCCACCCTCGGCACCCCCACCGACCCCCTAACCGCCCCCGTCTCGGCCCCACCCCCCGCCGACGCCCTGCCCACCGAGGCGTTGGCCCCTGCCGACGCGCCGGTCCCTGCCGAGCCCACCTCGCCCCCCGCCGACGTTCAGTTGTCGGCCGCCGAGGCATCCACGCCCGCCGACACCCAGGCTCCTGCCGAGCCCCTTGCGACGCCCGCCGACGACCAGCTGCCCGCGTCCGAGCCGTTCACCTCCGCCGACGCATCGGTTCCTGCCGAGTCCATCTCGTCGACTACCGACGGTCTGCCATCCGCGACTGAGCCCGCCTCCGAGGCGGTGGCACCTGCCGACGCCCAGGCTCCTGCCGAGCCGGTCTCAACCGCCGCTGACGACCAGCTGCCCGCGTCCGAGCCGTTCACCTCCGCCGACGCATCGGTTCCTGCTGAGCTCGTCGCAACCGCCACTGACGGTCTGCCGTCCGCAACCGAGCCTGAGGCGCTTACCCCAGGCGATGCTCAGGCTCCCGCTGAGCCCGTCCAGGACCACTCCGACGCACTCGCGGCCGATTCGCCCACGGCGTCCGAGTCCGCCGACGTACCGAGTGCCGGCGACGCGTTGACCGAGCCCGTCTCAGCACACGAAGCCGCGCCAGCCGATGCGTCGACCGAGCCCGTCTCAGCACGTGACGCCGCGGAAGCCGATGCGCCGACGAACTCTGCCGAGCCCCGGTCCGCGTCCGCCGCCGGCTCCGCCTCCGACGTACCCACCCTTGCGGACACTCCGGCCGAGGTCGCCTCAGCACCTGTCGACGAAACCGCGCCGAAGGCACCCGCTGAGCCCATCGACGGCGAAGCGAGCACCCCCGACTCCGCTCCCGACGACACCTCGGCCGAGGTGGTCTCAGCACCTGCTGACGACACCGCGCCTGCTGAGGCGTCGACAGCACCCACCGAGTCTTCGGCGCTTGTCGATGGAGAGGTGCCTGCTGCCGACTCCGATTCGCCCACTGTCGGCAACGCTCCGGCTGACGCCGTCGCAGCGTCCGCGGCACCTCAGCCCGACGCTCCCGAAGCATCCGTCGAGTCCGCTCCCGCACCAGCCGACGCCCTCACAGCTCCCGTCGAGCCCACCACACACATCGACGTACCGGAAGCTGAAGCGGCCTCGCAGGCTGACCTACCGGAGACTCCGGCAGCGTCCGCCAACGTCGAGGAAGCTGCCGCCCCCACGACATCCGTCGAGGAACCAGAAGCACCGGCCGCGTCCGCCGACGTACAGGAGACTCCTGCGGCTTCTCCGCGGGCCGACGACGCAGAAGCCAGTGCGGAATCCGCGCCGGTCGACTTGCACGAGACCTCGGCCGCCGACGTACAGGAAGCTCCCGCGGCTTCTGCACCGGCCGACGACGAGGAAGCTCCTGCGGCGTCCGCACCCGAAGACGTTCAGGAATCCGACGCTCAGGTAGATGCGCTCGCATCCAGCGACTCGGGCGACGGGCAATCCGGAGAGTCGGCGGAGGTACCCGCCGAGGACGAGTCGACGGACGCGGTCGCCCAAACAACGGGACTCCCGGAGGAAGCGGACAGCTCCGCGCACCCGGTCGCCGAGCAGGCAGCCGCCGACGAGCGCTCGCCTGACGCTGAGTCGCCTGAGGCCACCGAGCAGGTCTCCGCGCTGGAGTCGGCTGAGCAGGTTCTCGGTACGTCGCCGGAGTCGGGTGAGGAGGCTCCTAACGCGGCGCCGGAGTCGGCTGAGGACCTTCCTGGTACGTCGGCTGAGCGTGATTCCGAGTCGGAGTCGGTCGGCGGACTGTCGGAGCAGGTTGCGGCGGAACTGCAGCGCGCTGACGAGGCTGTCGGCGAGCAGTCCTCCGCGCAAGGGTCGATCGAGCCGGAGACGGAATCGTCCGATGAGCCTGCTGACGCCTCGGTGTCGGCGCAGGCTGGAGAGCGTCCCGTGACCGAGCCCGATCCGGTCACCGAGGTTGAGAGCGTGGAGCCGGCCGAGGGCGAGGCGACGGAGTCGGCTGAGGCTGAGGAGCCGGAGACCGTCACGGTTGGTGCGGAGGGGCTCGACTCAGGTTCGGTCGAGCCGTCGGCTGAGGAGTCCTTGGCGTCGCAGGAGCCGGGTGAGGCCGAGGCTGACGCGCTTGAGGTCGCTGAAGCGGCTGCCGAGGTTGAGGTTCCGGCTGACGATGCTCCTGAGGTGGATGTCGAGTCGTCGGCTGCGGAGCAGTCCGCTGTCGAGCTTCAGCTGTCGGAGGCTCCGGCTGCCGACCCAGTGCATCGGATGGCGCAGGCGCCGACCGCTGCGCAGCTGCCGACCTCCAAGCCCTCGACAGCGGACGAGGCAGCCAGTGAGCCCGCAGCACCTGAACTGGTCGCCGACCAGCCGGTCGAAGCTGAGCTGAGCGCGTCCGCCGAGCTGCCCGTCGAGGCTGAGGCGGTCGCCGACGACGTAGCCGAGGCGGCTGAGAACGAACTGGCGGAGGAGCCGGACGTCGCGCAGGAACTGGCTGCGTCGGATGAGGGTGCCGCGGAAGGAGAGCTGAACAGCGCCGAGAACGCGGCGGCTCCCGTTGGCGACTCACCCGAGTCCGCGACTGAAGCGGCCGTCGTACCGGCGCCTGCCCAGCCCGCGACTGAAACGGGCGTCGTACCGGCGTCTGCCCAGCCCGCGACTGAAGCGGCCGTCGTACCGGCGCCTGCCCAGCCCGCGGCTGAGGCGGCCGTCGTACCGGCGCCTGCCCAACCCGCGGCGGCTTTGGTTGAGCCGGTGGCTGTGGTGGGGGTTGCTGGGCGGTTCCCGGGGGCGGAGACGCTGGAGCAGTTCTGGGACAACCTGGTGGGCGGGGTCGAGAGCGTACGGCGGTTCGCGACCGACGAGTCTGGTGAGCTGGCGGTCAGCGGTGTACTCGAGCACGTTGAATCCTTTGACGCGAAGTTCTTCGGGCTGAGCGACCGCGAGGCCGAGTTGATGGACCCGGCGCAGCGGTTGTTCCTTGAGGTCTGCCACCAGGCACTCGAGCATGCCGGCTACGGCGGCGTCACCAACCGGGTCGGCATCTTCGCCGGCTCCGGCATGAACCTCTACAACCGCCAGCCGCAGGCGCGCGACTCGCTCGCTGCCCGCGTCGCCTATCGCCTCGGTCTCACCGGCCCAGCGATCGGCGTTCAGTCGGCCTGGTCGTCCTCGCTCGTCGCGGTGCATTTGGCCTGCCAGGCCTTGCGTTCCGGCGATGCGGACCTCGCGCTGGCGGGAGCGTCCGCCGTACAGGTGCCGCAGGCAACGAGTTACCAGCCTTCGCCCGAGTCGATCCTGTCGCCGTCCGGTCACGTGCGCGCGTTCGACGCGGCCGCGGACGGCACGGTCGGCGGCAACGGGGTCGCCGCCGTACTGCTGAAGCGTCTCGATCAGGCCGTCGCTGACGGAGACACCGTGTACGCCGTCATCCGCGGCACTGCGGTCAGCAGCGATGACGTTGCTAGCGGCAACCAAACCTTGATCGAGCGCGCCCTTGAGCGCGCCGGGTTCGCGGCCGACTCTTTGAGCTACCTCGAAGCGAACGCGATCGGCAGCGCCACGGCCGACGCCGCCGAGGTGCAAGCGCTGACGACCGCCATTCGCCGGCACACCGACAAGGTCGGCTTCTGCACGATCGGTTCGGTCAAGCCGAACATCGGTCACCTCGACAGCGCCTCCGGCATGGCCGGTCTGATCAAGACCATCCTGATGCTGCAGCACCGGACGCTGGTTCCGACCATCAACTACACCGAGCCCAACCCGGCGCTCGCGCTCGACGGCAGCCCGTTCGTGGTCGCGACCGAGGCTCGCGACTGGGAGGCCGGTACGACGTTGCGCGCCGGCGTCAGCGCTCTCGACGCCGGCGGTACCAACGCGCACGTGATCCTGGAGGAGCCGCCGCGCCAGGTCCGCCGCGGCGACGACGGGCCCGTCGTACTGCCGCTGTCTGCTCCCGACCCGGACGCGTTGACCGACCTCGTCGAGCTCTACCGCGCCGACCTCGAGCAGGGTACCGGCCACCGCCTCATCGACCTTGCCGGTACGGCGGCGCTCGGGCGACCGGCGCATCGGCACCGCATCGCCGTGGCGGGTGCATCGGAGGCCGAGCTGGTCGACGCACTCGGATCCGCTCAGGCGACCGAGATCCCGCGCGGCGGCCCGGGTCCGCTCGGCTATGCGTTCACCGGCCAAGGTGCCGCCCGTCGCGGCATGGCGGCTGGGCTCGCGGCGCGCTTCCCGGTCTTCCGTTCGGTGCTTGATGAGTGCGACCGCGTGTACGCCGAAGAGACCGGCGGCAGCCTGCTTGATCTGCTGCTCACCCCGGCTGGTCAGTCGGAGGGCGTCTGGCCGACCGAGACCGCGCAACCGGCGCTCTTCGCGTTCGAGCTTGCACTCGCCCGGCTGTGGCAGTCGTTCGGTGTACAGCCTGCGCTGGTGGTCGGTCACAGCGTTGGTGAGTACGCCGCGTTGTGTGTCGCTGAGGCGCTGTCGCTGGCGGACGGCGTACGGCTGACTGCGAAGCGCGGCGAGCTGATGCAGCGTGGGACGGCACCGGGCGCGATGGTGTCGGTGCGAGCGGATGCGGACCGGGTTCGCGAGCTGGCACAGACGTCTGGGGTGGAGATTGCCGCAGGCAACGGTCCGCAGTCGTTCGTGCTGACCGGGTCCGAGGTGATCGTCGGGCAGTTGGCCGAGCAGCTGGATCAGTTGCAGGTGGCTTGGCAGCGGCTGGATGTCGACCGGGCGTTCCACAGTTCGCTGGTGGATCCGATCCTGGCGGACTTCGCGACGATCGTGCGTGGGATCACGCTGAAGCCGTTGCGGACGCCGATGGTGTCGAGCTGGTCGGGTGAGCTGCTCGAGTCCGGCACGGTGCTGGACGGCGACTACCTGGTCGGGCAGTTGCGGCAGCCGGTGCTGTTTGGGGATGCCGTCGAGGCCGTGACCGCGGCTGGGTGCCGTCGGTTCCTGGAGCTCGGACCGGACGCCGTACTGAGCCCTGCTGGACGGCGGATCGCGCCGAACAGCACGTGGATTCCGGCGCAGCGCCTTGGGCAGGACCCGGTGCTGGCGACGATGAACGGCCTGGCCGAGCTGTACGAGCAGGGCACCGAGATCACGTGGTCGAAGGTCTATGGGTACGGCGGTCGCGTGCCGTTGCCGACGTATCCGTTCCGTAGAGTGCACCACCCGGTGGACACGTCGTCCGCTGCGCCTGCGGCCGTGGCTGACGGGGTCGTGCGTGGTTCGGTGAGCGCGTTCGAGCGGGCCGCGCGGGCGCAGGCGGTTGGGTTTGCACCGTCGAGTGCCGCGGTGAAGCGAATTCCGCTGGATCCGCCGGCCGAGGTGGCTGAGGTCGCTGCGGTCGACGACAACGCGGAGGAGGAATCGCCGTTCGCGCTGCCGGAGGAGACGCACTCCGTCGACGCGGACTACCTCGCGCAGGCGGGGTCGCTGTCGGGTGATGAGGTGTCGGCTGAGCGGTATCGCGAGTCGCTCGACGCCGTACTGGATCTGACCTGCGACGTACTGCGGCTCGATCCGTATGACCTGACGGTTGACCACACGTTCGCAGAGCTTGGCGGTACGGCGGAGTCGATGGCGCCGGTGATCGACCGGATCAACGAGCAGTTCTCGGTGGAGCTGACGGCGGAGACGCTGTTCTCGTCGTACACGACCCCGCACAAGCTGGCCACGGCGGTCGCCGTACAGACGACCCGGGCGGACGACGAGCAGGTTGCTGAGAGCAACGAACCTGCTGAGACGCCTGTGCAGGAAGAAGAAATTATCGAGCCGGTGGAGATCGCGGTCTCTGAGGTTGAGGTTGCGCCGGTCGACGCTGAGTCTTCGGAGCCTGCTGGTGAGCCCGATGCTCGGGTTGCGCTGGCTGTGCTTGGTACCGGGCTTGCGGAGCTCGCGGCTCGGGTTGAGGAAGCGGCGACTGCGACGAGTGCTGCTGAGCTTCCGGGGAGCGGGATGGCGGCACTCATGTCGCAGCAGCTCCGCGTCGCCGGGCAACTCGTCGACGGTGTCACCAAGCTGATGCGCGAACAGTTGTCCCTCCTGAGCGAGAACACCTTCGGTGAAGAGGCGGGTGACGGCGCCAACGGTTCCACTACCGCGGCGGACTCTGGCGACACAGCATCCGGTACGCCGTCCGCCGGCCCTGGTGTCTCCGCCGCGTCCCTTGCGGGCGGCACCTTTGGGCCTGAGACCCCCGGCATCACCCGGACGGCCGCCGTACCCAGCTCCACTTCTTCTACTGAGGTTGTTGAGCGCGAGGTCGCTGCCGCCGAGAGTGAGCCGGCGGGTGATGCACCTGCAGCAGTTGACGGGGATGAGGCGGATGGTGCGGCCGACCCGGGTGCAGGCGTGCGGGACGAGGCGGGTTCGGGTGCAGGTGGTGGGGTAGGCGAGCGGACCGTCGTACCGGTTCCTTACTCGGATGGTCGGGTGGGGGAGCTGCGGCGGGTTGTGGTTGAGGGGGAGATGGCGCCGGCGGTCGGTGGGCGGCGGCGGGATGTTGGGTATTGGCAGGTGGCGCTGGCGGGTGCCGAGCCTTTGGTTTTGCCGGCTGATGGTGGGCGGCGGGGTGAAGTTGCTTCGGTGAAGTTGGAGCTGGAGGACGAGCTCGGGGACGCCGTGTTCGTGTTCAGCCGGGAGCGCAAGGTCAGTCCGCTGATGACGATGCTGGCCGCTGTGGGGACTGTGCTGGGACGGTTTGCGGCGCAGGAGGATGTGACGATCGGGTCGGCGTTGATTCGGCCGCAGGGGGACACCACGGCGGGAGTTCGCCGGGCGTTGCCGATTCGGATCGACCTGTCGGGTGAGCCGGATCTTGGTGAGCTCGCGCATCGCGTACGCGACGTGACGACCGGTGCGTTCGACCACGCGGGGACTGACCTGGCGATCCTTCAGCGCGACCCGCTCTTCCAGATTCTGGTGGAGTTCGAGGACGGCGAGGAGGAGCTCCCGGAGCCGCTCGACCTGCGGCTGCGGTTGACGCACCACGGCGCCGGCATCACCTGTACGGCGGACTACCGGGCCGGGTTGTTCCACCGGAGCACGATCGACCGGCTGCTCAATTACCTGCAGGCTGTGTTGCGCAGGGCAACGGCTGAGCCACGGCTTCGCCTTCCCCAGTTGATGATGCCGATCGCGGCTGACCTCGAAGCGCTGCGCCGGCTCGAAGGTGATCTCGAACCGGTCGGCCCGATCGGCCGCGGCCGCCGGGACGCTGTAGTGGCCGGCGAATTGAGCGGATTGCACACGCTGTTCGAGCAGCAGGTCGCGCGGACGCCGGATGCGGTCGCGCTGGTGCAGGGCCAGCGCGAACTCACGTACGCCGAGCTCGACCGCCGCTCCAACGCCGTCGCCTGGCAGCTCACGGATCATGGGGTGAACCCCGGTCAGCTGGTTGCGGTTCGAGTTGCCCGAGGCACCGAGTTGGTGGTCGCCGTACTCGGGGTGCTGAAGTCGGGAGCGGCATACCTGCCGCTGGATCCCGGCGTACCGGAGTCTCGTTGGGCCTTCATGGTGAACGACGCTGCTGCGGTTGCGCTGGTCGGTGACGACGCGGCGCTGGCCGATCGGCTCGGGCTGCGGCTCGTGCCGGTAGCGACCTCCGACAGCGATCCGCGATCGCGGCAGGCGCCGCCGGTGCAGGCTGCGGCCGATGATCTTGCCTACTGCATCTATACGTCGGGTTCGAACGGCAACCCGAAGGGCGTGCTGGTTCCGCATCGCGGGCCGGTCAACCTGGTTCGGCATTACCTGCGGACGCGGAGTTCGCTGCGGACTCTGCAGTGGACGTCGTTCGGGTTCGACGTCCATGTACAGGAGATGTTCACTGCGCTGGCGTCCGGGGCCGCGCTGGTGCTGATCGGTGAGGACGACCGGTACGACCCGGACGCGGTCATCTCGGCGCTGCGCGACCATGGGGTCGAGCGGCTCTTCATGGCCTTCAGCCCGCTGACCGCGTTGCTCGCGACGATGCGCCGGCTGCCCGAACTGCCCGCGCTGCGCGAGATCGTCGCGGGTGGCGAGGCGATGGTGCTGACGCACAAGGTGCGGGACTTCCTCGACGCACACCCGGAATGCCGTCTGTACAACGAATACGGGCCGGTGGAGGCGTCGATCGTCACCACGATCCACGCGGTCGACCCGACCGAGGACCGTCCGTCGATCGGGCGCCCGGTCGACGGCGTCGCCGTACGGCTGCTGGACCAGGTCGGGCGACCGGTACCCGTTGGGGGCGTGGGCGAGATCCACCTCGGCGGCGCGGCCGTTGCCCAGGGCTACATCGGTCGTCCGGACGAGACCGAGACCGCCTTCGTCCCGGACCCCGCGCACCCGGGCGGCCGCCTCTACCGCAGCCGCGACCTCGGCCGCTGGCGTCCCGACGGCACGCTCGAGTACCTCGGTCGCGCCGACGACCAGGTGAAGATCCGCGGCCACCGCGTCGAGCCCGGCGAGACCGAACACGTGCTGGCCGACCAGCCCGGCGTGATCGACGCCGTCGTCATCGCCATCTCCGACCACGGCGGCGACACCTGCCTGATCGGCTACGTGGTTCTCGAGGACAGTGACCCGGCAACCCTGGCCCGCCTGATGCTTGACCTGGGCAAGGAGCTGCCGATCTACCTGGTCCCCGCGGACCTGATCCCGATCGAAGAGCTGCCCCTGGACGACAACGGCCGCCTGGACCGCACGCGCCTCCCCGAACCCGAGTGGCTGCACCCGTAAGCATCTGCGCGAGCCCGCGGCGCGGACTGTTCTGAGGAAGGCAGCTCGCCGGCCCCGGCGAGAGGCCCATCGAGGTGGTGAGCGGTCCTCCACCCTCCTGAGGACCGATCGCCGGCGTCTACTGCGTCACCTGCCTTGAACGGCGAGGCGGCGGAGAGTCTCCTCTCCGCCGCTCACGCGTTCTGGTCGGTCCACGGCCCCCCATCGACCGACCTTTGTGGCTGATCCAGGTCCCCCCTTGACCAGCCGTGGATGACGTGCCCCCACCCCATCCATCCGTTGCATCGCGTGCGGAGGGGTCGCCGTTACACGGATCGGAGCAATTGCGTAAGAATTGCGCAAAGATGCGTGGGACAGGCGTTTCCGACGCAGGAGGATGTGCGGAAAGGGCAGTATGTTGCCCGGCCGCGCAACATCAACGGGTAATCAAACGATCGAGGACCAGGCCTGGTGAGCCGCTCCGAGCAGGCCAGCGTTATCCAATTGTGCTGGTACGACGGTCAGGTCTGCGACGAACGGCAGTTGCGCGAGCCGCTTCACCCAGGCCTGGACCGGGTCGAACAGCACCGGCCCCGCCTTCGACACCCCGCCACCGATCACCACGGTCGTCAGATCGACCGTGACCGCGGTCGCGACGATCCCGGCCGCCAGCGCCTGAGCGCCGTCGTCGAAGGCCGCGAGCGCGAGCTCGTCCCCGGCGGCCGCATCAGCAGCCAGTACGGCGGCGTCCACGCTCTCGCCGACCCGCCAACCCCGGCGTTGGGCCCGAGCCACCATCCGCGGCCCGCTCGCGTAGGTCTCGACGCACCCGTACGAACCGCAGGCGCACGCCTCGCCGTTCAGATCGACAACCACATGCCCGATGTGGGCGGCGTTCCCCGATTGGCCCAGGAGCGGCCGGCCGTCGACGACCAGCCCACCGCCGACACCGGTCGACACCACGATGCCCAGCAGCGTCTGCGCGTCCCGCCCGGCGCCGGTCCAGAACTCACCCAGTGCGAAGCAATGCCCATCCACTCCAAGCGTCACCGGTACGTCGACCAGCGCGCGCACCCGATCGACGAGCGGGAAGTTCCGCCAGCCGGTGATGTTCACCGGCGACACCAGTCCGTGCTTGGCGTTGAGTGGACCGGCTGAGCCGATCCCGACCGCCAGTGGAGCGGCATTGCCGAGCACCCGGCCGACCAGTTCGCCGAGCGCCGCGAACACCTGGTCGGCATCGCCCGCCGGCGTCGCGATCCGGTCGCCGACGACGATCGTTCCGTCCGCGGACACGAGAGCGGCGGCCATCTTCGTGCCGCCGATGTCGATCCCGAGAACCGTGCTCACTGTGTCGCCGCTCATCGTCCCCCCGCCATTAGCCGATCCGCGCCCACTCCGTCAGCCCGAGCCGGTCCCCAGGTCCACCTCGCCGCCGATCCGCCGTACCGAGCCGTTGTCTCGCCCGGGAACGCAGCAGCGCGGACCCGGTGCGGGGTGGGGGATGTCGGCCGGGCAGGGAAGAACTGCTCGCGCACGGAAGGCTCAGGCGCGCGGTGCTCAGGGTTCTGCTCGGTCACGTGTCGGGCTCCGTCGGGGGCGGTCAAGGTCGAGAGACAACGTTATCTGTAGTCGGCCCGATCGGCGAGGGGTGATCGGGATGAATCCGCGCCGAACCTGCAGAAAGACGCTCGGGCGAGACCTTGACTGGCCCTGACAACGATGACACTCAAGGCCGTTTGACGGCCGAAAATCGGCGCTCTGACGGACCGGTAGCATGAGGCCGCGGGAGGTCGGATGGCGGACGTGGCGTTGACCGCGGCGGAGCGCGAGCTCCTCGACGGTGCGGCCGGTCCTGCGGTGGCGCTGGCGATGCGGCTGATCACCGGACTGGCCCGCACACTCGGCGCCCGGTCCCTGGTGCCGATCACCTCAGCGCACGTCGACGGCTGCCTCCACCACGGTCAGGCCGGACTCGATTTCGCCGAGCGACTCGTCGAGCTCGGCGGGCGCGTCGTCGTACCGACGAGTCTGAACGTCGGCTCCCTCGACCTCCTGCACCCGGGCCTGGTCCGGCTGGCCGGGTCCGAACGCCAGGATGCCCGGCGGTTGATGGACGCGTACACCGCCCTCGGCGCCTCACCGACCTGGACCTGCGCGCCGTACCAGGACGCCCAACGCCCTACCTTCGGCGAACACATCGCCTGGGCCGAGTCCAACGCGATCGCTTTCGCGAACTCGGTCCTCGGCGCCCGCACCGACCGGTACGGCGATTTCGTCGACATCTGCGCCGGGCTGACCGGGCGAGCGCCGTACGCGGGCTTGCATCTCGACGAGACCCGTCGCGCCCGGGTCGAGCTCGACCTCAGCCCGCTGCCGGCCCACACCCTCCGGATGGACGCGGCCTGGGCCGCCCTCGGTCACCTCACCGGCAAACTCGCCTCCGACCGCGTCCCCCTCCTGACCGGCTGGGACGAGAGGGTCCCCGAGGACCACCTGAAGGCCTTCGGCGCCGCAGCCGCCTCCCGCGGCGGCATCGGCCTCTTCCACGTCGCCGGTACGACGCCCGAAGCCGCTCACCAAGGTGATGCCGTGGAGACGGTCCACCGCATCACCCCGGCGATGCTGAGTGCCGCTCGCGATGAACTGTCGAGCCCGGGGGCGGGGCGGTTGGATGCGGTCAGCATCGGTACGCCGCACTTGTCGGTCCGCGAATTCGAGGAGCTGGCGGCTCTCGTGCGCGCCGGCGAAGCGATGTCGCCGAACGTCGAGGTCTGGGCGTCCACCAACCGCGCCACCGCAAAGGTTGCCGAGAGCAACGGATGGCTCACGGACCTGGAGTCGGCCGGCATCCGCGTCCTCGTCGACACCTGCACCTACGTGACGTCCGTCCTCCGCCCCCAAACCCGCCACGTGATGACCAACTCCGCCAAATGGGCCTGGTACGCCCCCGTCAACCTAGGCGTCCAAGTAACCTTCGGCACCCTGGCCGACTGCCTAACCTCAGCCCGCACCGCCAAAGTCACCCGAGACACCGCCTCCTGGCACTAGCCTCCGCTTTGCGTGGAGTTACTGCCGCTGAGAGGCAGTAACTCCCCGCAAACCCCCGCCCGCCCTCCCCGATGCACCCGCGCCCCCCGACGCCGTTGTCGCCCGCCGGATGAGAGCCTTTGTCAACCCTCGTCCTTTGGGTG
>NZ_JBHVWY010000035.1:0-1655 GCF_042882005.1 Kribbella sp. NPDC058245
TTGTGGGGTTTCGGTTGTCTATATTTTTCAACGGAGAGTTTGATCCTGGCTCAGGACGAACGCTGGCGGCGTGCTTAACACATGCAAGTCGAGCGGTAAGGCCCCTTCGGGGGTACACGAGCGGCGAACGGGTGAGTAACACGTGAGCAACCTACCCTCAACTTCGGGATAAGCCTCGGAAACGGGGTCTAATACCGGATATCATCTTCTGCTTCATGGTGGAAGGTTGAAAGTTCTGGCGGTTGGGGATGGGCTCGCGGCCTATCAGCTTGTTGGTGGGGTAATGGCCTACCAAGGCGTCGACGGGTAGCCGGCCTGAGAGGGCGACCGGCCACACTGGGACTGAGACACGGCCCAGACTCCTACGGGAGGCAGCAGTGGGGAATATTGCGCAATGGACGAAAGTCTGACGCAGCAACGCCGCGTGAGGGATGACGGCCTTCGGGTTGTAAACCTCTTTCA
Organism: Kribbella sp. NPDC058245; assembly: GCF_042882005.1. NCBI lineage: Bacteria > Bacillati > Actinomycetota > Actinomycetes > Propionibacteriales > Kribbellaceae > Kribbella > Kribbella sp. NPDC058245. The sequence goes on from NZ_JBHVWY010000035.1 coordinate 463, forward strand.
GCAGGGACGAAGCGAAAGTGACGGTACCTGCAGAAGAAGGACCGGCCAACTACGTGCCAGCAGCCGCGGTAATACGTAGGGTCCGAGCGTTGTCCGGAATTATTGGGCGTAAAGGGCTCGTAGGCGGTTCGTCACGTCGGGAGTGAAAACTCGGAGCTTAACTCCGAGCCTGCTTCCGATACGGGCAGACTAGAGGTAGGCAGGGGAGAGCGGAACTCCTGGTGTAGCGGTGGAATGCGCAGATATCAGGAAGAACACCGGTGGCGAAGGCGGCTCTCTGGGCCTTACCTGACGCTGAGGAGCGAAAGCGTGGGTAGCGAACAGGATTAGATACCCTGGTAGTCCACGCCGTAAACGTTGGGCGCTAGGTGTGGGGGACATTCCACGTCCTCCGTGCCGCAGCTAACGCATTAAGCGCCCCGCCTGGGGAGTACGGCCGCAAGGCTAAAACTCAAAGGAATTGACGGGGGCCCGCACAAGCGGCGGAGCATGCGGATTAATTCGATGCAACGCGAAGAACCTTACCTGGGTTTGACATATAGGGAAATCCTCCAGAGATGGGGGGTCCGTAAGGGTCCTATACAGGTGGTGCATGGCTGTCGTCAGCTCGTGTCGTGAGATGTTGGGTTAAGTCCCGCAACGAGCGCAACCCTCGTCCTATGTTGCCAGCACGTTATGGTGGGGACTCATAGGAGACTGCCGGGGTCAACTCGGAGGAAGGTGGGGATGACGTCAAGTCATCATGCCCCTTATGTCCAGGGCTTCACGCATGCTACAATGGCCGGTACAAAGGGCTGCGAAACCGTAAGGTGGAGCGAATCCCAAAAAGCCGGTCTCAGTTCGGATTGGGGTCTGCAACTCGACCCCATGAAGTCGGAGTCGCTAGTAATCGCAGATCAGCAACGCTGCGGTGAATACGTTCCCGGGCCTTGTACACACCGCCCGTCACGTCATGAAAGTCGGCAACACCCGAAGCCGGTGGCCTAACCCTTGTGGAGGGAGCCGTCGAAGGTGGGGCTGGCGATTAGGACGAAGTCGTAACAAGGTAGCCGTACCGGAAGGTGCGGCTGGATCACCTCCTTTCTAAGGAGCATTCGGCGATCAACCCGTAAGGGTGGTCGTCTCAACGTCGTTTCTTGGGCGAATGTCTCAAGGCGACGGTGCTTCGGAATGTGGAACATTGACCATTAGGC
>NZ_JBHVWY010000035.1:1754-3029 GCF_042882005.1 Kribbella sp. NPDC058245
TTGTTGTTGTGACAAGCTACTAAGGGCAATCGGTGGATGTCTTGGCACCAAGAGCCGATGAAGGACGTTGGAGCCTGCGATAAGCCCCGGGGAGTTGGCAACCGAGCTGTGATCCGGGGGTGTCCGAATGGGGAAACCCAGCTGGCATTCTAAAGCCAGTTACCAGTTCCTGAACACATAGGGTTCTGGAGGGAACGCGGGGAAGTGAAACATCTCAGTACCCGCAGGAAGAGAAAACAATAGTGATTCCGTGAGTAGTGGCGAGCGAAAGCGGATGAGGCTAAACCATGTGCGTGTGATAGCCGGCGTGTGTTGCGCATGTGGGGTTGTGGGAGCATTCCGATCTCAATGCCGTGAGGTCAGGGAGTTATAAATCACTGTTGAAGTCGAATCTTCTGGAATGTTGAGCCGTAGTGGGTTATAGCCCTGTAGGCGTAAGACAGTGACTTCCGAGTGTTTTCCCAAGTAGCACGGGACTCTTGAAATCCCGTGTGAATCTGGCGGGACCACCCGCTAAGCCTAAATACTTCTTGGTGACCGATAGCGGACTAGTACCGTGAGGGAAAGATGAAAAGTACCCCGGGAGGGGAGTGAAATAGTACCTGAAACCGATTGCCTACAATCCGTCGGAGCGTCATCCTTGTGATGGTGTGACGGCGTGCCTTTTGAAGAATGAGCCTGCGAGTTAGTGGTGTGTGGCGAGGTTAACCCGTGTGGGGTAGCCGTAGCGAAAGCGAGTCTGAATAGGGCGCTTTAGTCGCATGCTCTAGACCCGAAGCGGAGTGATCTATCCATGGGCAGGTTGAAGCGCGGGTAAGACCGCGTGGAGGACCGAACCCACCAGGGTTGAAAACCTGGGGGATGACCTGTGGATAGGGGTGAAAGGCCAATCAAACTCCGTGATAGCTGGTTCTCCCCGAAATGCATATAGGTGCAGCGTCGCGTGTTTCTTACCGGAGGTAGAGCACTGGATGGTCTAGGGGGCTTACCGGCTTACCGAAATCAGCCAAACTCCGAATGCCGGTAAGTGAGAGCGCGGCAGTGAGACTGCGGGGGATAAGCTCCGTAGTCGAGAGGGAAACAGCCCAGATCACCAGCTAAGGCCCCTAAGCGATTGCTAAGTGGAAAAGGATGTGGAGTTGCCCAGACAACCAGGAGGTTGGCTTAGAAGCAGCCACCCTTGAAAGAGTGCGTAATAGCTCACTGGTCAAGTGATTCCGCGCCGACAATGTAGCGGGGCTCAAGCAATCCGCCGAAGCTGTGGCATTTACACTA
>NZ_JBHVWY010000035.1:3124-5061 GCF_042882005.1 Kribbella sp. NPDC058245
ACGTCCAGGTGTGTGGATGGGTAGGGGAGCGTCGTGCAGCGTGTGAAGCAGCCTAGTGATGGAGTTGTGGATGCTGCACGAGTGAGAATGCAGGCATGAGTAGCGAATGACGGGTGAGAAACCCGTCCGCCGGATGATCAAGGGTTCCAGGGTCAAGCTAATCTGCCCTGGGTAAGTCGGGACCTAAGGCGAGGCCGACAGGCGTAGTCGATGGACAACGGGTTGATATTCCCGTACCGGCATTAACACGACAAGACCGAACCCGATAATGCTAAGTCATCAAAGCCGTGAGACCTTCGGGTTGAGTGGTGGAGCTGACGACCCGAGTTGGTATTAGGTGCACTGAGGAGTGACGCAGGAGGGTAGTCCAACCGCGGCGATGGTAGGCGTAAGCTGATCCGCGGGCAAGGTGGTAGGGCGAGGCATAGGCAAATCCGTGTCTCATATAAGCCTGAGAGCCGAGGCGGACCCGTTTAGGGGAAGTGGATGATCCCATGCTGCCGAGAAAAACTTCGTAGTGAGTGTTAGAGCCGCCCGTACCCCAAACCGACACAGGTGATCAGGTAGAGAATACCAAGGCGATCGAGTGAACCATGGTTAAGGAACTCGGCAAAATGCCCCCGTAACTTCGGGAGAAGGGGGGCCGGATACGTTACATCCTTCTCGGGTGGAAGCGTTGATGGCCGCAGAGACCAGGCCCAAGCGACTGTTTACTAAAAACACAGGTCCGTGCGAAGAAGTAATTCGATGTATACGGACTGACGCCTGCCCGGTGCTGGAACGTTAAGGGGACAGGTTAGCTGGCTTAGGCCGGCGAAGCTTTGAACTTAAGCGCCAGTAAACGGCGGTGGTAACTATAACCATCCTAAGGTAGCGAAATTCCTTGTCGGGTAAGTTCCGACCTGCACGAATGGCGTAACGACTTGGGCGCTGTCTCAACCGTGGACTCGGCGAAATTGCATTACGAGTAAAGATGCTCGTTACGCGCAGCAGGACGGAAAGACCCCGGGACCTTTACTACAACTTGGTATTGGTGGTCGGTACAACTTGTGTAGGATAGGTGGGAGACTGTGAAACTCGGACGCCAGTTCGGGTGGAGTCATCGTTGAAATACCACTCTGGTTGTTCTGGCTGTCTAACTTTGGTCCGTTATCCGGATCAGGGACAGTGCCTGGTGGGTAGTTTGACTGGGGCGGTCGCCTCCTAAAAGGTAACGGAGGCGCTCAAAGGTTCCCTCAGCCTGGTTGGCAATCAGGTGTCGAGTGTAAGTGCACAAGGGAGCTTGACTGTGAGACAGACATGTCGAGCAGGGACGAAAGTCGGAACTAGTGATCCGGCGGTGGCATGTGGGAGCACCGTCGCTCAACGGATAAAAGGTACCCCGGGGATAACAGGCTGATCTTCCCCAAGAGTCCATATCGACGGGATGGTTTGGCACCTCGATGTCGGCTCGTCGCATCCTGGGGCTGGAGTAGGTCCCAAGGGTTGGGCTGTTCGCCCATTAAAGCGGCACGCGAGCTGGGTTTAGAACGTCGTGAGACAGTTCGGTCCCTATCCGCTGCGCGCGCAGGAGACTTGAGAAGGGCTGCCCCTAGTACGAGAGGACCGGGGTGGACGAACCTCTGGTGTGCCAGTTGTTCCGCCAGGAGCACGGCTGGTTGGCTACGTTCGGGAGTGATAACCGCTGAAAGCATCTAAGCGGGAAGCACGCTTCAAGATGAGGTCTCCCACCGGGTTAACCGGGTAAGGCCCCCAGTAGACCACTGGGTTGATAGGCCAGAAGTGGAAGCACTGTAAAGTGTGTAGCTGACTGGTACTAATAGGCCGAGGGCTTGTCACTTACTCACCCTTGTGGTGAGCGGCAATCCTAGACTGCGCTATGTAACGATGTTCGCGTTCACTGTACGGTTCACAGAATATGAACAGGACCCCCGGTT
>NZ_JBHVWY010000036.1:0-3848 GCF_042882005.1 Kribbella sp. NPDC058245
AGCCTCCAACGGGCTGTTTTTGGGCGTGAGGAGCCGTGGCCGCTACCCGCTACGCGGGAAAGAACGGCCTGGTCAGATACGGGTTGCGGGGTAGCGGGGCGGGTAGCGTTGCCGCTACCGGTAGCGTCGAGCGCGCTACCTAGACCGCCCCGCACCCTCAGTTCAGTTGGTTACTCTGTGTTGCTCCGCGGCTTAGGTGCCGGAGCCGTCCCGGCGGGCCATCGCGGCGCGGATGTCGTCGGCGCTGACGCCCTTGCGGACCACGCCGTCACGCTTCACGTTCACCGACGGGACACCGAGCGCGCGGGCCTGCGCACTGATGGCGTCGGGGGTGGTGCCGTCGTACTGCTCGGGCATCTGGGACGCCAGCCGCCCGGCGAGGGTGTCCCAGTGCGCCTTGCCGTCGGGGCCCATCACGGTCAGCAGGTCGGCCAGCACGTCGCGGCTGGCGCGCTCCAGCTCCTCGCCCGCTGCCTCGCCGGTGAGGGTGCCGAGGGCCTCGCGGTGCTTGCGGCAGGCGGTCAGGATCTTGTCCGCGTCGGTCGCGTCGGCCAGGAACGTGCGCACCGTCGGGGTGTGGTCGCTGGCCCCGTAGAGGTAGCCGACGCCGCGGTACTCGTCGCCGACAGGCAGGGCAGAGGCGTCGAAGCCTTCGGCGTAGGCGTCGCCGCCCAAGATGGCCTCGGACACGATCCGGTTGCCGCACTTGAGCGCCATCCGTAGCGAGTGGTTGTCGCGGTAGCGGTTGAACAACCGGCCGACGTCGCCCGCGCCGACACCTGACGGCTTCTGCGAGCTGGACTCGATGATGACTCCGGCCGACGGGCCGACCGCCTGAATGCGGGACAGCTTGGCCGCGATTTCCTTGTTCACGGCCTGGTCTTCGGTCTCGAAGTACACCTGGAACTCCTCCATGATCATGACCATCACGCGCAGGTCGGGATAGCGCGGGTCGCGGGCGAGTTCCTTGGTGAGCTTGCCGTCTGGGCACATCGTGACGGGCAGGCTCGTGAGGATGCTGTTGACGCGGTCGATGTGCTCCAAGACCTCGTCCAGCACGGCTTGCATGCGCTCGATCGGGTTGTTGTCGTTGGGGTTCGGGTGGGTGCCGAAAATGGTGCGGTGGGCAACCTTCTTGAACGCCAGCCAGTCAGGCGAGTTCTTGCCGTCGGCAATGACCAGCTTCACGTACGGATCCGATGCCGCGTGCAGGGCCACGAGCCGGGCCAGGAACGTCTTGCCCTTGCGGGGCTGCGCGCCGACCAGCAGCGAGTTCCACATCAGCGACAGGGTCACCAGTGCGTCTCGCTCGTCCTTGCCCAGCTTGACCGGGTCCCAGATGCTGCGGGGCTTGCAGTCCAGCAGATCCGTGCGGCCCACCGGTACGGCGAGCGGGTCGCGGTCGGCGACGAACAGCGTGTGCCGCCGGGAGCTGGTCTTGTCCGGGGTCAGGAACACCTGATTCACGTGCACATCAAGGCCAGACGCGATCTTCTCGCGGGCCCCAGCCACGTCCGACCAGCCCTTGCCGTACGGGAGATCGACCACGACCTGAGAACCGGTATTGCGGGCATCGCGGGACATCGGGGAACCGAAGCGCACCTCCTGGTCCGCCTTGTCCAGCTTGCCGAGTCCGGCGGCGTAGTAGGCGCGGAGGACGATGTCGGAGTTGAGCTTGCGGAACCGGGGCGCGACCACGGCAGTACCGACCAGCGTCTGACCGGCGGGGCGGCCGTAGTGCGCCAACCCAGCTACCGCCGCGACCGCTCCGGCGATGAGACCGGCGGCCGGGGCCGCGTTCCACAGCACCGGCGCTGCGATCAGCAGACCGAGGTTCTGCAGGGCGAGGACTCCGCCGCGCCACATGCGGGTGGCCTTGAGCTGGCGGTGGATCTTCTCCCACTCCTTCAGCTCGCCCGCGTCGGCTGCCTTCTGCTCAAGGGCTACCGAGTTCGGCACCCACCACCACCGCATCTGCTTACCCACGAGCCGGGTCAGGCCGCGCGAGGCGAACCAGCCGAACTTCGTTGCGTACCAAGGCGAACGGACCGCGTGGAAGGCCGTCACATGCCCAGCACGAGCCAGCGCCCGAGTCGTGGTCGCCTTCAGGTTCTCGGGGCGCAGGTGGGTCGGGATGATCGGCAGCCGCACGCCGTCCGCGACCGGGACCGGCAGGCCGGGAGTGTCCACGGGCACCATGACCTTGCCCGTGGCCGGGTCGTCGTCGGTGTCGTCCAGCGCGATCTCGTAGGCGGTGTCCATCGACTCGACCTCGCCCGGCGACAGCGGGACCAGCGCGCCGGCCAAATCCTCAGGGGTGCGGGTGTCGTCGTCGCGGCGGGCGCGGTGGGCGTCCAGGTCGATCGGGTCGGGCAGGTTCTCAGCAGGCTCGGTCATGTCAGTTGCTCCCGTTCTCGCGGGTGTTGATCAGGTGGGCCAGCGCCGCGCCCATGCCGAGCACGGCAACGGGCAGGCAGGCAACGGCAGTGGTGATCGGCCACGGGGCCGACGTGACGCCCTGGGCCTCCAGCAGGTGATAGGCGACTTGCCCGAGCGCGCCCAGGGCCAGCGCGGACAGTGCGGTGCGCTTGGCGAACTTCCGGGCGCGGGCCGGGACGCGGCCGGACAGCCACACCCGCAGCGCGAACGCGGCGTAGGTCTCGACACCGATCGGGAGCGTGATCGCGGAGTTGATCGTGAAGCCGTCCGCGATACCGGGCAGCGGGTGAACGACTCCGAAGCCGGTCAGCTCGCCGAGTCCGACCCAGCCGGACCAGACCGCGACGAACGCGGGCAGTGCCAGCAGCAGCACCGGCCACGACCGAATCGGACGCGCGTCGGTCTCGGTCTCCGGAGCGGTCTCCGTAGTCGGCTCATCGGCCAACGAGATGCCCCCGCGCTGCAGGAACCGCGGGGCCCACTTGCGCCAGCCCGAGCGAACCGGCGAGACCGGGTCTACAGGCTCGCTGACCTGCGGAAACTCCTCCACGGGCGTCTCAGCGGGCGTCTCGGCTACCTCGGTGGTGGCGCTGGTCTCGTCCGGGTCCGGCACCGAGTGAAGGTGCGTCTCAGCGTGGGTCTGGGTCTGCTCAGCGGTCAGTGCGGTGTGAACGGCCTTGGCCTTGTCCTTGCCAACCCGCAGGTGCTTCATGAGCCGGTTCTGTGACGGGATCTCACCCAGGTCGGCAGCGAGGCGGCGGGCGGCTGGGATCAGGTCCTCGACCGGGGCCGGGTACGTCGTACGCAGCGGCGTGCTCATCGGTGCGTCTCCTTCCGGGTCAGAACGGCGTGGGCGTCGGCCAGGAAGCCGACCAGGATGCAGAAGTCGCCATAGGCGGTCGCAGCCTCAGCCGACACCTCACCGGCGCGCGGCATATCGTCGGCCAGCACGAACCGCGACAGGTGCTCGAAGCGCTCCCGCAGCTCGGTCGTCACGGCGGCGGTGCTGTCCATGCCGAGCTCGTCGGCCCAGCGCTGCGGAAGCGTCATCGGGTGGCGGTTCACAGCGCACCGCCGGTCAGCAGCAGCGTCAGACCGGTGACGGCGGAACCGGCGATCGTGGCGAGCATCGAGGCCTGCAACAGGCGGTGCTTGCGCCAGCTCAACCGGCTCAAGATCACTGACTGCGCGCAGATCTCCCGGACGGTGTCCTCACCGGCCAGGCGGTCGGCCAGTTCGTCGGGGGTGTAGTGCCGGACGGTGCCGAAGTACAGGACGCTGCCCGCGCCGTGCTTGGTGTGACGGGCCCGCAGGATCGGCAGGACCACCGCGACCGCGCACAGCAGCGCGCCAACCATCAGTACCAGACCGGCTGACACGAGGACCCGCCCGGCGGTGCCGAGCTGGTC
>NZ_JBHVWY010000037.1:0-1680 GCF_042882005.1 Kribbella sp. NPDC058245
CTAGCCTCGGGATTTCATGTCGGTGGGGTTGGGTTCGGCGTGTAACGCACGGAAGTGCCTGTCTGGCGCGGGATTCTTGGCTTGTCGAAGGTCAAGATCCGTCGCGTAGAGAGGCACTCCGTAGGTGAAGCGTAGCCCGGTCCCGAGTGTGGTTCTGGATTCTGTCCGCGAGTCGCTGGTTTCGTCGTCGGGTGGGTTGTTGCTGCGGGAGGTGATCGGGGTCTGTGGCCTGGGTCGTGGCCTGTCGGCGGCGCTCTCGCCGTGGCGGCCGGGCCGGGCGGTGCATGACCCGGGCAAGGTGTTGCTTGATGTCGCGACCGCGGTCGCGCTGGGTGGCGACTGCCTCGCGGACCTGGCCGCTGTCCGGGCTCAGCCAACGTTGTTCGGGGCGGTGGCATCGGACCCGACGGTGTCACGGCTGTTCGCGTTGCTGGCCGGTGATGTCGACGAGGCCGTGGCTGCGATCCGGGCGGCGCGGGCCAGCGCGAGGGCGGCGGTGTGGGCGCGCCGTCGCCCGTTGCCGGGAACACCGGGGACCCGGGATGGTGGTGGTCAGGTGATCGTGGATATCGACGCCACGCTGGTGACGGCTCACTCGGACAAGGAACACGCTGAACCGACCTTCAAGAAAGGGTTCGGGTTCGCTCCGATGTGCACGTTCGTCGACCACGGCGAGCACGGCACCGGTGAGACCCTCGGAATCGATCTGCGACCCGGCAACGCCTCGCCCTGGAACAGCGCCGACCATCTCACCGCTCTCGACAACGCGCTCGTCCAGCTCCCCGCGCATGAGCGCGGCCAGGTACTGGTCCGTGCCGATACCGGGGCCTGCTCGAAGGTGTTCTTGCACAAGATCACCGATCTGGGTCTGGACTACTCCATCGGATTCCAGGCCCAAGACACCGTCAAAGCAGCGATCGAGACCATCCCGGAACAGGCCTGGCGCGCCGCACTCGATGGCGATGGCGAACCCCGCGAAGGTGCACAGGTCGCTGAACTCACCGCCTGGATGCCCGCCCCGGTCACCCAGAACCGGGCCTCACGTCCAGGACCGAAGAACTGGCCCCACGGGATGCGGGTCATCGCCCGGCGCGAACGCCCACACCCCGGAGCCCAACTGAGGCTGACCGACCACAACGGATGGCGGATCACCTGCTTCGCCACGAACACCAAAGGCCCGGGCTGGACCCTGGCCACGCTCGAGGTCCGCCACCGCCAACGCGCCCGCTGCGAAGACCGCATCCGCTGCCTGAAAGACACCGGCCTGCGCAACCTGCCCTTCCACGGCTACAACCAGAACCGGATCTGGGTCGAGATCGTCGCACTGGCCGCCGACCTGCTCGCCTGGACCCAGACCCTGGCCTTCGAAGAACACGAACCCGCCCGCCGCTGGGAACCCAAACGACTCCGATTCCGGCTCCTGAGCGTCGCCGGACGAATCATCCACACCGCACGACGAAAACGACTCCGGCTCCCACACGACTGGCCCTGGAACCACCTCATCGACACCGGCTGGACCAGCCTGCGAACCACCTGAACACACCCACCCCGCACCCACGACCAAGGACCAAGGACAACCGGCCAACACAGCGCCGGCGACCCACCACGGCCCAACAACACCAACCACCCGCGACAACGCCGCACCACTCATCAACCGAACAGACGAAACATCGAGGCTAG
>NZ_JBHVWY010000038.1:0-1622 GCF_042882005.1 Kribbella sp. NPDC058245
CTCCACCCACCGCTCACCCACATCCTCACCCCTCAAAAGGCACGCACCCACGCCCCACCGAGCACGCTCGATGCGCGACGCTCCCACGGCTTGTAGGCACACGGTTTCAGGTACTATTTCACTCCGCTCCCGCGGTACTTTTCACCATTCCCTCACGGTACTATCCGCTATCGGTCACCAGGGAATATTTAGGCTTAGCGGGTGGTCCCGCCAGATTCACACGGGATTTCTCGGGCCCCGTGCTACTTGGGTGTCTCTCAAACGAGCCGCTGATGTTTCGACTACGGGGGTCTTACCCTCTACGCCGGACCTTTCGCATGTCCTTCGCCTACATCAACGGTTTCTGACTCGTCTCACAGCCGGCAGACTGTGAAAGAGAGATCCCACAACCCCGCATGCGCAACCCCTGCCGGGTATCACACGCATACGGTTTGGCCTCATCCGGTTTCGCTCGCCACTACTCCCGGAATCACGGTTGTTTTCTCTTCCTGAGGGTACTGAGATGTTTCACTTCCCCTCGTTCCCTCCACACTGCCTATGTGTTCAGCAGCGGGTGACAGCCCATGACGACTGCCGGGTTTCCCCATTCGGAAACCCCCGGATCAAAGCTTGGTTGACAGCTCCCCGGGGCCTATCGTGGCCTCCCACGTCCTTCATCGGTTCCTGGTGCCAAGGCATCCACCGTGCGCCCTTAAAAACTTGGCCACAGATGCTCGCGTCCACTGTGCAGTTCTCAAACAACGACCAACCACCCATCACCCCAAGCCAAACGGCTCGAGTGCACTGGGGCCGGCACTGAAGGCGACCACACGGCCGTACCCTCAGACACCCAACAGCGTGCCCGACACAGTCAGTTGCCCAGATCAACGTTCCACGCCCCGAAGGGGCAGTACTAGCGCCTGGTCCATCCTGGACCGTGCCGAATAGTCAACGTTCCACCCATGAGCAACCACCGTCGAACATTTGCCGACGTAGTGGCTCTGAATCCCCCGAAAGGGACTTAGATGCTCCTTAGAAAGGAGGTGATCCAGCCGCACCTTCCGGTACGGCTACCTTGTTACGACTTCGTCCCAATCGCCAGTCCCACCTTCGACAGCTCCCTCCCACAAGGGGTTGGGCCACCGGCTTCGGGTGTTACCGACTTTCGTGACGTGACGGGCGGTGTGTACAAGGCCCGGGAACGTATTCACCGCGGCATGCTGATCCGCGATTACTAGCAATTCCAGCTTCATGGAGTCGAGTTGCAGACTCCAATCCGAACTGAGACCGGCTTTTTGAGATTCGCTCCGCCTCGCGGCATCGCAGCTCATTGTACCGGCCATTGTAGCACGTGTGCAGCCCAAGACATAAGGGGCATGATGACTTGACGTCGTCCCCACCTTCCTCCGAGTTGACCCCGGCGGTCTCCCGTGAGTCCCCAGCACCACAAGGGCCTGCTGGCAACACGGGACAAGGGTTGCGCTCGTTGCGGGACTTAACCCAACATCTCACGACACGAGCTGACGACAGCCATGCACCACCTGTACACCGACCACAAGGGGGGCACCATCTCTGATGCTTTCCGGTATATGTCAAGCCTTGGTAAGGTTCTTCGCGTTGCGTCGAATTAAGCCACATGCTCC
>NZ_JBHVWY010000039.1:867-1390 GCF_042882005.1 Kribbella sp. NPDC058245
GGTGCTGGAAGGTTAAGAGGAGCGCTTAGCGTATGCGAAGGTGCGAATTGAAGCCCCAGTAAACGGCGGCCGTAACTATAACGGTCCTAAGGTAGCGAAATTCCTTGTCGGGTAAGTTCCGACCCGCACGAAAGGCGCAACGATCTGGGCACTGTCTCAACGAGAGACTCGGTGAAATTATAGTACCTGTGAAGATGCAGGTTACCCGCGACAGGACGGAAAGACCCCGTGGAGCTTTACTGCAGCCTGATATTGAATGTTGGTACAGCTTGTACAGGATAGGTAGGAGCCTTGGAAACCGGAGCGCCAGCTGGGGACCGTCTTCCAGGACTTCCGCCTGCTGCCCAACAAGACCGTGGCCCAGAACGTGGCCTTCGCCCAGGAGGTCATCGGCAAGCCGCGCGGCGAGATCCGCAAGGCCGTGCCGCAGGTCCTCGACCTCGTCGGCCTCGGCGGCAAGGAGGAGCGGATGCCCGGTGAGCTCTCCGGTGGTGAGCAGCAGCGCGTCGCCATCGCCCGCGCC
>NZ_JBHVWY010000040.1:0-1352 GCF_042882005.1 Kribbella sp. NPDC058245
GGGCCTTGCCCCCGGTTCGTGGACACGGGTGGTGGATTACGCCGCTGATGGGAGCGTAGTGGCGGTGCTGGTTTCGTAGGTGGTTGGGGACTGGTAGTGGCACCAGGAGTGTCGGCGGTGGGTGTTGTAGCGGACCAGCCATCGGAAGGTCTGGCGGCGGCAGGTGGTTTCGTCGGGCCAGGTCTTGTCGTCTTGGAGAATTTCTCTTTTGAGGGTGGCGTTGAATGATTCGGCGAGGCTGTTGTCGGCGCTCGTGCCGACCGCGCCCATGGACTGGGTCACGCCGAGTTCGGTGCACAGGCGGGCGTAGTCCTTGGAGGTGTAGACCGATCCGTGGTCGGAGTGGAAGATCGCGCCGGTCAGGGTGCCGCGGGTGGCTTGGGCTGCTTTCAGGGCGTCGGTGACGAGTTCGGTGCGCATGTGGTTCGCGATGGCCCAGCCGGCCAGGCGGCGTGAGTAGCAGTCGATCACGGTGGCCAGGTAGAGGTTGTTGCCGTCGGCCAGTGGCAGGTAGGTGATGTCTCCGACGTAGCGCTGGTTCGGGGCCGGGGCGGTGAAGTCGCGGTTGAGCAGGTCGGGCACTTTCTGGTCGGTGGGTTCGGGGATCGTGGTGCGGACTTTGCGCCGTCGCCGGTAGCCGGCGATGCCGTTGACGCGCATGACCCGCGCTACCCGTTTGTGGTTCACTCGCTGATCGGCAGGGGCACCGTCGTTGAGTTCGGCGGTGATCCGCGGTGCACCGCACGTGTTGTCGCCGGTGTGGACCTTCCGGATCCGGTCGGCCAGCGCCGCGTCGGCGGCGGCCCGGGCCTGTCGGGCCGGGGCGGCTTTGACCCAGGCGTAGTACGACGATCGCTCGATCTCGACGAGCTCGCACAGCCGCTTCACCGGGTAGGTGGTGGATTGGTCGGCGACGAACTGGAAGCGACTCACCAGTTCGTCTCCCCGGCGAAATACTTGGCCGCCTGGCGAAGGATCTCCCGCTCGGTGGTGAGCTTGGTCTTGTCCGCGCGTAACGCGGCGTTCTCGGCCTCGAGACGGGCGATCTTCTGTTCAGGGGTCTCAGGGGGTGAGCCGCTGTCCGGGCTGCTCACGTGACGAGTAGCTGTCGTGCCGTCCGCGGCGGTCTTCTTGCCCGTCCCGTACAGGTCGACCCAGCGCCTCAGGGTGGCCCGTTCGATCCCCAGATCAGCCGCGATGCTCTTCAGCGACGCGCCCGGGGTGGACTCGTACAAGTCGACAGCCTGCCGACAGAACTCCTCGGAGTAATTCTTGCGGGCCATAGTTCGCAATCATCTCGCTTCTCCAGCCCATGCTGGAATCAGCGTGTCCAAGAAACAGGGTCAGGGCCC
>NZ_JBHVWY010000041.1:0-1312 GCF_042882005.1 Kribbella sp. NPDC058245
GGCGGAGTCCATCGGTCGAAGCAACGCCTGAAGGAAGGTGTTGTCCGATGCCGGTTGCGCGTGGGTATGAGGTGCGGGAGAGGTTTTTGGGGTTGGTGTGTGGTGGGTCGTCGTTGCAGTCGGCCTCGTTGGCGGTGGGCGTGTCGTGGGGCACGGGGCTGTTGTGGTGGCGAGCATCGGGGCTTGTGGAGTCTTCGATGCAGCGGGGCAGGTCTGGTGGGTTGGCGGGCAGTCCGCCAGAGGTGGTGCCTGGTGGGGCTGATAGGCAGCGGTCTCGCCGGCCGTTGAGTAGTGAGGATCGGGCGGTGATCGCGGCGCTGTTGCGGCGTGGTCTTTCGTATGGCGTTATCGGTGAGGCGATCGGGCGGGACAAGTCGGTGATCTCGCGCGAGGTGGCACGTAATCGCAGCCAGGACGGGGTGTATTGGCCGCAGGTGGCGCACCGGGCGGCTCATGAACGCAGACGGCGGCCGAAAGAGTTCAAGCTGGCCGCCGACCCGGGGCTGTGCCGGCAGATCGAGGAGTGGATGGATGCCGGCTGGTCTCCAGGCCTGATCGCGGCTGTGCTGCGCCGCGACCATCCCGCAGACAGCGCCGAGGAGAAGATGGCTCGTGTGTCCCACGAGACCATCTACCAAGCGTTGTATGTGCAGCCCCGCGGCCAGTTGCGTCAAGACCTGCACCGCCAGTTGAGTCTGCACCGCCAGGCACGCAAACCCCGCGGCAGCGACCGGCACCAGACCCGGGACCCCTACCGTGAGGCGTTCAGGATCAGCCAGCGACCGGCCGAGGCCGCCGACCGTGCCGTGCCCGGCCACTGGGAAGGTGACCTGGTCATCGGCGCCGGTAACCGCTCAGCAGTCGGCACCCTGGTCGAGCGCACCACCCGCTTCACGATCCTGCTTCACCTACCCGGCCAGCACGATGCCGACACCGTGGCGCAGGCCATGATCGCCCAGATGAGCAATCTGCCCGGCCACCTGCGCCGATCCCTCACCTGGGACCGCGGCCGTGAACTGGCCGGCTACCGAAACATCCAGCTCGACCTCAACATGCCGGTCTACTTCTGCGACCCACACGCCCCCTGGCAACGCGGCACCAACGAGAACACCAACCGGCTCCTGCGGCACTGGCTCACCAAGGGCAGCGACCTGTCCACCCACACCGCCGCCGACCTGAACCAGATCGCCACCACGCTGAACCAACGCCCCCGCCCTACACTCCAACTGAAAACCCCAGCCCAAGCGCTGGCCGACCTGCTCGCCAACCCGGCAGCAGCATGAACCCGTTGCTTCCACCGATGGATTCCGCC
>NZ_JBHVWY010000042.1:0-1179 GCF_042882005.1 Kribbella sp. NPDC058245
GGATATCCGGCTCTCCTGATGCATGTGTGGGTGGTTTGAGCGCGCCTTGAATGGCGCACGCCGTTCCCTGTCTAGGTTTCTGAGCTGTCTAGGAACATTAACCTGGTGACGGGAGAACGGCGTGCGTGGCGACAGCTTATGGCGTGCGGTTTTGGGGGTCGAGCAGACGGTCATCGAGGACGTCTGGTTCGACGAGGATGAGCTGGTCGTGGTCGTGTCGGTGCGGCCGGTGGCCCGGCAGCGTGGCCGGTGCGGGCGGTGCCGGCGCCGCTGTTCGGGGTATGACCAGGGTCGTGGTGAGCGGCGCCGGTGGCGGGGGCTGGATCTGGGCCCGGTCCGGGTGTTTGTGGAGGCCGATTCGGTGCGGGTGACCTGCCCCGACCACGGGGTGGTGGTCGGGCATGTCCCGTGGGCCCGGCACGACGCGGGACATATCCGCATGTTCGATGACCAGGTGGCGTGGCTGGCGACCCAGACGTCGAAGACCGCGGTCACACAGCTGATGCGGATCGCCTGGCGCACGGTCGGGGCGATCGTGAAACGGGTCTGTGCCGATGTCGATGCGGTCACCGACCGGCTCGCGGACCTGGTCCGGATCGGGATCGACGAGGTCAGCTACCGCAAGGGCCAGAAGTACCTGACCGTGGTGGTCGACCACGACTCGGGGAACCTGGTCTGGGCCGACCCGGGCCGAGACGCCGCCACCGTCACCAGGTTCTTCGACACCCTCGGCACCGACAGGGCTAAGGAACTCACGCACGTGTCGGCCGATGGGGCCAGCTGGATCACCGGCGTGGTCGGTCAAAAGGCCCCGCAGGCGGTGCTGTGCGCGGACCCGTTCCATGTCGTGTCCTGGGCCACCGACTGTCTGGACGAAGTACGCCGCGAGACCTGGAACACCGCCCGACGCCAAGCAGGCGGCACCCACCAGGTCGGCTCCCTGGTCGCGCACCGCTACCACGCCTCCCGCGGGAACGCCCAGACCATCGCACGGTCCCGCTGGGCACTGTGGAAGAACCCCGAAGACCTCACCACCAAACAGACCGCCCAGCTCGCCTGGATCGCCACCTCCAGTCCCCGCCTGCACCGCGCCTACCTCCTCAAAGAAGGCCTCCGCCACGTCTTCAAACTCGGCGGCGACGACGGCAAACACGCCCTCAAAGCATGGCTGGCCTGGGC